>CAWBKT010000018.1:0-53193 GCA_963789385.1 uncultured delta proteobacterium | reverse complement strand
CAGGTTTCGCCCTCACCGTCTTGTCTTTTTACTTTTCCACGGTGATGGACAAACTCGGTCGGGCCGCCAGCCTCGCCGGGCTGGGCGCCCTGTTTCTCCTGGGCGGCTGGCTCCTGGAAAAGGCCCGGCGGCGCCTGCTGGCCCGGCTGGCCAAAGGCGCCTCATGAAACCCTGGATCAAAGGCCTAATGGTTGCTGCGGTGCAGGTAAGTCTGGTCGCCTCCCTGGGCCTGAAACTGCTCTACGACCGGGCCAGCCGGCCCCGGGTCTGGGTCCTCACCGCGCCCTATGACCCCAGCCTGCCGATTCGCGGCCGCTACGTCAGTTTGCAACTGGTGGTGGAACCCGGGGATATCCGGGAAAAGCCGCCAGGTTGGTTCCGGGAGCCCGGCACTCCGGTTATCCTCCGGGTTGAAGGCGACCATCTGGTGGCCGAGAAGGCCCCCCCGGCGCTGGGGTATGGTCCCGCCGCCATGCGCCTGCATTTCATCGGCCCGCCCGAGGCCAGACGGGCGGTGCTGGACAAACCCGTGGCCTTTTTCATTCCGGAGCACCTCCCCGACCCGTCCCGGCTCCAGCCCGGCCAGGAACTGTGGGTAGAAACAACCATTCCCCCGCACGGCCCTCCCCGCCCCATCCGCTTGGGTGTGAAGCACGGCAACGGCCCCATCGTCCCCCTCCCCATCGACTAATACGGCAGAGCCTGGTCATTCCCCCGGACCATGTCGAGCTAGTTGCAGTATCGCGATGTTATCTGGCATTATGATGTTTGTGAAAGTTAGGCGTCTAGTGGCAAGTGATTTTTCAGGGCATACTTTTTTATTACGACATTACCTATCATTTTTAAACTTTCATCAATTACGTATGAAATATATTTAATTCATGTAGCGGTCATATATTTATTTAGTTATATTGACGGGGAAGCTTTATACTTATCCTTTAGTATTTATGATATCTATTGCACTATCATTTATTGTCTCTAATTTATCAACATATTATACAGAGTTATAAAATCTAAGGTGGTAAAGATTAACATTTTAAATTTTAATTTCGGCAAGAGCAGCGGGACCGAATGAATTGTGATATTTTCAGCTCCGACAACCTGCCATCCTCGTGGCTGGGAATTATCCGCTCACTAAATCTCCACTCTATCCATGTTACGAAAATATCTTGCTAAGCACCGCCGATCAATGATACACATTAAACAGGATAATTTTTAAAATTATTCCCTGTCGAGAAGCTGCCCAGCCTCGACAGGAAAAAAATACTGCCATTAAGATCAACCCCGACTGCCAACTCTCATGTCATATCAAGTATTAGCCCGAAAATGGCGGCCCCAGAATTTCGATGAAGTTGTGGGACAGGAATATGTCACCCGGACCTTGAAAAATGCCCTGGAACTGGGAAGAGTGGCGCACGCCTTTCTATTCAGCGGGGCTCGCGGGGTCGGCAAGACTTCGGTGGCCCGGATCCTGGCCAAGGCCTTGAATTGCGCCACCGGCCCTACTCCCACTCCCTGCAATCAATGTCCTTCGTGTCTGGAGATAACCCAGGGGCATAGCCTCGATGTCCTGGAAATCGACGGCGCCAGCAATCGCGGCATCGACGAAGTTCGAGAACTACGGGAAAATATCAAATATCTGCCAGCCAGAGGTGGGTATAAAGTTTTTATCATTGACGAAGTCCACATGCTCACCAAAGAGGCCTTTAACGCCCTCCTGAAAACCTTGGAGGAGCCGCCGGCCCACGCAATTTTTGTCATGGCCACCACCGATCCCCATAAAGTACCGGTGACCATTTTATCCCGCTGCCAACGCTATGATTTTAAAAGACTTTCCACCGCAGTAATTCAGGAGCATTTGACCAGATTGGTCGACCGGGAAGGCTGGCAATTGTCGCCGGAAGGTTTGCAGCTTATTGCCCAGGAAGCCGAAGGTGGTATGCGGGACGCCCAGGGTTTGCTGGATCAGGTGGTCACTTTCGGCGGAACCGCAGTTTCAGCCGCTGAAATCGCCCGAATCCTGGGAGTGACTGACAGAGGTTTGCTGCTGCAGACTTTGGAGGCCATCTTATCCCGTCAGGGAGCTAAACTTTTGGAGATTATCGCCGCTTGTCACGAACACGGTCATGACTTGCGGCGCTTTTATCAGGACCTGCTGTTTTTTTGCCGCCATCTGGTCATTGCCAGTTTCGGCCCGGAATGCCGCCATCTGGCCGACATCGCCGACCAGGAATGGGAAAGTCTGCAAAAACTGGCCCGCCGGACCAGCCTGGCGCATCTTTTTAATCTCCTGACGACGCTTCTCAAGGGAGAAGAGGAACTTCGGCGTTCTCCCCTCCCCCGTCTCTCGTTAGAAATCTTATTGCTTAAATTGGTAAGTTTGGAGCCCCTGCTGGATCTGCCGGACTGGCTGGAACGTCTCTCGAATCTGGAAGCCCAATTAGAGGCCGGCCCGGACTCGATTCTCAACTCGAACGCGGTCATGTCCTCTCCAGCCAATTCTTTGGCCAAAGAACCACTGCCGGAGGAATATCTACAGCGTACGCCGCCTGTCAGCTCCGCGCCGTCTTCGGAGATCCCTGCCGTTGATAATAAACGTTGGCAGTCATTTTTAAAATTTGTCGAAAAGCAGGGCGGGGCGCCCCTGGCGGGCAAGCTGCACGACAGTCGGGTTCTGAAACAGGAGAATGGACAGGTGTATATTTCTCCTGGTGCCAGTTGGCGCCTGGCCCAACCACAACACCTGGAGCAGTTCCAACTCCTGGCGCAGCAGTTCTTCGGCCAGCATTGCCGGCTGGAATTTGAACCGTTGCCCTCAGATGAGATTCAATATCAACAGCCCCAGGCACCTCGGCAATTAACTCTGGCAGAGATAAAACCAATGGCCGAAGAAATTTTTGGCGGCAGTTGGATTAATCCCGCAACTCGGACCTCAGATTCTCAGGAGGATAATTAATTGAAAAATTTAGGAAATATGATGAAACAGGCCCAGAAATTGCAAAGCAAGATGCTTGAAATGCAGGAAGAACTGGGCAACCGGACCGTAACGGTTCAGGTAGGTGGCGGTATGGTGGAAGTAGTGGCTAATGGCCGTCAAGAAATCCTTTCCATGCGCATTGATCCAGAGGTGGTCACCCCCGATGATACTGAAATGCTGCAGGATCTCATCATGGCTGCGGTTAATGACGCCCTTAACCGTTCCCGGGAAATGGTATCTGATGAGATGGCCAAACTGACCGGCGGCATGAAGATCCCGGGTCTGTTTTAAACCCACATCGCCGCATTTTTTTAGGGGCGATGCGCCAACTGCCCCTGGAATACTTTTTTCTTACAGACAATTTTGCAACCAACAAGAACAGTTATGGTTTCCTACGAAGAACTATCTACTGTCCCCTGACCACTTTAATTATGGCTAGAAATTTTTATCCCGGACCTCTGCAAAAGGTCATTCGCGCCTTGGGGAAATGGCCCGGTATCGGAGAAAAATCCGCTACCAGGATGGCCCTTTATCTACTCAGGACCTCTGACTCCGAGGTTATCGAGTTAGCCCGGGCCCTCACTGAATTAAAAGAAAAAATCGGACTTTGCTCCAGTTGTTTTGCCTTTGCCGATCAGGAGCTTTGCCCGATCTGCGCTGATTCTTTGCGCCATAACGGCCAGCTCTGTATCGTCGCCGACCCCGGAGATCTTATTGCCCTGGAAAGAGTCGGCTTTTTTCAGGGTTCATATCATGTTCTGGGAGGGCTTATTTCTCCCCTGGACAATGTCGGTCCGGATGATCTGCATATAGCCCAACTCTTATCTCGCCTGGAACCGGAATCTATTCAGGAAGTTATTTTAGCACTCAATCCGAGTCTGGAGGGAGAAGCTACCACTGCGTATCTTACTAAGGAACTGCAGGCTTGCGGAGTAAAAGTAACCCGGATTGCCTATGGCCTGCCCATGGGCGGGGACCTTAAATATGCTGATCAGCAAACCATTAAACAAGCCCTGCGCCACCGGGTGAACGCCATCGATTCGTAGCCGGAATTTAACTCAACTGACTATTTAACTTTATAATATTTTTTCTGTTTTCTTTATATTTTTTACTTTGCACTTTAGACTTAACATATGATTATTGACCGACGCCTCTTTAAAAATATCGATTGGATCCTCTTAATTCTCGTCCTCTCAGTAGTGTCCCTGGGTATTGTCAATTTGTACAGTGCCGGCCTCAATCAGGCCGCTGCCAGACAGACTCCTTTGTACATTAAACAACTATACTGGCTGGTCATTGGTCTGTGTTTGATGTCTTTTATGACCACATTTGATTATCGTCGTCTGGAAATGTTCGCCTATCCTTTCTATTGGTTCACCATTATTCTGCTTATCGCCGTAATGGTGGCAGGGAAAGTGGTTGCCGGTTCCAAACGCTGGCTCGTTCTGGGGCCACTGGTTTTTCAGCCCTCAGAATTGGCCAAAGTTGCGGTCATTTTGGCTTTGGCAGCCCATTTTTATCGCCAGGAGAGGTTCGCCCCTCTGTCTTGGCGCCAATTAGGCTTGCCATGTCTGCTGATGCTGATTCCTTTCCTTCTGATAGCTAAACAGCCCGATCTTGGCAGTGCCTTGCTGATTGCTGCCGTTGCCATCACCATGATTCTTTTTGTTGGAGTCAGATGGCACATACTGGCGAGTATAGCGGTATCTTTTGTAGCTGCCTCCCCGGTTTTCTGGTACTTTCTCAAGGATTACCAAAAGCAACGTCTTTTTACATTTTTAAACCCGGAACAAGACCCATTGGGGTCCGGGTACCACATTATCCAATCTAAGATCGCCGTCGGCTCCGGACTTTTCTGGGGCAAAGGATTCCTCAAAGGGACGCAAAGTCAGCTCAATTTTTTGCCTGAACAACATACCGACTTCGTATTTTCTGTTTTTGCCGAAGAATGGGGCTTCGTCGGTTCAATTTTCTTGATCTCCCTTTACATGCTGGTAATTCTCTGGAGCCTCCAAATCGCCCGCTCCTGCCGGGAACGATTCGGCAATCTTTTGGCAGTGGGCATTGCGGGAATGATTTTTTGGCAGATATTTATAAACATTTCCATGGTTACCGGTCTGCTGCCGGTTGTCGGTATCCCCCTGCCCTTTTTTAGTTACGGTGGATCTTCCCTGATTTCAAATTTTATTGGAGTCGGACTTCTTCTTAATATCCGGATGCGCCAGTTTTTATTCGCGAAGCCTTCCTTGTGATTTTTTCATCAAGGACCAACTATTTGATTTTCTTTATTTTTTTATTTTTTTATTAAAACTTGATTGCCTTTTTTCCGAAAAAATTACTATTATTTAGAATAATCAAATAGTTATTAATAAAAAAGTATCTTCTCTTTTTTTTCTGGATTTAAATTTGTTTGCGGTAGCGGTTTCAAGAAACAAACCTTCTGTGCTATACTGATAAGTCAAAATTATTCTGACAGATGGCAGGCTTTGACTTATTTATTAAAAAAACCTTTGACAGAATGGCCCAAAAAAGGTAATAATGCAAATTGACTTTGCATAAAAGTTCACATAGTCATTTTTTATGTAATTACAAATCGTTATAAGAGGTGGCCAGTAGATGATTGACGTTGATTGGACATTGTTTATGCAGATTGCCAATTTCCTGATCCTGGTCTTTCTCTTGAACATGGTTTTGTTCCGTCCGATTCGAGGAATTCTGAAGGAACGGCAGGGTATTCTTTCCGGCCTGCAATCAGATATCACCTCCTTTACCGCAACGGAGCAGGGAGTGCGCCAGGACATCCAGAGTGAGCTGCTTTCAGCTCGCAAAAGTGGGATTAACAAGCGCGACATGATCAAGCAGGAAGGCAGCGCCGTAGATGCCGGATTAATGGAAAAGGCCAAGGCGGAGGTTGATGATGAAATGGCTCGTATGGCAGCAAAAATCAAATCTGATGTCGCCGCCGCCCGGGATGCCCTGAAGCCTCAAGCTGAATCCTTTGCACTTGACCTGGCTACTAAAATTCTGGGGAGGGAAATGGCATGAGGATTGGCACAATAAAAGGCCTTATGCTGGGCCTGATTTCCGGATTATTCATGGTCGGTGCAGCGTGGGCCAGTGAAGCCGGGGGACATCACGGCGGCATTGACCCGGCTAAACTTCCGGATCTGTTGTGGCGGACCGTTAATTTCGTCATTTTCGCCGGTATTTTGTATAAGCTGGCGGCGAAGCCCATCAAAATGTTTTTTGCCGGCCGGAAAGCCGAAATTGGCAACGAACTGCAGGATCTGGAAACCGAGAAGATTAAAGTTCAGAAGGCCTTGAAAGAGGCCAAGGCGAAACTAGCCGCAGTTGCCGCCGAACGTGATCAGATTATCCAGCAGTATGTTGCCGAGGGCGAGGCTGAAAAAGCCAAGATTATCGAAAAGGCTGAACAGACCGCTCAGCGTCTTAAAGACATGGCAGTCATGACCATCGAAGGGGAAACCAAAAAGGCGGCGGCGGAATTGAAAAAAGAAATCGTTGAGACCGCCGTTAAACTCTCCGAACAGATCATCAAGGATAAAATCGTTCCCGAAGACCAACAGAGGTTGGTCGATGACTACTTAGCAAAGGTGGTGGAAGCTCATTGATTAATCTATCTCTTGCACGTCGCTATGCCAAAGCCTTGCTGAGCATCGGCAAGGAAGATGGCAAGTATAAGGATTACGGGGCGGAGCTGAGCTCCTTTGCCTACCTTCTCGAAAGAGAAACGGAGTTGCAAAACGCCATCGTCAATCCCATGTATCCCCGTGACGATCGAAAAAAGGTCTTGGGTAAGATCCTCGAGATGATTCAACTCAATCCCATCGTCAACAACTTCATCAATCTCCTTTTTGACAAACAACGCATCGATGGCGTTCTGCAAATTAATGAAGTCTATCAACAAATGGTCGATCAGCTGGAGAATATCAGCCGCGCCAAAGTAACCACGGCAACTCCTCTCGATGAGGGAATGATCGGTCGCATCCGTGAAGCGCTGGAAAAAATCACCAAGGGTACGGTGGTGTTAGATGTCGTCGATGATCCTGCGATCATTGGCGGTATCGTGGCGCAAGTGGGGGACCTGGTGCTCGACGGCAGCGTGCGGACCCAGCTCCAGAGTTTAAAAGAAACTTTGATAAGAGGTGAGGTTGCTTAAATGGAAATCAGAGCAGAAGAAATCAGTCAAATTATTCGGACCCAGATCAAGGACTACGAAAAAAAGGTGGAAGTGGCCGAAACCGGCACCGTCCTGTCCGTCGGTGACGGTATTGCCCGCGTCTCCGGTGTGGAAAAATGTATGGCCATGGAGTTGTTGGAATTCCCCGGCGGCATTTTCGGCATCGCCTTGAACCTGGAAGAAGACAACGTCGGTTGCGCCATTTTGGGTGAAGTTACCGAAATCAAGGAAGGCGACGTCGTTAAACGGACCGGCCGTATCGCCGAAGTGCCCGTCGGTGACGCCTGTTTGGGTCGCGTTCTGGACCCTGTGGGCGCTCCTATTGACGGCAAGGGCCCCGTTGAAGCCAAAGAATTCCGCCGGATCGAATTGAAGGCCCCCGGCGTCATCGAACGCAACCCGGTGAACGAGCCCATGTACACCGGCTATAAGGCCATCGATGCCATGACCCCCGTCGGCCGCGGCCAGCGGGAACTGATCATCGGCGACCGCCAGATCGGCAAAACCGCCCTGTGCGTGGATGCCATCATCAACCAGAAAGACTCCGGTGTCTTCTGCATCTACGTCGCCATCGGTCAGAAAAAATCCACCGTGGCCCAGGTGGTGGATGCCCTGGAACGTCACGATGCCATGAAGCACACCATCGTTATCTCCGCCACCGCCAGCGAGCCTGCCCCTTTACAGTACGTCGCAGCCTTTGCCGGTTGCACCATGGGTGAATATTACCGGGATTCCGGCCGTCACGCCCTGATCATTTACGATGATCTGTCCAAGCAGGCCGTGGCCTATCGCCAGATTTCCCTGCTGCTCCGCCGTCCTCCCGGCCGTGAAGCCTTCCCGGGTGACATTTTCTATAATCACTCCCGGCTCCTGGAACGGGCTGCCAAGCTCAATACCGAACTGGGAGGGGGATCACTTACGGCCCTGCCCATTATTGAGACCCAACAGGGCGACGTCTCGGCCTATATCCCCACCAACGTTATTTCCATTACCGACGGTCAGGTCTATCTGGAACCCTCGCTCTTCTTCGCCGGTGTCCGCCCGGCCATCAACGTCGGTCTGTCGGTTTCCCGAGTCGGCGGCGCCGCCCAGGTAAAGGCCATGAAGCAGGTGGCCGGTTCTCTCCGCCTGGATCTGGCCCAGTATCGTGAATTGGCTGCCTTTGCCCAGTTCGGCTCCGAACTTGACAAAGCCACCCAGTCCCAGCTCAACCGTGGTATCCGGCTGGTGGAAATCCTTAAACAGCCCCAGTATGAGCCTCTTGCCATGGAAAGGGAAATTACCATCCTCTACGCCGGCACCCGGGGCATCCTGGATGACCTGCCCATAGACACCTTGGGAGCCTTTGAAAAACAGCTCTATGAGTACATCGGCAGCAAACACCCTGATATCTTTGGCAGCATCAAAGAATCCATGGAAATCAACGCCGATCTGGATGCCAAGATGAAAGCCGCCCTGGAGGCCTTCAAGGCCGAATTCAAAGCCAGCCTGGCTGCCTGATGACCGGCGCGCTAACCGGAAATCAAGGAGGATAACGTAAGCCATGGCAACATTACGAGATATCAGACAGAAAATTTCGGCGGTTAAGAAGACGCAGCAGATCACCAAGGCCATGAACATGGTTTCGGCGGCCAAGCTGCGGGGCTCCCAAACCCGTATGGAGCAGTTTCGCCCCTATGCTGCGGCCTTCAAGCAGATGCTGGCCAGTATTGCCTCCCGGGTGGAGCCCGAAGCCCATCCTTTCTTCAAACAGGCCGAAAAAGTAGAAAAGGTGGAACTGGTCCTGATGACTGCCGACCGTGGTCTGTGCGGCAGTTTTAATATGAACCTGATCAACGCCGCCGAAAAATTCATCAAACAAAAAAAGGCCGACGGTATTGAAGTGGTTCTCACCTGCGTCGGACGGAAAGGCCGTGATTATTTCCGCCGCCGCAAGGCCGACATCCGGGAATCTTATGTGGACGTTTGGAATAAGTTCGATTTCTCCAACGCTCAGGCCATTGCCCGGGATGCCGTGGCTCCTTTTAACAACGGTGAGGTCCAGGAAGTATACCTGATTTACGGTAACTTTATTAATATGGCGGTGCAACGGCCCGTTCTGGTGCCTCTCCTGCCCATCATCCCTGAAGCTGTTGAAGAAGGGGCGGTAAGCCAGGAGTACATCACTGAACCGGCGGCCGCCGAATTCCTGGAATACCTGCTGCCTCGCTACATCAACGGCATGGTCTACCAGGGCTTCCTGGAAAATTCCACCAGCGAGCATGCCGCCCGGATGACCGCGATGGACAACGCCAGCAGCAACTGTAAAGATATGATAACGTCGCTTACCATGGTTTATAACAAGGCCCGGCAGGCGGCTATTACTAAGGAATTAATGGATATTATCGGCGGCGCCGAGGCCTTGAAAGGCTAAAGCCGCCCACTGAGGAGGACCTTGAAACCATGATTATTGGAAAAATTTCCCGGGTCATCGGACCGGTTGTTGACGTTGAATTTGAGGAAGGGCAACTTCCTCATATCTTAGATGCTTTATTAATCACCAACTCGGCCATCGACGACACCGAAGACAATCTAATCGTCGAGGTGGCGCAACACCTGGGCAATAATGTTGTCCGCACCATCTCCATGGATACCACTGATGGTCTGGTGCGGGGCATGCCTGTTAAGGCCACCGGCAAACCCATCTCCGTGCCTGTTGGCCATGAGGCCTTGGGCCGCGTGCTCAACGTGGTGGGCAAACCCGTGGACGGTCTGGGTCCGATTACGGCCAAGACTTATTACGGCATCCACCGTCCCGCCCCCGCTTTTGTGGATCAGGATACCACCGTTAAGGTTCTGGAGACCGGCGTCAAGGTTATCGACCTGCTGGTCCCCTTCCCCCGTGGCGGTAAGATGGGGATGTTCGGCGGCGCCGGCGTCGGCAAGACCGTTATCATGATGGAAATGGTGCACAACATCGCCATGCACCACGGCGGCATCTCCGTGTTTGCCGGCGTGGGCGAGCGCACCCGGGAAGGCAACGACCTTTACCTGGAAATGAAGCATTCCGGCGTTCTGCCCAAATGCGCCTTGATCTATGGTCAGATGACCGAACCTCCCGGAGCCCGGGCTCGGGTGGCTTTGACCGGCTTGACCGGTCTCACCGCGGCTGAGTACTTCCGGGATGAAGAAGGCCAGGACGTGCTGCTCTTCATTGATAACATCTTCCGTTTTACCCAGGCCGGTTCCGAGGTTTCCGCTCTGTTAGGCCGCATGCCCTCCGCCGTCGGTTACCAGCCGACCCTGGGCACCGACTTAGGTGAATTGCAGGAACGGATTACCTCCACCAAAAAGGGTTCCATTACGTCCGTGCAGTGCGTTTACGTGCCTGCCGACGACTTGACCGACCCGGCCCCGGCCACCACCTTTGCCCATTTGGACGGCACCGTGGTGCTCTCCCGTCAGATCGCCGAGTTGGGCATT
This sequence comes from uncultured delta proteobacterium, assembly GCA_963789385.1. GTDB lineage: Bacteria > Desulfobacterota > Desulfobaccia > Desulfobaccales > Desulfobaccaceae > Desulfobacca. Next base: position 42,553 of record CAWBKT010000018.1, on the reverse strand, counting down.
TATCCCGCCGTGGATCCGCTGGACTCCACCTCCCGGATTTTGGACCCCATGGTTCTGGGTGAAGAGCATTACCGGGTATCCCGACAGGTACAGATGATCCTGCAGAAGTATAAAGAACTCCAGGATATTATCGCCATCCTGGGTGTCGACGAACTTTCCGACGAAGACAAGATCACCGTGGGCCGGGCCCGGAAGATTCAGCGCTTCCTGTCCCAGCCCTTCTTCGTGGCCGCCACCTTTACCGGTATGGAAGGCAAGTTTGTCTCCGTGCCCGACACCGTCCGCGGCTTCAAGGAAATCATCGAAGGTAAACATGACGACCTGCCCGAACAGGCCTTTTACATGGTGGGTGGGATTGAAGAGGCCGTAGCCAAGGCTGAGCGCTTAGCGGCTATGGGCTAAGCCCTCTGATCAAAGGAGGGAATCATGGCAGAAAAAAGCCTATTATTGGAAGTTGTTACGCCGGATCGCCAGGTGGTCTCCACTGAGGTCGACATCGTCGTCCTGCCCGGGGTCCAAGGCCAGTTCGGCGTCTTAGTGAACCACATCCCCTTCCTCTCCGCTTTGGAGATCGGGGAGATGTACTACCGCAAAGGCGGCCAGGTGGATTTTATCTTCGTCGGCGGCGGCTTTGCGGAAGTTACGGGCGACAAGGTCACCGTCCTGGTGGATTCGGCCGAACGTGGGAAAGAAATCGATATCGAGCGGGCCAAACGCGCCAGAGATCGGGCGGAAAAACGTATGGCCTCCGGCCGCATTGCCGATGTCGACTGGGCCCGGGCCGAAGCCGCCCTGCGGCGCTCCATCTCCCGCATGAAGGTGGCCACCCGCTAACTTCGGCATATTAACCCTTAACTTTTAAGAAGGCGCGTCCTTAAAGGACGCGCCTCTTTGTTTTTCGACCAGAAAAATTGTCCATCGATTAAGATTAATATAGTTTTAACTAAAAAAGATTAACTATCTGGTCAATAAAACTATTAAAATGATATTATTATACTTTACGATTTTTTCCGAAAAGGATAATAATATGGCCTTTCCTTTTGCAGATTTGGCCGCCGTTATTCTGGCGGCAGGCAAGAGCACCCGCATGAAATCCAATTTGGCTAAGGTCTTGCATCCCATTATGGGAAAACCTATGCTGTCTTATCCCCTTGACACTCTCCAGCAGCTTGGTTTGACCAAGATTGTCGTGGTGGTGGGGCATCAGGCCGAGGCGGTCCGGGAGCGCTTTTCACACTATCCGGTGGAGTTTGTCATTCAGGAACCGCAACTTGGCACCGGCCATGCCGTCCAGGTAGCCGCCACCGTTTTAGATGGCAGCCAAAATACCGTCATTGTGCTGTGCGGCGATGTCCCGCTGCTGCAGGCTGATACCATTCAGAAGTTATATCAGCACCATCAAGCCAGCGGGGCGGCGGCCACCGTCCTCACCGTGGACCTGCCGGAGCCGGGCAGCTATGGCCGCATTGTCAAAGACGCCCAGCGGCCACGTTCTCAAAATTGTGGAAGCCAGGGACGCCACACCCGAAGAGTTATCAATTCGAGAAATCAATACCGGCATTTACTGCTTCCAATTCCCCTTCTTAAAAGAGGCTCTGGACACCCTGCGGCCTGACAACGATCAGAACGAGCTTTATCTTACCGACGTCATTGCTGCGGCCCGGGCCCGAAACTTGCAAGTAGCCAGTCTAAAGACTCTGGACGAGCACAGTTTTCAAGGGATCAATACCCGGGTCGAGTTGGCAGCCGTCACCGCCCAGGTGCGGCAGCGGCTTAACTGTGAGCACATGCTGGCCGGAGTTACCTTGATTGATCCTAATACAACTTATATTGACAATGGCGTGGAAATCGGGGCCGATACGATTATTTATCCCAATTGTTATCTCATGGGAAAAACCGTTATCGGCAAGAACTGCCTCTTGGAGCCCAACGTCAAAATCAGTGACAGCAGCGTCGGCGATGAGGTGATCATAAAAATGGGGACGGTCATTGCTGAAAGTCTGGTGGCCGATAAAGTGCAACTCGGTCCTTACTCTCACCTGCGGCCGCTCAGCGATGTCAGGGAGAAGGCCAAAGTCGGGAACTTTGTGGAATTGAAAAAATCGGTGCTGCATGCCGGGGCCAAGGCCAGTCATTTGACCTATATCGGTGATTCGGAGGTGGGCGAAAATGTTAATATTGGCGCCGGCACCATCACCTGCAACTATGACGGCAAAAATAAGTTCAAGACGACCATCGAAGCGGGGGCTTTTATCGGCAGCAACACGGCCCTGGTGGCGCCCGTCACTATAGGGGCCGGTGCCTACGTGGGCGCAGGTTCTACTATTACCAAAGATGTGCCTCCGAATTCACTGGCAATCGCCCGGGGGCGGCAGATAAATTTAAAAAACATTTCAAAGAAAGTAATTCAAAACTTTGAACTTCATGTTAAGGAGCTAATATGTGCGGTATCGTCGGGTATCTGGGGAACAAAGAAGCTATGCCAATTTTGTTGGACGGCTTAAAACGCCTGGAATACCGGGGCTATGATTCTGCCGGCATGGCAGTCATGAGCGCTAACGGCCTGGAAATCCGGCGGAGTGTCGGGAAGCTGAGGGAATTGGAAGCGCAATTGCTGAATTCTCCGTTGCACGGGACCGTGGGCATCGGCCACACCCGGTGGGCCACGCATGGCAGGCCCACTGAAACCAATGCCCATCCGCATCAAGTCGGACATATCGCCGTGGTTCACAATGGCATTATCGAGAATTACCTGGAATTGAAAAAGCAGCTTATCAACGAGGGTCATACCTTTACCTCTGAGACTGATACTGAAATAATTTCGCATCTCATCTACAAATACAGCTCTAAAGGGGCCAGTTTCGTGGAGGCGGTACGCCTGGCCCTGCAGCAGGTAAGAGGTTCTTTTGCCATCGTCGTCATAAATGCCAATGAGCCCAGGACGCTCATCGGCACCCGCAAAGAGAGTCCCATGATCCTGGGGTTGGGCAACGGCGAGAATTTTCTGGCCTCGGATGTGCCGGCCATTCTCTCCCATACCCGCCGGATGGTTTTTTTAGAAGACAATGATGTTGTGATCATGACCGATGAGGGAGTTACCATCCAGGATTTAGCCGGTAATACCATCGACCGGCCGGTTACCAGCATAACCTGGAGCCCGGCCATGGCGGAAAAGGCCGGCTATAAGCACTTCATGCTTAAAGAGATCTTCGAGCAGCCCCGGGCCTTAATTGACACTTTCCGGCACCGGGTGAATCCTGAGGCGGGCGAAATTATCCTGGAGGAATTTCACCTCAACCTGGACGAGATCAAACGTTTGAAGAAGATTACCATGGTAGCCTGCGGCACCTCGTTTCATGCCGCCCTGGTTGGCAAGTTTATGATGGAAAGCCTCTGCCGCCTGCCGGTGGAGGTGGATCTGGGGTCGGAGTTCCGTTACCGGGATCCTTTTGTGGACTCCGAAACCCTATTAATCACCATTTCCCAATCCGGCGAAACGGCCGACACTTTGGCCGGACTGAAGGAGGCCAAATCCAAAGGCGCCCGCTCCCTGGCCATCTGCAATGCGGTGGGTTCTTCCATTGCCCGTGATTCCGAGAGTGTCTTCTATACCCATGCCGGCCCGGAAATCGGCGTGGCCTCCACTAAAGCTTTTACCACGCAGTTGGTGTCCCTCTACCTGATCGGACTGCATCTGGCCAAAGAACTGGGCCATCGCCGGCCGGAACAGGTGCGGCAAGACTTGCAGGCCCTGTTTGAACTCCCCACCCTGCTCCAGAGCGTGCTTGATGAAGACCACGTCATCAGGGAAATCGGCCAGAAATACATGAAGGCTGAGAATTTCCTTTATTTAGGGCGGGGCATCCATTACCCCATCGCCCTGGAAGGGGCCTTGAAGCTCAAGGAAATCTCCTATATTCATGCCGAGGGCTATCCGGCCGGAGAAATGAAGCACGGCCCCATCGCTTTGATAGACGAGCATATGCCGGTGGTGGTCCTGGCCACCCGCAGCCCTGTCTTTGAAAAGATGATGTCCAACGTCGAAGAAGTCATCGCCCGCCGGGGCCGGGTGATCGCCGTGACCGAAGCCGACAACTTTACCGTGCAGGAAAAGGTGGAAACGACTATGGCAGTGCCGGAAACAACCTTAAATCTGTCGCCGATTCTCCTGGTGCTGCCTCTCCAGTTGCTGGCCTATCACATTGCCGATCTCCGGGGCACCGACGTGGATCAACCCAGGAATCTGGCCAAGAGTGTGACGGTGGAGTAAGACAGGTGCAGCGGGAGTCCAATAGCCCAAGCTTGGGACAGACATTCGTGTTCCTAGGGAACGAATATGGAAGTGCATCACGGCCATACACTCGGCGGGTAGGCGCTTGGGCTGCGCCGCCCTGCGGGTGCTTTCGCCGCTCTACAAGCTCGGTCGCTTACATGTGGAACGAGATTGTGCCTTGAATGTCCCTGTAACGCCTCGGTGACAAGTTCACATGCCATCACGTTTTCGTTGGGAATCTGGTCTGGTGTTGGCAATCCCGAAATGAATTGCCGGTCTAAACCCAAAGCGACTGTAGTAAGCAGGATCACCGACAAGAATGACTGCCGTGTGGCCCTGGGCTTTAGCCAGACGACAAGCTTCATGAACTAATTGCGCCCCGATGCCCTGGCTGCGGCGCTCAAAAACAACCGCAAGCGGTCCTAACAACAAAATGGCCGCCGGCCGGAAGCTGTCTCAACAAGAGTCTTGGTAAGCATGATGTGGCCGATAAGCTTTCCCTCATCTTCAGCAACCAGAGCAAGTTCTGGAAGGTAGTTGCCGCTGGCGCGCAAACTGATCGACAAAGTTTTGCTCGTCGCCGTTAGAGACCTTGGCCGTCTGGAAGGCGGTCTTGACCAGATCATAAATCGCCGGGAAATCGGTCTCTTTCTCTTGTCGAAGCATCATACCTTCTCCTTTTAGCACGCCGCTAACTTTATTTCTCCAATTGATTAGGGTTTTAGGCCAGCCAATTATGCATATTGGTGGATTTAATAATACCACAAGATAGCCTCATTATCATAAAGTTTAAAATGAAGTTTACCACTAAAAAAGCTTGCCTATGATTATTGACCAGAATCAATCGGATAGAAGTAATTGTATCGCCGGGGTAATAACGGGATTGGGCCTGACCCGAACAAATCTATACCCCTGATTTTTTAAGCCGGTGACCACATCCTTGAGATAGCTTACGTCCAGAAACCAATGAAAATAAAAGCTAGCCCAAGCATCCCGCTCCACTTTGTTTAATTCCGCCCGATGAAGCAAATCCGCCGGAAGATTAGGGGGGGAAGCGTTGGGATTTACATAACCCAGGTTCTCGGGCATTCGTTTGATCCCATAGACATCTTTATTCAGGACATAGGGGGCCATTTGGTTAAGGAATTGTTCTACCCCTAGGGCGTCAGTAACAAAATAAGTGCCTTGATCCAGAGAAATGGTAAAAAGCTTAGCAAACTCACCATAGTCAACCACAGAGGCCATGTAATGTGGGGTGTTCCAGGCCACCGGGGTAAGGTTCAGCGAGGTTAACTCGCTTAACCCCTGTAAAACTCGGCCCCGGGCCCAGACTGCCGAATCTTCTGGAACCGGTCCTTTAAATACCTGATTTTTTGACTCATCCAACTTGACCTGATAAAATTCGTAGTCTTCAGCAGTCACACCAGAATATGGATTCTCCACCGTATCATATTGATGAGTAAAGCCATGCATGACGATGCTGCCGCCCCGAGACTTCATGTACTGTAGAGCGGCCACAACGTCCGGGGCCTCCGACAATTTGACCGTTCGAGAGACTCCTTGATTATAAACACCGAAAGGATCGCGGTACTCAGGGACGATACTCACTGAAAAAGGAACTTTCTCAGACCCCAGGTAGTCCGCGATGGCCCGCAATTGCGCCGGATCGGCCATGGGGTGGACGTCCTCGATGCGGACCAGAGCCCGATAGGACTGAGCATGGCTGACCTGCAAAATGTCATATAAGACATCGGTAAAAGCCAGGTAGCGGTCGGTCATGGTGACATAGCTCATAGGGTTATCCGCCACGTAATACAAATTTGCCGACTTGATTATATAAGAAGCATGGGCACTTTGATCGGCCGTATTACAGGTTGACACTACTTCAACTTTACTTGGATCGACGATACTCACATCTCCGATCGGATTGGGATCATCCCTGGTCAGGGATGTGCCCTTATAATGAACTTCCGAAAATAGAGCAGCGTTTAAATAACAAGACTCAATGCCGAATTTTTCTCTAAACGCCGGATCATCGATAAATTGCCACAGATTGAAGCTGATCCAGCAAAAAGTCCTGGTTGTGGAAATGAGATCGGTCTTCAGGGCCTGAGGGAGCGGGTCTGTGGCCGCATCTTTATAAAGAACCCCTAAATAGATCGTCGTGCCGTAAGAATTCACGTCACCGGCAGTATATTTTTCCACCGCCTTGCCATCCACTTTAACGTCAAAGTGGGAAAGCAAATTTGCCATATGCTGGAAATAAATCTGACCTAACCAGCCATAGTCTCCTGTGCTGTCATATAAAACCAGCACTTGGCGCGCGGCACTGGCCGGGTTGTTCCATCCAAGGGATAATAGGATGGTCAGGCTGACAACCTTGACAAAGCCTACCCCAAACATCTATTTCGCTACCTCGCAGAATTTTGTTATCGCTTTAATCGCCGTTTCTGGGAACCACAAATGTTTAATAGTATCTTGAACGCTTGTCTTTTAAATTCGACTATTACATTCGCTGAACTAAAGACTAATCAATTTTCTAATATTTTTAAAGCATTCTGCCGGGTGATCATCTCCTGGTGTTCCGGGGCCAGGCCTCCGGCGGCCATTTCCTTGAGGTAGCGGGAGGGAGGCAGGAGGGGGTAATCGCTGCCGAACAGTATTTTCTCGGGGCCGATAATTTCTGCGGCCAAACGGTAAATCTCCGGGCGATAGAGGTACGGTGAGGCGGCGGTGTCGAAATAGACATTTTTTAAGGCATGCGAAATTTCTTTTTTCAGGAGATTGAAGAAAAACAGGCCGCCACCCCAGTGAGCCAGGATCAGGGTCAGGTCGGGGAAGGCTTTGACGAGATCATACAATTCCCCCAACTGCATGGGACTTTTACCGGGATAGACATGACCGACGGGTTCATTGGCATGGAGGAGCAGCGGCACCCCATAACCCTGGCAGAGATCGGCGATGGGACGCAGGGAGGCAATCATGTCATCGCCAAGTCCTTCCTGATAAAAGGCCAGTTCTCCGACTCCTCGGCAGCCGGCGGCCAGGCAGCGTTCCACTTCGGCGGCGGCGCCGGATTCCAGGGCATTGACACAGGCAAAACCGATGAGGTGGCGAGGGAAACGGTGTTGCGCCTCCAATATATAGTCGTTGTGCCTCTGCATAATTTTCAAGGTCCGCCAGGGGAAGCCAAAAATTACTGATTTTTCAACGCCTGCTTCGTCCATGGCCTTAAGCAGGTCCTCCGCGGTGATGATACGGGCCTGAGGAGATTCATAGAGCCAGCGAAAGGCCGGATCCTCGCTGAAAAAATCTTGGCGCTGCCGGGCGATTTCCGGCGGGAAAATATGAGTATGGATGTCTATCATAGTTTTCGGTTTCCAGTTTCCGGTTTTCGGAATAGTGATCGCAAAACCGTTTTGCTTTTTGTTATTCTCTATTCTCTATTCCCTATTCCCTCGTTTAAGCCGGACGATCGTGGCGCCCCAGCCGCCGGAGCCGGTCTCGGCATCCGCCAGATGCAAAACCAGGGGATTCCTGGACAGGAGACTGCGCACCCGGGCTTTTAATTGACCCGTTCCCTTGCCGTGGATAATCTTTACCTGATAAATTCCATGCTCCCGGCAGGATTCCAGATAATCTTCCAGGAGCGGCTCAACTTCCCTGGGAGAAAAGGTATGAAGATCCAATTCGTCTGCAATGGGAAGAACCACCGGCTCAGGGAAAGGATCTGAAAAATTATTTTCCATGCAATTTTTTCGGATCGAAGTTAACTTTTTGTGGTGCCGGCCGCGGGTCCGGGCAGTGGAGGAAAAAAACGGCGCCCCCCTGGACATAAGCCGATGAAAGCGCCGCAATCTTACCGAAACTTATTATTTATTGAGGAAACTATACGTAAGCTGTAAATTCCGCAAGTGATAAATTGCCGCCCGTAAATGGGCCTTCTGAGCCAGATTCAGGTCCCGCATGGCTTCTTGACTTAATTTAATAGCCACATCCTGGTTCCCCTGGGCCTCCGTGGTATCTGCCTTTTTCTGTTTCTCCGCGGCCGATTTTTCCAACTTCTGCCCTTCGGCACTGCTGTTTTCGCCTAATTTCATATTCGAGCTGTACCTGTTCGTCCTGGGCAGGTGTCAGTTCCATACTCTTCATCTTTTCAGGCATCTCTTTTTGGAGAATACCGAAAAGAGAGCTGGATTCTTTGACCAGGGCCTTGGCTTCGGCGGTGTAATTGCCGGCCAGTTTCTTTTCCGCGGCATCGATGGCGGCAACGGCCCTTTTATAAATCTGTCCATGATCTTTGGGCACGGCCTCCTGGGCGGCAGCGGACCAAACGTTCAGCAACAGACAACCAACCAAGGCTAAGCCGGTCAAAACATTTTTTAAAACTGAATGCATGCGTGCATCTCCTTCTGGTAGCATAATTGTTGGCACCCTCTCCCGACCCTCTCCTTTCAAAGGAAGAGGAAAAATTAACAGGGGGCTTTCTGACAAATTTACTATAAATTTCAAAAGTTAATTGTATGGTTTGTAAACAGCTCCTTTACTATCCCCATATGAAAAGATATCTGGCCACGATGACCAGTTCAGGTAATTGCCGCAACCAGCAAAAATAATTATTTATTAGGTTTTTAGCTCTGATCAGGAGCCTGACTGAGGCTTCTTTTTCTGATCAGGCCTTTGGCTCTGATTATCGGAGGCATTTAAGGATTTTTTGACAATCTCGCCGGAATATAAGCTGTTACCCAATGGTGCCTCAGCAGCCGCGGAGACGGTGTTTTTAGTAACGTCATAGGCAATGCCATCCCGCACTTTAATCGCCTGTTTTACCTGTTGCCAGTCGATCCGGTCTTCCAATTGCTGATTCCTGGCGAGAGTCTGGACCGCCTGGAGGAAATTGGGGACGCGACCGTAATAATCTCCATGAACCTCGAGATATATGCGGTTATCAGGAGTAACCGCCAATTTTATGGGTTTATATATAATTTTTACCTTCGTGCCAACCTCTATCTGATTAAAAAGCTCTTCAATCTGATCGGACAACATGCGAAAACAGCCATGGGAGGCGTAACGACCGACGGACCAGGGGCTCCTGGTAGCGTGGAAGCCGACGCCTTCGGCAGAGGTAGCCATCCAGTAAGCACCGAGCGGGTTTTTGGGTCCCGGGGGCACTTCTTCAATGACCTCCTGGCCCCGGTCGTACATTTCCCACTGAATGGAAACCGGCACTCTCCAGGTGGGATTCTTGATCTTGTTGAGGATCTTATACGTACCGGTGGGAGTTTCCCAATCCCGGCGGCCGGCGGCCAGGGGGTAACGGTTGAGGAAGACGCCATTTTGAAAATAATATACCGTCAGTTCGGCCAGATTCACCACCAGGCCGTCAGTCAGCTCATGCGGCAGAATGAAGGAATAAGACAGGTTGACAGTCGTCCCGGGTTTAGGATTTTTTATAGTATTCTGTTTGGTTATCACCTGCAAACGCAGAGCCCGCCGTTGGGCCAGGGACTCCAATCGCTCTCCTTTTTTCAACTGGTACTCTTCATTATTGCAGAACACTTCATTATACATATCCAAGGCATAAATGTCTTGAATCCAGCCTGCCAGAATACCTAACAGCAGAAAGAAAAAGCAACTGGCGGATAATCTTGCCCAGGGCTTTTTGAGGCACTGCTGCGTTTCGTGTTTTATGTTCTGAGTTAAAAGCAAAGTCACTCCTCACCGTCACCATATCCCCTGCAAGGGGGGAAGAAAAAATAAAAGCAGTCCAGAGTCTTATAAAGGCATTTGTGAGTTAAGATATGATACATATTTAGCTTTTTCAAGCCCAAGGGATTCGTCAATGGCACGGAGTCAGGTTTATACACTGTTTTGAAATCTGTTTTTTTCAGAAAATATTAATAATCCACATCCAGATAATAGGGAAAATGATCCGACGGATAACGCGCAGCTTGATTATACGTGATAATCTCTGCTCTTTTCAACTGAAAAGGGTCGGTTAACAGAATCCAATCAATTCTGGACCCAAAAAATTTTCCGTCAAAATTGTGTTGGGTGGAAACTCCCTCCTCTGATCGCCCCAGAACCTGCCAACTGTCCCGGAATGGACTGTCCGGCCCGGCTAAAATCCGGTGCACCGCGGAGCCGGGGTGGTCATTGAAATCCCCGGCCAGAATGGCAGGCTTAGCCAACTGCCGGAACAGGTCCCGGAGGATGACAGCCCCGTGTTCCCGGGCCGGAGCGGAGACATGGTCCAGATGGGTATCGGCGAAGTAGAACCACACGTCGCGATGGGCCTCCCGAAAGAGGCCGTAGGTGACCATGCGGGGGAAAGCACTGCCCCAGCTTTTACTGCGATGGACTTTTGGAGTTTCAGACAGCCAGATATCGTCGCCGGCGCCCGGAATAATCGTTTCCGGGCGATAAAAGATGGTGGGATACTGGCAGGTGGGATCGATCTGCCGATGGGCAATGAAAGGTTGATATCCGGTAAGATGCGCAGCCAGATACTCCAACTGGGGGACGGTGACCTCCTGACAGGCCACCAGGTCGGGCATATAGGTCCAGAAGATTTCCAGCACCAGTTCCTTGCGAAACTGCCATTCATTAGGTCCGTCAATGGAGTTGAGGAAGCGGATATTAAAGGTCATCAGGCGCATAAAGTGAGTTCCGAGTTTCGAGTTATAGTGGGCAAAGGCAACCTCCGGCAGGCCCACCGATATTCGTTTCTGGGCGGCATGGCAGCCACAGGAAGGTTATCTGCATTAATTTCTCGGCCGGCAGTTACTCTCCAGCCGACCTCCTCTGAAGTGAACTAATCAAGTAAACGGCACGGTAATGGATCGCGGGAAAAGCAGGTCCTGGCACTGGCGCAAAAAATAGGCGTCGGTCATGGAGGCCAAAAAATCCCGGACCATCTCGGCCGGTTCATGGGTTTCGAGATATATCGCCTCCATCTGGAGCAAAAAATCCTGCCAGATGGGGGAAGGCCGGTTTTCACGGGAGACATCCTCCAGAAAGCGGCTGAACAGGGTGGCGAAAAGGTCTTTGATCTTATCGGTCTCGGACTTGATGCGGGGGTCCTGATAAATCCGCCGATAATTGAATTCTTTTAAAGACCGCAGGGCCTCGCCGATCTCGGCGCTGTAGGAAGCATAATTTTTATTCAGACTCTGGGTAATTAAATCCGTTACCAGATTGTAAATGATGGTGCCGTTGGTTTCCCCGAGACGCTCTCTGACCAGGGGAGGCAGGTCCTGGCGGTGGACGAGTTGCAGGAGGATGGCATCCTCGAGATCCCGGCCGATGTAACTGATGGTGTCGGCCAGACGCACGACGCAGCCTTCCAGGGTCATGGGTTTGAGATTGTGTTGCGGGTCATTCTGTTTAATCTCAATTTCCCGATCAAAATCGGCAAAGCTTTTTTCCTGGTCCGGGACCAGGCGTTCCAGGTGAGTTTCGCCGTCGTGGCTTAAAATGCCATCCAGCACCTGGAGGCTCAAGTTCAGCCCCCGCCCCCCTTTTTCAATTTTATCCAGGAATCTGACCCCCTGAACACTGTGCAGGAAGGGACCGATGCCATGGGCCTCACAGAGCTGGGAAAGAATGGCTTCCCCGTCGTGGCCGAAGGGCGGATGGCCGATATCATGGCCCAGGGCAATGGCTTCCAACAGGTCCTCGTTGAGTCGCAAATAACGCCCGATGGTCCGGGAAATTTTGGAGAGCAACTGCACATGCAGGACCCGGTGGCTGATGTGCTCGTGGTCGATGAGGTAGAAGACCTGAGTTTTGTCGATGTAACGAGTATAGGCCCGGGAGTGGAGAATCCGGTCGGCGTCCAGGGCAAAATTCTGCCGATGACCGAAATTTATCCGCTCTTCGTATTGGCGCCGGATAGACTGGCGGCTCCTGGCGGCATAGGGCGACAGGGATTCGTCTTCCTGCCGGTCCAACCGCTCCCGCAGGGTGCGCAGGTCTATAGTCATGAAGTGTTACTCCCCTTTGAACATCTTAGCATGGCAATCAGGGAAAAGGGAATACGTTGCCAGTCTGTTTTTTTGGTTTTTGGTTAGCAATTGTTCATTCAACAGATAAATTTGGCTCCTTGCCAAAACTTCCGGCAAACCCTTGCCGATTAAGTCCTGAGAGGCACACGGAGGAGAAAAAGAAATCTGTCGGAGTTTAACAAATAAGCCAAACAAGTCATCCTTACCGTTTCAATTTATATTCGAGCCGGTTATGTGAACGTTAACCAAAAAAAAAGGCAAGCTCAGGTCTTACCCCTGTAACTTGCCTTTATTATTCATTTTAAATGGTGGAGCTGGACGGGATCGAACCGACGACCTCTTGAATGCCATTCAAGCGCTCTCCCAACTGAGCTACAGCCCCACGCAGGTTGTCCCTTTTAATTAACAAATCATTATAAGTCTGTCAAGCGGTTGGGTTGATGAAAAATTCTTCCGGTTCTTATATTTTTCGCCGCTTTTAATCTGATCAATCTAAAGTTTCAACGATTACGAGCAGTAAGGACATATTCCGGCGTATGTCTTGATTAACCTGATCATACCTTTTGCCATCTGAATCTCTTGCAAAATTCAATTTTTTCTTCTCCAGGTCATTCTGTGCGTAGCGAAAAATCCCATGTTCCAAGCAGGTTGAGATCCTTCACTTCGTTCAGGATGACAAAAGAGCCATTTTGCAAGAGGTTCTTATGAATTTTGTTTCCCTTCTCTCTCATCGGAAATTAGGCGAAACCTATATTTTTGCACAGGCTGGAAGCCTGTGCCACCGGGATGATGTTGTTTAAGAGAATTATTCGGGCTACTGGCTCAGGTGGCGGCGCGGCCCAGGTCCAGGACCAGGAGTTCGGGTTGGGTGCGGCCCTGATAAAAATTAAGTTGAGGGGTAAAAGCGACGTCATAACTGCCCCGGAGGGTATGGAGGGAGGCCTGGCCAAAGGCGATGGCGGAGAGGACCCGGCCATCCTGGGCCAGTTTTAATTTCAGGTGATCCCGGCCGACGATCCGGGAATCAACCAGTTGGGCCTCCAGACTGGCCAGGATGGGGGCGGGATTGCCCGGCCCGAAAGGGCGCAGGCGGTTAAGGTGAAAGAAAAAATCTTCATCCAATTGGGCAAGCGATACTTCCGCATCTAAAGAGAGGTCCGGAGGTTCCGGATCTTGACCCAGGCTGGCCAGGACGACGGTCTCGAAGGCTTCCCGAAACGTTTCGAGCCGATCGAGATCAATGGTGAAACCCGCCGCCGCGGTGTGGCCGCCGAACTGCAGCAGGTGCTCACGGCAGGCGGTAAGTCCGGCAAAGAGATCAAAGGACTCGACGGAGCGGGCTGAACCGCGTCCGAGACCATTTTCCTTAGTGAGCAAGGCTACGGGTCGATGATAGCGTTCCACCAGCTTGGAGGCAACGATACCGATGATACCGGTATGCCAGTCATCAGCTGCGAGGACCAGGGCGGGCCGGTGGTGCAACTGCTGCTGCCGTATCTGGGCTTCGGCGGCTTCCAGGATGGCACTTTGCTCCTTCTGGCGCTCTTTATTCAGCCGGTCCAGGTGCCGGGCCAATTGCCGGGCCTGGCCCCAATCCTCGGTCAGGAGCAGTTCCAGATGCCGCCCGGGTCTGGCCCAGCCGACCGGCGGCGTTGAGTCGGGGCGCCAGTTTAAAGGCTACATCCCGCAGGGTAATCCGGCCGTCAGTCAAGCAGGCTACTTCTTTGAGCGCCTGGATGCCGGGACGCCGGCTGTTGGCCAGAATATGCAGACCCCGGCTCACCAGGATACGGTTCATGCCGGTGAGGGGGGCGACATCGGCGGCCGTGCCCAGGGCCACCAGGTCTAAATAGCCCTTGATGTCCGGCTCCGGACGATTTACGAACCAACCCTGATCCCGGAGACAGGCCCGGAGGCCCAGCGCCAGGTTAAGGGCCACGCCGACACCGGCCAGATCTTTAAAGGCATAGCGGCAATCCGGGCGTTTGGGGTTAATCACGGCCAGGGCCGGCGGCAGTTCCGGGGGAGGTTCATGATGATCGGTAACGATGATCTCGAGACCCGCGGCCCGGGCCTGGGCTATTTCGGCGGCGTTGCTGATACCGCAGTCAACTGTCACCAGGAGATGGGCTTTGCCGGCTAATTCCGCCAGGGCCGGGCCGTGGAGGCCGTAGCCCTGGGTCAGGCGGTTGGGAATATAGCTGATGACCGGGGTGCCCAGGCTTTCCAGAAAATGTCTGAGGAGGGCAGTGGCAGTAAGTCCGTCGACGTCATAATCGCCATAGATGATGACGGTTTCTTTGCGGGTCACGGCCTGGGCCAGACGGGCGGCTGCCGCGGTAAGGTCCTGCAAGCTGTTCGGGGGCAGCATGCGGCTCAGGGTGGGGTCCAGAAAAGAAATTATCTCCTGATCCTGGCTAAGGCCGCGGTTGAGCAGAATTTGAGCCACCAGTTCCGGCACGTCATGGCGCCGGCTGAGTTCTTTGATCAGGTCCGGTTGACTGGCAATAGCTCGCCAGCGTTGTTTGCGTCTCATAAAGTGGGCGCCATAATTTGTATTATTCTTTCCCCGCGATTTCGCTCTTCGCGATTAATTTATTCAACCGATTCGCCCGGTTTTAAAGCCAGGACCCTGATATGAGGTTGATCTTGCAGGTGAGCCTCCAGTTCCCGGGGCGTGCCGGTGAGCACCGGAAAGGTGCCGTAGTGCATGGGAATGACAAAATTCGGCTGCAGCAGCCGGCAGGCCAGGGCTGCTTCGGCGGGACTCATGACATAATGGCTGCCGATGGGAAGCATGGCCACCTCAGGGTGGTACAACTCGCGGATAAGTTCCATGTCTTTAAAGACTGCGGTGTCACCGGCATGATAAGCCACGAAGCCGTTGGGAAAGGATATAATAAAACCGGCGGGGTCCCCGGTGGGGATGAGTTTACCGTCTTCTTCGGCGGTGGAAGAATGCACCGCCTGGGTCATGGTGACCTGCACTCCCCCCTCATGTAAGGAGCCGCCTTTGTTCATGCCGATGACGTTGCTTAGGCCCTTGCCGGCGAGATAATGCGCAAGTTCGTGGATGGCCGCCACCGGGGCGCCGGTTGTTTTGGCAATCTCCACCGTGTCGCCGATATGGTCGCCGTGCCCGTGGGTCACCAGGATGAGGGTTATCCGGCCCAGAGCTGCGATGGGAGTCTGATGTATGGGATTGTTGAGCCAGGGGTCGATGAGGACGGCAGCGCCGGCGCCCTCAAGTTTCATGGCAGCATGGCCGTAAAAGGTTATTTTGACCCCTTTACCGATTACTGTCGGGTCCATCATCTTCTCCTCCTTTTTGCTAAAAGTGTTCATGTTTAAAAACCACAACGAAGCATGAAAGCAGGCAGCTGTCCCCGAGTTACCTATAGCCTATTGCCTCTTGCCTAAAGCCTGTTTTCATATAAGCGGTCGGCGATCACCTAAAGAATTCTATTCCTAATTCCCTGCTCCCTGGTCCCTACTCGAGCAGGTACATAAGTTTATCCAGATTTACTTTAGAGCCCAGGGCGATCAGGGTGTCGCCCTGGAGAATGGGGGCATCCGGTTGGGGGTTAAAGAGCATGGCGCCGTCCAATCTTTTGATGGCCACAATTATCAAATCCAGGCGCTGGCGAATTCCCGAGTCTTTCAGGGGCTTGCCGATAATATCGCTGCCGCCCCCCACCGGAATCTCTTCGAGACTCAGATCGATGCCTTCCCCCAGGGCCACATCCATGAAATCCACCACGGTCGGGCGCAAAATCGTCTGGGCCATGCGTTGCCCGCCCAACTCGTACGGTGAGATGACCTCGTTGGCTCCGGCCCGCCGCAGCTTCTGCTCCGAACCGGCTTCACCGGCCCGGGAGACGATGTTCAGGTCGGGTTTTATACTTCGGGCGGTAAGGACAATGTAGACATTATCGGCATCCGAGGAAACCACCGAGATCAGTCCCCGGGCCCGTTCAATGCCCGCGGTCAGGAGAACCTCTTCCTGGGTGGCGTTGCCGATCACGTGCAGATAATGGGACCTTTCCAGAGTCGAGGTGTGCTGCGGCCGGTTATCCACAACGACGATGGGAATCTGGTTGTGGGTCAGTTCACGTGCAATGACTTCGCCGATACGACCGAAGCCGCAGATAATATAATGATCGGAGATGTTGCGAATTTCTCGTTCCAAGCGCCGCCTGCCGAAAATATCTTGAAGTTGTCCCTCCACCACCACCTGGGCGAGGGCCGTTACCACATACAACATAAAACCAACGCCCAAAAAGATCAACATGATTGTGAAGGTCCGGCCGGTTTGAGACAAGGGCCGGATTTCACCATAGCCGACGGTGGTCAGAGTGATGACGGTCATGTAAAGCCCGTCGAAAAAGCTCCACCCTTCCAGCCAAACGTAGCCGAGGCTGCCGATGAGCAGGAAGGCAAAGAGGCAGGCAATGCCGATGATAATTCGGTGCACAGGGATCATGGGCTACAGTTTAAAGTTAAGGCTATTAGGTCCTTCTCAAAAGTCATCACATTTAAAAATCACCAGGAAGCATGAAAGCAGGCAGATGTCCCCAAGTTACTTATAGCCTATAGCCTCTTGCCTAAAGCCTGTTTTTATATAATTTTCTGCCATCGTTAAAACCGGCCCCGGCCCCATCTCGGGATTATAGAAAATTATTCTCCGAACCACCACATGCAGCTTTGCCTTGATAATAACCGTAATGGGAGGGAAACTCCAGCATATATGGGTCATGTGTCACTATTTTAGATAAAATCTTTTCCTGCCTTAATTGGTTATTTGCACCATTGCGCTAGTTCGCTATTTCTCTCTTTCACTCTTCGCTGATTACGGTTGTCAGCGGTCGAAGAACTGTGGTATGAAATGGTCATGTGGATCGGAAGCCGATATCGGCCGGCTGTGTGCTTCTGTCTGGCAATGTTGTTATTCGGGTGCAGTCGTGCGGCCTGGCAGCCCCGTGACTTCGGCGGCCTGGCCTTGGGACCCGGCCGCTACCTCGACAAATGTTACCGCAATCCCACCCTCAATCCGGCCGCCGCAGTTTACCGGGTGGAAATTTTTCCTGTGGAACAGGTGAGCGGTATCAGTCAGGAGCAGGCTCAAGCCTTGTTTTATGAAGAATTAATAAAGGCCATGACCGCTAATGGCCTGCGGGTGAACCAGGAAGAGCCTGAAGAAAGACGGGTAAAACCTGGAGCCAGAGCGGCAGACCCCCAGGCCGGCCAGGCACCGGGCCTGTTTAAGCCCCAAAAAAGCCCGGAAGGGCCGGCGCCGGTTCTGACCCTGAGCGGCGTTGTCGACCGGCTGGCGGTGGCGTCGCCGACGTGGCGCTTTTTTTCCGGCAGAGGGAATGCCAGTTTGCGGGTTGCGGGGGAGATTCGCCGGGAGCAGGAAGTAGTATTTGCCTTTCAGGACGACATCACCATCAACCCCCCGGTAAATCCGAAGCACCGGCCGCCTTTGGAAGCTGATCTCATTGCCAGGCTGGCAATACGCCGGTTTACTGCCGATTTTTTAAATGAATTACTCTTGCCGCCCAAAACTGGGACCGAAGTGAATATTCCCGCGGCTGCACCGCCGGATCGTTAACCCGGAGTGGCGGCCGAAGGGTAAAGATCGCCAAACACCCGCAAAATTAGTTTAGGGCGCTTGTCACTAGTGGTCAGAATTTCTACTTTACCTTTGTAACCGCCAGTTTCCTTCATCTGGTTCGTTATCTCCACCTCGAAAATCTGGCCCGGCTTCTCCTCTTTAATCTTGACACCTACTTTATCGCCCAGGTCGGTTTCGAAGCCTTTGATGGTCAGAGGAGTTTTCTGATGGGAAATCAGGCGGACCACGGCCACAAGTTTTTCATGGGGCTGGCCGTTAAAACGGACTATGTGGGAAGGCTGAATCTCGATAAATGGTTTGGCATTGCCGCATAGCTGCACGTTCATGGCGGAATTGGCAGGATCATTACTGAAAATCATGCCATTTTTACAAAATTTGTGGAGGGCGGAATAAGGTTTTATGGTAAAAACGATTTTACCGGCGCCCCCTGGAGGTATTACGCGATCGTAATCAACGGCGCTGCAGGCGCAATCCAATTTAATATCCTGTATCCGTAAAGGCGTATCGCCGGTGTTTTTTAAAATAAACGTATGCTCCAGAGCCTGATCTTCGAAAATTTCTCCCAGGTCATACGTAGGTTGAGAAATTTCCAGGCGGGGGGCAGCAACAGCAGCTGAAACCACGGCAATGGTCAGCCCCGCGGCCAGGAGAAAACTTAACATTCTGAATAATGGGCCCATTAAATAACTCACCTCGCAAAATATCTTTCAAATCTATGTATATAGTAATAATAAAACCAGTTTTGTTCAAGCACTGATATCTCCCTGTTCGCCCAATTTTCTTTCCGCTGTTCTTTTTGTCACTGAAATGATATAGTTAGCACTGATATGACAAGGAGAATTTAATGATGTCTTGCAAGAGTCGAGTAGCCCGAAAGACCAATGAGACCGACATTACCCTGGAACTGGACCTCGATGGCAGCGGTCAAGTAGCTATTGATTCGGGAATTCCTTTTCTGGATCACATGCTGCATCTTTTCGCCGCGCATGGTTTCTTTGACCTGACCCTGAAGGCCAGGGGGGATCTGGAGATTGATGATCACCACACGGTGGAGGATATCGGCATCTGCCTGGGGCAGGCGTTTCGGCAGGCCCTGCAGGAGCGTCCGGGAATCCGCCGTTATGGTTTTGCCCGGGTGCCCATGGACGAAGCCGTGGCTCAAGTGACGGTGGATTTGAGCAATCGACCTTTCCTGATCTTTAACGTTGAATTTTCGCCGAGTAGCGGCCGTTTTGATCCTCAACTGCTACCGGAATTCTGGCGGGCGGTGGCCCAGCACGGGGGTATGACCCTGCATATTGAGGCTCCATACGGGGATAACACCCATCATATCATCGAGGCTATCTTTAAAGCGGCGGGGAGGGCCCTGGATCAGGCTTCGGCCCAGGACCCGAGGCGCCGGGGCGTGCCTTCGACCAAAGGGACCCTGTAAAAAAGCTTCGTCAATATTTTGACGGAAACTCAGCGGATGGATTCATATTCGATGGGGGCATAATTCCATATACACCCGTAGATATGTACCCGCCGGCTCTCCCTGCCCTCGTTGTCATAAATTTTGCCCCCGGCATGCAGCCAGCCCAATAGTCCTCCCCGCAGGTTAGCAATACCAATATTCTTTTTTCGAAGTTTTTCGGTAAATAAACCACTGCGGAGGCCAACAGTGTCGTAGGCGATGACCGTTTTCCCCCGATAACTGTCCGGACAATCCAAAAATTCGCTCTCTGAAATCGATTCGGGCAGTTTGGACACCCGGCGTTCCACCGGCGGGCGCACGTCCACAAAAATTACCTGCCCAGACTGCAGCTGCTTCATGGCCTCTTCCGGAGTGACCTCTGGTACTTCGGGAAAACTTTTTTTATAACACTCGTATATTTCCTGGAGGGCCTTCTGCCGTTGCTGATTTTGCAAGGGCATTATCGCATAGCTTACCTTGGCAATAAAAATCAGCCAGATTAAGAATCCCAGGTTAATTACCCGGGAGAGCCTCCTCAACTCGCAGCCCCCCTTTTTTTCCATGGCTTATCTCCCGCACGCCCATACCGAATAATATGATGCCTGGAGGTCCCATTGCCCCCGGAATAAATATCTAGTTTAGATAGTTTACTTCTCGATATCTCCGACTTCAATCTTTAAAAACGTCAATTTTTTGACTAACCTATCCTATTTTGACGATTACCCCCAGACTTTTCCTACGGGTTTTATACTATATTGCTATTAAAATCAATATATTAACTGCATTTCTCTTCTTTGGCACAACTATTGCTTTTAATATTGTTTCATTAAAGATGTCTCGGCTGGAAGGAGGAAACGGATGGCATCTACCGCAGAATCATTTTCGCCGATAAATTTACCGCGCCAATGTGCGCCTCGGGTGGTCGCAATTACCGGCGGCAGGGAGGGATTAGGAACATCCTGCATTGTGGTCAATCTTGGGGTGGCTTTGACCGGGATGGGGAAAAAAGTTCTGATTCTCGATGCCGATCTGAATCAGGCAAGAATTGCTCACCTGTTAGGTTTAAAGCCCCGCTATACCATTACTGACATACTAAGCGGACAAAAATCCCTGGGAGATGTGATAATGCCCGGACCCGAAGGTCTCCAGGTTATACCCGGAAGCTCCGGCCGGGAGGAATATGATGAATTAAGCCAGGCGCAGAAGTTGCTATTTTTAGAAGAATTGGATGCCTGCACTGAAGAACTGGATTTTATTCTGGTCGATACCGGGGCGGGGGTTTCCAGTAACGTTTTATATTTTAATGTGGGAGCCCAGGAACATATCGTGGTGGCCGACCAGGAACCGGCATCGGTTATTGACGCCTATACTTTCATTAAAATACTTGGCACCCGCTATTCGGAAAAACGCTTCAAGCTTTTATTCAACCAGATTAACCGGCCTGAGGAGTCCCACCGGTCCTTTGAGCAGGTGACTAAAGTGGCTGATCGTTTTTTACGTGGGTCGGTGTCTTTGGAATTTTTAGGCTTTATTCCGGAGGATGAATCCCTCCCCCAATCTGTCAGCGTTCAAAAGGTCATGGTGCAAGTCAACCCTCTCTCTCCTGCCAGCCTGGCCTTTGTTGAGGTCGCCCGCTCTTTGATATCCCAGGAACCTTACATTGCCATGAACGGCAACCTGAAATTTTTCTGGCAAAGCTTGAACCGTCGCGCTGCCGATTCTTTTAGCCAAGGAGATTCCCATGTTAGCAAATTATGCTGAAATAATCGAAAATCCTTCTCAGCCTCAGGAATGGCCGGAAAAGCTGGACGCCATCTCCCAGGAACGGCTGGTTTTGCAATATGCCCCTTTAATCAAGTATATTGCGACACGCATGGCGCTGCGGTTGCCGCCCCATATCTCCCTGGACGACCTCGTCAGTTCCGGAACGATCGGACTTCTGGATGCCATCAAAAAGTTTGATCCCCTGAAAAACATAAATTTCAAGACGTATGCTGAATTCCGCATCAAAGGCGCCATACTGGATGAATTACGAGCCTTGGATTGGATCCCCCGTTCCATCCGAAAAAAATCGCATCAACTGGAAAGAGCCTATACCAGATTGCAAAAAGAATTGGGGCGGCCTGCGGAAGCCGAAGAAGTTGCCCTAAGCATGGGACTGAGTATCGAAGAATATCATCATCTGCTGGATGAAACCAAGTCTATCTCACTGATGGACATCGATGCGGTGCGTAAAAAACTCTCAAGTATCGGCGAAGAAGAACTGTATGAAGCCCTGCAAGATGAGTCGGCCCGGGATCCATTTATTTCAGTGCATTTTGCGGAATTGCGAGAAATGTTGATGGGTGCCTTGGAATGCCTCCCAGACAAAGGCAAGCTTTTGATATCATTATATTATTATGAAGAGCTGACGATGAAGGAGATCGGCGGCATCATGGGGTATACCGAATCCCGCATCTCCCAGATGCATACCCAGGCCATTGTGCATCTGTGCAGCAAGCTATCCGAATATCTCCAGCAATCCTGATCCTATCTAATCGTTATTAAATTTTTCTTGCTCCCCGGGGCCGGGTTTCCGGCCCTCTATTTGGATCAAAGAAAACTATTTCCGTGCTGCTGGAAATTTTTCCACGTCTTGACTTGTGTCAGATTTCCAGAAAAGATACAAATCATAGCTAAAGGGTTCATAAACAGGGCGAAGTTTGCGACCGAAATTGCTTTAGAATGCGTGTTAGCCGGGCGCCGCCCGCCATTTCCATTTTATTAATTTCATTAGAAGAATTGCTGCTATGGCAGAAATAGCCTTAGAACGACTCCGGAAAAGAATCCTGGCCGCCCGGGGCCAGGCGCCGGCGGATCTGGTGCTCCGGGGGGGACAGGTCGCGGACGTCTTTCAGGGACGCCTGGAAAAGACCGATGTTGCCATCTGCGATGGATTTATCGTCGGCTTGGGCGATTACGATGGGCCCAGCCTGGACGTCAGCGGCAAAGTTATCTGCCCCGGCCTCATCGACGGCCATCTGCATCTGGAAAGCACCATGCTGTCGCCCCTCGAGTTCGCTCGCGCCGCGGTCCCGCACGGCACCACTGCGGTGATGCTGGATCCGCATGAGATCGTCAATGTTTTGGGGGCTCGCGGCCTGGATTATATCTTAAATTTTTGCGGTCAACTGCCTCTGGATATTTTCGTGCTGCTGCCGTCCTGTGTGCCGGCCTCGCCCCTGGAAACCAATGGGGCCGATTTCGGCCTGGACGAACTGAAACGCTACCAGTCTCATCCAGCCGTGCTGGGACTGGCGGAGGTCATGAATTTCCCCGGCGTCTTGGCCGGCGACGTCGGGGTTCTGGAAAAAATTCTCCTGTTTCACGGCAGGGTGGTGGACGGCCATGCCCCCTTGCTCGTTGGCCAGGGGCTGAACGCCTACCGGGCTGCGGGAATCGGTTCCGACCATGAAACCAGCGGCCTGGCCGAAGCCCGGGAGAAACTGGCCCGGGGCTTATACCTCATGATCCGGGAAGGCAGCACCGCCAAAAATTTGACAGAGCTGCTGCCCGCGGTGACCCCGGCTTCTCTGCGCCGGGCCATGTTGGTGACGGACGACTGCCACCCGGAGGATCTCTGGCGCCGGGGGCATGTGGACCATTTGATCAAAAGGGCCATGGAACTTGGCTGCCCGCCGCTCGCCGCCCTCACCATGACGACCCTGAATCCGGCGGAGTATTTCCGGCTGCCGGAGCGGGGGGCGGTGGCCCCTGGTTTTCAGGCCGATCTGGTGGTGGTGAACAACCTGGCCGAATTTCGGGTGGAGAAGGTTTTAAAACGAGGGCGGGTGGTGGCAGCCGACGGCCAGCTAACGGAGGATTTCCGGCCCGAGCCGATGGAAACTCCGGCATCCTCCATGCGGGTGGCACATTTTGCCGCCGCCTCTCTGGCCATCCCGGCAGCCGGGGATCTGGTTAAGGTGATTAAAATCCTGCCGGAGCAGATATTAACCGAAAAGCTCGTGGCGCCGACCCCAACTGCCGACGGCCTGGTGCGCTCCGACCCGGACCAGGATATCCTGAAACTGGCGGTGGTGGAGCGCCACCGGGGCTCCGGCAATGTGGGCCTGGGCCTGGTGCAGGGCATTGGGCTGCGCCGGGGCGCCCTGGCCTCTTCCGTGGCCCATGATTCTCACAATATTATCGTGGTGGGGGCTGATGACCATGACATGGTGGCTGCGGTCCGGCATCTGCTGGAGATCGGCGGCGGTCTGGCCGTGGCGTTGTCCGGCAACATTCTGGCGGACCTGCCTTTGCCGATTGCGGGGCTGATGAGCACCCGGCCGGTGGCGGACGTGGCGGCACGACATGCTGAGGTGATCCGGGCCGCCCGGCAACTGGGCACTACCCTGCCCGATCCCTTCATGGCCCTGTCATTCCTGGCCCTGCCGGTTATCCCGGCCCTGAAATTAACCGACCGGGGCCTGGTGGACGTTGACCGTTTTGAGTTCGTGCCGCTGTTTGGGGTTGATTAATGTAAAAATCCATCTACCCATTTCATCTGAGCGACTGAATTTCCCTGTTCTTCCCAAAACGTCCTGTTTTGGTTGGCGAGGGATCTGCCGAGACAAGGAGGAGAGCGTGAAAAATTCCCTGACCCTTATAGAGCACTCAGAAAACTGGAAATTTTATATGACATGCATGGTCATAGCCACCGGTTTGCTGATGGCGCTGGCAGCACTGGGTGTCCCGGTAGCCGCCATGGGAGAGAATATCCCGGTAGGCTCCGGTAGTTATAAATGGGGCATAACCGGCGAGTCTTATCAGCCCGTTTCCCCGCAGCCGCTGCCGGTCGGGGTCAAGGCGCAGCTGGTTGGCACCGGCGGCGCCATCCAGTCCTCGGACTGGTGGACCTCCCTTGTATTCAAGCGGAGCACCCAAGCTTCGGTACCCATGAACATTATCAATCCGGGGCCCCTGTCCATCTGGTCCATCCCGGCCGGGGTCGGCTGCCGCCAATACTACTATGGCTATGCCGTTGCCGATCCCAAAAATCTGCCGCTGAATCAAGGCACACCCGGATTGCACCCCACTGCGGCGCTGGGGGCGGGCATGGCCTTCAATGAAGTGGTGGCCGGCATCGGCATCAGCAATAATGGCTACGGCTTCGATCAGATCGGCGGGTTGGAAGGCTATGGACCGGCGGCGGGACAGTTTCCCGGCACCGCCGTCGTCGACTACAGCACCTGGGCCGTAACCTATGATACCTGTTATAAAGACACACCCTGGAATACCGGTTCCACCATCGCACCCCGGTTGCGGGTCACTATAGCCCGGGGCAGTCCGTATATGTGGGTGGAGTACCCGGACGGCTACCCTTCACCCCAGGATAAACCGGGCTACACAGGTTATCCTGTTGGCTCCCCCAATTTTCCCTGGCTGCAGGTCCAGTTCACCGATACGAATTTGCAAGCTTTAACCAGCACGGTAGTCTATCTGCCGCCCTCTCCGGATTATACCCTGACCACCGTTGGCAAGGACAACAACAGCAACTGGGTGCAAAATCCGGTGAATAACCAGCCCGGCACCAGGAATGCGACCGGGGGCAACGCCAACGCCGTCGCCTTTACGGTTAACGGCCGCAACTACGCCGCCTTCGGCCCCCCGGGAACCTGGTGGACCTGGTTCTATGACCCTAATTTTCAGGGCATAGTCAAGTTACTCCTCACCTACGCCCAATACGATGCCGGCGCCCGTCCCTATATCGTGGTCGCGGCCCTGCCCCAAAATGTGGACTTAAAAACGCTTTCCCAGGCCGATTTGTGGACCCTGGTCGGCCGGTTCAAACAGTATGCCTACAAACGGCCCGGAAACACCGGCACTCCGGGCAGTCCCGAGCAAGTCTGGGGCACGAAATTTCAGCCGGCCCTGACGCAAAATTCTCCCGGCCCCGACGTCGTGCTTGCCGGCACGGTTACCGGCACCTTCTCCTATAATCTGGTAAATGTCGGCACGGGCGGGGCGGCGGCGGACAATACCACCTTGTTTGCCTTCTTCCCGCACCAGCAGGCAAATATGCAGCAGGTGCTGGGAACCACCGACACCTCGATCTATACCTCCAACTGGAAGTACACCAGCAGCCGGGGCTTTGCCACCAGCCAGCAGGAATGGGGCAATCCCGGCTTCGCCGGGGGGCCTTACAATGGCCAGATGCGCCTGGCCCAGGGCACCGGTTTTGTCCTGAAATATACCCTGCCGCCCCTCTATCAACCGGCGCTCCCAAAGAAATATTTCCGGGGCGACGGAGCTCGTCTGACCCAATGCCTGGATTGGGATTGGGACATCGCCTGGAACGCCGGCGCGAAAAGCGGTCAAGACAGCTATGGCTGGGGAAAGCTTCTCAGTGCGGTGGCCAACAACTACCAGATTGCCAAGGAATTTAACTACGACGGCGACGGCGGCCAAACCAATCTGGCCAAATATTTAGGAGACAACCTCAAGGTGTGGTTTAATGCTGCTTCCGGGATACCCACCTATTTCGCCTATGATCCCAACTGGAACACGATGTTTCCCTTCCCGCCGGGAGTGAATAACGATGGCTACGGGGTTGTGTCATACCTTAACGACATGCATTTCCATTACGGCTACTTCATCCGGGCCGCGGCGGTGTATGCCGGTCATGATCCTGAGCTTCATCACCCAATACGGTAAGATGGTGGAGCATTTGATCCGCAGCATCGCCGCCGACTATAACGACCAGCCCAACGGCGGCCAGGACCTTGCCGTTTATCCCCCCTACCGCTTTTTCGATCCGTACGCCGGTAGTTCGTCGGCCTCGGGCGTCCAGCAATATGCCGACGGAATTAACCAGGAGTCTTCTTCCGAGGGAGTCAATGCCTGGTACGGCATGCTGCTGTGGGCCAAGGTGACGAACAATGCCGACATGCTGGCCCGGGCCGCATATATGTACGCCTCCGAGACTGACGCGGTCCGGCGTTATGTGTTTTGCGAGGACGCCGTGGTCAACAGCCAGTTTGCCTTGATCAGCAACACCTTTTCCCAGCTCTATGACGACTCCAACCAACTGGCGCTGTTTTTTGCCCAATACAAGGCTAACCCGAGCGACCCGGCCGCCACGCTCTATGCCCGGGAGGCCCAGCACATCATCAACTGGCTGCCCTATGGCGGCGGCTCGCTCTATCTCGCCATGAACCGCGCCTATGCGGGCTTAAACTACCAGGGCCTGGTCAATCAGCCCCCCGGGACGAATCCCTACCCTGACCCAGTTACCCCGCCCTATGGCGACAACTGGCAGTGGTACATCGACCTGATCTGGATGTACCGGGCCATCAGCAACCCTCAGGAGGCCCGGACCAAAGCCGATGCCGTTATCATTACGCCCTGTCTTCCCAAAAACCCGGCCCCGGCTAATTCCCTGGATAACGGCAACAGCCTGGCCATGCTCTATCACTGGGTCAATACCTTGCCGAATCTGGGCAAGAGTAACCAGACTGGAATGCTATTTTTATTGCTTCAGGAGTAACCGGGCTTAACGTGCAGGTTTTGGCGTGATTAATTCCTCTTCGCGTGGAGGGAATCCTGGTTTTGAAGGTAAATAGCTAATGTTGGGTGTGCTGTCCCCACCCTGATATGGTTAAAAGTTGTCAAGTAGGCGCGGAGCTTCCTTGTTTTTTATGGGTTAAACTGCGTTATAAGTTCTCGGGTTCCCTGGGGATGGGACTCTTAAACGACGATTGATCACTCTACCCAAAGATTTCTTATTTTCTTTTTTGTCTTTTTACGCATCGCGGTTTTTTTGCCGGGTGTCAAATAGTTATCAATCATTAAGCAGAAGCAATTTAAGACTTCCCGAAATTTTCTTGGAACCGACTATAATGGTCCGGTTGTAAGCGACGCTGGGCGTATCTAGCTGTTGAGATACGTTGTAATTACCCCGGGAAATAAAGGTATGGTACGGACTGCGGCTGGTGCTGCCGCTGTTGTCGCCAAAATTCCAGTTCCAGACGGTTCCGGCAATGGACATGTCGGTAAACCAGACCCACAAGGGGCTGGGGCCGGAGGTGGGTTGGACCACGAAATAGGCCTGCGCCGGCGTGTTGAGCCCCGAATACCAGCCCTTGCCGGAACCCATTAAAAAGCCGTAAGTGTCGCTTATGGTGACTCCAAACATTTTTGCCGTATACGTAACCGAGGCCTTGTCTATGGTGATGCTTAGAAAAGGCGAAGCATTATCCAGGCCGGACCCCGGCCAGGTGCCCACCAGGGGATCGTACATGTGAACAAAAAACCAGTAACTTCCATATAGAACGAATTGACTGAGCACCACGCCATCCTGGGTGTAAACCATCGGATTCTGCATTCCCGGTTCATACCAGGAACCCCTCTGCCAGCCTCGTTTGGCCGGGTCGTAGGTGGCGAATCTGATCCCTGAATACCTCGGATCCCCCTAAGGGCGGCATCCCGGCCACATAGGCTACTACCCCGTCCAGCACCTGCAATTGTGAAACGCTTCTGTATGGTCCCTGTTCATCCTCTTTGAAGGTCGCCGAATCTGGATCATAAACGCAGCAGATAACAAAATATGCGGTCCCATTCCTCAAGGTCCAGCTCATAACGCCGCCTTGCTGCTTCCAGTCCACTATTTCGACACTGGCGCCCCCAATGTGACGGAAAAATCCCTGCTCCTTTTGAAGCCTGGGATCGTAAACCGTAACGTAGATCGTATTGCTGCTAAAGA
The DNA here is from genome assembly GCA_963789385.1 of uncultured delta proteobacterium. Classification (GTDB taxonomy): domain Bacteria; phylum Desulfobacterota; class Desulfobaccia; order Desulfobaccales; family Desulfobaccaceae; genus Desulfobacca. The sequence continues at coordinate 14,446 of CAWBKT010000018.1, read as the reverse complement.
TGCCGGTAGCCTGTAGTGGGGGGGTAATAAGCCGCCGCCGAGCTGGTATCAGGGCCAACAGCCATCCCAAGAAGGTAACTGGAAACAACATCAGTCCAAGTTTTCTCATGGTGCCATCCTCTTTGCCACCGAATCGTTCGGCAGCCCCGGAAAATAACCTGATGAGAATACCTTTCCGGGAGATAGGTGATACTTTTAAATCCTTAGGAGCTGAGATGTATTACTTAATAGGGTAATCCCATTTAAAGTAAAACATACCAAAATGTCAATTACGCATTTGTTTTGTACCTTGCCCGTTCCACTTTTCCCTTCACCATGATACATTCTGCCATGGCTGCCAAACTCGTCTACGCCGATTCCCAGGGCCGGATCTTTAACCATCCCTATCTGCACATGGCGGGGCGGAGCGGTCGGGATTTTTATCAAATTCCCGATCAGGACCTCATCCCGCTGCCGCCCGGCAGCGATCTCTTTGTCCTGCCGGGCCGAGCGCCGGTGGGCTACGATGGCCGGCGCCGCCGTTTTGTCACGGCCGGGGAAGGCAGCGGTCTGGACGGACAGACCCAGGCCGTGGCAGCCTTTATGGCCCCAGCTCACACCATGAACTATCTGGCGGCTTATAAATCCAGGCCCGGCGCGCCGGTACTGCCGTTATTCGCCTATACTGCGGTGGGTTGGCGGGCCGGGCGGTTCTGGGCCGCCGGCTGGCGCAGCGACCCGGATATCCGCCAGGATTTAAACCATTTTGACTGCTCCCTGATTGAGCGCCAGGTCAAAGAAAGGCTGGCCGGCGACTCCGAAAACCGGTTGCTTAAGCACCTCTCCCATTGCGCCCTGGGCTACGGTTGCCCGGCCGCCAGGAATCTTTTCCTGGGGCGCTGGGAGGCGCCGCTGCCGACTTCGCCTACCTGCAACGCCCGCTGCCTCGGGTGTCTGTCCCAGCAGGAGCAAGGCGCTTTCCCAGCCCCCATGCAGCGGCTCACCTTTGTGCCCAGTCCCGAAGAAATAGCCGGGGTGGCGGCGCCGCACCTGCTTAAGGCCGAGCAGGCGGTGGCCAGCTTCGGCCAGGGTTGTGAGGGCGAACCTCTGCTCCAGGGGCCGACTCTGCTGGCTGCCCTGCAGTTGATCCGCCGGCAGGTGTCCCGGGGGACCGTCAATTTAAACACCAATGCCAGTCGACCGGAAACGGTGGCCCGGCTGGTGGCGGCAGGGCTGGACAGCATCAGGGTCAGCCTCAACAGTGTCAGGCCGGAATATTACACGGCTTATTACCGGCCCCGGGGATACGGCTTCGCTGATGTCGTGGCTGCCGTCCGCGCCGCCAAGAGCGGCGGGGCCCGGGTTGCCTTAAATTATCTGATTTTTCCTGGAGTAACCGATCTTCCCGGGGAGGTAAATTCTCTCGTGGACCTCATCGGCCAAACCGGGATCGATCTCTTGCAGTTGCGCAATCTCAATATTGACCCGGATTATTATCTCCAGGGGATCAGATTTCATTCTTCCCAAAAGCCGTTGGGAATCAGACGGTTGGTGGCGCGGTTGCAGGAAAATTTTCCGCAGCTCCGCTTCGGGTATTTCAACCCGGCCTGGCGGGGTTGAAATCACTCAAAGCTGTCGGGCAGGCGAAGAAAAATTTGTATTTTATTATGTTTAAGCATACAATAGACGAATAGTTATAAGAGCATAGGATATTTTTAGCATTTATTCTCCTTGAGGTGAAAATCAGCCAACAGCTCTAACTATCCATAGGGAACTTAGATGAGTCTTATATTAACCGGAGCTGAAATTTTACAAATCCTTGATATGGATCTGGCGCTGCAGGCAGCGGCCACGGCTTTTCGGGCGTATGGCGAAGGCCGGGCCAATATGCCGCCGAAATCTTATTTACAGTTGCCCAAAGGTGATTTTCGGGCGATGTATGGCGCCCTGCTCCTGGAGGAAATGATTTGCGGCTTGAAATGGGTTAACGTGCACCCGGAGAATCCCCAGCGCGGTCTTCCCACGGTAATGGCCAAAATCATCCTCAATGACCCGGAGACTGCTCTGGAATTGGCTGATATGGATGGGACCTACATCACCAATTACCGAACCGGGGCGGCCGGCGGGCTGGCCGCGCAATATTTATCCAGGCCGGAAGCCGCAAGGCTGGGAGTGATCGGCGCCGGCGTGCAGGCCAGGATGCAGGTGGCGGCAATCTTAAAAGTCCGGTCGATTAAACAGATTACCATCTATAACCGAACCCTCAGCCGGGCCCAGGCGCTGCAGGAGGAATTGGCTTCGCGCTACGATGTCCAGGTGACGGTGGCGGCAGATCCGCAGGAAGCGGTGGCGGCAAAGGATATCATCGTTACCGCAACGGCCAGCAAAACCCCGCTGGTGCAGGCCGAGTGGGTCAGCCCGGGAACCCATATTAACGCCATGGGGGCCGATGCCGCAGGCAAACAGGAACTGGACCCGGCAATATTTTCCAAAGCCCGAATTTTTGTGGATGATTGGGCTCAGGCTCAGCATTCCGGTGAAATTAACCTTGCCCTGTCCCAGGGGCTTGTGCCAGGGGAAAACCTGCTCGGTTCCCTGGGAGAAGTGGTGGCCGGTAAAAAACCGGGGCGGCAACACTCCGAGGAGATTACCATATTTGATTCAACGGGCCTGGTGATCCAAGATCTGGCGCTGGGTAAGTTGGTTTTTGAAGCAGCCCGGGACAGGGGACTGGGAGAATATAAGGAATTTATCCCCGGACTGCCCCCCAAATAAAAGTTGATAATACAACTGTCACAGAGTAGGGTTTTACAGCCCGGCATTCAATGGCGGCTGCTGGCCGCACAGCGCTGGCAGATATATCCGGTCGCGGTTGGTCGGTGCAGGCCTTCAACCACCACGGCGCCGCAATCTTCGCACACTCCCAGGATGATCGGGACGCCCTGGCCGCCCAGATGACTGGGTGGGGGGGCCTTTTTTTTAGGGCGTTCCCAGAGGCGCCGGAGGAATTGCCACAAGGTCTGCATTAGTATAGTATGGAGAAAATTAACTCGGGTTGCAACCAGTCGGCACCTTTGGTCGGTTGCCCTTGGAAAATCACTCCCGTAAACGAATCGAAACTTATTTCGCTTAATAAAAAGGCGCGGTTGCGCCTGTGGGGATAATATAATGCGTCATATGCACCGGGGGCACCATGAAGAGGTAAGAGATTACCCCAAGATGCCTGTTACCATTGATCATAATTTTGTCATGTCTGAATTTGTAGGCCCGGCCAACGGTCTCCAGGAAGATGAGCTGGCAGAGCTTAACCCTGGCCTGGAGGACCTGGACCGTCAGCTTAAAGGCTGGCGCGCCGACGGGGAAGTCGGCTTTTTGACACTGCCTTATGATGAAGAAATCGTCAAACAAATCAAGAAACTTGCCAGGCAATTCAAAGAGTGGTGCCGGGATGTTTTGGTGTTAGGTCTTGGCAGCTCGGCCATAGGGGCCCGGGCCTTGCAACAGGCCCTGTGTCATCCGGCGCATAATTTTTTTCCCATCGGCCGGAGGCAATATCATAGCCGCCTCTTTGTGGCCGACACCATTGATCCCGATAGCCTCTATGGACTTTTGGACGATCTCGAGTTAAAGCGGCTGGTGGTGAATGTTATATCCAAATCAGGCGCCACCCCTGGGACTATGGCAAATTTTCTCATCGTCTACGATTTGTTGCAAGGCCGTTTGGGAGAAGCCAAAGCCAAGGAAAGTTTTCTTTTCATTACTGACCCGCAGGAAGGCGGTCTGCGCCGGCTGGCTGACGCCGGTGGTTTTCCCAGCTTAAGTTTTCCGGTGAATGTGACCGGGGGGTTTTCAATATTTTCGGCAGCGGGTTTATTCCCTGCAGCCATGGCGGGCATTGACATTGAAGGTCTGCTGGCCGGGGCCAGATTTATGGATCAGCGCCTGCAGGAAAGCCCCGCTTCCCAAAATTTAGCCTACCGCCTGGCAGCCTGCTACTACCTGATCTCAAAACGAAAGGGTCGTTCTATTCAGGTTATTATGCCATTTGCCGACAGTCTGGCCGGGGTGGCCCATTGGTTCTGCCGCCTGTGGGCCGAGAGCCTGGGGGAAAAAATCGGTTCGGACGGCGCTGCCGGTCTCACACCTATGCGGGCCGTGGGAGCCACTGACCAGCATTCACTGGGACAGCTTTTGATGGCCGGCCCGACAGATAAAATTATCACATTTTTAGAAGTGGAAAAATTTCAACATGCTTTACCCATACCGTCAAGTTATCCCGATATTGACAGCCTGAATTATCTGGGCGGCCGCCGTCTGGCGGAACTTCCGGGAGTCCACAAGCAGTCCCTGGCTTTTAATCTCATGAAAAACGGGCGTCCCAATCTTACCATTAAGCTTCCGGAAATCAATGCCTTCACCATCGGTCAATTATTATATCTCTGGGAAGTTACAGTCGCAGCCATGGGGGCGCTGTTACATGTCAACCCGTTTGATCAATCAGGGTTCGAAGTCGGTGAAAAGACAACCTTCGGGTTAATAGGGCGCACCGGCTATGAGTCGCAGAAGGAAGAATTTGATAAGGCTCCGCCGCTTCAGAACAAGTATATCTTATAAGTTCAATGTTCTCAGGAACACAACGAAGCATGAAAACCAAAATAGTCATGTTGATCGATTTAGTTTTTTCGGCTCACTGCTCACGGTTCACGGTTTTCATATAAGCTATGATAGTTACTTTCGACGGAGTGGCCAAGGGCTGTCGGGATGATTCAGGATGAGGGATGCACAAGGGAGAAGGCGCTTTTTCCAGGCCTGCATTAAGATAAGGGGAACAATGGGAAGGGCAATGTTTTTGAGGTTGTTTATAATTGGGAGCACGATAGCATAAATGTTTCGACGGCTTAAGTATGCCTGGCGGCCGGATCGGAAGGATTTGGAAACTTTCCGGTTGGTAAAATTTTTTACCTTAACCGGTTTTATGGTTATCGCTCTATTTACGGTCTTCCTCACCTTAATCGTCGCTGACCGTCTGCAGGAAATGGCCTTGAAAAAAAGCGAGGATTATGCTGCACTGTTGGCCGCCAACCTGAATCACCAGGTCTTCCAGCAGTTTGTCCTGCCGGCAGCCATACGCTTTCAGGGCCGGATCCAGATCAGCGAGCCCAGCCAATATGAGTTACTGGATACGGTGGTGAAAAACACTATCCACGGGTTCCATGTCCAACAGGTCAATATTTACGATCAGAGGGGAGACCTGGCCTACAGTACCGATGCCATTGAATTAGGCAAAAATTATCTCGCCGTTCCTGAAGTACAGCAGGCCCTGGAGGACGGCTCCCGGAATATTCGCCTGGCAGTGCCCAAGTACATGTTGTTCACCCTGTTTTTCCAATCCTTAAAGGACAAATATCTCAAGACTTTCAATCCCCTGCGTTTGGAGAGCGTAGAGATAAAATTGACGCCGGAATTGGGACCGGTCATCGGCGTTTTTGAGATTACCCAGGATATTTCGCGCGACATGGCAGAAATCGGCAAATTTCAGCTCATGCTGATTGCCACCCTCGTGGTGCTCATGGGGTTGCTTTTCATGGTGTTGCGGCAGATTGTCAAAAAGGCCGAGTCAATCTTGGAGCGCCGGCAGGAGGAGCGGAAAGAATTGCAGGCACAACTGGAACTGGCGGAAAGGCTGGCGGCCCTGGGTGAGATGGTGGCGGGCGTGGCCCATGAAATCCGCAATCCGTTGGGAATTATCAGTTCCACCGCGGAACTGTTGCGCAAGCGCCTGGAGCAGAATGAAACCAACAGCCGTCTGGCCAAGATTATTGAAGAGGAAGTAAACCGCCTGAACCAGACGGTAACTGAATTTTTGGATTTTGCCAGGCCCCGGGAGCCTAATTTACAGTCATGTGATGTCGAGGGCCTTCTGGAGCGAGGGCTGGATTTTTTGAAACCGGAAATTGATCGCCAAAAAATTTCCCTGATTAGACAATACAGCCGCAACGGTCATCCTTTGATGGTTGACCCTGATCTCCTCTACCGCGCCTTTTTGAACATCATTATTAACGCCATACAGGCCATGCCGCAGGGGGGCCAATTAACGGTGTCCACCACTCCCGGTCCGCAAGGCAAAGGGATAAAAATAGACTTCCAGGACACCGGGGAAGGGATTTCCGCGGAAAATGCCAAAAAAATATTCAATCCTTTCTTTACCACTAAAGACGATGGCAGCGGTCTGGGACTTTCTATTGTTAAGGGCATAATTGAGAATCACCAGGGGCATATTACTATCGACAGTAACTTCGGGCGCGGGGCCAAGGTCAGCATTGTATTGCCGGAAGTTGAGCACTGAGAGCGGCAAAAACCGCGGTCAGATAACCTCTTGGAGCCATAAAATTTAACTCATGGACACAATTTTAGTTGTTGACGACGAAAAGAATTATCTGCTGGTCATGGAAACCCTGTTGACCGGAGCCGGGTATGAGGTGCTCACCTTTGATAGCGGTGAAGCGGCCTTGGAACAGGTCCGGCGCAATGATCTCGATTTAATCATCACAGATATGAAAATGCCCCGGATGAGCGGCATCGAGCTTATGGAGCAGCTCAAAAAGGTCTATCCAGACCTGCCGGTTATCATGATGACCGCCTATGGTACGGTGGAAAAGGCGGTGGAAGCGATGAAGAAAGGGGCTTTTGATTATATCTTGAAGCCCTTTAAGAATGAGGAGCTCCTCCTAACGGTCATTAAGGCTCTGGAACTGCGCCACCTCTTGACCGAAAACCGCAGGCTGAAACAGGACCTGGAGCAGCGTTACCGTTTTGAAAATATCGTGGGCAACAGCAAGGCTATGCAGAGCATCTTTGCCATGGTGGAAAAAGTGGCCCAGACGCGCGCCACGGTTCTCCTTTCGGGTGAGAGCGGCACCGGCAAGGAACTCATAGCCCGGGCCATACACCATCGCAGCCCTCGAAATACCGGACCATTCATTTCGGTTAATTGCGGGGCTCTGACTGAGACCTTGTTGGAAAGCGAGTTGTTCGGTCATGAAAAAGGAGCTTTCACCCATGCGGTGGCCATGCGCAAAGGCCGCTTTGAACTGGCGGAGGCCGGCACCTTATTTCTGGACGAAGTCGCGGAAATGTCCCCGGGGCTGCAGGTAAAGCTGTTGCGGGTCCTGCAGGAAATGGAATTTGAACGGGTCGGCGGTACCAAAACCATTCAAGCGGATGTCAGGGTGGTGGCCGCCTCCAACCGGGATTTAAGGACTGAAGTAGAGGCCGGTAATTTTCGGGAGGACCTGTTTTATCGACTCAATGTCGTTCACATGCAGATGCCGCCACTCCGGCAGCGTTCCGAAGACATCCCCTTGTTGGTGACGCATTTTATGCAAAAATATGCCAAGGATAATCATAAGGAAGGGGTTCGGCTGGAGCCGGAGGTCATGAAAATCCTGTTGCGTTATACGTGGCCGGGAAATGTCCGGGAACTGGAAAATGTCATTGAGCGGGCCGTAATCCTGTGCAGCAACGATACCATTACGGCTGCAGATTTACCGGCCAACGTGGCTGAAGCGCCGGAGGCGGAATTTAATATTGATTTATTAGTCCCTTCCCACATCCCTTTACCCGAGGCCTTGGAAAAAATCGAGGAAATGATGATCCGGCGGGCCTTGAATCAATCAGGCTACGTGCAGGTGCGTGCTGCGGAGTTATTGGGCATAACCAAAAGCCTGTTGCAGTATAAACTTAAGAAGTATCAGATAACCGGGTGATTATAGTAGTCAGTGATCGGTGCTTAGTGGTCAGTTTTTAATTTTATTAATATATCCCAAGTAACCCTGAGCCCGGCGAATACGTTAGAAAATATTGAAAAACTAAAGAAATTAATTAGTTGTCGTTCTGACCAAAGCGAAAATATAGCTTCGCAACAGAAATAGATCCTTCACTTCATTCAGGATGATAAAAATATTTTTCAATAATTTTATAGTTCTTACGGTCGCTGTGCCCCCCCAGAATGGTAGACACAAGAAGACGGACGGGAGAACCTGATGAAACTGGAAGATTTTCCGCAGGAACTGCAGCCCCACCTGCTGCCCCGGGCGGCGGGCAAAATGATGTACCGCTGTCTGGATTGCGGCGCCGAATATGATATCGACCACCTCTTCTATACCTGCCCCCATTGTCAGGGGTTGTTTCTGTTGGTGGACGTGGAGGCGGACCGGCTGAAAAAACATCCTGGACAATTTTGGCGCCGATTGTTCGATTACCGCCGGATGCTGAATGACCCGTCGGTGCAGGGAGTTTTCTGTTATCACGAATTAATCGCCCCCATTATCCCCCGGGAAGATATTGTCTATCTGGGTGAATGCCACACCCCCCAGGTCCAGGCCAACCCCCGGCTGCAGGATGAAGTGGGCCTGAATTTCTATTTTAAAAATGACGGCCAGAATCCCAGCGCCTCATTTAAAGACCGTGGCATGGCGGCGGCCCTGAGTTATCTCAATTTTATCATTCGAACGCAGAAGCTGGAGGGAGTGCTGGCGATTTGCGCCTCCACCGGTGACACCTCGGCCGCGGCGGCCCTCTATGCCGCCTACCTGGGAGATAAAGTGGCTTCGGCAGTACTGCTGCCCCACGGCAAGGTAACACCCCAGCAGTTGTCCCAACCTCTGGGGGCCGGGGCCAGCGTCATCGAAATTCCCGGAGTCTTTGACGACTGCATGCGGGTGGTGGAGGCTTTATCCGAACATTACCACGTCGCCTTGCTCAATTCGAAGAACAGTTGGCGGATCCGAGGCCAGGAGTCCTATGCCTATGAAGTGGCCCAGTGGTTTGATTATGATCTTGCCGGCAAGGTTATTGTGGTGCCCATCGGCAATGCCGGCAACATTACCGCGGTCCTGGAGGGCCTGCTGCGCTTCCATGATCTGGGAATTATTGAAGCGCTGCCCAGGGTCGTCGGCGTCCAGTCACGGCATGCCAACCCGGTGTTTAAATATTATCAGGAGCACAACCCCGGCAAACGCCTGTTTGTCCCGGTGACGGTGCAGCCCAGTGTGGCTCAGGCTGCCATGATCGGCCGGCCGGTCTCCATGCCCCGGGTGATCCGGCTGGCCGAAGAATACACCCGCCGCGCCGGTGAGGCAAGTTTTGCGGTGGTGGAGGTGACGGAGCAGGAAATTATGGATTCCATGCTGCTGGCCAACCGGAACGGTCACATCGCCTGCACCCAGGGTGGCGAGTCCCTGGCCGGACTGCGGGCGGCTCTGCGGGCCAACTTGATTGGCAAAGATGAAATGGCGGTGGTGGACGCCACGGCCCATCATTTAAAATTCATCGGTTTTCAGCAGATGTATTTTGACAATAGTTTCCCGGCAGAATTTGAAGTGACCCCCAAACGGGCCTTCCAGAACCATCCCCGGCTGCTGACGCCTCAAACATCCCCCACCCACTCCCCCTGGACCGATCAGGAGGTGCAGGAGTTTACCCGGGACATGGTGGGACAGGTGGCGGCAGCGTTGGGCTTGAAGCCCAAATAAGATCTTTTTGATTCACAAGGGCCAACTGCGTGATAAGATATTAGAGATGTATGACACTTGCTAATTTTTTCCTTTTCCTCTCTTGTGGATTATAGATAATATAGGTTTCTTCATTTACTCGATCCTCAGCACTCGGGAGGTAATGGGTGAAAAGATATTAACCCTATCAACTGCATTAACTATAAATACTCAATAAACAAAGGACCTTATGCCAGCCCGTTTGGAAATTATGCTGCGGCCGGAGTTGCTGGATGCGGAAGGGGAAAGCCTGCGCCGCCAGGCCCGGGAATATTTTGCCCTGGACTTCTCCCGTGTCCGGGTTATCCAGGTTCTTACCTTTGACGCAAATTTGACGGCCCTGGAGTTGGAAGCCGTTCGAGTTGAAGTTTTCACGAATCCGGTGACCCAGATTTCCAGCTACCTGCCTCTGGTCGATTATTTTGATTGGGCCGTCTGGGTGGGTTTGCGGCCGGGGGTGCGCGACAACCCGGGAGCCACCGGGATGGAAGCGGTGGAAGCCTTCCTGGGACGTCGTTTGGGGAGGGAGGCCGCTTTATATACCTCCAAATTATATCTCTTCGAAGGTGACGGTATTTCCCGGCCGGAAATCGAAAAAATTGCCCGGGAGCTTTTATCAAACGAGATCATTCAGGAATTCCGAATATTTTCCCCGGACCGCTGGGATCCCGAGATCGGCCTGGGTATAAATATCCCCAAGGTGTGCCTGGACCACCAGCCAACCGTCTCGACACTGGCCATCGACAGCGAAGAAACCCTGAAGCGGCTGAGTGCAGAGCGCAATCTGGCCCTGCGGGATCAGGATATTCCCGTTATTCGCAATTATTATCTGCGCCCGGAGGTCCGGGCCCGCCGGCAGGTCCTGGGGTTAAGCCTGCCCACGGACGTCGAGTTGGAGTATATCGCCCAGGCTCGGAGCGACCACTGCAATCACAACACCTTCCGGGGCGTTTTTCATTACCACGACTTGAGCAGCGGCGAAAAAGTCACCATCAACAGCCTGTTTAAAACCTGCATCGAGCAGCCTACCCTGGAACTGGCCGAACAGAAACCCTGGGTGATTTCGGTGCTGTGGGATAATGCCGGCGCCGGCGCCTTTGATGACGACTACAGCTATGTCATCACCGGCGAAACCCATAATTCGCCCTCCAACATGGAGGCCTACGGCGGGTCCTTGACCGGCATCGTGGGGGTGTATCGGGACCCCATGGGCACAGGGTTGGGGGCCAAGCTGGTGGCAGGTTTATACGGCTTTTGCGTCGGTCCCAGAGACTACCGGGGCCCGTTGCAGCCGCACCTGCATCCCCGGCGGTTGTTGGACGGCGTCATTACCGGCGTCAAGGACGGGGGCAACAAGAGCGGTATCCCCACGCCCCTGGGGTTTGTCTATTTTAATGACTGCTATTTAGGAAAATGTCTCGTTTTTGTCGTGGCTGTCGGGCTGATGCCCAGAGTGCTTCAGGGAGCGGACGCCTCCCGGAAAACCACCTCTCCCGGCGAGCTGATTTTTATGTGCGGCGGCCGGGTGGGCAAAGACGGCATCCATGGAGTGACCGCCTCATCGGAGGTCTTCGACGCCCAGACTCCGGCGGGGCACGTGCAGATCGGCGACCCCTATACCCAAAAGAAGATGCACGACTTCTTATTGGAGGCCCGGGATCAGGGATACATTGCTTTTATCACTGACTGCGGCGGGGGTGGATTGTCCTCGGCCGTGGGGGAATCGGCCCGTTTAGCCGGCGGCTGCGAAGTCTGGTTGGACAAGGTCCCGCTAAAATATCAAGGCCTGGATCAATGGGAGATCTGGATTTCGGAATCCCAGGAGCGAATGGTGACGGCAGTAAACCCGGAAAATGCCCAGGCTTTTCTTGAGCTGGCCGAGAAGCACGCCGTGGAAGTTGCCGTTATCGGGCGCTACACCGATTCCGGAGCCCTGCATCTCCTCTACCGGAACCAGACCTGCGCCTATATCGATCTGGAATTTTTGGAAAGCGATTTTCCTCCCTGGCAATTTGAGGCTCAGTGGCTGCCGCCGGCGGCCCGGGGTCTGACCGAGCCGGTTTTGGGGGAACCGGTGGACCACACGGCTGTCCTGCACACTTTGCTGGGCCGGCCCAATATCTGCTCCCGGGAGTGGATTGTGCGGCAGTACGATCACGAAGTCCAGGGAAGCAGCATTATTAAACCATTGGTAGGTAAAGCTGCCGATATCCCCACCGATGCTGCGGTTATCAGACCTCGCCCGGACTCCGAGCGGGGACTGGCCCTGAGTATGGCCCTGCATCCCACCTACGGCCAAATCGACGCCTATCATATGACCGCAGTTTCCATTGACGAAGCCGTGCGCCGCCTCATCTCCGTGGGAGGCAGTTTGGACCACCTGGGCGGGGTGGACAACTTCTGCTGGCCCAGCATCCAGTATGATCCGGTGAAAAATCCGGATGGCAAGTTCAAAGCCGCCCAACTGGTGCGCGCTAACTGGGCTTTAAAAGACTACTGCCTGGCCTACGGCATGCCGCTGCTGTCCGGGAAGGACAGCATGTATATTGACGGACATCTGCCGGGAGAGTTTGGCGAAACCCATAAGGTTTCCGGACTGCCGACCCTGTTGTTTACCGCGACCAGCATCATCCCTGACGTCAGCCGCTGCCTGACGCTGGATTTCAAGGAGCCTGGTGATTATATTTATTTATTAGGTTTGACCAGGTCCGAGTTGGGAGGATCGGAGTACTACCAAGTTTTCGATTATGTCGGCCTCAATGTTCCCGAAGTTGATGCCGAAAAATGTATTAAATATTATTACCAGATAGAGAAAGTTATCCAGGCAGGTCTCCTGGCCTCCTGCCATGGGGTTTACCAGGGGGGCCTGGCGGTTCACCTGGCCATGAAGGCCCTGGGAGGGGAACTTGGTCTGGAAGTGGACCTGGCCGGGGTGGCGTCATCACCGGTAGAGGCCCTTTATTCGGAATCAGCCGGCCGATTTTTGGTAAGTGTAGCCCCGGCCGACCGCGCACGCTTTGAAGCCATGATGGCCGGCGCGCCGCTCAGGCGATTAGGCCAGGTGCGGGGCGATCAGCATTGCGTGGTGCAGTGGGGTGAAAAAACCTTGATCCAGTGCAACATCTCCGAGCTAAAAACGACCTGGAAGAAACGGTTCGGTAATTTAAGTTAAAATATAATTAGTTGGTGTTCTTATAACAGGCGCGATTCATTATTCGCTCTTCGCTAATTTTAAGGAGGGACAGTGCACGCTGAGATCTTAGTGCTGCATTTTTCTACAGATATTGTCGACCAGCCGATTATCTATCGCCTGGTAAAAGAATTCGATCTGGAATTCAATCTTCTCAAAGCGACGATTTATCCGCGTAAAGAAGGTGTGATCGTTTTGGAATTGCGCGGCCATCCGAAAAATTTTAGAGATGGGGTAAAGTATTTAAAGGATGCCGGCGTAAAAGTCCAACGGGTGGCCAGCGAGGTGCAGCGCAACGAGGAACGTTGTTACCAGTGCGGCACCTGTACCGCCGTCTGCCCGACCGGGGCTTTGTATGTGAAACGGCCGGATATGGAAGTGGTTTTTGATCCTGATAAATGCAGCGCCTGCGAGTTGTGCTGTCCGGTCTGCCCGGCCAAGGCCATGGAGGTGGCCATTAATAGAAATGCCGTCCCATAATATTTTTAATTAATATCTTAAATTAGATTAGATTACAGAAAATTAGCGATAAAGATTATTTTCCTGCATGAGTAAATTATCAATCCTCTCTCCGGCCTCCCCTGCCTGGCTGACGTCTTTTTTAATCTGGGCTTTATCGCTGTTAATGTCCAGTGTCTATTTTTTTCTGCCGCTGCATTTGAAGCATAACCTCAACTTTAGCGGGCTGGAAATTGGGACTTTATATGCCGCCGCCAGTCTCAACGCCCTGCTGGTCACTTTTCCCCTGGGCGTGGCCGGGGATCGGTATCCTTTAGTGCACTTCCTGCGTGGCGCTTTACTCCTGAGTTCTCTGTGTCTTTGGGGTTTGGCCTATCTCGAACATTTTCTGCCGTATCTGCTCGCCTTTTGGGGTTTTGGCCTCGGCATGCATGCTTTCCGGATAATTCTGGACACCTTTCTCTTCAAAACCACCGGCACCGAAATGGTTCGGTTATTGTCACAGTATAATTCCTGGCGCATGGCGGGCATGAGCATGGGCACCCTGTTGGGAGGCGTGCTCTTCTACCATCTGGGTTTTGAAACCTCATTGCGACTTCTGGCCCTGCTGCCGGTGCTGCTGCTCCTGCCGACATTCAAATTGCCCCGGCTGACCGTCCACTACAGCCCCCTGAGGCAGTACGGCCGGGATTTTTGGCAGCGGCCGGTGCTGTTTTTTGTGACCTGGCTTTTCCTCTTCTGTCTGCATTGGGGCGCCGAAACCACCAGCTATGGTTTATTTCTGCGGGAACGCCTGGGACTTACTCCCCAGGGGATGGGCTTGTACATGGCGACAGAGTTCGCGGTCCTGGCCTTTACCGCTTATATGTATGGGCGGTCCTGGTCCCGCCGCCTTTCTCCCCTGGCTTTGCTGAGCCTGGCTCTCCTGACCTCAGGTCTGGGCCACATCCTCATGACCATTCCCAACGTCGGCATCTCTTTAAGCTGGCGTCTGGTGCATGGTTTCGGGGATGCCATCATCATGATGGAAAGTTACACCACCATAGCAAGGCTTTTCCACGTGGACCGCATCGGCGGCCATTCCAGCCTCATCAGCCTGGTAAGCGTCGGCGGGAGTTTTGCCGGGGCGTTGATCTTCGGCCCCCTGGGTGCGGCCTGCGGCTACCAATGGCCCCTGATCATCTCCGGCTGCATCAGCCTCTGCCTTCTGCCCCTGGCCTACTGGGGCTTGAAGGCCAGACCGGCCCCGCTGCCGTCCTCACCTGCG
>CAWBKT010000017.1:0-95369 GCA_963789385.1 uncultured delta proteobacterium | reverse complement strand
AGCCGAAAATTCTTTGTGGAACGATATAGGTCAGTGCTGAGGTTTCAATCAGCCTGCAGCAGCAGCCAGAATAAACTTACCGGGGTGTGGCGGGCCCGGAATTTGGCGATGAAAGCGTTCTGATACCCGTTGCCCGGATAGGTCTGCGCCGGATTTTTAAGCGGAAAATCACTGGAAAAGGTGAGACCTGTCAAGATCACGTTTCTGTTGGGATCGACGGCCAGTCCGTCCTCCCCGTAGGTGCGGTCATTGGCTGTCCCGCCGAGGTAGGTGGAGTAGCCTAAATGGGCGCCGCCTGGGGCGATTTGACTGAAGATGGCGTCACACGCTCCCTTGGAGGGGTGATGAAGAGGGCGTTCCTGGTGAAGACAAAATCCTCGGGGGCCCTCCCCGGGATGGTCGCCGTGCACGTATTCTTCGCCTGGGGCATTACTCTCCCCGGGCCAACAGGGCCGCTCCCAGCGTGTCCACACCCACACTGGTGCAAAAACTGCCCCACGCCTTGGTTGCCGATCCGCCTCCCAGGAAGGTTGAGTAGACCAGGGAGGCTGTGCCGCTCAAGGAAGGGTTGATCTTCACCAGGTAGGGCTCATCTCCGGGATGCCGCCCTCTGGGAGATAGGGGGCGCTGTTGAAGATGGTGGGCACCCCGCCGGCGTCATCGGAAAGTGGGCCGACTGCGTCCGGCCCGTGGCCACGATGAGCCCGGTTGGATCCATGGTCATGCCGTAGACGTCATCTCGGGCGGTGCTCGAGTTTGCCCCCAGATACGTGGAGTAGCGCATGGTGTATTGGGAAGACTGGGAGCCGGGCTGGCTTGATTGGATCTGGGTTACAAAGCCGTTGCTGCAGTTGTTTTCAAAGCCGCCATCCGGGGCAAATCTGCGGTAGGCATTGGCGGTGGTGGGGAAGTTCGTAGAGGTGGTAAAGCCGGCCACGGTGATGAGGCTGCCGGAGGCGTTAACCGCAACGCTGTGCCCTTGGTTATCGCGGTTCCCGCCCAGAAAGCCCGCGTAAACCAACGAGGCGGCGCCGCTCTGGGAGGGGTTGAGGATGCCCAGGCAGGCGTTCATCGTGCCGGCCAGATCCTTCTGGAGGGCGTTGGCAGTCACCGGGAAGTCGGCAGAAGCGGTCATCCCGCTAACATAGACCAGACCGTTCGCATCCACCGCCACACCGTTGCCGCTGTTGGCGTTATCGGGAAGGCTGATCGGCGGTCCCGCCGTAACCCCTCCCTCTATCCCGCTGCCGCCAGGTAGGTCGAGTACGAAGGTTGCCGTTCGCATCAAATACGGTCACGAAATAATCGGACTGCCCGTTGTTCTGCGGCTGATACGCGGTAATGCTGGTGGGGAACGGTACCGGGGCAGCCGAAGTGGTAATGCCCATGACCGCCACGCCGCCGTTCGGCATGGCGGCCACCCCGACGCCCATGCTTTGATTGTTGCCCCCCAGGTAGGTGCACCAGAGCGGCTGGCCGGCAGGGCTGTATTTCGCCACGAACGCCGACATCGTGCTGCCTGGCGCCGGGGTCGGTTGGCAGGCGTTCAGCACGGGAAGGTCCGAGACCTGGGTGGCGCCGGTCACGTAGATATTCCCCTGACCGTCGCCGGCGGCGTTCTGGGCGAAGGTCAAGGGATAGTAACCGGGCGCCAAGGGCGTTGATCCTCCAAGGTAGGTGGAGAAGACCAGTTGGGAATTCTGCCTGGTCGACCCTGGGGCCGGTGTTTGGGCAGGTGCATAGGCGACGCCGGGAATGCCGGTGCTCACCAGCATCAGACACGCCGCCAGGCTTCGCATAATTAGTTGCAGCATACGGGACCGGATCTGATTAGTTCTTTATTAAAAAATTGTCTTTTGGAAGACCTGGTAGCACCAATTGAGCAATGATACACTCTTCATACTCCCGGGAACAAGATATTTCCTTTGCCTCCTTACTTTTTTTTATCTTTTCCCCTCAGCACCCGGAACTCAGGACTGATTTTGTGACATCCGGGGCAATGTTTCCGTTCATTCCTTTAGTGGTGGCCCTGAATCGGGGTTCGGCCCCGGGCCCGAGGCGGAACAAACCATTAAGACAAAAAGCCACCGAAATACCGGCGCGACGCCGGCGTGCCAAAACCGGGAAGTGAACGCCAAAAAGTAAAAAGAAGGTATTCGTATGATCTCTCTTGCCATGGTAAAAGCAGATATAGTATTATGCCTGATCTCGAATTGCTTCGAGGAACTTTTAAATTTAAAAATTAAGGGGAAATGTTATGCCGCGCCGCCCCCTGGTTTTCGTCATCTTCATTACCATTGCTCTTCTGTCCGGTTGCGAGACCCTTGATTCCTGGCAGTATTCCGGCGCCAAGTCACTTGACTCGCTGAAAAACCGGTTGAATATGCAACTTAAAGCCGAACCCGCTGAAGGTAGCGGGTATGTGCCCATGGAAAAGCTGGCCAAAAATCCCGAGCTTCCCTTTGATAAAGCCTGGATTAAGCAAGGGGTGGATTTTAAGCTTACCGCACCCTGTATATCGCCCCCGTGAATACCGATTACCTCAAGAAGGCCGACTGGTGGAAGGAAACCGTCCGGGCCGAGCAGATCCAGCAGGATGTCCAGAACCTGGCGACGTTTATGCGGACGCAGTTTATCGATGCCTTTCAGAATGATCCCCGGCACCGCTTTCGGGTGGTCTCCTCCCCGGAAAAAGGCTCCCTCACCCTGGCCCTGGCTATCACGGAATTGGTTCCCAGTCACGTCGTGCTCAATGCCCTGAAAATAGCCGGTCCCATGGGCACCGGACTGGCTCTGGGGGCAATGGAAAGGGGCACGGATTCTCAAAGCACGGTGGCCTTCGAAGCCAGGATCGATGACACCGCTACCAGGCAGACCCTGGCCCTGGCTGCCGACCGGGAACATGCCACGGTGCGGCCCATCGACCTGAAAGGGTTTACCTGGTATGGTAACGCCGAGGACATCATTAAACAGTGGGCCAAAGAGTTCGTGGAGATTGCCAACCGCCAGCCCGGAGAGATCATTAAGCCGGCCAGCACCTTTTCTCTCCTGCCGTGGTAAAAACTGGAGAAGCTGCGTCTAACTAAGGCTCAAGCAACATGAAGCTTTGTCGGATGGGGGTTTCAGCCACCCATGCCGCACCGTCGTAAGGATCGGTAAAAACTGCACTCCATTCATTGCCGATCGCGCTTGCATCAACCGTCGAATTTAAGCCCACTGAGCCTCTTGCAAAATTGCTTTATTGTCATCCTGAACGAAGTGAAGGATCTTAGCCTGCTTGAAACATTAGATTCTTCGCGACGCTCAGAATGACATGGGTAAGAAAAATGGAATTTTGCAAGAGCCTCCACTGTTGCCAGATTATTGGCAGCGTCATCAAGCCCAACTATCGTGTAAATATTCGGGGGACCATCATAATCCCAATTTCCGACTCTGAAACCATAAGTATACAATTGTGCCCCCGGCAGATCCGCCGGAAAATGGTTAGTTTTTATTGACCGAATTTTAGAAAACTTCTACAATAAAAGATATTTGATACCAATGAGCCTTCAAATGAGTCATTTTATCCTTCATCCCCTCTCCCTCCGCTTGCGGGGGGAGAGGGTTAGGGTGAGGGGGGTAAAATAGCCCTGTGATTGCAACGTGGTATGAATGATTACAGGCGGGATCACTCTGCCGGTTGCAGCCCATTTTCTGAACTGCCCGTCCGGTTAGAGCTTCCGGCTCAGTTTCTCAGGTGGTTCAGCAGATTCAAGGCACGGTACAAACAGGGACGTCGGGTTAGACCGGGACAATGACGGCTCGGCGCCGGTCAAAGCGGGGGAATAAAAATGGAGTACCTCGATTTTGAGTTAGAGATCGGCCCCGGTCTGGGCCGGGAGTATCCGGTGGCGGTGATCCGGTCCCCGGCGGGGGAAGCCCGGGAAACCATGACCTTTCCCTACGATGAACTGGCCCTGCAATACCGCCTCAAGGATTTGCAAATCGCCCTGTTGCGCTCCGGCGGGAAAAGGCGCCGGGCGCTTTCCCCGGAAGAACAGAACGTCCAGGACTTTGGCAAGGACTTGTTTAAGGCGCTGGTGGGCGGAGAGGTACTCAGCCGCTATGAGGTGAGCCGGCGGGAGGCCCAGCAGCAGCGCAAGGGCCTCCGGCTCAAACTCCGGTTTCAAGCCCCCGAGTTGGCGGCTCTTCCCTGGGAATTCCTCTACGACCACCGCCGGGGGGAATACCTCTGCCTGTCGAAAAATACTCCCACCATCCGGTATCTGGAATTACCACAGCCCATCCCGATTCTGACCGTGACGCCGCCGCTGCGCCTTCTGGGCATGATTGCCAGCCCGACTGACCTGCCGCGCCTGGACGTAGACCGGGAGCGACAGCGGATCGAAAACGCCGTCCAGGACCTGCAAGAGCAAGGGTTCCTGGATTTGACCTGGCTGCCGGGCCAGACCTGGCGGGATTTGCAGGAAGCTATGTGGGGCGGCCCCTGGCACATCTTCCATTTTATCGGCCACGGCGGCTTCGACCCTCACACCGATGAGGGTCTTATCGCCCTGGCGGATGAACAAGGGCAAAAACATCTCCTCAGCGCCACCCAGGTGGCCAGTTTGCTGGCCGAACACCAGGACCTGCGTCTGGTGCTGCTCAATTCCTGTGAAGGGGCCAAGGGGGGCAAGCTCGACATCTACTCCAGCACCGCGGCCATCCTGGTGCGCCGGGGCCTCGCGGCGGTACTGGCCATGCAGTATGAGATCACCGACCGGGCCGCCATTGAGTTTTCCCGGACCTTTTACCGGGCCCTGGCCTACGGCCTGCCCATCGATGCGGCCGTGGCCGCCGCCCGGGCGGCGGTCAATATCGAGGTGAATAACTCCCTGGAATGGGGAACGCCGGTGCTGTATATGCGCTCCCCGGACGGTGTCCTGTTTGAG
The DNA here is from genome assembly GCA_963789385.1 of uncultured delta proteobacterium. Lineage (GTDB taxonomy): Bacteria > Desulfobacterota > Desulfobaccia > Desulfobaccales > Desulfobaccaceae > Desulfobacca. The sequence goes on along the minus strand of CAWBKT010000017.1, from coordinate 90,438 downwards.
CTGGCTGCGCTGCCCGCGGCCCGACCAGAACCGGCAATAGTCGAAACCGTCGTGGAGCCGCTGCCTCCGGAGCCGCCGCTCCCGGAAGTAAAGCAAGGTCGCCTCTGGATTGAAACTGACCCCCCGGATGCCAAGGTGAGCATTATCAACCCTCAGACTGAGTTTTCCCAGGGGATGAAACTGGAGCCGGGCAGATACGAACTACAGTATCGGCAGAGGGCCACGAGACGACAAGGGAGTGGGTCGAGCTTGGGGATGGAGAAGATAAGCATGTCACCATTACCCTCACAAAGCTAAAGGCTCACCTCTGGGTTGAGACTGACCCCCCGGATGCCAAGGTTAGCATTATCAACCCTCAGACTGAATTTTCCCAAGGGATCCTGGAGACTCTGGAGCCGGGCAGGGTACGAAATAGAGAGTAGTCGAGCGAGCGATGGATCACGATGAAGACTCAAAGAGAGTGGATTGAGCTTGGAGCCGGAGAAGACAGGCACCTAAAATTCAAGCTTACTCTGCGCCCGGCTCCGGTGATCGAGGAGAAGGCAACGCCGGCACTGGAAGAATCCGAGCCGGCAACAGCACCTGGGCAAGAAGCACTGGAAATCGGGTCTGAAGTCGGCGGCGGCAGGAGCTGAGACATGCACCTGAGACCGAAGTCCCGCCGATGCCGAGGAAAAGCCGTCTGCCTCTTATTGGCGCCGCGTTGATCCTGGCCGTGGTTTTGTTTATAGGGTGGTGGCTACTCGCCAATTACCGATAAGTCTCTTCCCCCGCCTCAGGTAGCAACTAAACCGGTACCGCCCCGCCGGCGGAAATGAAACCTATTACCAACAGCATCGGCATGACATTCGTCCTTATACCGGCCGGCACGTTTCAGATGGGGAGCCCAGCCGGGGAAGCGGGCCGCGATGATGACGAGCGGCAGCACCAGGTAACTATCAGCAGGCCGTTCTACCTGCAAACCACCGAAGTCACCCAGGGGCAGTGGCAGAAAGTAATGGGGAGCAACCCGGCACATTTTAATAAGTGCGGGAAGGACTGTCCGGTGGAGAGCGTTTCCTGGAACGACGCCCAGGAATTTATCAGGAAGCTCAACCAGATGGAAAAGACCGACACGTACCGGTTGCCCACCGAGGCGGAGTGGGAGTGGGCCTGCCGGGCGAAAAGCACGGGAAGATTCTCCTTTGGCGATAGCGAGGCTGGATTGAAAGACTATGCCTGGTTCGATAAAAATTCGGCAGCCAAAACCCAGCCGGTGGGGCAATTAAAGCCTAATGCCTGGGGCCTGTACGACATGCACGGCAACGTCTGGGAATGGTGCCGGGACTGGTACGGGCGATATCCGGCCGGGCCCGTTACCGATCCCAAGGGGCCTGTTAAGGGGAGTCCGGGTGTTGCGGGGCGGTTCCTGGGACCACACTTCCAGGCTACCTGCGTTCGGCCGAGCGCAGCTACGATGACCCTGACTGCCGCTGCACGACATCGGGTTTCGGGTGGCCCGGACTTTTTAGTTACCCCTTATTCCTTTAGTCCTTTACCCCTTTTGGGCTGGGGGCTGGCGCAGCAGCCCCCAGTCGGTCGAATTTTCTGAGATGGCGGATAAAAGCAGTCCCGACTCCATCACCCTGACGTCTGATCTGATCAAGTGGACCATCCCGGCGCGGCAAAAGTTTCCCCGGGACCAGAGGTTCCTCCTGGGTGACCGGATCGAGAAACAGACGCTGGATATTCTGGAGCTGCTGATCAGCGCCAACTACTCGAAGGATAAGATGGCTTCGAAAGACCGTTGCTAAGTGTCGTTCAAGGCAAAACCATCAACCATCCCAGGCTTTTATCTCACTGGGCCCGTCATCGTGGTCAAGGCCCACCTTTCACAGGAGGAGATCGTCCCCTATTACTGCCTGGCGGATGTCCTGGTGGTCAGCTCCCTGCACGACGGCATGAATCTGGTCGCCAAGGAATATGTTGCCAGCCGGGTGAACGATGACGGCGCTTTGCTCCTCAGCCCTTTTACCGGGGCAGCCCGAGAATTGGGCTGGGCCTATAGCATCAACCCCTTTAATCCGGAGGAGATCGCGGACAACATTTACAAAGCGCTGGAAGACCCGCCCGAAGAAAAAGCTGCCCGGATGGCCTCCATGCGCCATTTGGTCCGGGAACACAATATCTTTTTCTGGGCCGCCCAGATTCTCGAAGCCCTGATCAGGGGGATAGGTCGAGAATGAAATTCTGCCAGGCGAACTGACGTCAGGCAATCGGGCTTTTGGATTGGCCTGCTGAGACGCCGGATCAAAGGAGAGAAAGGATGGACGAACAAGAAACCAAAAAGGAAATAGCTCAAGCCAAAAAAGACCTTTTGGAAGCCAGAGCCAAACTGAAAGAATTAAGTGCCAAACTAAGGGAAATCTCGGAAGTGATGGAAAAAATTGAAGCAGCTCAGGGCCGGCTGCAAAAAGTAGAAGAAAAACTGTTTCTCGAAGGTTTTAGTAGAAAATCTTATTTCCACCCCATCGAGAATGGGGAAGATTAGAAGGGCTTGGGGAGTAGAGTGCGGCATGGAAGAGTATCGGTTGCCACCCAGCAATGGTTTTATCTCCCCTCCCCCTTAGCTGGAAGCTGACCGATACTATTTTCAGACCCTTTGAACAGCGCCGGGAACCTGAGTAGACGTTAATTATTTCTGATACTCAGCAAGGAGGAGCTTTTAAGATCTAATTTCAGGGTGTGTTGCCCCAACCCTTTGGGCCAGGGGCGCTGGTAGACTTGGATCCATTTGATTTTGCTATTCTTATTTTTAGCCATCGGGTTGAACTGTTGGGCAATTTTAAGCTGGTTCGGATTTTGCTGGCGAGCTATCCTGGGTTGATTGAAATCGGAGACGCCGATGCCGCGACATAACTGAACAAGAAAGTCGTAAGGATCGACGAGAGTCTCGTGAGAGAATTGATGGTCCGGATAGACCTGGAGGTGAAGGTGAGGAGGCGAACTCTGGGTTCCGCTGCGGCCGACATAGCCGATCAACTCACCGGCCTTCACTGATTTGCCGACGACGATACCGTCGGCATACGCCATTAAATGCATATAGCCGTAGCCGCGGCCGTCATTTCCCTGCAGCATCAGCATAATGCCGCCGCTGCCGGACGTTGCCAAAGATTGAATGACACCTGAAGTAATGGCATATAGCTCGGTCCCCTCCGGGGCAAAGACATCCACGGCCCGGTGAATCCTGCCGTTAGGACGCGGATCGCCCCAGGTATCACGAAAGGTAAAAGACCTGGCCACCGGAAAGCAATAGTACTGGGAGCTTGAGGGTTTAAAATTGCCCCCGGACGACACCCGGCCCCAAAGGCGGGGTTGATAGGCATATTTGGGCAAAGGCGGCGGGCTGGACAAAGGGAGACTTACGTTCGCAGCAGCGATGACATTTTGTTTTTGGGTGGTTGCCTGGAAATATTTAGGGACTTTGGCCCAAATATCCGGAACCAGAAAATTGGTGTCGTGGAGGAAATAATCCTGGTCTTCCCCAGAGGCCAGACCCGGAGGGTCAAAAAAGTTCAACTTGGTAAGCAATCTCAAGACACCGCGTTTAGCTTCTCCCGAATTTTCCTGAGAATTAAGCTGACTTGCGGCCGAGGCAAGATCATTGGGATCGGGAGTTAATTGACCCGTCCGGGATAATACCTGATCTTCAGTAAAATTGGTATCGGATAAGACCTGGTTTGGTAGTAAGACCGAAGCCAGGGGCAGATTAAGACGGGGTGACGGGCCCTGGCTGGCTACCACTTTTTGCAGCCTGGGACTATTTTCCCCCGGCGGTGTAACAGGGGTGAAATCGGGGTTAGTCCCACCGCGGTTATTGAAATAGTAGTAGATGACGCCTTTTTGATTTACTCTGATATGAGATACGGCAAATGAGGGAGAAATATTGATTAAAATTATAGCAGCGATGAAAAACCAGACTTTGGTAAAAATCATAGATGCTCGCTCTGGATCGAAATTTTACGAAAAGGGGAAATTTGCGCAGCAACAGGAAATTATTTCGCGGACTTTATACTCCATAACAAATATATCGGCTTCGGTCAACCTAAAATTAAAAATCCGGATTTAGAATGGTGGTTGGCATTGGAAAATAGCTTAGGGCTGCTAATTGAGATGGGCGATTTGCTTATTTGTGAAAAATTAGTTGGTTAAAGCCAGACGAGACAGGCCAGGCAGGATTTCGGCAGTAACTGCCAATGATTCATTACTCCCCCTGTCAGGAGGGATAAAAGCAGTGTCACGTGAGATAGATAAAATTTAATTTTTAAAAAGTATTCGACATCAGCTGCTGCCTGGACCTGAAGAATGCCATCGATGTCTGAGATCAGCTCGATCAGTTCCGTAACCGCCTGTTCCCGTTCAGACGGGGTAAGTTTCCGGTCTTCGATGGGCCATTCAAGTTCGTCCATCAAGGCATGGGTGACTTCCTCTTTCCAGTGAAAGAAGAACAAATCCTTATATAGTTCGCACAAATTTGCCTCGGGCTCGATACTTTCCATATAATGTTTCTGGGTAAAAAGTTCTATCTGATAAATCAATGCTAAGACGGCCCAGGTGGATTTGGAGAGCACGGCGGCGGCGACATTATTGGGGTCCCAGCGAAACGTGTAGCCGGGGGCATGAACTGACTGACCATCAGATCAATACGGCGAAACAGTTCCTGATGTTTTAACTCTTCATCACAAAAGCGCACCAGAGCTTCCAGGGCAATCTGGTCCCCCAGCCAGATGGTTGCGGGTAATTTCGAGAATTTTTGCCACAATAAAGCGCTCCACAAAGCCGAACATGTTGGCATAGGTGCGCCCCTGAACCTGGCTCAAAAAGTGCTGCTCATCCTTGGTAAGAAAATCAAGTTTGTCAATTTTGGAAAGGCCGTCAGGGAGAAATTTTTTTGAAAAATCAAATTCTCGACCTCGAATAACATCCCTGTCAATATCCCAGCGGACTTTTTTAGATATTTCAATGCACTTGGCGTAGGATATAATTTCTGATCTTGAACTCATGCTATTTTCCCTCATATGTACAAGCAGAATAGATAATAGTATTATATAAATAATTAAAATATTATTAATAATTAATACAGAAAAAATAAAAAGCAAGCAGTATCAAGTGAGACAGATAGAATTTATACTGTTTGCCAAAAATTTTGTCCTTTATTTTCCCTCTTAGGGGGAGCTAGGGTGAGGGGGTGAATCAGTCGAGAACTTTTGGCAAACGCTATCAATAATTCTACTGCAAATCTTCCTGGCGATCGGGGTCCAGATTAAAGAGGCGGCGGGTGAGATCGACGTCCCGGGAGCGATTTTTGGGGTGGTGGTTGCGCTTGAGGTAGACGAAGGGGTCGTGCAGGAGTTTCAAGGCAATGGATTCTGCCAGGATTTCCAGGGAATTTTGCTGCTCCGGGGTGAGCGGGCCCAATTGGGCCAGGGTTTTTTTCAATTCGGTTTCACAGATCTGTTGGGCCTTGTCCCGGAGGGCGACGATGGTGGGGGTTACTTTCAGGGTTTCCCGCCACTGCAGAAATTTTTGGGTTTCCACTTCGATGATCCGGTTCGCCTTCACCGCCTCTTCCTGGCGATGCTCCAGGTTTGCCTGGATGACGCCCTGCAAGTCGTCGATATTATAGAGATACACGTTGTCAAGGTCGTTGATCCCCTGATCCAGGTCCCGGGGCACGGCGATGTCGATGAGGAACAGCGGCCGTTGTTTGCGTCGGCGCATGACGCGTTTGACCTGGTCTTTGGTCAGGATAATTTCAGAGGCGCCGGTGGAGCTGATAACGATGTCGGCGATCAGGAGTTGTTCCTCCAGTTCGGCCAGAGAAACCGCGCTGCCGCCGAAACGGTCGGCAAGTTCCAGGCCCCGGCTGAGGGTGCGGTTGGCGACGATGAGGCGAGCCACCCCGTGCCGTTTCAGATGCTCGACGGCCAGTTCGGCCATTTCGCCGGCGCCGATGAGCAGACCGGTTTTGTCCGTCAGGGAGCCGAAGATTTTGCGGGCTAATTCCACCGCGGCATAGCTGATACTGACGGCCAGGCCGCCGATGCCGGTTTCGGTGCGGACTTTTTTGGCCACCGAGAAAGTTTTGTGCAGCAGGCGGTTTAGCATGGCGCCGGTGGCCTGCTGGGTGGTGCCTTCCCGGTAGGCCGCCTTTATCTGGCCCAAAACCTGGGGCTCCCCCATGACCATGGAGTCCAGGCCGCAGGCGACCTGAAAGAGATGGTTGACGGCCTCGGCCTCCCGATATTGATATAAAGCTTCAGAGAGTTCGGCGGCGGTCAGCTCCGATTGGGCCAGGAAAAAATCGATTACCTGGGGGAGGGCGGTTTCAGGATCGGGGGAGGCGAAAAGCACTTCCACCCGGTTGCAGGTGGCATAGAGTAAAACTTCCTGGAGTTCCGGAATCTGTCGCAAACGGTGATAGGCGCCGGCAATATCAGGGGTCAGGCAGGCCAGCTTCTCCCGAAGTTCCACCGGAGCGGTTTTATGATTAAGGCCCACGAGAACCAGGGTCACGGCAGCCGTCCAAAATCGCCGAAGCGATGATAGCTGTTCTGCCAGAAATCGGCTCCGACAAAGGTTACCATTAAAATAAAAAATCCGGCGATGGCCATGATCGCGGCACGCCGGCCCCGCCAGCCGACAACCAGGCGCTCGTGCAGCAGACCGGCATAGAGCAGCCAGGCAATGAGGGTCATCGTCTCTTTAGGGTCCCAGCGCCAGAAGGTGCCCAGGGTAAGCTGGGCATAGAGGGAGCCCGAGATAAGCCCCAGGGTAAAGAAAAAGAAGCCGATATTGATGCAATAATAATTGAGGGCATCCAACATTTCCAGGGAAGGCAGACGCCTGTAAAAAAAACCGAAATTCTTCGATTTAAGCTGATGCTCCTGAACCAGATAGATTATGGCTCCTAAAAAAGCCAGGGTAAGGGTGGCGACGCCCATGAGGCTGGCCGCGATATGAAAGGTGAGCCAGAAACTCTGCAGGGACGGCGGTATTTCGCCGGGGTTGGGCAGAATCAGGGAGCCGCATACCATCAAGCCGGCCATCGGGCTCACCAGGGCGCCCAGAACTTTCACCGGGTAGCGCCAGATGAGGATCAGGAAGGCGGTTACCAGCGTCCAGCTCAGGAGGCTGAGGGTCCCGGCCAAGTTAGCCACGGGGAAGAAACCCTGGGCAATGGTCTCCAGGATCAAGGCCACGGTGTGGCTGGACCAGCCAAGGGCTATTATCCAGGTTCCATGCCGGTAGAGGGCATCTTTTTGAATCCAGAGATAGCCCAGCCAGATAATGGTGGCCAGAAAATAGCACGTTAAGGTCAGGAACAGAAGCCAGAAGGTCATAGATTACATCGCTGTCTCTGCCTGGAGAGGCTGAGTATTTTGGCAAAGGCCGACGGCCAGCGCCTGCAGTCCCCGGAGGTCATCGTCCGACAGGATCGGGGCCAGCAACTGAGTCAGCAGGGCCGCAAGTCCCTCCTGGTGGCGGGAATTCAGGAGATGAAAGAGCGGACTGGAGACGATCCGGGAAAAAAGGTTGACATTATCAGGATGATCTCGACGGGAGGACAGCACTTTGGCCCGAATGGCTCCCAAAAGTTCCAGGTAAGGACCATATTCGGGACCATACGTCTTCTCCAAGTCCCGGCGGAGTTTTTTTGCCAGGGCGGGACTGCGGCCGCCGGTGCCGATGGCGATGGTCAGATCGCCTCTCCGGATGGTGGCCGGCACCACGAAGGAACAAAGGTCAGGCTGGTCAACGACATTTACCGGCAGTCCTCGAGCCTGGGCCGCGTGGCTGACGCTCTGGTTGGTCGGCAATTCATTGGTGGCGGCGATGGCCAGGGTCATACCGTTTAAATGATCCGGGTGAAAATCTTCCTGCAGAAAGGTGATGGAACCCTGGGCGGCCAAAGCTTTCAGGGCAGAAGTTGCTTCCCGGCTCACCAGCGTAACCTGGGCGCCGGCTAACAAGAGGTCTTCGACCTTGCGCTGGCCGATGCTGCCGCCGCCTACCACCAGGCAGGGCCTGTTGTTTATGTTGAGGAAAACTGGATATATTTTCACAAAGGCATCCCGACTGCCGGAGGAGCTGATTATTGGCAGTCATAATATAAAATAATTATTATATCAGAAATAATTCCGGTTGTCGTGAGTAGAGGTCCAAAAATACTTTGGAAGCCGCCCCGAGGAATTGATGAGATAAAGGATTAGCTTTGCATTAATCAAAACCGTGAGTTAAAAAATATTCGGAAAGTTTTTCCCCGGCGATCTTATTGCCGAGTTCGTTCCAGTGGCCTTTATCTGCGGCCCTGGTTTCGCGACCCGAGTCCTCAGCGGTTTTGACTGCCTGGGGGATGCCGTCGATAAATTCAATGCCCAAAGACTTGGCCAGGTCTTTAAATTCATCATAATAAGGTTGTTCATAATCAACACAAAAGGCAAAAATTTTGACCCCGGGGGCCCGTTCTCTGATTTTTTGCAAAATTATCTTAGTCAATGCCGCCGCCTGTCTAAAACCTTCATGCCTGCTTCCCATTGTTTGAATCTCTTTTTCAACGGTGGCATTATCTTTCCAGACGTAAAAAAACACCTGCATTTTATAATTTAAGATAAAAAAAAGTCTCGAGTGATTAATTAAGAATTCCGGCAGTATCTTCAAATGCCTGGGGTTTTCATAAAAGATCTTCCCTGAGGAAGTTAGATATGGGCGGGTCATGCCGTTATTACTCCGATAAGAAGCAGCTTCTAAATTGTAATCATTATTTATAAAATCATTAGTACTGAATTGCAGCAGCAAGACGTCCGGTTTAATTTCATCCAGGTATTTATCGATGATCATAAATTCCTGAAGATTCCCATACCCGCCGGAGCCATAGACATAGAATTGCCGGTTTTTGAAGTTATCGGCTAAAACAGCCCAATACGTTTTATCGTTTGATACTTGATTAGCGTCGGTAAAGGAATCCCCGACGATAAATACTTTTGGCTTGGCCGTATTATTGCCGAACAATTTAAAGCCATATTTTCCACTGCTTACCTTGGCCATATAGGTATTGCCGCCGGCATCTTGCAGTGTGCTGGTCATGGCATAATTTTCGGTGTTTTTCCAGCCCAACTCCCTGTCAAGATGAGCCCGCTGCCATAATCCATGCTGAGAAGCAGAAAGTATCGGGGTGCCGTACATCGCCAGTTGATATAATCTCAGTCCGATTTCTAAGACTAAAAAAGTTGCTGATAGTGAAAAGACCAGCAGAAAAATATTGGCCGTTAATTTTTTCATCATAGAAAAGTCTCATTTTTAAAAAATCACCAGCGAAGCCTGAAAACCAAAATGGCCCTGTTGATCAATGCAGTATTTTCGGCTCACTGCTCAATGCTCAGACTGCTGAACGCCTATGGTTATTCCAGCTCGTTGTATTTTTTATGGCTGCCGAAGCTTTTGGCCACCGGGTACTTAGCGTCATTTTTGATGAGTTTGGCTTTGACGGCTGCGGACAGATCAACGCCGGCGGCCTCAGACAGGTATAGTAAAAATATTAAAATATCGGCCATTTCTTCCTGCAGGCGGGTGCCGAAGGAGTTATCGGACAGGAGATCGGAAATTTCCCGGTCATCTTTCCAGAGAAACAATTCCTGGAGTTCTCCGGCTTCAATGGCCAGGGCCATGGCCAGATTTTTGGGGGTATGAAAAACTCCCCAGGCCCGTTTTTCCCGAAAGGCAATGACCCGGGTCCTCAGGGAAGCCAGGGTGTCTTGGTCATCCATACATTCCTCAATAAACAGTGGTCAGTGTTCAGGGGCCGGTTGACAGTTAAAAAAAAGAGCAGGCTCAATTTGCCTTAAGATTTGGTCCCAATTACATTTTTGATCAATTTTAAATTATAATAAGAAATCCGGCAAATTAACAGAGCCAGCAGCCGTTTTCCCGCACTTCTTCGTACCACTGGCGCAAGCGGGGTTTCATAGCCTCCTTGGGCAGCAGGAGCAACTCCCTGGCTTCGCCCAATTGAATAAAGCCGCCAAAATACGCAAATTTAACCAGATCCTCCAGATGCTGAGGCGAAAATTCCCAAATACTCGGCCGGCACGCGTTCCAGCATGTCCTGATCGGCAATGATCTGTTTAATCACTTGGAAATGGTGATGGAGCTTATCTTCATCAGGGGGAGTGATCATAAGCAATCAGGGTCCAATTTCCAAAAATGCTGTCAACGCGTAGGGTGGGCATTGCCCACCAAAAAATTCTGCTGCAAGCCGAAAGCTTTTTAACGCAACCACGGCGACACGATTTTTTTGGCCAGATTAATGGGGATGGCAAAACCGATACCCTGGCCCGGGGCCACGATCATGTTGTTAATGCCGATGACCTGGCCATTAATATTTATTAAGGGACCGCCGCTGTTGCCGGGATTAATGGAGGCATCAGTCTGGATGAAATCGCCATAACGGGCCTGGCCGACGCCCTTGCGGCCGGTGGCGCTGATAACTCCTACGGTGACGGTATTTTCCAATCCGAAGGGGCTGCCGATGGCGATGGCCCATTGGCCGGCTTTGAGTTCATCGGAATTTCCCAGCGGCGCGGCCGGCAAGTCGGGTGAAGTTACATGAACTAAAGCCAGATCATAGCGCTGATCGCTGCCGACCACCTTGCCGGAGAGAGACCGGCCGTTCCGCAGGTGCACTTCAATGCCCTGAGCCCCGGCCACGACATGATAGTTGGTCAGGATGAAGCCGCGGATCAATGATGACCCCGGAGCCCTGGCCACCTGCCGCCTGCGAGATCCGGGGACCCATGCCCCGGAAAAAGTCTTCGAAGGGAGTGCCGCGAAAAAATTCTTCATCGATGCCGCCAAAAGGGGCCGCATTAACGACCCGGACGCATTTGATACTGACCACCGAGGGACTGACCCGATCCGCGGCCCGAACAAAATCCTGTTGCAATTCCTGGGCGCCGATTGCCAGGGCACCGGTGGCAGTCCCAAACAGGAACAAGGTTAAGATAAAAATTATACAGGGAAAACGTGAGCTGTTCATAGTGAAAAATCCTTCAACCTTGAGGTATTGCGTTTGCCAAAAGTCATCATGTTTAAAAATCACCGCGAACATGAAAACAATAATGGCGGCCCCTTTTCCCAATCCCTTGCACTTTCCACTTTTTTACTTTGAACCTTGAACTCCGAATCTTGAACTTGAAACTATTTTTAAAACGGCATCTCCACCAGTACTTTCAGCACTCCCCGCTGCGAAGCATAGGCCAGGGCCTCTGGCGCCTGGGCCAGCGGATAGACGGAGAAATGAGCTTTTTGGGGTTGATCAATTTTCGGGCCAACAGGCGCAGGGCCGGGGGGAAAGGTCCGCACCGGGAGCCGACGACAGTGATTTCCGGCACCACCAGTTCGGCGGGATTGAAATCCAGGGCGCCGGGATAGGTGCTTTTCACCACCACGAGGCCACGGGGCCGCACTGCGGCCAGGGCAGCCTGCCAACCGGCGGGAGAGCCGGTGGCCTCGATGACGACATCGAAATTCCTTCTCGGCAAACTCTTCGGCCATATGCGTTGTTACCCCCCGGGCGGCGACGAGGTCCATCTTGTCGGGATGCCGGCCCACGAGGTGCAGATCGCAGCCGTTCAGCCGCAGGGCCAGGGCGATGAGCAGGCCCAGTTTGCCGTCGCCGATGATCAGCACCCGGGAGTCGGGCCGGAGGTGTATTTGTTCTGAAATTTCCAGGGCCGCAGCCAGAGGCTCGGTAAAGACGGCAAAGGCGTCGGGCATATTTCCCGGCACCGGATGGAGATTGGCCAGAGGCAGGGTAATGATACTCCGCCAGACAACCGGCCTTGTCCCGGATACCCAAAACCCGGCGGTTGGCGCAATGGCGGCTCAGACCCTGCCGGCAGCGGTCACGTGTACCGCACCCAAGGTTGATCTCGCCCACTACCCGCCGCCCCACCCACTCAGGCGCGGGGGCCGAGACCACCTCGCCGACAAATTCATGCCCCAAAATGCCGCGGATCGGCATATCCCGGGTAATGTGAATATCCGTCTGGCAAATCCCGGCCAGACGGACCCGGATCAGGGCCTCCCCGGCCCCAGGCTCGGGGGGCGGGACCTCCAATAATTTGAGTTCACGGTCGAAGGTAAGTGCGAGCATTAATCAGGTGCCCCGGTGTCTTTAAGAGACAACCCATACTTCCTGGTAATCAGAGGCCGTCTTCCTGCCGCTGTTTAGAAAGGGCTTTTGTTTTTGCCGGCTTTTTGGGTTTGAGGGCAATAAGAGCGCGTAGTGCCTGGTTAACGCTCTGAGCTCGGAAAATACTCGCGCACATCCGGTTTCAGCATCACCGCCCCGTCTTCCAGGGTGAAGTAGTGCATGGTGACACTGCCATCCTCTTGTGACACTTTCACAGTGTGCCCCTGTTGGTAGGCCTGGTAGTATTTGCCCCGCACTCCCTTTTTCCCGGCAAAGTCATACTCGGCAACATCTCGGATGCCGACGATGAATTTTGATTACTATTTTTCTGCTTCATAATACCTTCGTTCCGATGGTGTGGCCTTACGGCAACTAATGAGACGAACAGTCAAATAATCATCTACTCTCTGTTCGGTATGAACTAATAGCAATATTCTTCCCCGGGCAGAGCACCCGATGCTGATAAAGCGCTCCTCGTGAGCGGCATGGAAATCATCAGGAAAAGTGACCAGAAAAGGATCGTTGAAAAGAGTTTTAGCCTCTTCAAAACAAATCTTGTGCTTGTTAAGGTTCAAACGAGCTTTATTGGCATCCCACTCGAATCTGAGTTTCACGTTTGATTGTCCATACTTTAAAATATAGCATTCTTTGTAATCTCCCTCAATAGTCCGACGCCTTATTTTTCACCGCGCCAATCTTGGAAAAAGTTCTGTTAACAGTTGCAGTTTGGCATAGGAAAAGAAACAATAAGAGCAGTTTCACAAGGAGGCCAAGCCATGCCGAAAAAACCAACCGCCAAAGCCAAAGTCACGGCAGCCGAGCCGTTCGGCCCGGGTTTTGTCGAAGTTTCCACCGAGGCCTTCCAAGAGGCCGTGGCGGAAGTTTGGGATAGGCAGAAGCAAAAAGGGCAGGATTCCTACGGCACCATTGATGGCGAGTTGGTTGCCGTAAAACCTGATGGCCGGGTTGAGCCGGTCACGTTTGATGCAAAGGCTACCAAAGGATAATAACCCGGTACCTGCATGACAAAATGGCTATGGCTGATTGGCAAAGGGCCTAAATCCTTCTTTAGATAACGCCCTAAAAGATTTAAAAAAAATTAAGCACCTATCTCCGGGCTCGAAACCCAAAAAATACCGTTAGCTAAAGCAGGGGGCCCGGGTGCACCCCTCTTAAGGCCGTAAACGCATACTTTATTACCTCAGGCCGGCAGGTCACTGCCGATTCAAAGGCCAAACCTGCCGACGTGCTTACAAGCATAGATTTAGTTATTGACAATAAGCAATTCAATTTGACCAGGATACTCCCTGGAGATATAAATAGTCGTATCAACAAGAGCCAACCTGCAGGGACGCCGGAGGAATGCCGGGGGTCTTATAGATTGGAAAACAAGACAGCCGGGTTGCATAGGATGGGGTGGCTCGGCTCTTCTACATCGTGTATTAGCCGCAATGCCAGCAGGAGAATTTGATGAATCCCAAACATTGTCCATTGCTATTTTTAGCGGCAATTATAACCTTCTCATTATCAACGTTGCTTGCAATAACATCTCCTACCGGGGCGGTAACGGACGGCTCTCTAAAATGGGTATATCCTGTGGGGGGCAATATTTATAATAGCCCGGCTATTGGCCCTGATGGAACTATCTATGTAATTAGCTATGCGTTAGGTGCTTCTGATAAAAACCTCCACGCAATTTTTCCCAATGGAATAACAAAGTGGTCTTATCCATTAAATACCGCCGGAGGTTCGCCTGTAATTAATTATGATGGGATATTATTATGTCCTTTATGGAATAACAATACTTATTTAACTGCTATAAATCCAGATGGCAATAAGAAATGGGATGTTCCTGTCACTTCTTCTCCATCTGTTGGATCTGATGGGACCATTTATGCAATTTCATATAAAAATGGAAAAGGTGGTATTTTAGCGATAAACCCAATTGATGGCAGTGATGAATGGTTTTATGAAATAGCAGAAATAGACGTAAATAGCTCACCGGTCATTGGATCGGATGGAACCGTGTATATAGGAGCTAATAATGGTAAGTTTTATGCTTTGTATAAAGATGGTAAAACAAAATGGATAGTTGATATATGTTCAACATATGCTCCGGTTTTTTTTGGACCGTACGCTCTTGACGAGGAGGGCAATTTATTATTTGAAACCCATGACAACTACTATAACTTTAGCGAACTTAATAGTGTTAACTCCAATGACGGGAGCATTAAATGGAAATTTCAAGGAGATATCCCTGTTAAATTAAACCCACCCACTATCGGAACTGATGGAACCATATCTCTGGGATCAGATTGGCCTGATAATGCACTTTATTCTATAAATCCCAGTAATGGACTAAAAAAGTGGTCTTTTAAGACAAATGGCGATGTCCGGACTGCACCTGCAGTTGGAAAAGATGTACTATTTTTATAGGGTCAGGTGGAATATTATATGCAATTAATCCTAATGGTGGTCTGAAATGGAAATATGTCACAGGTGATATTATTGTAGCGCATCCAATTATCGGCAATGATGGGACAGTATACGCGGGAATACAATCTGGCAAAATCCTGGCATTGGAAAACTTTATGCCATCAATACCAATTGTGGCGGCTCAGCCGAAGCCCCTTGGCCCATTTATCAGCACGATGTGCAACATACTGGGCAATATGGATTCATTCCGCGTGGGAATGTCTCCTATTTATCATTTAATCCTATTTCTTCCCCCAAGACCGTCGGTGCCGCTTTTTCGGTGACCATCACCGCTCGAAAAGTGGATGGCTCTCTGGACACGACCTTCAATGGGTATGTGAACCTCTCCTGCCAGGGAGTGGGGCTTGATAAGGCATCAGTTCCCCTCACCAACGGCGCCTGGAGCGGGCCGTTTACTATTAAATACGGCGAAGGGGCCAACCTGGTCATTAAGGCCGGGGGGGCGGCCTGTCGGGGCAAAGCAATCCCTTCAGCACCTCGGGAGCGGCCGGCGCGGTGGGCAACCTTTACGGCGTGGTGACGGATGATGGCGCCATAACTTGTACTCCTTTGCCTAATGCCACTGTGCACATGTCACAAAGCCCCGGCGGGCCAGATGCTTATCCTGCCAGGACCACTGATGCCAGCGGTCAATTTTCCTATAGCGGCGTGGCCGCCGGCAATTATTATCTCTGGGCCACTTACAGCGGCGCCAGCAGTGACCCCAAATACCCGGTGACCGTAGCATCCGACTCCACTTACCGGAGCCTGACAGTTCCTACCGTCCGGGACCCCAGCAAGCTGCCGGTGGTACTGGTGCCTGGAATCACCGGTTCATGATAAAGACAAATATGTTGTCTATCCGCGGTTACCCAAGGCCGATTATGACCGGAAGCAATTGCAGCTTCATGATCCATTCGGGAAGGCGGGTTGGGGAGAGTTAAAGGAAATCTTGGGGCAAAACGGGAAAAACGTCAAGGTCGTCGATTGCCCCTGGGATTGGCGCCAGCCCCTGGATGCAGCCATGAAAAAATATCTTAAAGACGCCATTCAGGAAGCCAAAGGAGGCAATGCCAACCAGAAGGTTAATATCATCGCCCACAGTATGGGGGGCCTCCTGGCCCGGGCTTACATTCAGGGAGAAGATTACCAAAACGACGTTGAAACCCTGGTTATGGCGGGCACTCCCCATACAGGCTCGGCCCTGGCTTATTACTTATGGGAAGGCGGCGACCCCAGGACCGTTGATAATTTCTCAGATTTGCAGGGGCGCTATCTCGTTAGATATTATACCAATACCGTGAATAAATTAATGCAAGACTCAAAATGGCCATTGACCGGGGAGCAAGATTATCTCAATGTCAGGACTTTTATCTCGCAGCACGTGCCCACCGCCAGGCAGCTTCTGGCCACAGATCCCTTTCTCGATCGAGGCAGCGGGCCGGAGCCTCTCAATATCAATGACGATCTGAAACACCTGAATAATGGTTCCGACGAATATATCAAATATGTCAAACCAGAAGATCGGATGGGGCGGCCGGACAACACCACGCCCGGCCTGGTCAAAACCCGGGTATATTACAGTAATTCTGAAAATATTGTTAGCACTATATCTGTGAAGAACACGACCATCTCAGGCTGTTATGAGGATGGGCAACCTACCGGCTCAGTCTCTTATGCCGACGGCGATGGGACGGTGAAGATGACAAGCGCCACCTGGCCTTTTGCAAACAACTGGGCAGACTGCATACAAATTCAGGATGAATGTGACCATACTTCTCTGATAGGGAAGGCTAAAAATCTGATTGCTGATTTTCTTTATCCTGCCTCGACGTCAGCTCTTCTTTCCCCGAGGGCATTGGCGGCAACTTCCTCAGCCGTATTCTTCATAACGTATGATGGCTGGGTGCAGCCGTATCTGGCAGATCCCCAGGCGAGGGCAGTGGGCTTTGATCTATGGAATGACGTCCTGGTGAAGACCCTGCCGCAGGCTACCCTGGCCACGGAACCTCAGTGCGGCAGCCTGACGGTGAATAACCCGGCGAACGGGATCTACACGCTCTTTCTAAAAGGCAAATTTCCGGGCGTCATATGGGCCTGGGTTACCAAGCCGGCGATAATCCCGTTATCCTGGACCTGGCAGGTTTCAATAATGCCGACGTAACAACCATTACCATCAAGGTTGACGCCGCCAATTCGGCAAAAATCTTCATTATCCCGCCCCTGCCGGCCCCTGCGTTCTTGAAAGGGGCCAATTCCCAGGGCAAAACCAGGTTGACCTGGCTGCCCAGCGCCGGAGCGGCGTCGTATCGGATTTATGCCAGGTCTCCGGGGGCATCGGACTTCTCTCTTATCGGCTCGACTGCCAGTACCAACTTCCTGGCCAATGATGCGTGGTTGCTGGATAGCGACGTTATGCCGACAGTTTATGTTACCGTGGCGGTAGGAGCCGATGGCGCCACGAGCTTTTCTCGAACCCGGCTTTTAATAAAACAATACCCATTAAAAAGCCAAGCATGTCGCCGATTAACAGTTTATTGCTTCTTACTGAATAACTACAAAAGGCGGGATGCGCTGCGCTTTCCCGCCCTACATTTGATTGGGTTAAAGAAAGCCCCAGTTCCGATTTTCAAGTTACTACTGGTTGATTAGTCGATTCCTTCTCATTGATAGCGTTGCCAAAAAATTTGTGATTTTTTAGGGGGGGGCAGACCCATGCGAATATTCTGAAATAGTAGTAATATCAGGGCTCGACATCTTTTACAGGCCGGCCGGAACCTCGCGTCAGACGTTGTGTGTCACGGGTTAGATCCAGAAGGGATCTCAAGGCCGTGTTCACTGCATCCGAATCCTTAAAAGCCTTGGCAATGTCCGGATCGAGCATCACAATATTCGCCCCTTCTCTCAATATCCTCTGATAGTATTTCCCGCGGACACCTTTGGAGTAGTCAAAATCTACTCCGGCCGCAAATCATCTTCTAAGTCTGTTCTTTTACCCTTCATGTCGCCTTCTCTCCATCGCAGTTGCCGGTCGGGCGCTAATGATTCTCAAGATTTCCCCTCGATCGGCATGAGAGACGACCAGCAAACGATTGCCAGAGGAATAACCTATAGTTACAAAACGCAATTCCCCTTCGGAATGGTCAGGGTCGTCAAATGTGGCCGCCAGTGGATCATAAAAAACAGTCTAAACCCCGGCCACTTCCTCCAAAGCCGCCAGGGTCTCGGCCACGGTCCGGGGCCAGGAGAGGTCGGCTACGGCGGCCATGGCGGCTTGCTGCACGGCGGGGTCGGTGGAGCGCTCCAGATATTCGTCCAGGGCGGCGGCCAGGCTGGCATATCGTCGGGTCGGGCGAGGATGGCCCCGTTTTCGCCGGGCTGGATGAACTCCGAGGCGCCGTTGGCCGCGGTGGTGACCACCGGCAGGCCGCCGGCCAGGGCCTCCAGGACGACGTTGCTGCACGGGTCATAGATGGTGGGCAGGGCCAGCACCCGGCCGGCGGCATAGAAGCGCTCCACTGCGGGTTGAGGGCCCAGGAAACGGACCTGCTGGGCCACCCCCAGTTTGGCGGCCAGGCGCTCATAGGGCTTGTACGGCCGTGGCCGACGACGAGCAGGCGGCTGTCCCGGCGCTGCATCCGGGGCAGGGCGGCGATGAGGAAGTGCAGGCCCTTGCGTTTAAACCCGGAGCCGACAAAAAGGATTGTGGGTATCCCCGGTTCCAGGCCTAACTCCACTATGGCAGCGGGAGGTTTATGTCGGAGCCGATCCGGCGAAAAGCGCTCCCGGTCGACGCCGTTATAGATCACCCGGATTTTTTCCGGGGCAACCTGGTAATGCCGGCGGATTTCGTCCCGGACCTGCCGGGAGTTGGCGATGACCAGTTTCAGTCCAGGGTCTTGGAAAAGTCTTTTTTCCAGTGACAGGAGCGTCCGGTGGAAAGGGCTGAGGCTGAGGTGCAGGCGCTCGGGCCAGGAATCGTAGGGCCGGCGCCGGGCCAGCCACTCCCGGTGGCAGCCGTCGCCGGCCCGGTAGGCGTCCTGGCGCAGGGTGCGCTCCAGGCTGAAAATGATGTCGAACCCCTGTTGGCCAGGCCCGCCGGGCATTGACGGCAAAGCCCAGGATGCGGCCCACTTTGCCGGGCCAGACCGGCACCGGCTGCCAGTGCAGGCGGGCAGGGAGGCCAGGGCCGGGGGCGGTTGGGGCTCGGAGGTTACCAGGGTAACGTCATGACCCTGGCGCAGCAGTTCCCGGGTCAGGGCCAGAAGGGTGTTTTCAGCCCCGCCAAAGGCGCTCACACGCTGGCGGATGAGGGCTAGGCGCATAGAGTTTGAGTTTCGAGTTTGAGTAAAAGATTGAGAATAATCGTTTTCATCGTACTTGTGCAATTGCCGATCGACGGCAGCCAGCACTTCGCCGGGGGTGATGGCGGTGAGGCAGCGGCTGATTTTGGTGCCGTCGCAGCCGTCCCGGCCGCAGGGTTGACAGTCGAAATCTTTGGTGAGGACCAGATGCCCCTCACCCCAGGGCCGCCAGTTGTACGGGCCCGAAGGACCGAACAGGACGACCGTGGGGGTGCCGACGGCGGCGGCCAGGTGCATGGGGGCGCTGTCGACGCCGATGAACAGCCGGGCTTGAGCAATCAGGGCTCCCAGGGCCTTTAGATCCAGGCGGCCGGCCAGATTAACGGGATGCGAATGCAATCGGCGCTCAATCTCGGCGATGAAGTCCATTTCCTGAGGCGCCGGGGCTGCGGTCAGCACCACCGGCAGCCGGTAGTCATTTTGCAGCGTATTAATGATATCGGCGTAGCCCTCAGCCGTCCAGCATTTGAACAGCCAGCGGGCCGGGGGATGGATGAGGATAAAGTTACCGGCGGCGAGGTTGTATTGCTGCATGAGCTCCCGGACTTCCCGGTCGGTTTGGGAATTCCAGAAAAATTCCACGCCCGAGTGCCGGGGCTCGACTCCCAGGGCCCGCACCAGGGCCAGGTTTTTGTCGACGGTATGGTCCCGCAACGGGGGCGCCGGAGCCAGCAGAGTAAAGGCGAATTGCCGGTGCCAGGAGCGCCGCCGGGGATAGTCGAAACTTATCCGGGCACCGGCGCCGGTAAGCCAGGCATACAGGGCCCCCCGGTCGCCGCCGGAAAACTCCAGGACCAGATCAAAGCGGCGCTGCCGCAAGGCATGGGCAAACTTGAGGAAACTCCAGGCGGAGCGGTCCCGGCGGTCCATGGTCAGGATTTCCCGGAGGCCGGGATGTTCAGTGAGCATGGCCTCCATACCCCGGGGAACCAGGGCGCTGACGGTTGCCTTCGGCCAGGCATTTTTCAGGGCCGAGATCACCGGGGTGGTCAGGAGGATATCGCCCAGATGTTTGAGCTGGATGATGAGAATGCGGTTATAACTCATCATAGGCATGAGAGGATTTGGGGCCCATGGCCACGCCCCGTTTAGAGGCCCGGATAAATTCCAGGAGATACTGCACGTCCTCGGTCGGCGGCACGGTGGCTTCCACCTGCTGCATGGCCTGCTTCAGATTGCCCCGCTGAAAAAAGAGAATTTTAAAGGCCTCCTTCAAGGCTCGAATGCGATCCCGGTCAAAACCGGCGCGTTTCAGGCCCACGAGATTCAAAGCCCGCACCGTGTGCTCCCAATCGTTGATGCAGAAGGGCGGCACATCGCGAGAGGCCCGGGAGCCGCCGCGCATCATGGCCAGCCGCCCCACCCGGCAGAATTGGTGCACCACGCAATTGCCGGAAATCACCGCCCGGTCCTGGACTTCCACATACCCGCCGATTAAGGCGCCGTTGATGATGATGACATGATTTCCCAGGGAAGAATTATGAGCCATATGGGCCAGGGCCATAATGAAATTATGGTCTCCCACCCGGGTGGCGCTGCCGGGAACCGTGCCGCGATGAATGGTGGCATATTCCCGGATGATATTATGATCGCCGATGATGGTATAGCTGGGCTCACCTTTAAAGGCGTAGTCCTGAGGCTCATGACCGACGACGGCGCCGAAAGAGATGAGGTTGGCTTCGCCGATGGTGGTGTGCGGGCCGATATAGGCATGGGCCTGGATCCTGGTGCCGGCCCCGATGCGGGTGGGGCCGTCAATAATTACTCCCGGGCCGATCTCGACCTCCGAGGCCAGTTCGACGTCGGGGCTGATTCGGGCGGTGGCGTCAATTTTCATGCCGGGGGAACTCCTTCACGGGCAGCCTGTTGATTAAGCTCGCGAAATTTATAATATTTTAAAAAATTATACGTGCTGTAGAGAAAGGCCAGGGTATAGCCGTCCCGCCCTTCCAGAAATCCTTTCTGCAGGATATACAGCTTCAGGAAGGTGAGGAGGGGCCGCCAGAGCAGTTCGCCCGGGCAAGGCTGTTTGCCCCGCCGGAGCAGCTCTTTGGCCGCCAGAGTGGAATAGCGGTCCATTCTCAGAACAAAGTCGCTGATGGAATTATAGGTATAGTGGAGCATGGGATGTTGCAGGGTTCCCACCGGGCCGTCTACTTCCACGCGTTCATGGACCTCCTGATCAGCAAAACGGCCCTTGGCTTTACGGAAGAGGCGGATGGAATAATCCGGATACCACCCTAAGTGTTTAATGAACCGGCCGCAGAAATGATTGCGGCGGGGGACGCGATAGCCATCCGCCGGTCCATCGGCCCGCACAATGGCCTGAATTTCCTGCTGCAGGGGCAGCGTCAGCCGCTCATCGGCGTCAAGCACAAAAATCCAGGGCAGGCGAGCCTCGCTCACGGCCTGATTTTTGGTTTTTCCGAACCCCTGCCAGGGCACGGAGAGGACCCGATCGGTAAAATTCCGGGCCAATTCAACCGTACGGTCGGTGCTGCCGGAATCAAGAACGACGATTTCGTCCGCGAACCCGGCCGATTCCAGGCACGGGACGATATTGGCTTCCTCGTTTAAGGTGATAACCGTGACAGAAAGCTTGGACATGGTTAATCAGGGGAGCTTTTTGGCCTTGTCAATGAGCATGATGGGAATATCATCCTTGATTTCATACATGAGCTTGCAAGGCTCACAGATCAAGCCGTTACCCTGCTCGTTGAGTTTGAGATCGCCTCGGCACTGTGGGCAGGCCAATATGTCCAGGAGTTCTTTGCTGACTGCCATAATACCTCCGCTGCAACTAAAGTGATCATAGTTTCCATGCTATCAGAATTAAATGATTTTTCACTAAGTATTTTCTCAGGCGCTGCCTGTCAGGCCTGAATTTTCCGGCGCTCCAAAGCCCGGCGTTGGCCGGCCATAAGGTTAATGGTCTCCACGGCTCCGGAAAATCCCATGGCAAAATAAATATAGCCTTTCGGAATATGCAGGGTAAAGCCCTCGGCGATGAGGGTGACGCCGATGAGCAGCAAAAAGCTTAAGGCCAGAATTTTCACCGAGGGATGCTGATGGATAAAACCGCTGATGGCCCCGGAACCCAGGAGCATGACGAAAATGGCGATGACAATGGCGGCGATCATCACTTCCACCTTCTGGGCCATGCCGATGGCGGTGATGACCGAATCCAGGGAAAAAACGATGTCCAGTAGAATGATCTGCGTAATGACGCCGGCCATGGTGCCGACAATTTTGGGGCGCAGGTCGGCCTCGGGGATTTCCATGGCATGGTGGATTTCCCTGGTTGCCTTCCACAGCAGGAACAATCCTCCGGTAATCAGGATGAGGTCCCGGGTGGAGATTTTTAAAGCGGCCAGGCTGAACAACGGCGTCGTCAGGCTGGCCAGCCAGCTCAGGCTGAGTAAGAGAAGAATCCGGGTGATCAAGGCCAGACCGAGGCCGAGGCGCCGGGAGGTGGCCTGTTGAGATTCCGGAAGTTTTTGGGATAGGATGGAAATGACCACAATATTGTCTATGCCCAGGATAATTTCCAGTATAGTCAGAGTAATTAAGGCGATCCAGGTTTGAGATTCAAATAACCATTCCATGACTAATCCGGTTTCTCTCCCTCATTAAGAGGCTGAAAGGTGAGCGACATGTTCTATTATTGCGCAGACCCGGCCTTGTATCACCTGCCGGGGCAGAGGAGGTTTGGCGCCTGCAATGGCCCGGTCCAGGATGTCGTTGACGGCAGCCAGAACCTCCGGCACACCCAAACCGGTGAGACACTCCGGATTCGGGCAATGGCGTCGGAAACAGGGGCTGCAGGAGACATTGGTCCGGATTACCCGGTGCTGCGAGCCGAAAGGACCGGTGCGCCAGGGTGCGGTGGGGCCGAAAACCGCAGCCACCGGGGTGCCGACGGCGGCGGCCAGGTGCATCGGCCCGGTGTCGGTCGTGACGGCCGCGTCGGCGTGATAAAAAAGGCGGGCCAGGGCCGGCAAATCAGTCCGGCCGCTCAGGTCCACAGCCGGAGAGGTCATATATGAGCGGATGCCGGTGATCAGGGGACGATCGGAGCGGCTGCCGGTAAAAACCACCCGGGCCGAGCGCTCCCGGATCAGAGCGTCCGCCAGCGACGCAAATGACTCCGGCAGCCAGCATTTAGTCGGCCAGCGGGTTCCGGGGTGCATGATGATCAAGGGACCGGATTTTCTCTGCCACAAGTAATTAAATTCCTTATCGTTTTCAAAAGGCAGGGCCAGGCGGAACCGCACCGGCGCCATCGCTGCACCCAGATACTGGGCCAGCCGCAGATAGCGTCGAACCGCATGCTCATCGGGATCATAGGGCGGCAAACGTTCGGTGAGGGCCAGGTAACTGTATTCCCGGGTCCGGTCAAAGCCGATTTTGCGGGGACTGCGGGAGATTAAAACCCAGAAGGCACTTTTAGCCAACCCCTGGAGATCAATAACGAAATCATAAGGTTGGCGGCGAATGGTTTGCACCAGGCGGCGGCATTGCTTCCAGGCACTCTGCCGTTGGTCCGGACGCCGCCAGGCGGCCAGCCAGGTCTGGCGCCGGGAAATCAGCAGATGGTCCAGAGCCGGATGACAGGCAAGCACAGGCGCGGCATCCTCCTCCACGAGCCAGGAAATTTCAGCGGCCGGATAAAGGGCGCGGATGGCCTCCAACGTGGGCAACGTCTGAATAACGTCGCCCAGGGCGCTCAGCTTGATAAGAAGAATTCTGACGGACATAGGTGAAGTCACCCCTCACCCTGACCCTCTCCCCTCGAGGGGAGAGGGGAAAAAGAATGGAACTTTCGCAGACTGGACGGAAGAGAGGTGAAAAATGGTGGCATGTCAAAGGCCTTAGAACCTGCCAAAGAATTGGGCCCGGTAGGGCGGGAAAGCGAAGCGCATCCCGCCTTATGAAAACTAAAGGTGCCCGGGTAAATCACGCTACAGCCTATTATTGGTATCCACATCTTGCAGTATCCATTCGGCGGCGTCCAACAGGTCGTTGGCAATATAGTGAGGTTCGGCAAGTCGTTCACCCTCATAGTATTCCAGTTCACCTCGGCCATAGCCGGTCAGGACCAGAATCCCTTTGGCCCCGACATTGGCTGCCAGTTGGATATCCTTAAAGCGGTCGCCCACCACATACGAGCGGATGAGATCAATATCTAAATCCTCGGCGGCCTGGCGCAGCAGACCGGGCCGGGGTTTGCGGCAGAGACAATCGGCATCGGGAGCATGCTGACAGACATAAATCGCCTCGACATGGGCCTTTTGTTGAGCCAGCATCTGGCGCATCAGGCTGTGAACCCGAGAGAGAAGAGAGCTTGGGAAGTATCCCCTGGCCACCCCGGATTGATTGGTTGCCACCACTACCGGGAGACCTGCCTGGTTAAGCAGGGCAATGGCGGCGGCACTGTTGGGCAGCAGGCGGAAGCGCTCCGGATGATTGATATACCCCATTTCTTCGTTGATGGTGCCGTCACGATCCAAAAAAACCGCTGACCGCATTTATTCTCTCCTCAGCCAATAGCGGGCTTGCTCCAGTACTTCGGCCACGGAGATCAGGTCCAGACAGCGGTAGTGTTTTTCCGGACACTGCCGCTGCAGGCAGGGGCTGCAGGGTAACGGATGGCGCAGCACTGAGGCAAAGGTGGTAAAGGGACCGGTGGTAAAGGGATCGGTGGAACCGAACAGGGCCACCAGAGGGGTAAACAAGGCCGCGGCGGCATGCATTAAGCCGGAATCGTTCGTAATCAAAAGATCCAGGTGATCTAATACTGCAAAGGCGGTGCGCAAATCAGTCCGGCCCACTAAATTAACGGCCGGAGATTTCATGGCCCCGGCAATTTTCCCGGCGGCCTCCTGGTCGCCACCGGAACCTAATAAGACAATCAGGGCGCCAAATTCCTGGTGGATAGTATCGGCGACCGCGGCAAACCGGTCCGGGAACCATTGTTTGGCCGGTCCGTAGACCGCGCCGGGGCTCAAGCCGACGACTTTTTGGCCGGGCTGCCACCCCTGATCGTGTAATAATCGTATGCCGGCGGCCAATTCCTCGGCAGTTAAAGACAATTCCGGCAAGCCGTCGCCAGTGACGCGGCCGAAAGCCCGGAGGATGCCCTCGTGCCGGTAAACATGGTGCAAGCCGGCCAACTTCTCAGGCCCTTGGACTACCTGGGTCAGGAGGCTGGATCGAAACTCGGTATTATAGCCGACGCGGTGCGGCACTCCCAGGAGCCGGGCCACCAGGGCCGATTCCAGAGAGTTGGGAAAAAGAACGGCCAGGTCGAAGCGCTGCCGCCGCAGACGCAAGAGCCAGGCCAGCCATTCCTTAAAACCGGTGGCCGGAGGTTTGGGGAGATAGGGAACAACTTGATCCACTTCCGGCAGATTCTGAAAAACCGGGGCGATTCGATCAAGGGCCAGGACGGTGAGTTGTGCCTGGGGAAAAAAACGCTTGAGTTGCCGGACGGCCGGCAGGATTAAGATGGCATCCCCCAGCCAGTTAACGGCCCGGACCAGGATGGACTGTATCTGATGCGGATAGAATTGCCGGCGCCGGTGGACGGTCAACTGCTCAAAACAGGCCTGGACGGCCTGGGGCAGGGGAGAATGGTGATTACCGATGGCCACAGGTTCCCAGAGAGGTACTTTTTTCATGGTGTCGTCAACTTTTGGGCACAGCCTGGCGGCATCAGATCAAGCGGCCAGGGATCTAACAGATTCACCTGCAGGTGGACAACAAACAGGGGAAGGTCAAAGTTGCCAGACCCCTGACAGCCTCAGCCAATCTTTTTCCGTGGTCGCCAGTCCCTCGACTCCCAGACCAGGCGCCCCGGCAATCACTTCGGCCACATCCTGAGGGGTAAAGGCATGATGATCCGGAAAGGTAAAAAAATGCTTCAAGTCAACCCCAAGCTCCTGCAGGCTGTGGCAAAAAACCTCCGGTCGGGCCAACCCGGCCAGGGCCGCCAGTCTCATGTGGGCTAATTTCCCCAGGCTCACGTGCCGCGGCCCGGGGTATTGGACGGCGTGCGACAGGCGGAAAACAGCCCTGAGCACGGGTGTCCCGGGAAAAGAGGCTCGGATAGCTTCCCAGGTGCTCTGATGTCTTTCAGGCTCATAACGGCTCAGCACCAGAACCAGCGGCCGCCGTAAAGTGCTGACCGGCTCCCGCAGGGGGCCCCGGGGCAGCAGGCGGCCGTTGCCAAAGGGCCGCCCCGCATCAAGCAGGACCACATCCAGATCGCGGTGGAGTTGAAAATGCTGAAAACCGTCGTCCAATAAAAAGAGATCAGGGCGAAAACGCTCCCAGGCCAGCAAACCTGCCTGAAAACGGTCAGCCCCCGTGACCACCGGTATGCCGGGGAGCTTCTGGGCCAGAAGGCACGCCTCATCTCCGGCCTGAGGGGGCTTTAAGAAAATCCGCCGGCCATCGCTGATGACGTTGACCCCTTTAGCCGCACCGCCGTATCCCCGGCTGAGTATGGCCACCCGGCAGCCGGCGGCCTGGAGTCGCCCGGCCAGAAAAGCGGTCAGAGGCGTCTTGCCGGCACCTCCGGCCACCAGATTGCCGATACTCAAGACCGGACAGGGCAGGCGTTTAGATTTAAGCCAGCCGCGGTCGTACATGGTCCGTCGTCCCCTGGCTCCCAGACTATAGAGGTGCGCTAAAATTGCCGCACCGGTGCGCAGGGCCGGACCGGGAGCCGGCATTCCCGGTTCTTCCTGGAGGGCCTTAAAAAGTCTTTGCCACCGGAATGTTATATGGTTTCTGGTTTTCAGTTTTCAGTTTTACCGTAAAAATCCCCCTAAATCCCCTTTAGGAAAGGGGGACTTAAAAGCTGCTGCCTTCTTTTCCCCCTTTTCTAAAGGGGGGCAGGGGGGATTTAATTTAAATGGAGCACAGGCGCCCTTGCCGGTGCAGTTTTTTACCCCAAGCCGCCTGCCTGGGCTTCCGGCTCCGCCGGCGGTTCCTCTTCCTCACCCGGCCGGAATTGCAGGTAATATAATTTGGCGTAGACGCCGCCTCGAGCTAACAGATCTTCATGCCGCCCCTCTTCCACGATGCGGCCGTCTTCCAGGACCACGATGCGGTCGGCATTGCGGATGGTGGACAGGCGGTGGGCAATGACCAGGGTAGTCCGGCCCTGGATCAAATTATCCAGCGCTTTCTGCACCTCCCGTTCGGCCTCGGAATCCAGGGCCGAAGTGGCTTCGTCCAGGATGAGAATCGGGGGGTCTTTCAGCAGGGCCCGGGCAATTGCCACCCGCTGGCGCTCCCCGCCGGAGAGCATTACCCCCTGCTCACCGATGATGGTGTCCAGCCCCTGGGGCAGATGTTGGATAAAATCCCAGGCAAAAGCCGCCTGGGCCGCCTCGATGATCCCTGCCGCGGTAGCCTCGGGCCGGCCGTAGGCGATATTGTTGCGCACCGTGTCGTTGAAGAGAAAGGTCTGCTGGTTCACTACCCCGATCTGGCCCCGGAGGGAAGCCAGGGTCACGTCCCGCAGGTCGTGCCCGTCGATGCTGACGGCGCCGCCGGTGACCTCGTAAAACCGTGGCACCAGGTTCACCAGGGTAGTCTTGCCGGCGCCGCTGGGGCCCACCAGGGCCACCACCTCCCCCTTGGGCACCCTCAAGTCGATCCGGTGCAGGGCGAGACGGTCATCGTAGGCAAAATCCACTTGCGCGAACCGGAGTTCCCGGCTGATGGGCGGCAGGACCGCGGCATGGGGGCTATCGGCGATCGCCGGCTGCAGATCCAAAATTTCATAGACCCGCTGGGCCGCGGCCATGCCTTCCTGGACGGAATTGTTGATATTGCTCAGACTTTTAATGGGTTGATACAACATCAGCAGGGCGGCCAGGAAGGAAAAGAAGGTCCCCGGCGTGGAGGTGCCCTGGATCACCTGGTAGCCGCCGTAGAACATGATGGCGGCGATGCCGAAGCCCCCCAGCAGCTCCATGACCGGCGGGGAGATGGCCCGGGTGGAGACATTTTTCATGCGCAGCCGGAAAAATTCCAGGTTTTCCCGGTGGAACCGGCCAATCTCGTACTCTTCCCGGCAGAAGGCCTTGACGATGTTGTTGCCCACCAGGGTTTCCTGCAACTGGCTGTTCAGCCGGCCCATGGAGACCTGGCTGGAGGTGGAGATGCGGCGCAGACGCTTGCCGAACTTGATGATGGGCAACACCGCGATGGGGAAGACCACCACGGCGATGAGGGCCAGACGCCATTCCCGGTAAAAAATCACCCCCACCAGACCGATGATGGTGAAGATATCCTTGAGCAGGTTGGTGACCACCGTGGAGACCGAGCTCTGGAGAATGTTGACGTCATAGGTCACCCTAGAGATGAGCAGGCCGGTGGCGGTGCGGTCAAAGAATATCTGGGGCAGGGCCATGTACTGGCGGTAGATGGCATCCCGCATCTGGGTGATGATCATTCCCCCCACAAAGTTCATCATGAACTCATGGGTATAAAAAAATAAGCCCTTGAAAAAATACAGGGCAATGACCAGGGGCGGCAGGATGTAAAGCATATCCACCCTTTTGGCGAAAAAAATGTCGTCCAGGGCCGGCTTGATGAGAAAGGCGATGAGGGCGGTGATCCCGGAAACCCCGAGCATGGCCAGCATGGCGACGATGACCCGGCGCCAGTAGGGCTTGATCATCTGGAAGAGGCGCAGATAGAGCTGTCGATTATAGGACATGGTTTAAAGTAGCTAGGTTAAAGTTTCAGGGCATATTTTAAGTCCAATTTTATTGTATAACTTATGAACAGGTAATTATTCAAGGAAAATAGCAGGGTGCAACCTTTCCGGTAAAACCAGGGTAAGTCATCGCCCGCGAAGGGGGTGGCCGGTCTCAAAGGCTCACCTACTTCTTCAGCTGTTGAGGCATCTAAAAGATAATTCAGCGATTTTCAATGTTTATATAACTTCACATTTAAGTATTCTGCAAAATCTTCCGAAAATAAAAAACAATCATAGCAAAAAACTCTTAGGGTAGATTATGGGCGCCAATGAACAATTTCTCGTTTTTGGTTTAAATGGAAATCGTTTTGCCATCTCGTTGACCTTCGTCCAAAGGGTGGTTCGGGTAGTAGAGATCACGTCGGTGCCCGAACCGCCGGCCGGTATTCTGGGAGTTATTAATGTTGCGGGACAGATCATACCAGTAATCGATTTGCGGCGACAACTTCATTTCCCCGAAGCTGAGATAACGATATCTGACTACCTGATCATGATCAATAAACCTAGTGGAAGAAAGGCCTTATTAGTCAATGAAATTCTCTGGATCATTGAACGGGCAAGCAATGAGCTTATTCCAGTAGACGATATTTTCCCTGGACTGGGGCATATCAAGGGGGCAATGAAAGTGGGGGAAGAAATTGTCTTGCTGCATGATTTAAGGGATGAAAATATTCCTGCCGCAACCCTGGGTCGAGATGTGGTCCAGATATGAACCACCATTGTCTTGACCCGGAAATATTGGACCAGTTAAGTAGCTTCACAGCAGAGCAATTGGGGTTGCATTTTCCCCGGCAACGCTGGCGGGATTTGGAGAAGGGATTAAAGGCTGCGGCCCTGGAATTAGGTGTTACTGATGGAGCCGCTCTGGCGCAGAATCTTTTGTCGGCGCCGGTGACTAAGGATTTACTGGAAGTTTTGGCCAGTCATATCACCATCGGCGAGACGTATTTTTTCCGGGAGAAAGGGATTTTTGAAGTCTTGGAATGGCAGATACTACCTCAAATGCTGGCCTCCCGGCGGTCGGGAGATCGGCAACTCCGGATCTGGAGTGCCGGTTGCGCCAGCGGCGAAGAAGCCTATTCCATCGCCATGTTACTTCATAAGATCCTCCCTGATATTCAAGATTGGCAGATCACGGTGTTGGCTACGGACATCAGCCAACGAGCTTTGCAGAAGGCAGAGCGGGGAGTTTATACCCAGTGGTCCTTTCGGGGCACACCCGCTTGGTTGGTGGAGAAATATTTTACTCGTTTAAAAGGTGATCAGTGGAAAATCCTGCCCTTGATTAGAGAAATGGTGACCTTTTCTTACCTCAATCTGGCGACAGATCCTTTCCCATCTCGAATAAATAATACCCAGGCCATGGACATTATCTTTTGCCGCAACGTTTTGATGTATTTCACCCCTGGCGTCATAAACCGGGTAGTGAAGAATTTTTCCGGGGCCTTAGTGGAGGGAGGCTGGCTCATGGTCAGTCCGGCGGAGTGTTCTCTGCTCCAAGGCTCCAGTTTGTCGGCTTGTCCCCAGTCTGGCTCTATACCTTATCAAAAGCGACATCAGGCAGATCAAAATCAGATCTCTAGATTCCATGGCGCAGCTGCTGGTTCCAAATACCAACACCTCGAGACCAAGACCAAAGTCTCTACCAATTCTCCTGTTTTAGTTGGCATGAGTAAAATCCAATATCCTCTTCACTCTAGCCCCCTTGGCTCTAATGAAGATGGGAGAATAAAGGAAGGAACTTTTAGCAATGGTTCTTGTTCAGCTCCTCAATCTATAATACTTGGAAAAACTGCATTGAATCGCAATGTTTACCAAGGAACGGATCTTCCTGTATTAAAAGAGACCGGTCGGTCCCTCCGGGAATTCAAACCTGACAAGTCTTGAGGAAGCTGCTGGTTTATTAGTGACTGGCAGGTACGGAGAGGCCGCCGCCAAGGTGCAGCGCACTATGGCCGAAGGAGATGACGATGCCGGGGCAATGGCCCTGTTAGCCAAGATATACGCCAATCAGGGGAAATTAGCGGAGGCCAGGATCTGGGGGGAGAAAGCCATTTCCCAGGATCGGCTCAATCCAAGGCATTATTATCTCTTGGCATCAATCTTTCAGGAGCAGAACCTGGGACAGGAAGCGATTACATTGCTGAAGCAGGCGCTATATCTAGATCACGGTTTTGTTTTGGCCCATTTTTCCCTGGGGAATTTAGCCATGCGTCAGCAACGGTATGGTGAAGCCGAGAAGCATTTTGACAATGTGCTAGCCTTAATGGAAAGGTTGCCCAATGAAGATATAATTCCGGCTTCGCAGGGAGTGACTACGGGGGCTATGCGGGAAATGGTGTTAACTATTAAGCACCGGTTAACAGAAAAGAAACAGGTTTAGACAGTTACAGAAGTGGCACGGGAAAGGCTATGGCGGACATGGAAAGCTTAGTCGCAGCAAACATTGGTAACCTAGCCGAGCAGGTGGCCACTGAAGCGGGCCCAGCAGAGTTACTCAGATCTTTCGCAACAACTGGCTCAGGGTCGGAGGTTGAAGACCAAAGGCGGATATTGCGAGAACGGGCCCGGCTTCTGGCCAGGGAACCACTATCGAACAACACCGAAGAAGTCCTGGTAGTTGTGGAATTCGTCCTGGCGCATGAACGATACGGCCTTGAATCGACTTTGATTCGGGAAGTTTACCCTTTGAAAGAATTCACCCCTCTGCCGGGGACGCCGGCGTTTATCGTGGGGCTTATGAACCTGCGAGGACAGATTCTGTCCATCACGGATATCAGGAAATTCTTTGATTTACCGGAGAAAGGACTGACGAATTTGAACCGGGTGATCATTTTAAGAAATCATGACCGGGAGTTCGGCATTTTAGCGGATGATATTGTGGGCATGCGAACAATAGCGCTTAAGGATCTACAACTTAGTCTCCCAACCTTGACAGGTCTACGAGCTGAATATTTAAAAGGCGTCACCCCGGACCGGTTGGTGGTTTTGGAGGGCGAAAAGCTTTTAACCGACGACCGCCTGCTCGTGCATGCAGAAGTTGAATTATGAGCAAAGGAGTGGCCATGAATCTAAAAGTGGGAATCAAGATAGGAGGCGGTTACGCTCTGGCTGTAGCAATTATGTTGATTATTGGCGGAATTTCTTATCTCGCCATAGTTAATCTGATCGACGCCATGCAAAAAGTGGAACACTCCCATGAGATGCTCTCGGAATTACACGATGTCCAAGCCGGCATTTTTGAAATGGATCTGAACGGGCGCATGTTCCTTTTAACCGGGGAGGAGGGCTATCTGGATGTGTATAGGAGAGCCAAAAACGAGGTAAGTCAAAAACTCAATCAAGTCCGTAAAATGATCAAAAACTCGACCAATCTCAATAAACTGAATATTCTTGAAGGGTTACTAGTCGAGGAGAGCAAGGAGTTGGAAGGCAACATCGAATTGCGTAAACAAAAGGGCCTTGAGGCTGCAGCTCAGGCCGCCCGCACCGCAAAAACCAAAAAACTGTTGGAAGAGATCGTTAAGATACATGACAACATGGATGACGAAGAGAATAACCATCTGAAAAACATGGATAAAGAATCACATGAACGGGCTGTGGCGGCCATTAACACCATTGTCTGGGGTATTCCTGTGGCCATGATCATGTTAGCCTTGGCAGGATACTTTATAACGAAAAACATCTCTAAACCGCTTCAGGAGATGGCTGAAGCGGCGAAATTCATGGCCACCGGCGATTTATCATTCGATTTCAGTACTTATAAACGCCAGGATGAGGTGGGTCAACTGGCAAGCAACTTTGACCGGATGATCCAATATCAACGGGAGATGTCGGATGTGGCGCACCAGATTGCCTTGGGTAACTTAGCCGCAACCGTCAAACCTCGCTCGGAAAAGGACGTCCTGGGTCAATCCATGGCCACTATGGTGGCGAATATGCGGCAGCATCTGGAAGGCATTACGGCAGGTATCAGTGCCCTCACGACGGCGGCCAGCGAGATTATGGCGACCTCAGCCCAAATAGCCTCCGGGGCGACGCAGACCGCTTCGGCAGTGACCGAGACCACGGCAACTATTGAAGAATTGCGGCAAACGATTCATTTGTCTAGCCAAAAAGCTAAGGAAGTTTCCGAGTATTCCAACCAAACCGCGCAAGTGTCTTTAGACGGGAAAAAGGCGGTGGATACCACCATAGACGGTATGAGCCGGATTCGACATCAGATGGATTCGATTGCCGAAAGCATTGTCAAACTTAGTGAACAGAACCAGGCCATAGGGGCAATCATTGCGACCGTGAATGATATGGCGGATCAATCAAACCTGCTGGCGGTAAATGCCTCCATTGAGGCGGCCAAGGCCGGAGAGCAGGGCAAGGGATTTGCCGTGGTGGCTCAGGAGGTCAGAAATCTGGCGGAGCAATCTAAGCAGGCTACGGCTCAGGTCAGGCTGATCTTAAATGAGATTCAGAAAGCCATCGGCACGGCAGTCATGGCCACCGACCAGGGAGGTAAGGTGGTGGATGTGGGGGTCAATCAATCCTCCGAAGCCGGGGATTCCATTCGGCTGCTGGCAGACGCCGTCACTTCTTCAGCCCAGGCTTCCATTCAGATCGTGGCGGCTACCAATGAACAGTTGGTCGGCATGGATCAAGTGGCGCAAGCCATGGAAAGTATTAAACAGGCCAGCGATCAAAATGTCTTTGGCATCCGCCAGGTGGAGACCGCGATTCATAATCTCAATGGCCTGGGGCAAAATCTTAAAGAGATGGTGCATCACTATAAAATTTAAATTAGGGAGTAAAAAGGTGATTAACAGGGGAGGTAACTGAGGCAATGAAATTGACCGTAGGGATCAAAATCGGCTTGGCATTCGCTCTCGCGGTGATTTTCTTTCTGCTTCTCGGTGGTGTGTCTTATCTGGCCAACGATAGGCTGGTGGAAGCCATAGATAAAGTGGAGCAATCCCATGACCTTCTATCCCACCTGCATGATGTCCAATCAGACCTCTATGAGTTAGTCAGTGACGGGCGCGGTTTTCTCCTCACCGGAGCCGAAACTTATCTGCAATCTTTCCAAAAACTCAAACTGCAAATAACAGAGAAGCTTAATCAGACTCGCAAATTAACCGATAAACGGTATTTTCAGGAAAAATTAAATCTTTTTGAGCAAAAGCAGGCGGACGTAATCAGGGAACAAGAAAATCTGTTCGAAATGCAAAAACAAAAAGGCCTGGAACAAGTCGGGCAAACCATGAAATCTGGCAAGTCCCAACAACTCTTGGGAGAATTAGAACGAATACACGAAGACATGGACAATGCCGAAACCAAATATCTCGAATTGATTGATAAAGAATCCCATGAGAAAGTGCGCTTTACAAAGGCCGTGATTCTGTTGGGAATCCCAACCATGGCGATCCTGTTAGGACTGGCAGGTGGGATCATTACCCGGAATATCGCCAAACCTTTAAAAGAAATGGCCAAGACCTCGGAATATATGGCGGCGGGAGATCTTATCTTTAACTTTACGGCTCATGACCGCGACGACGAAGTTGGAGTTTTGGAGGAAACCTTTACCAAGGTTATCCATTATCAGAGGGAAATGGCCGAAGTAGCCAACCAGTTGGCGGTGGGCGATTTATCTGCGGCAGTAAAACCGCGTTCAGACAAAGACATGCTCGGACAAGCATTCGAGCGCGCCATTCAATACCAACGGGAAATGGCTGACTTGGCTCACCAGATTGCTTTAGGTAATTTGGCGGTAACCGTAAAACCACGATCTGATAAAGACGTCCTGGGGCAATCCATGAAAACTATGGTGTCGAATATGCGCCAACATCTGGAGCAAATCACCGAAGGCATCAGCGCCCTGGCTGCGGCGGCCAGCGAAATTACGGCGACCTCCTCCCAAATTGCCTCCGGGGCGACCCAGACGGCCACGGCGGTTACGGAAACCACAGCAACCATTGAAGAATTGCGGCAAACAATTCACCTGTCCAGCCAGAAGGCCAGGGAAGTGTCGGACAACTCACAAATGACGGCCCAGGTTTCCTTGGATGGTAAAAAGGCGGTGGATGAAACCATTGAGGGCATGACCCGGATACGTCGGCAGATGGATTCCATTGCCGAAAGTATTGTCAAGCTCAGCGAGCAGAGCCAGGCCATTGGTGCAATTATTGCAACAGTCAACGATATGGCGGACCAGTCGAATCTGTTGGCGGTGAACGCTTCCATAGAGGCGGCCAAAGCAGGAGAACAGGGGAAAGGCTTTGCCGTGGTGGCTCAAGAAGTCAGAAATCTGGCGGAGCAGTCCAAGCAGGCCACTGCCCAGGTACGGTCGATCTTGAATGACATTCAAAAAGCCATCAGCTCCGCGGTCATGGCTACGGAGCAGGGCGGCAAGGTGGTGGACATAGGCGTAAAGCAATCGTCTGAGGCCGGTGCCTCCATTCTGACCTTATCGGATTCGGTCTCATCTTCAGCCCAGGCTTCGGTACAAATCGTGGCCGCCACCAATGAGCAGTTGGTAGGGATGGATCAGGTGGCCCAGGCCATGGAGAGCATTAAACAGGCCGGTGATCAGAATGTCTTTGGGGTGCGTCAGGTGGAGACTGCCATCCATAACTTAAATTCTCTGGGCCAAAATTTAAAACAGATGGTGGAGCATTACCAGGTCTAGAAATTGGACCCGCATTTGCAACTTAATTATTGGTGAATCTAATATGCCTTTAAAGGCGTAAGAGTAACAGTATGCCAAGCAAAGAAGATGAATTTTATCAGAGGCTCCTTGGCACCTTTAAGATAGAAGCCGAAGAGCATCTGCAAACGATTTCCGACGGCCTGCTCGCCTTGGAAAAAGTTGAGGG
Organism: uncultured delta proteobacterium; assembly: GCA_963789385.1. Lineage (GTDB taxonomy): Bacteria > Desulfobacterota > Desulfobaccia > Desulfobaccales > Desulfobaccaceae > Desulfobacca. Next base: position 54,726 of record CAWBKT010000017.1, on the reverse strand, counting down.
ATTGGTAGATCAAACTGCCATTATTGAAACTATCTTCAGGGAGATCCATAGTCTCAAGGGCGCTGCCCGGGCTGTCAATCTAAGAGAAATAGAAACGATCTGCCAACCTCTGGAAAGCCTCTTGGCTTTATGGAAAAAAAACTCCCGGTCACCGACACCGGAATTGTTTGACCTGGTCTATCGCACGTTGACTGTCTTGGAAGAAATGGTTTCCATCTCTCAAACCGGGTTTTCTGCGGCCCATATTTCTCAAGTCAACGACCTGGTGAAACAGTTGGCGGAGGCAGTGGCAGGTAGCAAGGAGACGCCGCCGCCAGCTGCGTTTTCCCAGTCAGTCGGCCCTGATCTCCAGTCCCAAGTATCGGCAGTGCCAGCGGCAGATCAGATAATGCCCGGAGAATCTCCTGACGCCAATTCATCTGGAATCCAGGAAACCCCCAAATTTCGTGAAAAGCCGGGCTTGACCGATACAGTGCGGGTGGCCACAGGAAAATTGGATGCTTTGTTGCTCCAGGCTGAAGAGCTGATAGCTGCCAAACTGATCGCCGGTCAGAGAGCGGCAGACCTGCGGGATAGCTTCTCCGAATTCGATTCCTGGTATCAGGATTGGGCCAAAGTTCAACCCCAGTTCAGACTGGCCGGACAACTATTAGCCCAAACAGGAGAGGGGCGTGAGGCCGAGGGAGTTTTCCCGGCAACCACCAAGTTGCTTGATTTTCTGGAAGTAAATGCAAACTTTATAAAAAATCTGGAAACTAAACTGGCTCCTCTGGTAAAAGCAGCGGAGCATGATCATCGGGTTATCGGTGGCTTGGTGGATAGTCTTCTGGAGAATATGAAAAAGGTTTTGATGCTGCCTTTTTCAGTTCTTCTGGAACCGTTTCCAAAATTTGTGCGAGATCTTGCCAGGGAGCAGGGCAAAGAAGTTGATCTCATAATTGAAGGCGGCAAGGTAGAAATAGATAGAAGAATCTTGCAAGAGATTAAAGATCCGTTGATGCATCTGGTGCGTAACAGCATCGACCACGGTCTGGAACCACCCGAAGCGCGTGTCCGAAAAAATAAATCTCCTCGGGGCAGAATTCTCATCACCATTGCCCAAAAAGATAGCAGTAAAGTAGAAATCTGCGTGGCTGACAACGGCGCCGGCATCGACCCGGAGAAAGTAAAAGCCGCAGCTATCAAAAATGGCTATTTAACTTCAGACGAAGCTGCCAACCTTAGTGAGGCGGAGGCAAGGAGAGTTATTTTTCGTTCGGGAATTTCCACCTCTCCCATCATCACCAATATCTCCGGCCGGGGTTTGGGGCTGCCCATTGTCCAGGAAAAAGTGGAGAAACTCGGCGGGGCTTTGCTCTTGGAGGCCTCACCGGAGACCGGTACTTCGTTTCGACTGATCCTGCCTCTAACCCTGGCAACCTTCCGGGGAACTCTGATTCAGATAGGGAACAGGACTTTTGTCATTCCCACCGCTAATCTGGAAAGAGTTGCCCGGGTGAAGCAGGAAGAGGTAAAAACTGTAGAGAATCGCGAAACTATACCTCTTAATGGCAAGTCTGTTGCCCTGGCTTCGCTGGCGGCGATTTTGGACCTCCCGACCGCGGAACCTGGCTCCAAGCAACGAGATTTCCTCACTGTCCTGGTGCTTAGCGCCGGGGAGAGACGGGTGGCCTTCAGTGTGGACGGGGTGCTCAATGAACAGGAAGTACTGGTAAAAAATCTGGGCAAACAGCTTTCACGGGTTCCTAATATTGCGGGTGCGACAGTGTTAGGTTCCGGTAAAGTGGTGCCCATACTCAACGTCGCCGACCTGTTAAAATCTGCGGTCAAGAGTAATGTCGGTTCTGGCTCCTTGGCTAGAGATCAGAAAAATAATGGCGAGCAGACTAAGTCAATCCTGGTGGCTGAAGACTCCATTACTGCTCGGACTCTCTTAAAAAACATCCTGGAACTCGCCGGTTATCAGGTTAAGACGGCTGTGGACGGGGTGGAAGGATTTACGGCCCTGCAAAAAGGCAACTTTGATCTGGTGGTTTCGGACGTGGAGATGCCCCGCATGAGCGGATTTGACCTGACCAGCAAAATCAGAGCGGATAAACGTCTATCTGAACTGCCGGTAGTGCTGGTGACGGCGCTTGAGTCAACTGAAGACCGCAAACGTGGTATCGATGTGGGGGCCAATGCCTATTTGGTGAAGAGTAGTTTTGACCAGGGCAACTTATTGGAATTGATCCGCCGGTTAATCTGAATTAAAGGAAAATCCATGATCCAGGTGCTTATTGCGGAGGATTCCACCGTTGCCAGAGACCTGCTCACCCATATTTTTAACAGCCAACCTGATATGGAGGTGATTGGCACGGCCTGCCATGGCGCTGATGCCGTCGAAGCCGTCAAACGTTTAAGACCGGATATTATTGTCATGGACTGCTACATGCCGGTGCTCGACGGTTTTGAGGCGACTCGTCGTATTATGGAGACGGACCCGTTACCCATAGTTATTGTCAGCGCCAGTTTAGACCCTCAAGAAGTTACCTCTACCTTCCGGGCCGTGGAAGCCGGCGCCCTGGCCTTTCTGGAAAAACCGGTGGGCGCCGGCCACCCCAGATATGCTGCCCTAACAAAAAGTTTAGTCCAAACCGTCAGATTAATGTCTGAAGTGAAAGTAGTGCGGCGGCGGCGATTTAACCCTCGCCCCCATTTGTCGGCGGCGCCGGCTATGGAAAAACCGCAGCGCGAGCGGAGCTGGTTAGTGGCCATTGGAGCTTCCACCGGTGGCCCGCAGATTATCCAGACTATCCTGGCTCGTTTGGCGCCCAATTTGGCGGCGCCGATTCTCATCGTCCAACATATTTCCCCCGGCTTTATCCAGGGATTTGTGGACTGGCTGGCAAAAACCACCAACTTCCCCATCAAATTGGCGGTGCAGGACGAAACTCCAGTACCCGGACAGGCGTATGTCGCCCCGGATGGGGTTCATTTAGGGGTGAATGCTGGAGGGCGTCTGACGCTCAGCAAATCTCCACCGGAAAACGGCCTGCGTCCTTCTGTGGCTCATCTTTTCCGCAGTGTTACCGCTGCCTTCGGCAAGAGCGCCGTAGGAGTGCTCCTTTCCGGAATGGGCAAAGATGGCGCTCAGGAACTGAAGTTTATGCGCGATAAGGGGGCCATAACTTTTGCCCAAGACGCAGATAGCGCTGTTATTTTCGGTATGCCGGGGGAGGCTGTAAAGTTGGGCGCCGCCACCTATGTTCTGTCTCCCGAGGAGATTGCCGAAATGCTTAATAAAACCTTAAGGGTTTGAAATTGTCGGATTGGCAATAATTCAAGGCTAACCGGAAGTCATCTAGCAAACAATAATTACTTGAGGAAGACAACTATGGACAATAAAATGAAATTAATCCCTGAACAGTTGGAAATATTAATTGCCGAAGATAGTCCTACCCAGGCCGAACGCCTCAAATACATTTTGGAGCAGCAAAAATTCCGGGTAACCTGGGCGCGCCATGGCAAAGAAGCCCTGAATCGACTAGAGCAATCTCATCCGGCCATGGTGATCAGCGATATCATTATGCCTGAAATGGACGGGTTTGAATTATGCAGCCGGATCAAATCTGATAATCGCTTAAAACATATTCCCGTTATTCTGCTGACCTCGTTGTCCAGCATGGAAGATGTCCTGTATGGTTTGAAGTGCGGCGCCGAAAATTTTATTACCAAACCCTATAGCGAAAAATCATTGCTCACGCGGATCGAATACATCCTGCTCAATAAAAATTTAAAAAGTGGAAGCCAGTTCCAGCAAGGCATGGAAATTGTTTTTGGCGGCAAGAAGCATTTCATCAATTCGGATCCCGGTCAGATTCTTTCTCTTTTGATCTCCACGTTTGAAAGTGCCGTGGCCAAAAATCAGGAACTGGAGTCCTCAAACCAGAAACTTGCCAGGGCTAAGGATTTATTGGAAAAGCAGGCGGCAGAACTGCAGGCGCTGTCATTGCGGGACGGACTCACCGGTCTTTATAACCGTCGGGGCTTTATGACTCTGGCGGAACACCAGATGAAGGTGGCTTCACGCACTCAGACTCCTCTGTTCCTCATGTTTATTGATCTGGACGATTTAAAGTGTATCAACGATATGTACGGCCATGCCATGGGAGATCGGGCCCTGGTGGACACCGCCCAGGTTTTGCAGACCACCTATCGCCAATCCGACCTGATCGCCCGGTTAGGCGGGGATGAATTCGTGGTTCTCCATATTTGTTCCACCACCGACTGTGCCGATGCCATCTTGGACCGCCTACAGGACCACCTGCGCCTCTATAATTCCACTCCCCAAGACCATCCCTTTCAGCTCTCCCTCAGTGTCGGCTTCGCCTGGTACGATCCCCACTATCCAATGGACTTGGAAGAACTCCTAAAGGAAGCGGATGAGATGATGTATGCCAGAAAAAAGGCAAAAAAGGCGAAGCTGAAAACTCCGCCGCCTGTCGCCACCGAGGCGGGACTGAGGCCAAACTAGAGACGGGGCTGATCAAAATGGGAACGAGGACCTCATAAAGGATCTTCCCCATAAGTCCCTCATAAATATCTAAGGTTTGCCAGTAAGCAGTCACGTTTCTTTAACTCGATGAAGATATGGTGATACGGTCTGCCCAGATGTCTCGACCTTGCCTGGACTTGTAACAGATCTTCGCATCTATCCATTCGTGTGCCGTCTACCCACTGGTTTTCAAATTCATTTGACCAAAAACATGGATGTGTGATAATGAAGGCAGAAAAGGCGGCTTCGCCGCTTCTGGCATATGCCGCCAGCCAATGTGACCTGCCAACGAGGCAATATCACCGTAACCGAAAACTGAAAACTGAAAACCGAAATTGTTTTTGGAGGACCCATGCACGACCACGCCCATGGCCGCCGGGCCATTGAAGCTATGATTCGCAGTGAGGATTTGGGGGGGCTGCTGCGGCTGGCCGAGACCTTTCACGGCCATCTCTGCCCCTTTGTCTCTTTGGGGGTCAAGGCCGGGCAGTATGCCATGGCTAAACTCGACCGGCCCAACACCGGCATGGAGGAGATCGTGGCCATCGTCGAGTGCAACAACTGCTTCACCGACGGCATCCAGGTGGTCACCGGCTGCACCTTCGGCAATAACGCCCTGATCTTCAAAGACCTGGGGAAGACCGCGGTGACCGTGGCCCGGCGGGAGGACGGCCGGGCGGTGCGCCTGCTGGTGCGGCCGGACTACCGGGAGCAGATGTTTGCCCGCTATCCCAACACCGAGCCCTTGTTCCAGAAAGTGGTGGTGGAGCGCCAGGGCACCCCGGAGGACTGGCACCGGTTCGAGCACATGTGGGAGGCCATCGCCCGCCGGGAGCTGAAAACGCCCCTGGAAGAACAGTTTATCATTAAGGAATTGACCATCACCCTGCCGGAATATGCCCGGATCTTCGATTCGGTGGTGTGCAGCCAATGCGGGGAACAGATCATGGCCCCCCGGGCCGTGGGACCGGAGGAAAAGCCGCTCTGTCTGGAGTGTGCCGCCTCGCAGTACTATATGCTCACCGGGCAGGGCATATCGATGGTCACAAGGAACAGTCGTGACCGAACCTGAAATGCCTTTTCTGGAGCACCTCCAGGAACTGCGCCAGCGGCTTATTATCTCCCTGATCGCCTTGTTCATCGGCATGGCCCTGGCCTGGACCTTTGCCTTGTCGGCCCTCACCGTCATTCAGCGGCCCCTGACCCAGCCGTCCCTGACCAAACAGCTGCAGTATAAGCTGGAAACCTTTCTAAAGGGTAAATATCCCCAATTGGCGGAGCAGTTGCATGTGGAGCCGCAGGAGCTGACAGTTCCCGACCGCAAGCTTAATTACATGGCCCCCCTGGAGCCGTTTTTCGTCCAGATGAAGCTGTCCCTGATCATGGGGCTGATTCTGGCCCTGCCGGTCATCCTGTATCAGATCTGGAAATTTATCGCCCCGGGGCTCTATACGCCACGAAAAAAAATACGTCTACCTGTTTATACCCGTGGGCACCGTGGCTTTTATCCTGGGCGACCTATTTTTCCTGTATCTGGTCTGGCCTCTCATCGTGGCCTTTTCTCTGGGTTATGAAAGCGCTACCCTGTTCCCGTTGCTGAACCTGACCCAATACGTCAATTTCTGTTTACGGCTGCTCCTGCTCTTCGGGCTCATTTTCGAACTGCCCCTCATCCTGTTGATTCTGGCCCGGCTGGGGGTGGTGAAGCTTGATTTTCTGGTCCGGCAGCGTCGTCTGGCCTTCCTCCTGAGCCTGGTTGTCGCCGCCTTCCATGCCGATGTCATAACCATGACCATGGTGGCCCTGCCGCTCTACGGCATGTATGAAATCAGCATCCTGGTAGTCCGATTGATCGGAGGGCGCCGGGGCAAAGAAGCGGCAACGCCTCCGGAAACTCCTCCGCCGCCGGCGACGGCCTGAGTTGCCGCACCTGGTGGAAGCGGTGAGCAGTGAGCAGTAAGCGGTGAGCGGTGTGCGGGAAAAGCAATGTTGGATACATACGCCACTATTTGGTTTTCATGCTTGGTTGTGTTCTTTAGAACATGAAAACTTTTGGCACCAAGCATATTTTCTTGACAAATCCGACTTTGATCCAGTAGTATTTTTTTAAAATTTTCGGGTGCCCATTTGGGGCTTAACAGGGAAGCCGGTGTGAAACCGGCGCGGTCCCGCCGCTGTGACCGGGGACGAAACAACGATATGTATGCCACTCTGCCCTTGGTGGTTGGGGAAGGCTCGTTGCAGTAGGTTGAACCGGGAGCCAGAAGACCTGCCTGAAAATCAGCGACTGCCGGAGCGAGGCACTCCGGAAGAGCGCCGGCTAAGGACCAAGAAAATCGGGTGCAATCCTTAAGTCTCAAGGGCTTAGGGATTTTTTTATTTTGACGAGGAGGTTTTTGCCATGTTCAGGTTTTTAAGATTGTTGGGGGGGACAATGATGATTTCTCTATGTTGTCTGTCAGGGATGGCTGCGGCCGCGCCTAAGCCCGCCATCGTCCTGGTGGCCTTCGGCACCAGTACTAAGGCCTTTGATACCTACAAGTATTTTGAAAATAAAGTTAAGGAACGTTTCCCCGATCACGAAATCCGCTGGGCCTACACCTCCAAGATCGTGCGGGAAAAATTAAAGGAAGAAGAACAACGGGAGCTCCCGGACCTGGCCCAGACGTTGGCCGATTTAAAAGCTGCGGGCGTGACCCAGGTGGCCGTGCAGTCTCTGCACGTGGTTCCCGGCGAAGAGTGGGAAAAGAAAGTCAAGATTTGCCAGGAGACGCCGGGGTTGAAAATCTCCCTGGGGAAACCGCTGTTGAATTCCCTGGAGGACAGGAAAAGATTATTAGACGCCCTGGCCAAGGATTTTCCGGCGGACCCCAAAGAACATGCCGTTTTACTGGTGGGGCACGGCAGCCCGTCGCCGGCGGGGACCCGGGAATATCTCTCCCTGTACACCCTGATGCTCTCCAAGCTTAAAGGGAAAAATATCTTTTTCGGCAATATCGAACACCAGCCGGCCATAAAAAATGCCCTGGGAGCCGTGAAAAAATCGTCGGCCGGCAAAGTGACCATTATTCCCCTGATGTTTGTGGCGGGGGATCATTTTATCAATGATATTATGGGAGACGAAGAAGGGAGCATTAAAAAGGAACTGCTGGCTGCCAAACCCTATGAGATTACCGCGGTGGATAAAGGGCTGGGCTACAATGACGGCGTCATCCAGATTTATCTGGACCATCTAGCCAAAGCCCTGGACACCTTTGCCGAAAAGAAGAAAGAGCCAAAGAAGAAGAAAGGCAAAAACTAGAATTTTTTGTTAAATCGCCACAAAAAAGGAAAGCCACGAAACGCTCATCCGGTCTTCAGACCAGATAGGGCCTTCGTGGCTTTATTTCAGCAGACGTGGCTTTCCTTTAGTGACAACACTTGTGTTCGTGGTCGTGATGACCGTCGCCATGCACGTGCTCATGAGTATGTTTGCCGGCTTCATGGCTATGCTCATGACCATCATGGGTATGAGACATGGTCTTGTGGTCATGCTCGTGCTCATGTTTATCTTTGTTGTGGCAGCACATTCGGGTTCACCTCCTTTGTTCTTTTTATGGTTATATAATAAGTTCCTTTTTATCGATGTCAAGATAATTGGCAGATTATAGACAAATGGAAAAATAAACCTGTCCATCATGACCATGAATCATAGGGATTGGGCTAAGAAATGGGCAAATATTTTCACATATTGACATTTTATCCTTCCCGGTCTATAGTTATTCACCGTCGGGAATGAATCCTGACTAACTGAATTAATTATGAAGTTAACTGAAAGCCACGAAGGCTTGGGCGTTTGAAAACGCCAGGTAATCGTGGTTTTTTTTATGGAAACAAAGGTATGTTTCGATACCTTTCAGAGCTTTAGTCTTTATGGGTAGGACGTTCAAGGGATGTTTTCGGATACAGTGACCATCTCAAAGAAGCAGGGGGGGCGGCGTGAAGAGAAAACGGCGCATTTGCGTCGTTGATGGCCAGGGAGGCGGCATTGGGGCGGTCTTGATCCGACGTCTGAAAGAGGTCTACCTGGAGGAACACGAAGTCATTGCTTTGGGGACCAACGGGATTGCAACCGCTCAAATGATGAAGGCCCATGCCAATCGCGGGGCCAGCGGCGAAGCTGCCATTATCTGGAATGTGCCCAGCGCCGACATTATCTTAGGAAGCCTATCCATCATCCTGGCCAATGCGATGATGGGGGAAGTGACCCCCGGTATCGCTGCGGCCATCGCTTCGGCCCCGGCTGTGAAGATTCTTCTTCCCCTGGGGGGGGCAGGGGTGGAAATTGTCGGACTCACCTCAGAACCACTGCCCCACATGGTGGAAAAAGCAATTTCCGGACGATTAAAGGAGTTTTTGGAAAATGTGTGAAGCTACGGCCTATATTTTGAAAAACGGTCAAGAGGAACTGTTCCTGTCGGAAGTTGATATCATCGAGCCTGAAGGCGACGGTCTTCGGCTGGTTAGCATTTTCGGCGAGCAAAAAATTATCAAGGCCGATATCCACCGGCTTAACCTGGTGAACCATAAAATCATTCTTGTCGAGAAATAAGCTAACCTTGGTTGAGGCGATAATTAATTATCATTAACCTTGCTCCGAACCGCCCGAAGATTTCTCTTGAATTATCAAGATTTCTTATATATAAAATAATTAATCTGGGGGCGAACCCCCGGGACGTTCATTATACCAACGAGTCAAGAAACTTATAGGCCATGAAGGCTTGCCATCCTCCGAGGGATGATTTTGCCGACATGGTTTTTTTTTGCAGATAATAAATTCTAGCTGAATCCAATACAGGAATAACAGGATATGCATATTTCCGAAGGAGTTTTAAGTCCTGCGGTCTTGGCCGGCGGCGCCGCCCTGACAGCCGTGGGGACCGCCATCGGCCTGAAAAAAATGGATTATGAAGCCATACCCCGGGTCGCCATCCTTGTCCGCCGCCTTTTTTGTGGCCACTCTGATTCACGTGCCGGTGGGCCCGGTGGGACTGCACCTGGTGCTTAACGGTCTGATGGGTTTGCTGCTGGGTTGGCTGGCCGTCCCCGCTATCCTTGTCGCCCTGTTTTTACAGGCCCTGCTCTTCCAGTTCGGCGGACTGACAGTCTTAGGAGTAAACACCGTCATCATGGCCCTGCCGGCGGTGGTTTGTTTTTATCTGTTCCGGCCTTTTTTGCGCCGGCAAGGTACTGTGGCTGCGGTGGCGGCTTTCGCCTGCGGCTTCACGGCCATTTTACTCAGCGGCCTGCTGGTCGCGGTGGCCTTGATCGGGACCGGCCAGGCCTTTTGGCAGGTGGCCAAACTTGCGGTCTTGGCCCATGTTCCTGTGATGATTATTGAGGGTATCATTACCTTGTTCATCTTCCTCTTTCTCAAAAAAGTCCGCCCCGAAATGCTGGAGGGAATTTATGCTTAAGGAAATCATCTCACTTGTTTAGTATATTCAGCCGTTATCTTATTTCCGCCATGTTCGGTCTCTTCCTCCTCACCATGGCCATCCCCGGCCCTGGCCCACCGGGTGCTGGTATATGCCTTTGCTGAAGGAGACACTATCCACACCGAAAGTAAATTTGTCGGCAGCGGACCGGTGCAAAAAGGCGATGTCAAGGTTCAAGACCGAAAAGACGGCAAAGTGTTGTTAACCGGCACAACCGATGAAAAAGGTAAATTCTCCTTTAAAATCCCGCCTGAAGCTGTTTCCGAGCGATCTGATCTGCTGATAATCGTGGGAGCTTCCCTGGGCCATCAGGGCGAATGGCTTTTAAAAGCTGACAATTACCTTCCCAGGACGGGAATTAAGGCCACAGGTGCTCCTGAGTCACATACTGGAGTGGCTTCGCCTGCTTCGGGGGCAGGAACTCCGGGCGCCAAGATCGGCGCCGTGGATCAGCAGGCCCTGGAAGAAGCCATGAATAAGGTTATGGAGCGGCAGCTCGCCCCCATCAAGGAGATGCTGGCGGACTTGACCGTTCGCCGCCGGACGTTTCCCGAAATCATCGGAGGTCTGGGTTATATTGTCGGCATCTTTGGCGTGGTGGCTTATTTTATGAGCAAAAAGCAGCCTAAAGTATGAGCGCCATCCGGGAAACATTTTCCGAAGGCTCTTCGTTAATCCATCGCCTGGATCCCCGGGGCAGAATTATCATCACCGCCCTGTTTGCCGTCCTGGTGGCGGTGGCCGAATCATTTCCCGCGGCCCTGGCCGGTCTGGCTCTGGCCCTGGGCTGGCTGGCTCTGGCGCACCTGCCGGTGAAAAAAGTATTTGTCAAGCTGCTGGCAGTGAACGGCTTCATCTTCTTTCTCTGGCTAGTCCTGCCCTGGACCTATCCGGGAGATACAATCTGGCGACTGGGGCCATTGGCGGCAACTCGCCAGGGCATTGCCGTTACCGCTCTCATTACCCTGAAGTCCAACGCCATTATCATCGGTCTGATCGCCCTTATCGCCACGGTGCCGGTTACCACCCTGGGACAGGCAATGCAGGCGCTCAAGTTGCCTGATAAGCTATGTCATTTACTGCTGTTCACCTACCGCTACCTCTATGTCTTCGAGGTGGAATTTCAACGCCTGGTCCAGGCCATGAAAATCAGAGGTTTCCAGCCCCGCACCAATCTTCATACCTATCGCAGCTACGCCTATCTGGCGGGCATGCTGCTGGTGCGCAGCTATGACCGGGCTGAGAGCGTCTTTCAGGCCATGCTGTGCCGGGGCTTCCATGGCGTTTTTTACAGTCTGAAAACTTTTTCCTGGCAGCGCCGGGATGGATTTTTCCTGGGGATATCATCCTTAGGCTTATTGACGATTCTTTTCCTTGAGTGGCGCAGGCCCCACTTTGTTGGGTGAAACGATAATGAACGGACCATTGATAGAGATCAATAATCTTAATTTTACCTATCCCGGCGCCGCCAACCCGGTTTTTCAAGATTTTAACTTTCAACTAATGCCGGGAAAGCATCTTGGCCTGGTCGGGCCCAACGGCAGCGGCAAGACGACCCTGTTATGCCTGATTATGGGACTGTTGCGGCCGCAGTCCGGAAGCATCGCCATTTTAGGACGGGAAGTTCGGCAGGAAAAGGATTTTAAAGAAGTCCGGCAAAAGGTGGGCCTGCTCTTTCAAAATGCCGACGATCAGCTCTTCTGTCCCACGGTCCTGGAAGACGTGGCCTTTCGGGCCCTTAAATCAGGGGAAATCTCCGGCTGAAGCCGTTCAAATCGCCCGGGAAACCATGGCGAAGCTGGGCCTGGCCGGCTTTGAAGACCGGGTAACCTACAAGCTCTCCGGGGGCGAAAAGAAGCTGGTGTCCCTGGCCACGGTCCTGGCCATGCAGCCGCAACTGCTCCTGTTGGATGAACCCACCACCGGGCTGGACGATACCACCCGGCACCGCCTGATTCATATCCTGCAAAACCTGGACATCTCTTACCTGATCGTCTCCCATGAACATGAATTTCTGGAGCATACCGTCAGGGAATGCTGCCATGTGCATACGACCTTTTGTGAAACCTTGCCGATCAATCAAAGGGGGAGACTGTGATGAAAAATAGCCTTTTTCCAAAGATTTCGTCAGATGATTTTGTGAAAATGACTTCTCGCATCTTGGCAGAATTAATGGTGAGGCACTATTAATTCTTGAAAATTTTAATAATATTGAAATCTTGCAAATTAAGCTATAATATCTGGAGAGTTTGTGTCATGAAAAATGTATGTTCTCTTTATTGATTTTTGCTGGTTTCGTTGCTTATGCATACCGCAGCCGGGATGGTCTAGCCGCTGGAAATGGTTCCAAAGCGGCAGGAGGTGAAGCAGCGGGCGCGGCAGAACAGGAAGCAGGAAAAGGTGAGCAAACTGGCGGTCCCAGTGCAGGATTTGAAAAATGTCCCCCGGAGCAGGAATGCCCCGTCACCTTCGGGCCCATCATCGCTGATGCTGCCATACCCATTGCCAAAGGCAAATTCGCTATCCAGCCCACCTGGGGGGTTTTCTTTGTCACCACATGCCTTTTCTCCCAGTTGGCGCCGGGTATCAGCCGGGGGCAATTATGCCAGTTTCAATCAATTGGTCAAGCTATCCTACGGGTTGTGGGATAATCTGGAAATTAACGTGCAGATGAACACCTATGAGCACAGGTGGGCTCGGAATGTCAATGAGCCCGGCCCCAATGGCGAACGCACCGCTAATTTCGGCAGCATCGGCAATACGACGCTGACGTTGAAATATCAATTTGTCCAGGAAACTCAGACCGTTCCGGCCGTGACCGGTATTTTAACCACCCTGTTCCCCACCGGCCATTACCGGCATTTAAATCCCAGCCGTTTGGGGACAGATGAAATTGGCCAGGGCGGGTACAGGTTTTTTGCCGGCTTCGATCTTCAGAAATACGTGGAGCCATTTATTTTCTATGCCAATATTTGGTACAAGGTGGCAACGTCGTATCGGACTGACGGCCAGGATGCCGACGGGAATACCATTCCGGTGCGGGTCCATCCCCGGGACGGCGTCATTGTCAACCTGGCGGCGGAATATCCCATAACGAAAAAGTGGGTGGCGCTCTTCGAGGTGATCAGTAGTTGGGATCCCGGTTTCCAAGTGACGGGCTCCAGATCGAATGAGCTGCGGGGGTCTTTTCTGGCCGTGTCGCCGGGCATCGAATACATGGCAACGGATAAACTTTCCTTTGCCCTGGGTGTCTCGGTTGATGTCATCGGCAAGAACAATAACGCCAGCGTCGCCCCGTTATTTTCATTGATCTATGCTTTTTAACCTAACCGTTACTTAGTTTTACAGGTAAAAGGAAAAGATAATGCGTATCCTCACTCAAGTAGTGGTGCTGGCCTTCGTCATCATCGGGCTGACTTCGGTGGGTCAGGCCCATTTCGGGATGATTCTGCCGGAAAAATCCATGGTCATGCAGGGTGACAATGCCAATTTAGACCTTACTCTGGCCTTCCTGCACCCTTTCGAGCAGAAAGGCATGCCCATGGCCAAACCCAAGGTCTTTGGGGTGCAATCCGGCAAGGAGAAAACCGATCTTCTGGGCTCTCTCCAAGAGACCAAGGTCCTGGACAACCAGGCCTGGAAGACCAGCTATGCCCTGAAAAAACCGGGTATTTACGCCTTCTATGTTGATCCGGCGCCTTATTGGGAACCGGCGGAAAATAAATTCATCGTGCACCAGACCAAGACCTATGTGGCCGCCTTGGGCGACGAAAGAATCTGGGACCAGGAAGTGGGCCTCAAGGCCGAGATCGTGCCCTTGACCAGGCCCTTCGGCCTTTATGCCGGCAACGTCTTCCAGGGGGTGGTCAAATTCAAAGGCAAACCCGTGCCCAACGCCGAGGTGGAAGTGGAATTCTGGAACGCCGACAAGAAGGTAACGGCGCCCAATGAGTATTTCAATACCCAGGTGGTCAAGGCCGACAAAAACGGCGTCTTCACCTTTGCCGTGCCCAAGGCCGGCTGGTGGGGCTTTGCGGCTTTGAATGAGGAAAAGAATGCCATCGTCCACGAAGGCAAGAAAAAAGACGCGGAATACGGCGCCGTGCTCTGGGCCCAGTTCATCGATTGGCCGACGCCATAGGAGAGCAGGGAAGGGCGCCATGATTTGGGCGCCCTTTAAAAAGACTGATTCAGCACCTCCAACCCTTCCAATAAAAAAGTCATATAATCCCAAAGAAATCTTATAATCCCGCCATACCTGACAACAGGACATTGGCTTGCATGTCGGCGAACCATTGGAGAAACTGAAAGGTGAGGCGTTAAGAATCTAATCTTTATCAATGTTGGTCTTTTTCATAGACATAATCCCCTACCTGGCCGACCACGGGCAGATAATGGGGCATTTCATTGCTGAGGATGACCCCGGGGATACCATCGGGAAAGGCTTTGCAGGTCATAATTTTAGCGTCCATGGATTTATGGTGGAAGTGCTTACAAGAGATACAGAATGGTATGTTGAGCATTTTTTGCCTCGACGGATATTTTTAGCCTTGCTGTGAGAAATGGAAATTTCGCCCAGATGATTGTATCATCCAGGATATTGACTTTTTATAATTTTTCATATTAATTTTTATACTTTGATTATTATGTTGTCCATCAATGATTATGATTATACTTTGCCTGCCGGATTAATCGCCCAGGAACCTCTCGCCGAGCGTGACCAGGCCCGGATGCTGGTCCTGAATCGGGCCGTGAATCCATAACGCACAGGCGGTTTTCCCAGCCTGCCCGAATGGCTAAATGACCAGGACGTCCTGGTCGTAAACAACACCCGGGTATTTCCGGCCCGCCTGCGAGGCCACAAGGACAGCGGCGGCAGGGTGGAGGCCTTGTTGCTGGCGCCGCCCAAGCTCAGAGAAAACGGCGGTCCGCTGCATCTGGCTGAGGCCACAGCCCTGTATCGATCCTCGAAACCGGCGAGAATCGGGCAAAAACTTCTTTTTAGTTCCGAACTCACCGGCGAAATCACGGCAGTGGCACCATCAGGGGAAATTAGTCTGCTCCTCCAGAGCCACAATCGGGACCTGAGCGAAGTCATCTCAGAGGCGGGAGACATACCCCTGCCACCGTACATCCGGCGACCGGCGGGTGAAGAAGACCGGCAGCGCTATCAGACCGTCTTTGCCTCACAGACCGGGGCGGTGGCCGCACCCACGGCAGGGCTGCATTTCACCCCGGAAGTGCTCCGGAAGCTTGAGGCCAAAGGGGTTGAGATTATTTATCATACTCTGCATGTCGGTCCGGGCACCTTTCAACCGGTGCGGGAAGAGGATTATTCTCGGCATCACCTGGCGCCGGAATATTTCTCCTTGTCAGCCGAAAGTGCCGCGGCCATTAATCGGGCGCAGGCCGCAGGGAAAAGAATCGTGGGCGTAGGCACTACCAGTGTCCGGGTGCTGGAGTCCCGGTACCAGAACGGACAGGTGCAGCCGGGAGAAGGATATTGTAATCTATTTATCTACCCGGGATATCAGTTTAAGGTTGTCAATCGGCTGCTGACAAATTTTCATCTGCCAAAATCCACCCTGCTCCTGCTGGTGAGCGCTTTTGCCGGTCGAGATTTTGTGCTGCAAGCTTACCATGAAGCCATTGCAGAAAGGTATCGTTTTTATAGTTATGGCGATTGTATGCTGATTTTATAAGGTGAAAGTGGCGAAGCGGGAACTTCGCAATCAATATTAATTTCCAGCGGAGCTTGGGAACCAGTTTTTCCAAAGATTGTCAAAGGCGGGATGCGCTTGCGCTTTGCCGCTCTACATTTCTCTAAGTACAAGTTTTTAACCAGAAAGCAGAAACCAAGGTCTGGAAACCAATTATTGAGTATCGACTACCAAATTCTCGCCACCGACTCTAACTCTTCAGCCCGTCTGGGAAAACTGACGTTACCCCGGGGCGTGGTGGAGACCCCGGTTTTTATGCCGGTGGGCACTCAGGCCACGGTCAAGGCCATGACCCCGGAAGAACTCCAGGGATTGGGCGCCCAAATCATCCTGGCGAACACCTATCATCTTTATCTGCGTCCCGGTGTGAAAATCATCCAGGACTTGGGCGGTCTGCACCGCTTCATGAACTGGCCGGGGCCGATTTTGACCGATTCCGGCGGCTTCCAAATCTTTAGTCTGGCCAAGTTAAGGACATTGAGTGAGGAGGGTGTCACCTTTCGCTCGCATTTGAATGGCGAGTCTCATTTTTTAAGCCCCGAACAGGTAATTGCTTTACAAGAGGGGCTGGACACTGATATCTTAATCTGTCTAGATGAATGTCCGGCCCACGGCGTCAGTGAAGAGTATGTGGTCCGGTCCGGGGCTTTGACCCTGCGGTGGGCCAAGCGCTGTCAGCAGGCCCGAACCCGGCAGGATAAGCTGTTGTTTGCCGTGGTCCAGGGCGGCATGTGGCCCCAGCATCGCCGGGAACAGGCCCAGGCCATGGTGTCTCTGGGTTTTGACGGGTATGCCATCGGCGGTTTGAGCGTGGGTGAGGATAAAGATACCAGGGAAGCCATGCTGGACGCCACGGTGCCGGAGTTGCCTGAAACCCAACCTCGATATCTTATGGGAGTGGGAACGCCGGAAGACCTGGTGGAAGCTGTTGCCAGGGGTGTGGATATGTTCGATTGCGTGCTGCCCACCCGCAATGCCCGCAATGGCATGGCTCTGACCCGATTTGGCCGGATAATAATAAAAAACGCCGAACACACGGCCAGTTCTTTGCCCCTGGACGAGGCCTGCGGCTGTTACACCTGCCGGCACTACAGCCGGGCCTATCTGCGACATCTCTATAATGCCAGGGAAATTTTGGCTTATCGCTTACTGACGATACATAACTTATATTATTACCTGGAGCTGATGGCCAACCTGCGGCGGTCGTTGGCCCAGGGGACTTTTTTGGAGTTCCGAAAGGCTTTTTACAGCCAAAGACAAAATGGAGGTGCAGCTCGTGGTTGATATCGCGTATGCCATGGCCGGGGCTACCGGCGATGCCGTCGGGGGTAGCGGTGGTCTGATGACCATCCTGCCGTTGATTTTGATGTTCGGTATTTTTTATGTCCTGCTGATCAGACCGCAGCAGAAAAAGGCAAAAGAACATCGGACTTTTCTGGAAAATCTAAAACGCGGCGATAAAGTGGTTACCGCCGGTGGCCTGTATGGGGAAATCACCGGTATGACTGACCAGACTATTACCCTGGAAATTGCGGACAAAATCAGAGTTAGAGTCGGCAGGGGATACATTGCGGCCTTTGCTCCAAAAGAAGGCGCCAAAACTGCAGCTAACAACACCTGATGCGGCGAACGGCAGCGGGGTAATGGTGTATCTTTTCGGGGTGAAAAGAGTTCTCAAGTTAAACATTTTGAATTGGTGAAACAGGTGATCGGAGCACAGATACGACGTCTGTGCCCCCAATGACCAAATTAATCATAAATTCTTATTAACCCCAGAGCCGAAAACTGAACCAAACCGGCAACCAAACACATAGGATACGGAACTTGGAGCCACAGCCTCAAGCAGGCGATTTAAAGTCAACCCTCAGCAACTGTGTGACCACCCTTAGATCACTTATAATTAAGATGGCCACCATTGTCCCTACCGGCACGCCTCAGGCCGAAATCTGGTTCCAAATCCTGGAAAACCTGCAAAAAAAACTGGATGAGAACCGTTGTCGAATGGCTGTCGTGGGAACGGTTAAGTCCGGCAAAAGCACCCTGATAAATTCATTGTTAGGGTATGATCTGCTCAAACGCGGCGCCGGCATCGTCACGGCCATGATCACCCGCATCGAGCCGGGCGAGCGAGCCGGAGCAGTTCTTTATTTTAAGGATTGGGAGGAGGCCAATGGTGAGATTAATAGCGCCCTCAGTCTTTTTCCCAGTCCCGTGTTGTTGGAGCGTCAAGAAGGCTATGATATCCAACGGCCTGAGGATCGACAACTGCTGACCCAGGCCCTGGAAAACGCTGATCAGGCTCAGCTTCTCAATTTGGACATGCTGGATAAAAATTATATCCTGGTAAAGTCCTTCCTGGAAGGTTATGACGAAGTCCGACAGATTCTCGCCGGCGGCAGCCAACGCCTGGAATTTAAGGATGATAAACTCACCGCGCATCAGCAGTTGGTGGGGCGGGAAGCCAAGGCAGTTTATTTAAAAGACGTTCGCATAAAGCTGCCTTTCCCATGGCCGGCCAAGGGGTTGGAACTGGGAGATTGTCAGGGGAGTGATTCGCCCATACCACAGCATTTAGCCCAAGTGCAAAACTACCTCATCGGGGCGGATCTGGTTATCTATGTCGTCAGTTCCAGGATAGGGCTGCGACAGGCAGATTACAAATTTCTCAATGATTTGAAACGAATGCGACTGTGGGAGAATTGTCTTTTTATCCTGAACCTGGACATGAATGAATTGGAGAATCTTGCCGAAGCCCAGGGTCTGGTAGACCGGTGGCAGCGGGAACTGGCAGTGTTTCAGTCCGAACCTCCCGTCTTTACTTTTTCAGGTCTGGATCTCTTGCTCCATCGGCTCAAGGAGCAAGGTCAGCCCCTAAGCTCCAAGGATCAAAAAATGCTTCAGATCTGGGAGCATGACACCGCCCTGACGGAATTCTCTCGCCGGGAAGCAGCGCGATTTGAAGAATACCTGCAGAAAATTCTGGCAACCAGGCAGACCAGATTGCTGCTTTCCAGCAGTATAGGTCAATTGCAGACTGTTTCCCAGGGACTTAAGGAACGTATCCTCCTGCAGGAAAAATTTTTAGGTGAAGACGTTAGTGCTTTTGAAGCCATTCGAGATAAATTGCACCAGCGCCGCCAGCCTCTGGAGAGCTTGCTGTACAGTCTGGGGCAGGCGTTGCAGGGTGCGGTTCATGATCTGAAACAACAGCTGAGATCGCGGCTGGATAAATTTTTTGATGTCCGGCATGGGGAAGTAGGACCTGAGATCTCACGCTTTATTGAAGATTATGAGGCCGACCTGAATAAGCTGGAACTCGGAGAACGGATCAGCTCTTTCATGCCGAGTTTGTATCAGATCTACCAGGGATTTCAGCAGCGGCTGCTGTTATATTTAACTGAAGAAGTGAATTTAAAAATCCTGGAATTTCTCCGGATTCAGGAAAAATGGCTGCAGGATGAGTTAACCAAAGTCCTGGAGCCATTATTGGCCCCGCTGCAGGATGCTCTGAATTTGTATTACCAGGAAATTGATACACTGGGGATTAAAGCGTCTGTTCCGGTTATTCAGGCGGCGCCGTGGGTCAAGCCCCAAGAAATGCAGCCGAAGTTATTTTCTCTGGAACTTAGTCTTAACGTGCGCCTCCGCAGCCAGGCCATGCTCCTGTTCGGCATTAACTTGATGAAGGATGCCTTTGGGAAACTGAAAAAACTCCTGCGCAAGCAGGATACGGCAAAGCAGTCTGAAAGATTAAAAATGTCCCTGGCAGATGCCATGAAAAAAATAAAAGCGCATGCCCGGGAAGAGATGGCCGACAATCTCCTGAGCTATAATGAAGGGTTGAAATTTCAATATTTCTTTCCACTGCTGGAATACCTGGCCAGAGAGCAGGAAAGCGGCCTTAAATCTGTCCTGGCAGCACTTTTGGTTGATCTGGAGGGGGTCCAGGAGGCCATTTCTCACCGGAGCCATCAGAAAGAGGTCTGGCGGCGCCAGCTGGCGGAACTGGCTGTGGAGGTGGAGCAGTTTGAAATTGATTGTCTGGCGATGCACACCGCTTATTCTCCAGTCAGCCCGAATTGATGATGGTGGACCACTTTAGCACTATACCGTGGATGGCTTTGCGTTCTTTACCCGGCTTGGGTGTCATCATCTTTCGTCGACTGCTGCAAAAATTTTCCTCTCCGGAAAACGTGTTTCAAGCTCCTTACGAGACAACTGGTCCAGGTGAAAGGAGTGAGTCCGGGCCTGGCCCAGGCTATAAAAAACTTTGACGACTGGCCGCGCTGGGATGCGGTCCTGGAACGCCTGATCAATCTTGGCGGTGAAATCATAACCTGTGCCGACGCCAGGTTTCCGGCCTCTCTGCGACAAATACCGTATGCCCCGCCGTTTCTTTTTGTTAAAGGAACTTTACTTCCCCAAGACGAATTGGCCGTTGCTGTGGTTGGCACCCGCAAGCCAAGCTATTATGGTCGCAAGGCCAGCTATCGCCTGGCAACTGATTTATGCCGGCACCAGGTAACCATTGTCAGCGGTCTGGCCAGAGGAATTGATACCGCGGCCCATAAGGCCGCGGTTGATTGCGGTGGACGCACTCTGGCCGTTCTGGGTTGTGGTTTGGATGTTGTCTATCCGCCTGAAAATAAAGAATTGTATCGTTTAATTCCCCGGCAGGGCGCCTTAATTTCCGAATTTCCCCTGGGGACGCCGCCGGAGGCCAGAAATTTTCCTATTCGCAACCGAATTATCAGCGGTTTATCTCAGGGTGTAGTCGTGGTTGAAGCCGGCATCCAAAGCGGCACCCATATCACCGCAAATTATGCTTTGGAACAGGGGCGGGAAGTCTTTGCGGTGCCCGGCCCCATTGACTTGCCGGGGAGTATCGGGCCGCACCGCTGGATTCAACAAGGCGCAAAATTAATTCGTGAAGCCGCGGACATTCTTGAAGAGCTTACCGGCTACAGCTCAGTTGGTACCCCTCGGGAGCTCCAAAATGAGGTTATCCGGTCGGAAGACCCGATAATTGCTATTTTAAGCGATAACCCATTGCAATTGGATGAACTGATTCGGGCTGCGGGTTTACCGGCACAGGAAGTAATGAGCCGGTTGACTCTCCTGGAACTCCAGGGACTGATAAGGGAGTTGCCGGGGAAATTTTTTGTTTTGGCAGGCTAAGTTGCAATAAAAAAATAATTGACGAAATTAATTTTAATGATTATTTAAATAAACGCTGATTGATCGTAATATTTTAATCCATCCCTGTTGCTGATTTTATAAATACCCACATGCAGTCCGAGCTGGAACGGGACTAGCCGGATATTAAACTAGTTTGTTTTATTAGAGGTACAATAATTTATGGCCAAATCATTACTCATCGTCGAATCGCCGGCTAAGGCCAGAACCTTGCAAAAATATTTAGGGAAAGATTTCGACGTCAGAGCCTCTGTAGGGCATATCCGGGATCTGCCCAAAAAGGAATTGGGAGTTGACGTTGAGCATAATTTTACTCCCAAATATGTCACTATTGAGGGAAAAAACAAAACCATCCAGGAACTTAAAAAAGCTGCCGCTAATATTAAGGATGTCTATCTTGGTCCCGACCCGGACCGGGAGGGGGAGGCCATTGCCTGGCATATTGCCGAGGTGTTGAATAGCGGCAAGCATACCTTTCATCGAGTCTTGTTTTATGAATTGACCCCAAAAGCCATTAAAGAAGCTTTGGCCAAGCCGATTGCTTTGAACCGGCCCCGTTATGAAGCCCAGCAGGCCCGGCGCATTCTGGACCGCCTGGTGGGTTACCAGATTTCGCCGCTGTTATGGGAAAAAGTAAAGCGCGGGTTAAGTGCCGGCCGGGTCCAGTCTGTGGCCTTGCGCCTGATCTGCGAACGGGAGCGGCAAATCCTGGAATTTGTCTCCCAGGAATACTGGTCGTTGACGGCGCATCTCAAAGCTGCTCAACCCCCGCCTTTTCAAGCCAAGCTCATCAAACACAAGGGGAAAAAACTGGAATTGACCAATGGCGATCAGACCGGCAAGGTGGTTGCGGGTTTGAGTGGGGCCCAATATCAGGTCGCCCAGGTTGAGCAAAAAGAACGCCAGAAGAAACCTCTGCCGCCTTTTATTACCAGCACCATGCAACAGGAAGCCAGCCGAAAGCTCCGTTTCGGGGCGCAACGGACCATGCGGGTAGCGCAGAAGCTGTATGAAGGCAAAGATTTGGGGGCTGAAGGCCCGGTGGGGCTTATCACTTATATGCGAACGGATTCCACCCGTGTGGCCGGGGTGGCCCTGAATGCTTTGCGGGATTACATACATCAGGAGTATGGGCCTGATTACCTTCCCGCCAAACCAAACGCGTATAAAAGCCGCAAATCTGCTCAGGAGGCCCACGAAGCTATCCGGCCTACGGATGTCAGCCGAACCCCGGCCTCTCTAAAGGACTTTTTGGAAAAAGACGAACTGCGGCTATACGAACTGATCTGGAAGCGTTTTGTGGCCAGCCAGATGGAATCGGCCAGATTGTTAGTTACTACTGCCGATATCACTGCCAATGATTATACTTTCCGCGCCACCGGTTCGGTCGTAAAATTTTCCGGTTTTACCATTCTTTATGAAGAAAGTCCGGATGGCAGCGGCAGAAGATGACGAAGTCAAACTTCCTTTACTCAAGGTTGGAGAAATACTGGAACTTTTAAAACTGGAACCCAAGCAGCATTTTACCCAGCCGCTGCCTCGTTACACGGAAGCTACTTTAATAAAAGAGTTGGAAAGACTTGGCATCGGGCGGCCCAGTACTTACGCTACTATTCTAACTGTAATACTCGGGCGGCTGTATGTCGCAAAAATCAAAGCCGGCTTTAAGCCAACGGAATTAGGCATGATGATCAACGACCTGTTGGTGGCCAGCTTTCCAAATATTATGGATGTGGGTTTCACGGCCAACCTGGAAGAGCGTTTGGATACTATCGCGGCAGGTTCCGTGGTCTGGCAGGACGTGCTCCGGGATTTTTACGGTTCTTTTGTTCAGGAACTCCAGGAGGCCAAGGGTAGCATGCCGACAATGAAGGGCAAAGGTCTGGCTACCGGACTTTCTTGTCCTGACTGCGACGGTGAGTTAGTGATTAAATGGGGAAAAAATGGTGAATTTTTGGCATGCGCCAATTACCCCAAGTGCCGTTACACGAGAAATTTCAGCCGCAATGACCAGGGTGAAATCGTTCCAGAGGAAAAGACCGAGGCTCCACCTCAAGACCTGCCGGAAGTCAACGAGAGCTGCCCCAAATGCGGTAAGAATCTGGTGGCTAAACAAGGTCGTTTTGGAATTTTTTTGGCCTGCCCAGGGTATCCGAAATGCAAATTTACTCGCAATTTACAGGAAGAAACCAAGGAAGAGTCAGGAGTGCCATGTCCCGAGAAAGGTTGTAATGGCGTTGTCTTGCCCCGGCGTTCACGCTGGGGAATTTTTTACGGCTGCAATAACTATCCGGATTGTAAGTTTACCCTCAAATACCCCCCGGTGGCGAAATCCTGCCCCAAGTGCGGTTATCCCCTGTTAATCGCCAAGGAGACCAAAAAACTGGGCAAATTTCTGGCCTGTCCTCAAAAAGATTGCGATTATACCGAGCCTTTACCGGATGAAGGAGCAGCCGTTGATCAATCGGCTTAATTTCTAACAAAATTAATATGCTGTAATCTTTACTCTCGGCTCGAACATTTCCACTAGAGCGGAGGATGTAAAGTCAGACATTGGTGCTCCTGAAGGCGGCAGAGCCTTATTTATTTGATGCAGATTCAAAACTTCATCGTGCTTCCGGTAATTTTTTATACTAACAGCTAGTTGCAAAGGAGAACATAACATGGAGGCGGCGCCGGAAAAAGAATTGGGTCTGCTGAATGTGGAAATAAAAGATAATATCGGCCTAGCAACCTTCAATGAT
The DNA here is from genome assembly GCA_963789385.1 of uncultured delta proteobacterium. Classification (GTDB taxonomy): domain Bacteria; phylum Desulfobacterota; class Desulfobaccia; order Desulfobaccales; family Desulfobaccaceae; genus Desulfobacca. The sequence continues at coordinate 31,052 of CAWBKT010000017.1, read as the reverse complement.
CCCCACAAAGCAAACTGCCTGAGTTCAACATTGCTGCAGGGTTTGTTGCTGGCATTCGACCAATTTGAACAGCAAAAGGTGCGAGTGGTAGTCATCAGGGCCTATCCCGGCGCTAAAATTTGGTCAGCCGGCTATGACCTCAGAGAATTACATCCCGATGGGTCAGATCCTTTGCCGTATGATGAACCCTTTGAACAAGTGCTGCACCGAGTGATAACGTTTCCGGTACCGGTTATCGGGATGATTGAAGGGAGTGTCTGGGGTGGCGCCTGCGATTTAGCCATGACGTGTGATATTTTGGTGGGCACTCCGACGGCCAGTTTTGCCATCACGCCGGCTAAAATTGGCATAGCCTATAATACCGTGGGATTAAATCATTTTATGGGCGTGTTACCCATTCATATCATTAAACAGATGCTGTTTACCGGTGAACCGCTGAGCGCCGCAGGAAGCCCATCGCCTGGGATTGCTCAATCAACTGGTGGAAGCCGATAAACTTGAGGAGACCACCATGGCAATCGCTCGGACCATCGCCAACCGGGCGCCCATGGTCGTGCGGCTGTTAAAAAAAGAGATTCAAATTCTGACCGGGGGCCGAGGACTTTCACCGGATGAATTCGAAGAAATCCAGAGCCTGAGGCGGCGAACCTACCGCAGCCAGGATTTTAAGGAGGGCATCAAGGCTTTTTTCGAGAAGCGGCCGCCAAAATTTGTGGGTGAATGAAAGCAGAGATTGCAATTCACAGCAGTTCTAAATGGAGCTGCATGGCAGAGAAATCTAGACGTTGACTACGGGTAGGGTAATTTGGTTAAGCTATTTAGTTATTCCTGGATTCACCACTTTTAGTTGCGGTCTTTCGATTTTATGGCGGACAATTTCGCCTTTGGCGAGATAAATGACTTCTTCGGCGATGTTAGTGGCGTGGTCGGCGATACGTTCCAATTCACTGGAAATGGCCGGAAATTGAATAAGGCAGTCCACCCGCTCCGGGTATTGCCGGATCCGTTCCTGCACCTTACTGTATGCCTGCCGGTTAATGACATCAACCTCATCGTCTTCTTCGCAAACCAGCCGGGCCAGGTCAGGGTCCATCTGCACCAGGGAGTCCAGGCTTTTTTTCACCATGGCCAGGACTTTTTCGGCCATCTTCGTATAATCGAAGGGAATATCAATATTCGTGCAGGCAGCCAGGGAAAGGGCCCGCTCGGCGATATTCACCGCCAGGTCACCAATACGCTCCAAGTCATTATTAATATTAAAGACTGCGATGATAAAACGCAGGTCCTTGGCAACCGGTTGGTACAGGGCTAACGTTTTTAAACATTCTTCTTCGAGCATCACCTCCATGGCATCGATTTCTTCATCGGTATCGATGACTTTGGTGGCCAGGGCAGTGTCTCGGTGTACGAGAGATTTAATGGAATCCCGCACATTTTCTTCGACAATGGCGCAAATAGAAAGAATTTTCTTTTTTAAGGCCTCTATTTCAGACTCTAGATTTCTCGACATTAATTTTCCAGATTAAAAAAAGTTCAAATTTTCTGTATATAATAAATAAAATTATATTTTTTTCAAAGGCAAAAATACATAATTATCCGAATCTGCCGGTAATATATTCTTCTGTTTGTTTAATGGCCGGGTTGGTAAAAATTTGCCTGGTGGTGCCAAATTCGATAATCCTGCCTTCAAAAAAGAAAGCGGTGTAATCCGAGACGCGGGCTGCCTGCTGCATATTGTGCGTCACGATGGCGATGGTATACGTATGTTTTAATTCGTGAATCAATTCTTCAATTTTATTCGTGGCGATGGGATCAATGGCGGAGCAGGGTTCGTCCATGAGCAGCACCTCTGGTTCCACCACGATGGCCCGGGCAATGCAGAGTCGCTGCTGCTGCCCCCCGGAGAGGGCGGTTCCCGGTCTATGCAGGACGTCCTTCACTTCCTCCCAGATGGCGGCCTTCTGTAAAGCGTCTTCAACCCGGTCCGTGGTCTCACTTTTATTCAGTTTATAGTGTAACTTCAACCCGAAAGCAATGTTCTCAAAAATGCTCATAGGGAAGGGCGTGGGTTTTTGAAAGATCATGCCCACCTGCCGGCGCAGTTCCAAAAGATCTGTATCCTGGGTCAGGATGTTCTCGCCGTCCAGCAACACTTCACCGGTGGCTCGCTGGTCATTGTACATTTCAAAGATTCGATTATAAATTCTGATATGGGTTGATTTTCCACACCCGGAAGGTCCGATAATCGCAGTCACCCGGTTCGCGGCAATTTCCAAATTATTATCGAAGAGAGCCTGTTTTTCTCCATAAAAGAAATTAAGGTTCCGGGCCGAAATCTTAGCTTCGGTATGAGAAGGCTGTTCTCTGATAACTTCGGCAATTTCAGTGTTTTTAATGAGCGGTTTATCTGGTTTTTGCTTCATTTGGGTGGCGATCATCACTTTTTCTCTCCAAAAACAAATCGGGCCAGCAGATTTAAGGCCAGAACGGCTGCAGTAATTAACAAGGAAGCTCCCCAGGCCAGCCGCTGCCAATCTTCATAGGGGGACATGGCGTAGTTGAAGATGGTGACGGTGAGATTTGGTGTCGGTTGAAAAAGAGAACTCATCATATAAGGGCTATTAAGAGCAGTAAATAATAATGGTGCGGTTTCGCCGCTGACTCTAGCCACCCCCAGCAAAATGCCGGTGATAATACCGGACCGGGCAGCCCGGAAGACTATGGATAGAGTCACCCGCCAGCGGGGGGCGCCCATGGCCAGGGCAGATTCCCGCAGCGGATCGGGCACCAATCGCAGCATATCCTCAGTGGTGCGGGCGACAACCGGGAGCATAATAATGGCCAGGGCGACAGCACCGGCGAAACCTGAAAAATGGCCGAGAGTCAAGACCAATATCCCATAAACAAATATACCGACGATAATTGACGGCATACCGGTCAAAATATTGGCGGCAAAGCGGCAGAGATCGGCCAGCCTGGAATTATGGCCGTATTCTCCCAGGCAAACGCCGGCCAGCAGACCCACGGGCACAGCCATCAGGGTGGCCAGCACCGTCAAAATCAGGGTGCCTAAAATTGCATTGGCCAAACCGCCACCGGGAACCATGGGGGGGGTAGGTAAATTAAAGAAAAAATCAAAATTAAATGCCTGCAAGCCTTTCATGGCCAGCATCACAGAAATCCACAAAAGGATAGCGATACCTATAAAAGCGGCCATTGAAGCTGCCAGGCTGACCAACAAATTGATAACTCGGCGTCCGGTAGCCGGCCTGGGCATCATATTTTTATGCTCCAGCCCCGATACAGGCGCCGTAACATGGCTTGAGAGATGATCTGGACGATAAAGGTAAAAATAAACAGCACCAACCCGAGGGCGATCAGAGAGCTCAGATAAATCGGTTCGGTGGCCTCGGCAAATTCATTGGCCAGGCAGGAAGCAATGCTATTGCCGGGGGCAAATAGAGAAGCGGAGATTCTATGGGTGTTGCCGATGACAAAGGTAATTGCCATAGTTTCACCCAGAGCCCGGCCCAGGCCCAAAAAGACGCCCCCCAACACGCCGACAATGCCGTAGGGTATGGTAATTTTATAGGTCACTTCCCAGGTAGTGGCGCCTACACCGTAGCCGGATTCTTTCAATACCGGAGGCACCAGGGCAAAGACGTCCCGGCAGATGGCGGTAATAAAGGGCAAAATCATGAAAGCCAGGATGATGCCGGCAGTAAGCATGCCGATGCCCATGGGGGGACCCTGAAAAAGAGGCAAAAACCCCAAGTAATGACCCAAAACCGGCTGCACATACTTGGCCATAAAAGGGGCGAAAATGAACAAGCCCCACATGCCGTAAATAATACTGGGGATGGCCGCCAACAGTTCAATCAGGGTGCCAACCACTTTAGCCAGGCGCGGCGGAGCCAGTTCCACCAGGAAAAGGGCGATGACGATACTCATGGGCACCGCCAGCGCCATGGCGATAAGGGTTGACACCACCGTGCCATAAATGCTGCTGGCGGCGCCAAATACCTGAGTGACCGGATTCCAGGTTTGGGTGATAAAAAAGCGCCAACTGAAGGTTTTTAGAGCCAACCAGGAAAGACTGAGGAGCTCCCAGAAGATGCCGGCCATGATGATAGGCACCACCAGGGCGGCAGCGATCGTCATCCACTTAAACACCGCATCAGGGTCAAGTGTGGAAGCGGTTTTGCCTCGGGGAGCTGCCGTAGTCTGCCTGGCCTGGGTCATGAGAGCAATCCTGAAGTTTTGAAAAATAAATTAGTTATTATCACAAATAGCGACGGTACACTAATGGAAAACCGGGAAGGGGCGAGGAACCCCCGCCCCTTGGATAGACTGCTTGAATAGAGAACCGGTCGGATCAGGGCCAGATCGGTTTCAAGCCGGTCTTATCGGCAAACATGACTTCTTTAGTCCAGTAATCTTGAATCAGGGCGACGACACTTTCCGGCATGGTAACATAGTGCAGTTCTTCAGCAATGCTGTCGCCGTGTTTATAGCACCAATCGAAAAATTTGAGCATAGCCTGGGCTTTTTCCCGGTCCAACTGCTCCTTTTGGACTAGAATGAAAGTGGCGCCGGCGATGGGCCAGGATTTTTCTCCGGGCTGATCGGTGAGCACCATGTAAAAGCCGGGGGCGTTTTTCCAATCAGCTGCAGCTGCGGCAGCTTTGAAGCTCTCCATACCGGGAGCGACTACCTTGCCGGCTTTGTTAACCAGGTTGGCATAAGGGATCTTATTGATGGCGGCATAAGCATATTCCACATAACCGATGCCGCCCTGCACCTGTTTGACATTGTTGGCTACGCCTTCATTCCCTTTGGCGCCGACGCCGGTGGGCCAGGACACGGATTTGTTATTACCGACCTTTTCCTTCCACTCCGGGGAGACCTTGCTCAGATAGTTGGTGAAAATCCAGGTGGTGCCGGAGCCGTCGGCACGGTGCACAACGGTAATGGCATCAGCGGGAAGCTTGACGTTAGGATTTAGTTTGGCGATGGCAGGATCGTTCCAGGTTTTGATCTTGCCCAGGAAAATATCGGCCAGTACGGCCGGGGACAGGGTGATTTGGCCGGCGGTAATGCCCGGAAGATTAAAAATGGGCACCACGCCGCCGATCAGGGTGGGGAACTGTGATAAACTATCTTTTTTCAGGTCTTCCTGTTTAATGGGGTCGTCGGACCCGCCGAAATCCACAGTCTTGGCCTTGATCTGGGAAATGCCGCCACCGGAGCCGATAGACTGATAATTAACTTTGACTTTGGTGAGTTCCTGATATTTATGAGCCCATTTATAATATGCCGGGGCAGGAAAGGTCGCCCCGGCGCCGTTGATGTTCATCTCAGCCCGGGCGAGGCCGACCCATAAGAAACAGGCCAACACCATTGAAATTCCGACAAGTTTCTTCATTGAAAAAAATCCTCCTTAAACGTAGTATGTTTTTATTTTGTTAGATTTCTATTAGGCGATTATTAATAATCTGTGATCAAAACAGCCTTGTATGAATACCGTGGGCTTAGAGCGGTGAGGCTAGTGAGCCGAAAAAACTGGATCGATCAACAGGCCCATTTTGCGTTTTCATGCTTCGTTGTGATTTTTAAACATGATGACTTTTGGAAATAGGTCAATCTGTTTGGTATTGACAGGATCATCGCCAGGATTAATTATCTCTGAGACCAACCTTTCAATTCCTGATCATTCCGAAGGTTCTAAGCCTTCGGCAGATATTATTAATTTGTTATTGATAAACTTAATGATTTGTTATTTGTTGAATGCGAGAGAAATGTTAGAAAATTGTAAGAAGTAAAAGGAGTTATAACTGGACAGGCAGATGGAGCGTAAATACGCTGCCCTGCCCCAGGGTGCTGTCCACGGTCACCCAGCCGTCATGGGCCTGGGCGATGTGCTTGACGATAGCCAACCCCAGGCCGGTGCCGCCCACCTTCCGGCTGCGGCTGGCATCAACCCGATAAAACCGCTCAAACAGGCGGGGCAGATGTTCCGTTGCAATGCCTCGGCCCTGATCGCGCACCCGAATCAAGACCTGTTCTTCGGCCTGCTCCACCTCAACCTGCACCAGGGTCTCGGGGGGACTGTACTTTACGGCGTTGTCAATGAGGTTGACAACCGCTTCTTCCAATAAAGGGGGATTAATATAGGCTTGGAAGCCGTCCGGGCAGTTTAAGATCAAGTGAATGTGTTTTTCTGTGGCCCTGACTTCATTGACTTGGATAGCTGCCTGGAGAACGGGCTTGAGGGGTTCCAGAGATAGGCTGACTTTTCCTTCTTCTTCCTCTTGTTCGATACGCGACAGAGTGAGAAGATCTTCAATAATCTGATTTAAGCGGTCTGCCTGACGGGCAATAATCTGTAAAAAGGTCGAAGCATTTTCCGGTTCATGAATGGCCCCTGATTGCAGCGTTTCGACGAAACCCTTAATGGAGGTGATGGGGGTGCGCAGTTCATGAGAGACATTAGCCACAAAATCACGTCGGACCCGCTCCAGGCGCCGCATGGCGGTGACGTCGTTCATGACCAGGAGGACGCCGATGGCCCGGCCCAGGGAGTCTAAAAGCTTGGTGCCGTGCAGTTGAATGAAACGTTCGCCCAGGCTGCTGAAAACGATCTCGCCCTCGACCGGTATCGCTGAGGTTCTGGTCTGCTGGAGAAAACGCTGGAGATCTTTGTTGCGGATGATTTCCTGGATGCTTTGTCCTTTCACCGCCTCCGGGTTTACCAGGAGAAGGCGGCCGCCGGCCTTATTTAAAGTGATAAGCCGGTCATTGTTATCCACGGCTACTACCCCTTCCCCCATGCTGGAGAGAATAGCCTCCTGCTCCTGCCGCTGTTGCGTGATGGTTCGAAAGCGGTCATCCAATTGGGCGGCCATGTTGTTCAAGGCCTCGGCGAGATTGGCAAGTTCCTCAGATTCGGGCACTGGCACTTTGCTGCTTAAATCTCCCCGGGCAAACCGTTCGGCCCCCCGGTTAATTTCAGCCAGAGGCCGGCTCAACCGTCGAGTAATAAATAAAATGACGGCAGCCGCTAATAAGGCAATGGCCAAACTGCCGGTAATGATTTTCAGGTAGAGATCCCAAAGCGTTTTATCAATATTGGTTACAAGCAGAGCCGTTCGAATAATGCCGATAATTTTACCGTCGGCCTTGATCGGCAACGCCACATAAATCATGCGTTCATCCAAAGTGTGAGCTGCGTCGATTGGAAATGCCTGATTCTCCTTTGAGGGCTGCTTGAAATTCAGGTCGATCACCATGATTTTCCATTTTGTCGGGATCGTAATCGGAATCTCCCACCACCTTGCCGTCAGGCAGTATGATCGAAAAGCGGATATTGGTTTGTTTGCCTATGTATTTAGCAAGATTATCGATTTTTGAGAAATCTTTATCGACCAGGAGAGGATTGAGCTGCGGCTCCACCACGTGGGTAAGCTTTAAAAGGCTTGTAGTCAACTGGTCGAGGTAGAGCTGCCGCCAGTATTTTGTGACATAGATGGTTGTTGCCAAGAGCGAAGTTAAGGTAATAATTATAAAAGGCGGGAAAAGTTGCCAGATTAATTTTTTGCGTCTCATGAAGTTATTCTTTAAAGCGGTAGCCTACTCCGCGCACCGTTTCAATATAATCGCCGGATATTCCTAATTTCTTTCGTAAACCCACTACCTGTACGTCCACGGACCGGTCCGAAACCGGATAATCTTCTCCATGCACGCCATCAACAATTTGCGAACGGGTAAAAACCCAACCGGGACGCCGGGCCAACATGTGCAGTAACCGAAATTCGGTAACGGTCAAATCAACCGGTTCTCCTTTAACTAAGACTTCATGTCTGCCGGGATGGATGGTTATGTCATGAATATTGAGAGGAGAGCTCTCAGAAACGGCTTCCGTCGACCGGCGACGGAGCACCGCCCGTAAGCGGGCCACCAGGACCCTTGGACTGAATGGTTTGGTGATATAATCCGCCGCGCCCAATTCCAGGCCGGTGACAATATCAGCCTCTTCGCCCTTGGCACTCAACATGATAATGGGAATATGCCGGGTCTTGAGGTCCTGTTTCAGCAGTCGGCAGACTTCCAAACCGTCCACCCCCGGCAACATCAGATCCAGCAGAATAATGTCCGGTAACGCTGAACGGGCTGATTTTAGAGCCTCTTCCCCGGAAGCCACCGTAGTGACCCGATAGCCTTCTTTGACTAAATTATAGCGCACCAGTTCCAGAATATCTTCTTCATCGTCTACTACCAATACGTGTTCTTTGGCCATTAACTGCCCCCGTAAAAAGGAATATTAGCAGTTTTTCATGAAATTGTTAGAAATACATAAATTTTCTGTTAACTTTATGTGCATATTGTATTTTTAATGATGCAGATCATTTTCAACTCATCAGAAACCATAGAGAAGTAATGTATTTAACTCAATAGTCAGGACTTTGGCAATCAGGGATTTACATTATTGCCACGGGGAAAATATTAGATTTACAATAGATGGAGGTTAGTATAATGTTAATTAATTGGTGTGACCAGCTTTATTCTTTTTCGATAAATAAAATTTCGGCCTTGGGAGAACGTATTTATTTTGTATCGGGAACACGTCAGCCGCAAGTTTGAGAAAGAGCTCCAAAATCTGCGGAATAAAATCTTGCAGATGGGGGAGATGGTTTCCAATGCCATCGCCCAGGCCTGCACCAGTTTACAATCATGGGAGGATGGTCCGGCCCTGACAACTATTGCCGGTGATCAAAATATCAACAGCCTTGAAGTTGATATTGATGAATCCTGTCTGACCATGATCGCTTTATATCAACCCGCCGCCACAGATTTACGTTTTATCACGACCGCAATGAAGATTGTTACCACTCTGGAGCGTATCGGTGATTTGGCGGGCAATATCAGCCACTATGCCCTTGATCTTATTGCCGCGATGGAAAACAAGGTCGACTTGACACCGCAATTGTCAATGGCAGCCAAGGCCCAGGAATTAATGCAAACGAGCCTGCAAGCTTTTATTGATTGGGATGCTGAGTTGGCCCTGCAAACGGCTCGGGTCGATCATAGCCATTGACAAACTTTACCGCGATTCTCTTTGGGATACAGTAGAGCGGATGCAGGGTCAGGATTTGCGCACCATGCATAATATTATGCGGACTTTTATGATCTCTAAATTTTTGGAGCGGATTGGCGACCACTCTGTCCACATCTGCGAAATGGTCGTCTTTATGGTCAAGGGCCGCATAATTCGTCATCAAAAAGCGACATTGGATTATCTGGATGAAGAGTTTCATTAAATGGAATAAAGACAAACAATTATTTTTTAAATTTATTATTAGTTTGGCTCTCGATTCTATTGCTGGGGTGCGGCCAGAGGGAACAGCATTCTCAAACCTTGACCGTTGCCGGTTCGACCTCCGTCCAACCTTTTGCTGAAAAATTGGCGGAAGTGTATATGCAACATTGTCCGGGTCTGCTCATCAATGTCCAGGGAGGAGGTTCCAGCGCCGGCATTATGGCCGTACAACAGCGTGCTGCAGATATCGGCGCCTCTTCCCGAGAACTTAATGAATCGGAAAAAAATCTTCATGAATTGGTCATCGCCTGGGATGGTATCGCCATCATTGTTAATCCGGCCTGCAAGTTAGATGATCTTTCCTTAAAAAATTTACAACAAATCTTTGAGGGCAAAATAACCGATTGGAGGGCTTTAGGCCTGGCTCCGCACGGCATTCATGTCATCACCCGGGAGGAAGGCTCCGGTACCCGCACTGCCTTTGAAGAACTGGTAATGAAAAAAACAGAAATAACGCAGCAGGCGTTAGTCCAGGATTCCAATGGTTCGGTCCGGGAGATTGTCGCCAATGATCCTCATGCCATCGGCTTTATCTCCTGCGGACTGGTGAATCAACAAGTAAAGGCTTTAGCCATCGATGGCGTGAATCCCACCGGCCCCAATATCAAAAAAAATTTATATAAACTTACCCGTCGTTTTCTGTTTGTCACTCTAAACAAACCTGAAGGACTAGTGAAAGATTTTGATGATTTTATCCTCAGCAAAAAGGTCAGATACTTCTCGAAAAAGAGGGGTTAATCGGAGTTTATTAAGAAAGAGCAATGAGTAAAGAAAAGATTATTGAAAAAGTGCTGATGTTGTTGGCATTCTCTGCCATTGGTTCTTTATTGTTAATTTCTATTTTCATTTTTAATGAAGGCCTTCCCATAATCATTAAAACAGGGGTGAGTAATTTTATTTTTGGAGCGCATTGGGCACCAACCAAGGGGCATTTTGGCATTCTGGCGATGATCTTGTCCTCCATTTATGTAACTGTGGGGGCAATGATTTTTGGAGTACCGCTGGCCCTGGCATGTGCCATTGTGCTGGCGGAATTTGCCCCGGCAAAATTGACGCGTTTTCTCAAGCCAACCATTGAATTGTTGGCAGGGATCCCCTCAGTCGTCTATGGTTTCCTGGGTGTGGTTCTGTTGGTCCCACTTATTCGAAATCATCTGGGGGGGCCCGGTCTATCACTTCTTGCTGCGGCACTGATTCTGGGGATTATGATTCTTCCCACGGTAATTAGCATTTCTATCGATGCCATTAATGCCGTTCCCAATATTTACCGGGAAGGATCAATTGCCTTGGGAGCCACCCAATGGCAGACGGTTCACAAACTGGTGCTGCCGGCAGCCCGCTCCGGAATTATTACGGCTATTATTTTGGGAATGGGGCGAGCCATTGGTGAGACCATGGCAGTGATAATGGTCGCCGGCAATGCCTTGAAGATCCCGACGTCGATCTTGGATCCGGTGCGGACGTTGACGGCGAATATTGCTTTGGAGTTGGGTTATGCTTCCGGGGCCCATCGGGAGGCCTTGTTTGCCACCGGTATCGTCCTGTTTATCATCATCATGATTCTCAATACCTCAGCGGCGCTGATTACCGGACGGAAGTAGAGCAGGAGCATGCGAATCGATCCCTTCCTGACCCAGCGGCTGGTAAAAGGCCTGCTGTGGTGTCTCACCGGCCTGACACTCTTTTTCCTGATTTTTATTATTGCTTTTATTTCCGTCAAAGGCCTGCCGCAGGTCTCATTTAATTTTTTGTTTCATGATATTGAAGATATGGGGCGTGGCGGCGGTATTTTCCCCACCATCGTGACGACTATTTATCTTGCCGCGATCGCGCTGCTGGTGGCCTCGCCTCTGGGGGTGGGGACGGCGATTTATCTGACGGAATACACCCGGGAGAGTTGGGTAACCAAGCTGATCCGGTTCGGCGCCGAATGCCTGGCCGGCGTCCCATCCATTATTCTGGGGCTGTTTGGCTTTGTCCTGTTTGTCATTAAATTAAATTTCGGCTGGTCCATGCTCTCCGGCGGGTTAAGCCTGGCCATCATGATTCTGCCGACGATTATCCGCACGAGTGAAGAAGCCCTGAAAACGGTCCCTCCGGAATATCAGGATGTCTGTTTTTCTTTGGGAATAGGTAAATGGCAGACCATCACCAAGGTTGTCCTGCCCTGCGCCCTGCCGGGGATTATGACCGGCATTGTGTTAAGCATCGGCCGCTCCATCGGGGAAACCGCGGTCGTCCTGTTCACCGCCGGCGCCTCCCTGCGGACGCCGGTGAGCCTCTTTGACTCGGGCCGCTCCATGGCAGTGCATTTTTATATTCTGGCCCGGGAAGGTTTGTCGATGCCCAACGCCTATGGGACGGCGGCGATTTTGATTATTTCCATCCTGCTGATCAATATTACGGCCTACACCCTGATGTCACGATTTTTACAGAAGTATAGCTGACAGCAACGGAAACAGATGATGAACGCAGCCAGAATTCAGGTCCGGGACCTGACGTTTTATTATGGATCACATAAAGCCATCGACGCGTTAAATCTGGATATCAATCAGGGTGAGATTTTGGGGCTGATGGGGCCCAGCAAAAGCGGTAAGACATCTTTTTTGCGGGTGTTGAACCGCATGTGTGACCTGATACCCGACGCCAGAGTTGAGGGAACGGTGCTGTTGGATAACGAAGATATCCTGCAACCGGAATGCGATGTGGATAGCCTGCGGCGGCGGGTGGGGATGGTTTTTGCCAAACCGGTGCCGTTGCCCCGATCGATTTACGAGAATCTCGCTTTCGGGCCGCGTCTGCATGACAGGAAGATCAGAAAAGATGCCCTGGATAATCTGGTGGAAACCAGCCTGAAGCAGGCGCAACTGTGGGATGAAGTCAAAGATCGTCTGCATGATTCGGCGCTGAAGCTCTCCGGCGGCCAGCAACAACGCCTCTGCCTGGCCAGATCATTGGCCATGCAGCCGGAAGTAATTCTTCTGGATGAGCCGACCAGCGGTCTGGACCCCATCTCGACGGCCCGGATCGAAGAGACGCTGATCCGGATAAAAAATGATTTTACGATCATTCTGGTCAGCAACAATACGAAACAGATTGCCCGGTCTTCGGACAAGGTAGCCTTTCTGCTGATGAGCCGGCTGGTGGAATATGGCGTGACGCCCGAAGTCTTCATGGTGCCGAAAAAGAAAGAAACGGATGATTATATTTCCGGCAGGTTCGGCTAATATATGAGGGAATAGGGAAGAGGGAAAAGGGGATAGGAGGGCAGGGGAGTAAGTTTTTCCTGCTGCCAGGACCAGACCCGGGGTACGTTTCATTATGTCCACAGACATTATCAGCATCCGACATCTGGATTTATACTACGGCAGATTCCATGCCCTGAAGAATATCAATGCCTCCTTTGCCCGGCAGAGGATAACGGCCCTGATCGGTCCCTCGGGCTGCGGCAAATCTACGCTGCTGCGGGTGTTGAACCGGATGAATGACCTGTTGGATGGGGTGTCCATCACCGGCCAGGTGCTGATTGACGGAGAAAACATTTATCACCAGCAGACCAATCTGATTCAACTGCGCAAGAAAGTGGGCATGGTCTTTCAGCGCCCGAATCCTTTCCCGCTGTCGATTTATGATAATATGGTCTATGGGCCGACGCTGCACGGCCGCCCCAGGAAGAAAGAGCTGGAGGAGATTCTCGTGCGGTCCCTGAAGGCGGTGCATCTCTGGGAAGAATTGCAGAATCGCTTGTCGCAGTCGGCCCTGAGCCTGACTGAAGAGCAGCAACAGCGGCTGTGTATTGCCCGGCTGCTGGCGGTAGAACCGGAAATCCTGCTGATGGATGAGCCTTGCTCGGCCCTGGACCCCCTGGCGACCCTGCAGCTGGAAGAGTTGATGCGGGAGCTGGTCAAGGAATATACGATCATCATCGTGACGCACAATATGCAGCAGGCGGCCCGGGTTTCCACCGATACGGGATTCATGCTGCTGGGCGACCTGGTGGAGTTCGGCCCCACCGCCGGCATCTTCACCCGCCCCCAAGACAGCCGGACGGAGGATTATATTTCGGGGAAGTATGGGTGATGTTGGGGGGCAGGTCGGGGTGGCCAAGAATTGCCGCGATAAGCCTACAGGATTAATCGCCGGGGTTAAAAATGACGTTCAGGTCTCGTGAACCATGCAGGACGCGGACGATTTCGACGCCCTGCGGTAGGGGGCGGTAAAAGATAACGTCACGACCAACCGGAAGCTGCGCAAGCCTTCGGTCAGTTCAGCGCGAGAACGGCCCATATTGGGATGGCTGGCCAGTTCGTGGAATTTTTGGTCAATGAGGTCAACAAAGGCGTCGGCCCGACTTTCGTTGTCGTCGGCGATATAATCCCAGATTTCGGCCAGGTCCCTTCGGGCAAGCGGTCGCTTAACAATGGTCGGCATTTAAGCCTCGCGACTTGAGATTGTCCGGCTTGCTCTCCTTTTGCGGCCGTCGCGCTTGATTTCTTCGGAGCTCCATGGCGTCGGCTCGCCGCTGTTCAACCCGTCGTGAATATCCTGCCGCAACTGTTCAAGCTTGGCGGCTCGCAGGCAGTCTTGTTCTGCCATGAGGCGCAAGGCGTCACGGACAACTTCACTGGCCGAATTATAGAGGCCGGAAGCCACTTTTCTCTTGATCATTTCCTCTATCTGAGGGGTTAGATTGATATTCATCGGCCTAATATCCTCCTTGCCTGTTTGGAGTATTTTTAATATAAAGAAGTTGACAATGATTGTCAATTATTGACAATCGGCTAGCAAGGAGGATGCTTTCAAAGCTGTCAAATTTCATGGATGGCTTGCATCTGGTCGATGATAAAACGCAGCACCTGAATAAGGCATATCGGAAACGGAAATTTACCGGAGACAGCGACCGGCAGGCATTCTTGTTTGAGTTGTATCAGGGATTGACGAGACCGCTGCTGGCGACAGAGAACAGGAGTAAGAGGCCGGGGAAATAATTCGCTGGTAATATAAATAATTGGCGATAATTTACATTCTACAAATTTTCCTCTACAGTTAGCACACGAACTCTTTTTCTCTCATACCAAGTAATTTCAAAAAGGTAATATCAAATCTCCGCAGACCGCAAACAAAAGCTGCACAGGCTGGGAAGCCTGTGGCACCAGGTTTTACTTACTTGACGGCAACGCCGTATCAGCTGATAGCAAAAAAAAGCCCCCTGATGCAGGGGGCTTTTGATTCAATGGATCTTGATAAGATTTCAATTACTCGACTATGGGGGACAATTTCCCTTCATCAAATTTGTAGCCCAGCGCCTTGACGATATGCATGAGTAAATCACTTGGTTCTTCAAAAAGGCGCTGTGGTTTGGCATCTTCGGACAGTAGGAAAATTGCTGTCTTTAAAGAGCGCATTTCTTCTACGGCTTCCTTGGCATTCAACAGCATTCCCGCCTGAGCCAAACGCCGGTTTAAGAAACAGAGATAGGTCAAAGCTACCATGCAGACAAAAACATGGATAGGAATCTTGGAGTCCGTCCAATGATACTGGGGAGTCAGTGCTGACTGGAAGAGAGTCTGAGGCCGGTTAGGGCTATCTCCGAGCAGGCCGCGGTCAACCGCCAAATCACAGATCTCTTCAGGTGACCAGTCAGTTCGATCGGTTTGAATAATGGTTTTGCCCATTTTGCGCAACAAACTCTCACAATAACGACGGTTGACGTGTGAATGCACAAAAGTCTTATTATTTTCCCGGCCAAATGACGGTACCCAAAACTTCCGGTTCCAATCCCAAGTCTTTACAACGGTTGGCGAACCGTTCCTGAATTTCTCGAGAAAAAGACTCTACCGGCTGCTGGCGCAGTTCCCGCTGCCAAATAATTAGATCTTGATGAAGCTTTTGCAGCTTGTCCCTTAACTCCCGGCGAACCTTTTTAAACATGGCCGGGTCGAACAGCATAATAGCCTGTTCAGAGTCCGCCGCAAGCGGACCATAATAGAGGATGCTGTGATGGGCCTCACCTTCTAAGAGTAAACGCTGATTATGTTGGCAGGGCAGAACCTTGAAAAAGCTCAAGGGCTTCATCAATAATTCCTGATTGGTTTCCGGCGGCAAGGCGGCGATGTAATGAATTCCAGGTTTGCCGGCGATTTTTTCCCTTAAGGGTATAGAATTGATCCCGGTTCCAATCAATATAGTAAGATCCTTATAGGTGGTTCCAAGGGAAGATGCTTTACCTAAAAGGTTATCTAGCATCTGATCAAAATATTTAGTAACCGGTTCGTCATCTTCATATGCCTGGTAGAAGAGTGGAATGCCCTTGCGGTTGGTCAGCAAGGCAACTTTTACCAACCGTCGGGGGATCTTATTAAATCGAATATAACTGGCGGCGCTGCGGCTGCTCGAAGTATTTTGGCTTGCCGTGGGGAAGAGTAGACTAGCTTCCAATAACAGATGAGCATTATCTTCAGGTTGGGTCAGGGAAATGATCTTTTTAAAAAAACGACCTTTAATTTTTTCCAGTTCCGGAGTACGGATGCGGTCCCAGTGATTCCAAAAATTTTGCGAACTCAGTGAGATTAAACGCACCGGCCGAATCCGTTGAATATCAGTCTGTTCGTACCAGGCTGCTAACTTCCTTTTGCTGGTAGGAGCAATGGCGCGGTTCATGGCTGCATAAAAAATTATTTCTCCTAATGAGGGTCCCCGGATTTTTTTCCCCGGAGGGAGCAGCTCATCAATCATGCCGGCCAGATCGACATCTTGGTCCAACTCATTTATTAAAAATACCGAACCATATTCTTTTGGTGAAAAGCCTTCAGGCAGAGTACCTTCAGGAAAATCCAGTAAGGATTGCACTTTATCGGCGGTTCCCAAATAAACTTGATTCACTATAGTCGGTCTGCCTTTAATCCGTTGAGACTCCCGAATATAGTAGTAAGTGTGATCTTTTTTGACCTTTTTGTGCAAATGGGCCATTTTAATTACCTCTTTTTGACAGAGTTATAGAATAAGGCAAACGTGTAAGACGCTAAAAATCCTCGTTCAGCCTTTTAAAAAACTCTAAAATATTTACTGTATTTTTATAGTAAACATTTTTTAAAAAATATGCAATCCTAAAAAATTCCTAATTTTATAGGCAAATAGACTCAATAATGTAAAAATTATTGTTCTCAATTGTTTTATTGTCGTGTTGCATCTACTTGCAATTTGTAAATAATTTTTATTAAAACATTAATAAAAATATTCACTGCCCTTCGCCAGGCTCGCAATTATTGATGGTTGTGCAGGATAAACAGAAGTAACCCTCTCGTTAAGGTGCGGCAATCGGAAATACCTGATCCGAAGTGTAACCCTTTTGAATGGCATACCGGACCAATTCTGCAATTTTACGGCAGCCCAGCTTCCGCATCATATTAGCTCTGTGATGTTCCACGGTTCGGGAACTGATATCCAAGAGAGCGCCAATTTCACGACTGGACTTCCCTTCGGCTATATGCCGTAAAATCTCCTTCTCTCTTTTGGTGAGCGGATCTTCCGGCACATGGGTGCGTTCTTCTCTATATTTCCGCAGTAAAAGGTCTTTTAATTGCGGGGAAAGGAGCGGTGAAATGTAAATGCCCTGCTGGCGCACCGTATCGATAGCGGAAAAAAGCTCTGAGTCGGCATCTTCCTTTAAAAGATAACCGTCTGCTCCAACACTGAGTGCGTAGTTAAGATATTCATTACTTTTATGCATAGTAAGAATAAGTATCTTCACTTTAGGGTAACGCTTTTTAATCTCTTTGGCCGCCTCCAGACCCTGCAATTGGGGCATTGAGATATCCAGCAGAATCAAATCAGGTATAGTTTGTTTCAGGAGTTCGAGCAGTTCCACCCCATTGCTGGCTTCACCAACAATTTTATAGGCCGGATTTGTAATAATAATCTTTTTCAGTCCTTGCCGGAACATGACGTGGTCGTCAGCGATGATAAGGTTATAGGGACGCATAATGGTATCCTTTCTAATTATATTAGTTAATTATTCCTTTTTTCTAAAGGCACCGTGAACTTAATCTCGGTACCGGCATTTTCATTACTGGAAATTTCCAATATCCCGCCCAACATATATACTCTTTCACTGATAGCGGTTAATCCCAGACCCGGCACTCCCCCCGAACGGTCCGTTACTTCACTGGGCATGCCGCGTCCATTATCCGCAATTCGATATGTCAAGTGGTGGTCGGAGCGAACTACCTCAACTCTGACCTCAGTGGCCTGGGAATGCTTTTCAATATTCGTTAAAATCTCTTGGAATATTCGAAAAATATGAATGTTGGCCTCTGCCGGTAAGGAATCTTCAATACCAGCCAATTCGTGTAGATTTTCTGTGATCAGATAAAATTTTCGAAAATTTTCCAGCAGGTGATGCAGCGCTGCCTGCAGACCCACGTTTTCCAGCAGCGATGGACTGAGATCATGTGACAGACGCCGGACGTTCTCCACCACCTCATTAATATAGGTCAACATGTGCATGCATTCCTGCTTGAGCCGTTTCTGATCTTTTCGAAGGCTGTTAGCAATAGCCCTTAACTGCAGCTTCAGGGCGGTAAGGGATTGCCCCAGCTCATCGTGGAGTTCCAAGGACAGGCGCCGCCGCTCAGTCTCTTGGGTGGTAAAAATTTGTGCGGTCAAGGAGCGTAATTTTCTGGCAGATCGCTGCAAGGCCGCTTCCAGGTCTTTCTGCTCCGTAATATCCTTGGCATTGATGACAATACCGTTTACCACGGGGTTATTGAGCAGATTTTTAAATTTTACCTCCAAGACATGCCAGGAATTATTGCGGTGCCGCATTCGAATCACCGCACTATGGATCTTATTGGGATGACGCCGAATCTTGGCGAAGTGCCGGCATAATATTTCAATTTCATCAGGGTGGACAAACTGGCCGGCTTCTTTTCCCAAAAGCTCCTGTGGGTCATAACCCAGATGTCCTTTGGCTATGGGACTAAGATAACTGATTATGCCCTCGGCGGTGAGCAGGCCGATAACATCAGAGACATTTTCAGTGAGCAGGCGAAAATATTGTTCACGTCGCTGGACTGCAGCTTCCGCTTCCCGACGGGCTGTGATATCGGTAATGATTGCAAAACTTCCTTTAAAATTGCCCTGCGCATCGAAAAGAGGTTTGGGTGAAACGATAGAGGGAAATTGACCGCCGTCACGGCGATTCCAGACCAATTCATACGGAGTATGGTCGCCTCCCTGCCGCCGCTCCAGGTTTTTATTCAGGATTTGCTGATTTGTTTCATCCAGCAGGTCTGTCAAGGGCCGGCCGACAAGTTCTGCTTCCTGATAACCTAAAAGTTCGCAGATTTTCGGGTTCACATACGTGATCCGCTTGAGGGTATCCATAGCCCCCAGACCATCATTCATGGTCTCGATAAGGAGACGGAATTTTTGTTCACTTTCCCGTAACGATTCTTCCGCCCTCAGACGTTGAGTAACGTCAAGAAGGGTTCCCAAAATAGCCGGACGACCTTGATATTCCACTAAACGGCCCAGAGTTTCGCAATGGACGATGGAGCCGTCTTTTTTTAAGCCTTTAACACAATATGGTTCCGGGGGAATTCCGGCCAGGCGCTCGGCTATTTTTTGGCTGAGAAATTTTTTATCACACGGGTGCACCAAATCCAACGGGGTCATACCGGCCAGCAACTCCTGGGGGGAGTAACCGAAAATTTCAGCGAAAACCGGGTTCACATAAACAAACTTGTTATCTTGCGTAACATGTACCCCCACCAGTGCACCTTCGGTATACATCCGGAACCGCAATTCGCTCTCCCGCAGAGCGTCTTCAGCTTCCTTGCGCCGGGTAATATCCCGCCCAACGCCCTGGTATTCCCGCCCCTGTCCCTGATCGTCAAAAAAGGCGTAATTCATCCAGGTCAGCCAGCGCCGTCGGCCGTCCGGCATTATCACTTCATGTTCGATCTCCCCAACAGGATTTTCGGGTGTTAAAGAGGCAAGGTGCGCCAGGACCAGTTGCCGGATTTTCGGCTCCAGGAAGGACAGAAAGGGTTTCCCGATTAAATCCTCCTGACGCTGGCCGAATAAGCGGCAGATGGCATCATTGACAAAGACCAGTGTGGTATCGGGAAGATAAAGGTTGATCAGGTCTGACTGGCATTCGACGATGGCCCGATAGCGTTTTTCGCTAATTTCCAGGGCCTCCTGGGCTTCTTTGGTTGCAGTAACATCAATTAAAGAACCCACATATTCCAATGGATTTTTTTCTTTATCCAGGACCAGGTTAAATTCATCGAGCAGCCAGCGATACCTCCCGTCTTTATGCAAGAATCGATATTCTCTTGATTGATGTCGGGCCATAACTCCAGCCCGGTGGGTTTCAGCATAAAGCTGACGGTCGTCCGGATGAATACGCTGAAACCAAAAGAAAGGGTCAGACAGGATTTCTTCGTTGGAAAAGCCGGTAAGATTGATGATATTCTTACTGAAATAAATCATTCGACAGCACTCGGTATGCCGGCAGCTGTACAGTGCCGACGGGCTGTGATCTAACAGGCATTCCAGGCGGGCCTTAACCTGTTCTAATTCTGTCCGGGTTTTTTTCTCTTCAGTGACATCCATGGCATAAACGCCGAATTGAGAAACCCGGCCGTCATGATCGAAGATAGGATATACCGTGTGATAGAAATGAGTCCCGAAACGGCTGTCTTCGAAGCGGATTACCTTGCCGGATTTTACGACTTGGTCTGCCATGGCTTTTCTGGTTCGGGCCAATTCCGGAGGTAATAAATCATAAATATTTTGGCCGATAAGTCCCTTTAAAGGATGATTCAGTCGCTTGGCCGCCACCTCGTTGGCTGCCATAACGACTCCCTCAGGGTCCAGGAGCAGGGCACTATCCTGAAATGCCTGCAATAGCGCCTTGATGGCCGCCTCACTCTGATCGGCCTTTGATTCTACTTCCTTACGTGTTTGAATATCACGTACAGTCGCAATGAGATAACGCTTGCGGCCGATGGAAACTGCAGTCAGATTTAATTCCACCCAGTGCCGGCGGCCATGCCGGTCCTGGGCCAGCCACTCGAAAAGTTGAGGTCCTTCAGTCAAGGCCTTTTGGATATGTTCTTGTGCCTGCACCTCAGTAAAAGGAAACTCCTCGGTAAATAGGGCCACAAGAGGAATAGCCTTGGCCTCCTGGCGGCTAAATCCGGTCATCTCACAAAATTTATCGTTAACCTCTACAAAAGAACCGGTATGAATGTCTATTAACACAATGGCATCGTTAACAGCGTTAAAGAGTATCTTGTACAACGCCTTACTGACGCTGTGTTCTGATTCAAGTTGTTTGGGGTCAGCCGATTTAACTTGAAAATCACTTTTGATATTAAAAACAGTTTTTTTACTCACGGTATCTTATTATAAAACATATAATGTAAAATAAATATGTAATATTCAATTATATTAAAAATAATTAAATTTTAAAATATATATTACTTAAGAATAAATACCTAATAAAATATATTTCTTAAAATGTTTAAGTAGGTTATTTTATATCTAAGCAATACTACCGTGTCAATAAAAACTGATAAAAATAAAAATTCACAAAGGAGTAGCCTAACTTCAAAAGGTCTGTTAGATTTTTTTAAATATAAAAGGCCGATTAAAGGACTGGAGGGTTTTCAATGGGATTTGACTGGCAAGAAGTAGACTGGGTGCTGTTGGATATGGACGGCACTTTACTGGATAAGCATTTTGACGATTATTTTTGGGGAACGTTGGTGCCCGAGGAATATGGCCGCCGCCGGGGATTGGCCCTACCGGATGCCTGTCAGGAATTGTTTGCCAGGTATAAACGGGAAGAGGGAACTCTCAACTGGACTGATATTGATTTTTGGTCGCAGGAATTAGAATTGGATATCCCAGCCCTGAAAGCAGGTATCAGCCACCTGATAGAAGTGCATCCTGACAGCGAACCGTTTCTAAAGTACGTCCATGATCTCAAGAAACAGGTTATTCTGGTGACTAACGCCCACTATAAAACCCTCGACCTAAAAATGAACCATGTCGGATTGCTGGGATATTTTGATCAGGTAATTTCTTCTTTTGACTTGGGTGCTCCCAAAGAACTCCGTGAATTCTGGCAATCCTTGTCAGATAAAATCGGTTTCGCCCCCCGCCGCAGCCTCCTGGTGGATGACAACCGCGAAGCCTTGCAGGCTGCCAAAGATTACGGTGTTAAATATCTCTTTTTTAAAGCTGTCTCAAGTTCCCAGAGTGAACCGGAAACTTCCCGCCGCTTTCCCGTCCTGCATTATTTCACCGAACTTATGCCCTGAAGATTTTATTTTACCTGGTGGCTGATTATTTCCGGAAAATAGAAAGGAGAGGAGCCGGTTACGCTTTTTCCCGCCAAATTTTTGCCCCTAAAGCCGACAGTTTCTGTTCGATTTTCTCGTACCCTCGATCCAGGTGATAGACTCGGTGGACCTCCGTTTTACCCTGAGCCCCCAGGCCGGCCAGAATCAGGGAAGCGCTCGCCCTTAAATCGGTGGCCATCACCGGGGCGCCTTCTAAAGACTTGGTACCGCGCACCACTGCCTGGTTGCCTGAAACCACAATATCCGCACCCAACCTCTTAAGTTCGCTGACATGCATGAACCGCTTTTCAAAAATCGTTTCGGTAATGACACTGACACCTCGCGCCAGGGCCATAGTAGCCATGAATTGAGCTTGCATGTCGGTGGGAAAGCCAGGATAAGGCAAAGTTTTGACATCGACTCCATTTAACTGACCGCTCTGTTTAACGATTATGACATCCCGATCAACTTTCAGACGCAGGCCGGCTTCGATGAATTTGTCAATAACCGCAGACATATGCTCCACCGGCGCTTGGCGAATAGTTACCTCTCCCCTGGTGATAGCCGCCGCTGCCAAATAGGTGCCTGCTTCAATCCGGTCGGACATTACTCTGTAATTGGCCGGCCGCAGTTCTTTAACCCCTTCGATGGTCAGGACATCAGTCCCGATCCCTTCAATCCGGGCACCCATTGCCTGGAGAAATTTTGCCAGATCCGATACCTCGGGTTCCTGGGCCGCATTTTTTATAACTGTCCGGCCCCGAGCCAGGGTCGCGGCCATGAGCAAGTTTTCAGTTCCGGTAACCGTTGGAAAATCTAAAATAATATCTGCACCCTCCAGGCGTTTGACCTTGGCCTCCACATATCCCTGGGCCAGAGTCACCTTAACCCCCATTTCTTCCAAGCCTTTAAGATGCAGATTGATGGGGCGGGCCCCGATGGCGCAACCACCCGGCAGTGACACCCTGGCTTTTCCTACACGGGCCACCAGCGGTCCCAGAACCAGAACCGCGGCGCGCATAGTTTTCACCAGATCATAGGGAGCTTCCCATGAGGTTAAGGTTGTGCTATCCACGACCAGGGAATCATTTCCATTATCGAAACGAACACCCAGATTGGCTAAAAGTTTTCTGGCGGTGCGAATATCAGCCAAATTCGGGACATTAGTCAGCGTCTGACTGCCCCCGCATAACAAAGTTGCAGCCATAATAGGCAACGCCGCATTCTTGGCGCCGCTGACCGACACTTCTCCCTTTAAGGGAATTCCACCTGCAATGACAATCTTATCCATGTTCGTTCGCTTATCATAATATTAAGTTAATCTCAAACATTATCTAACAGATGCAGCCACTATTGGCAAGTTCTACCCTCCCGCGCTAGTCCGCACTCTGGAGCAGCTTATATAAACAGGCTTTAGGCAAGAGGCTATGGGCTATAGGTCTCTTATGGGCATCTGCCTGTTTCCATGCTTCGTTGTGTTCCCCAGAACATGCCAATTTGTATGAAAACCGTGAGCAGTGAGCCGTGAGCCGAAAAGACTGGATCGATCAACAGGCCCATTTTGGTTTTCATACTTTGTTGTGATTTTTAAACATGATGACTTAGATGTTGATAAGAGAAAATGAGAAAATTTTCTCAAAATCGATCTCTGAAGTGGAAATATGGTTGCTTACCTGCACTTCTGAGGTTTATGATCAATAGGCAAAAAGGTTCTTGCGGAATTAGAGGTTAGAGAAATTCATGCCATATAACGCCTTAGCTTTGGTCAAAAGACGCTGTCTCCTAAACTGCTTTCTACGCATTGGATCTCCTTTTCCGGTCATCCGGGTCTGTTTCTTATTGCTCATCGTCGGCTTCTGCTTATTAGCGCCCCCGGTTTGGGCGGCGGATCCCATCCGCCTGGGTGAAATCAATCCTTTAACAGGCAATCTGGCCCTGCACGGTCTGGAAATTCATGAAGGCATTGTGCTGGCTGTGGAAGAAATAAATTCCCGGGGTGGACTGAATGGGAGGCAGGTGGAGCTTCTCAGCCGGGACGATCAAAGCCGGCCTGATGTGGCCCTAAACCAGACCCAGGATTTGCTTTATCGGGAGAAAGTAGTCGGCTTGCTTGGCGGATATGTTGACTCTCTGGTCGGTCCCATCAGCTCTTTGGCCGCCCGCAGCGGCACGCCGTATGTTGCTGCCGCCAGCCTGCAAAAATCACTCACGTCCCAAAAGAATCCCTTCTTTTTTCGCGTCTCCAGTATGACTGGGGTTGTACAACCACTAAGCCAGTTTCTGACGCAAGTCTTACAACCGGCCAAAGTTGCCATTCTTTATACCGCGACTCCCGGCTCCACGGAATTCGCCGGCGATTTGAAAGAATTACTTGAAAAGCAAGGAATAAGTGTTCCATTGTATGAAAAGTTTCGTCCCGGCACCCCCGATTTTTCCGTTCTTCTCTTAAAGGTAAAAGAATCAGGCGTAGATGTTTTAGTTTCCGGCGGGTTCTTTCCGGACAACCTGCTCATAGCTCGGCAATTGCGGGAACAGCAAGTGCCGCTTAAGGCCTTTATCGGGGCGTGGGGTGTAGCGTATACAAAATTTATTAATGAACTTCAGAATGCCAGCGAGGGTTTAATGGGGATGTGCGCCTGGAATCCCGGCATTACTCAACCTGGGACCGAAGCCGCCTCCGAGGATTTTATCAGAAGATTTCAAGAGAAGTTCGGTCAGACGCCCAATACCACCACTATGCACGGGTATACCTCGGCCCGAGCTCTTCTGGCTGCCATCGCGCAGGTCCTTAAAAATAATGAAACAATGAATGGCTTTGCCATTAGCCGTGAACTCCGTAAGCTTGATCTGGTACTACCGATGGAGCATCTCCGCTTCCAGGAAAATGGTGACCCGGTGGACTATCGGCAGGTCATTGTTCAAATCCAGGACAAAAGTATAAAAGTCGTTTATCCTCAGGACCGGTCTACGGGCAAACTCATCTATCCCTTGCCGGCAGGTGGCGGCAAATGAAAAATTTGGATTGTGCCCAGCAATTACTAATCCCCTTTCCCCCTTTTCTTAACGGGGGATTTTAAAGAGCAAATTATATTGATGATCAAGATAAGAGTTAGATTTAGCGAACGGATTGTCTTTTGATGGGTATCTGGCAGCAGGCTATCATTTCCGGTTTTTCCTTGGGGTCATTTTATGTCCTTATGGCCCTGGGGTTTTCTCTGATTTTTGGCGTTACCCATGCTTTCAATCTTGCCCATGGCGAGTTAATTCTACTGGCCGGTTATCTGGCTTATTCTCTGTGGCAATTCGGACATCTGTCATTTTATCTGACCCTGCCGATCTGTATCCTCTGTCTGCCGTTAGCGGCTTTGGGATTGCAGTGGTTGTTGCGGCGTCTGCCGCCTCCCTTTGAATTAAATTCTCTGGTAGTTACTTTTGGTCTGGCCATTATCCTGCAAAATCTTTTTTTGGCTGCTTTCTCTGCAGATTTCCGTTTGATTATGTTGCCGGCCGTCACAGTTTTGAACCTGCCATCCTGGTCCATGCTGATAACTGCGAACCAGGCCTTGTTATTGGTGCTTTCTTTAATTGCCACCGCTATCGTCTATCTCTTTTTACACAAGACCTTTGCCGGCAAGGCCCTCAGGGCCACTATCCAGAATCGGGAAGGCGCGGCGCTGGCCGGTATTAAAGTGGAGCAGATGCAGCTCATTGCCTTTGCCGTGGGCGGGGGGCTTATCGGCCTGGCCGGCCCCCTTTTTGCAGCCAATATGTATTTGTATCCCGCCGGCGGTATGGAGGCTACCCTGGTTGCTATTATCATAACCATCGCAGCCGGCGTGGGTAGAATTCGCAGCCTGCTTTTGTGCGGCTGGCTGCTGGGTCTGTCTGAGTCGCTGGCCATCCTTTTTATTGGAACCAGTTGGCGGGAATTCATCAGCGCTTTTATCCTGATCCTTATCCTGGTCTGGCGTCCTGAGGGCTTATCTGCGAAGAAAGCTTAGGTAACTGCAGCCAAAAAATAATCACTGCGGGGGACGGCCCCGGAGTCTCGATAATTATCGATGTATTTTAAATCATTGAAAAAAATCCTTCTCTTACTGGCAATCCTGATACTCCTGGGTGGTCCTGTTTTCTTTCCTGGGGCGGATTTATATTGCCTGGTTTTCGGTCTGGCCTGTTTTTACGCCTCGTTGGCCCTGGCTTGGAATATATTGGCCTTAAGCGGGCTTGTCTCGTTAGGTCACGGGGCTTTTTTTGGCTTAGGCGCCTATGCTGCCGTGCTTTTGGAGCAATACTGGCATCTGCCGATCTATCCTGCAGTTCTGATCGGTGGCTTGGTCGGCGCGTTTTACGGCGTCATCTGGAGCCTTGCTTTTAAAAAATTACGAGGAGCTTATTTTTCTCTGGCTTCCCTGGCTTCCCTGGAAATACCAAGAGTTATTGTCGACAACTGGGAATCTTTGACTTCCGGTTCATTAGGGATTGTCGGCGTTCCCCGTCTGCCCGGTATCGATCTGGGGGCTTTGCACTTCCCGGTCGGCGACAGCATGCAGGCCCAATATTACTTTCTCTTCGCATGGATGGTGGTCGTGGCGCTCATTCATTATTGGGCTGTCGGTTCCAGGTGGGGGTGGGCTTTGCGGGCTATCCGGGAGAACGAAATCGCCGCCGGTGTTTTGGGTGTTAATGTTAACGGCTATCGTTTTCTGGCACTGGAAGTGAGTGCTTTTTTAACCGGTGTCTGTGGCGGATTGTATGCTCATTTAATGGGATTGATTGAGCCGGCCATGGTATTCAGCCTGCAGTTGGCTGCCTTCCCCCTGGTATTGAGCTTCTTTGGGGGTCGCTTCACTGTGTTAGGTCCTGTACTTGGAACCTTGCTGCTCTATCCCCTGGACCAACTGGTATTACAGTCCTGGCTGCCTCAAGGTCACGCGGCCATTTACGGCCTGGTGATAATTCTAACCATTTTCTTTTTCCCCCAGGGATTAGCTTCATGGCTGCGGCA
Source organism: uncultured delta proteobacterium (assembly GCA_963789385.1). Lineage (GTDB taxonomy): Bacteria > Desulfobacterota > Desulfobaccia > Desulfobaccales > Desulfobaccaceae > Desulfobacca. The sequence goes on along the minus strand of CAWBKT010000017.1, from coordinate 4,312 downwards.
TCGCCCACAAAACTCTTAGAAGTCCGGCAGATTGAAGCCGTTTTGGGTCCCCAGCGGATACTGCGGGATATTAATCTCGAGGTCAGAGAACAGGAAATCATTGGCATCGTCGGTCCCAACGGCGCCGGCAAAACTACCCTGATGAGCGTTATCGGCGGCCAGACCCAGCCCTCTCGCGGCGCCATCTTCTTCCAGGGCCAAGACATTACCACCTGGCCGCCCCACCGGCGTTGTCTCGCCGGCATCTCCCGCACTTTTCAAATTCCCCGGCCGTTTCCCGACATGACCGCTTGGGAAAATGTTGCCATCGGCTTTAGCTTCGGTCAACCCGGCAGGCGGAATGGTTTTTCTCGCCAACAAGCATTGGAATTTTTGGAGCAGGTAGGTTTGCCCCATAAGGCTGATACGCTCGGCCGGGACCTTACCCTGTCGGAGCAACGCCGTCTGGAAGTGGCTCGGGCCCTGGCCACCAGTCCCCGGATCCTGCTCCTGGATGAAGTGGCCGCCGGCTTAAGTCCCAAAATGGTTCGGCAGGTGGTGACTTTAGTGCAAAGATTGCGGCAACGTGGATTAACCTTGCTTATTATCGATCATTTCCTTAATCTCACCTTAGAAGTCTCGGACCGGCTGGTGGTTTTAGACCGTGGGGAAAAAATTATGGAGGGCCCGCCGCAGGAGGTTATGAGCCATCCTGAAGTTGTTGGCGCCTATCTGGGCATTCGCCGTCCCTCAAAAAGATAGCTGTCGGCAGTCAGCTAAAAGTGATTTTTGGTTTTGCTAATAGCTGAAATCTCAAAGACATAAATTGGCCCTTGCACTTCTTCACCTATTAGGTCGATAATATATACGAGGTGCTCTTATTCACCTAGGGGAGGCTGTTTTCCTTTTGCTGACTGCTGACAGCGCTGAATTGATCAAGGAAATGCCCTTTGGCTGATAAAAATCATGAACCGAGCAGCCCGTTCATAATTATCGAACATCTGGCGGGCGCTTATAATCACCTCCAAATTTTACGAGACGTCAGCCTGCAGGTCTGGCGGCAGCAGGTGGTTGCCATTGTCGGGCCTAACGGCGCCGGTAAAACCACAATTTTGAAGGCTGTGGGTGGGTTATTGCGCCCGGTTGCCGGTAAAATTTTGGTGGCCGGCGAGGATATCGCCTCCTTGCCCGTATGGGAGGTGGTGCGCCGGGGCGTGGTTTATGTTCCAGAAGGCACCAATGTTTTTCCGGAGATGAGCATTCTGGAAAACCTGGAGATCGGTGGCTATTTAAAACGGACCGAAATTGCCGACCGCCTGCAATTTGTCTATCAATTATTTCCGGAGTTGGCCCTGAAGCAAAAGAGAATGGCCGGCAACCTCAGTGGCGGTCAGCAGCGGATGGTAGTTTTGGCCCGGGGTCTGATGGCGGGGGCTAAAATTCTCCTGCTGGATGATCCGTTCTTGGGTCTGAGTCCCAAATATGTTAAGATATTTTGCGACATCTTCCGAACCCTCCGCCGGCAGGGCATGACGCTGCTCATTTCCGGGCAACATGTGCGTCGGATCCTTAATGTTGCTGACGTGGCCTTCCTCATTGAGGGGGGAGAGATCACTCTGACCGGCTCAGGACCGGAACTGTTGCGCAATCATCATTTGCAGCACACTCTTTTCGGTATCGAAGCAACCTGTGAACTGGGCGAAGCCCTGCAGGAGGAGAATTAAATTATGAACGGGAAAAATGGTTGGGGCACCGAAGCAAAAGTCGGTATTTTCGTTCTGGGGGCTTTACTTCTTTTGGGGTATATGAGCCTCCGGGTTGGGAAATTTAATTTTTTAGCTTCGGAAAATACTTTCCCGATTAAGGCCAAATTCACCTCGGTGTCCGGATTGGCGGAAAATGGTGCCGTGGAAATTGCCGGCGTCGAAGTTGGCCGAATCAAAGATATTCATCTGGTCGATGGTCAGGCCATAGTCAATTTGATGCTCCGTCCCGGTTTGAATCTTCATGAAGATGCTGAAGCCAGGATTCGGACCAAAGGGATGCTGGGAGAGAAATATATCGAAATTGATCCGGGAAACATTGCTGCGCCCCCTCTGCCGCCGGGAGGAAAAATCAGCAAAACGTTTTCAGCTGTGGAATTTGACCAGATTTTAGCCAAAGTTCCAGCCCTTTTGGATGACTTCCGTCCTATTCTGGATGACGTGAAAGCCGTCACCGGTAGCTTGCAGAAAGTTATTGGCAGTCAGGAAGGTGAAAACAATTTAAAACAAATGATGGCCAATTTTACCGAAACCAGCAAAACGCTGAATCGGGTGGCTAAAAATTTGTCCGACGGGCAGGGCACGCTCGGCAAACTATTAAAAGATGACGGCCTTTACCGGGATGTTCAGGGCGTCGTCCGGGAGGTCCGGGTAGCGGTTAATAATCTCACGACATTTTCGGAGAAACTCACCAAAGGCGAGGGCACCATTGCCAAGCTGGCCAATGATAAAGGCCTGTATGAGCAGGCACAGCAGGCGATCACCAGGTTGAATCGGGTGGCTCAAAAAATAGATCAAGCCGATGGCACTTTGGGGAAATTAATCAATGACAAATCTTTATATGATGAAGCCAAAAAAGCTATGAAAAATGTCAATCAGGCCGCGGAGGGCATCAAAGAGCAAACACCTGTAAGCATGATTGGTGTCATCGGCTCCACCCTCATTCGCTGATGTGGGAAATTCCGATTTTAAGCTTGAGTTATTTTATTAAAATTTTTAAATTCCACATGTAACTTATTTAAGGTAAGGGTTGAATGAGATTTTGCTCCTGATAAAGACCGAAGGAAAGGTGAATAATATGGCTTTTTTTCATCGGCGCCTTCTGGTCGTTATCATGGGCCTGCTGGTGGGAATGATACTCGCCGGTTGCACCACCACCTCCCGGGGTGAACGGCGACTGAACCTCTCCCCCGTCTTTTTCTATAGCGAAAATCCCGGAACCGATCAGAGCCGGTTTGAAATCCTGGGCCCGCTTTTTTCCCGGGAGCGGGCCGGCTCCACTTTTCTTTATACTTTCGCACCTCTCTTTTATTATCTTAATGCGGGCGACACTATCGAAGCTGAATTTCTCTATCCCTTCGGTCAGTACAAGACCGGTTCCAGTGACACCCGCTTCAATATTATTCCCTTCAGTACATATAGAAATGAACCACTGCCTGAAGGAGCCTCCAATTGGCAAATCTTTCCCTTTTATGGCGGCCGCACCTCGCAAGGGGAAAGCTACGGCGGAATGTTCCCCTTCTATGGCACCTTTAAGGAGCGCTTCGGCCGGGACCGGGGCATGTTCTTTATGTGGCCTCTCTACTCAAGGACCGTGGCGGAGGACACCTACCGCTACAGCGTGCTCTGGCCGTTTTTTTCCTATTCCACCGGCGGCGAGCAGGCCCTGGCCTTCTGGCCCTTCGGCGGCAAAATCATTAACCCCGGCAAATCCGAAAAATATTACGCCCTGTGGCCTCTGATCAACTCCCAGAAACTGGGGCTGGACACCGATGACCCCCGGACCGTCAAGACGGTGTTGCCCTTTTACGCCAAGGAAAGCTCAAACACCTTTTACAGGAAGAGTATCCTGTATCCTTTTTTCACTCACTATCATCAGGACAAAGGCAACTATGACCAGTGGGACACCCCCTGGCCGTTTGTCGTCCGGGGAGATGGTGAAAATTTTCATCTGCGCAGTTATTTTCCCTTTTATTATAAGCGTCAGGAGCTGGAAAGATCACGCGTGGCTATCTTCTGGTGGCTCTACGACAAGACCATCGATACCAGTAACGACAGTTGGGAGCAGACCTACCGCTATCTCATGTTCAGCAGGTATTCCACTGAAATCGATGCCAAAGGCAACTGGTCGGTGAAAAACCGCTGCTGGCCGCTGTTTTATTCGACATCCCGCAGCGATTCCAGCCATTTCCATGCTCCCGAATATATTATTATGACCTCGCCCGGCTTTGACCGCTTGTTCGGCCCCTGGGTCTATCTCTGGACCCAGGACCGGCAGGGCACCTATCGCCAGGGCAAGGCCTTCTGGGGCCTCTACCGCTGGCAGGAAGATGTTGATTACAGCCTCTGGGAGCTGAGTTTCCTTGCCGACCGAGAAACTACCCCCAATTCCAGCAAATTTCGGCTGCTGGGCGGTCTGGTCACCTGGGAACGGGAAAATAACTTCCGCCGCCTGAAACTGCTCTATTTGCCCAAAGGCTTTAGCTGGTAAAACAGTGGTCAGGGGTTGGTGATCGGTGGTTAGTGAAACAACATGTATGAAAACCGTGAGCCGAAAAGACTGGATCGAT
>CAWBKT010000016.1:0-21110 GCA_963789385.1 uncultured delta proteobacterium | reverse complement strand
TTTTATCTTCTCAGGTAATTTTTTCGTTATTCGCCAATAATCTTTACCAGTACCTTTTTCTTCCGTCCTCCATCAAACTCGCCATAAAATATCTGCTCCCAGGGGCCAAAATCCAGCTTGCCATTCGTAATTGCCACAACCACCTCCCGACCCATAATCTGCCGCTTCATATGAGCATCGGCATTATCTTCCCCGACATTATGCCGGTATTGTGCGATTGGTTGGTGGGGGGCAAGTTTTTCCAGCCATATCTCATAATCATGATGAAGACCGGATTCATCATCGTTAATAAATACGGAGGCGGTAATATGCATGGCATTGCAAAGCACAATTCCTTCTTTAATGCCGCTCTCCTTCAGGCACTGCTCCACCTGAGGTGTAATATTAATGAAAGCGCGCCGGCCGGGCACCTGAAACCAGAGTTCTTGGCGATATGTTTTCATAATTATACATGCCATTAATTAATTCACCCTGTCAAGCGCTTTGATATATTTTTTAGATAATTTTTTAAAATCTATCGATACATAACTAATATTTTCTTGTCATGAAGTATTTTATTAAAATTAAATATCTTTTTACACATATCAATGAGACCCCTACAAATTATTTTCAATAAGTAACATATTTTCTTTCAGAACCGTTTTTCCAATTCTACCTTTTATTCCAGCGAAAATCGATGTTTCTGCTCCCCCAACGGCACATACCATTTGATGAAATTATAGCTGATGCCTGCCGGAGCCGGCTTGATCCCGTGAACCCGACTGCTGACTGCCGGCAAGGCATCCGGCACATACAGAAAAGTATAGGGCTGATCGTGCGCCAAAATCTCCTGCAACCGAAAATAGGCAGCCTTTCTTTTGGACTGGTCAAACGTATGCCGTCCCTCCTCGAGCAGCCGGTCCACCTCCGGATTGTTGTAGTTAATAAAATTGAGCTCCCCCGGTTTATTTTTTGAGGAATGCCAGATGTCATAAATATCCGGATCCTGCCCGGTGGTCCATCCCAGGAGCACCGCCTCAAATCTCCCTTTATCAATAAACTCTTTCAGAAATGCCGCCCATTCCACCGTCCGGATTTTCACCACCACCCCCACTTCCCGCAGCCGGCGCTGAATAATTTCCGCCGATCGCACCCGGACCTCATTGCCTTGATTCGTGAGGATAGTGAATTCAAAAGGCTGCCCCTCTTTTTCCAGAATGCCCTGGGCATTCAGCCGCCAGCCGGCCTCGGCCAGCAGTGCTTTGGCTTTATTCGGATCATAAGGGAACGTCGGGACGTCGGGATTGAAAAACCAGGTGCCGGGTTTATAAGGCCCGGTGGCCGGGGTGCCCAAACCCAGGAGCATACCGTCAATAATCTCCTGTTTGTTGATGGCCGAGGTCAACGCCTGGCGCACCCTGACATCTTTGAATTTGGGGTCTAATAAATTGTAGCCGAGATAGGTGTAGGCAAAAGCCACATAACGATATTTATTAAACATTTTCTGAAATTTAGGATATTCCGTCTGCCGCGTATACTGCAATGGCGTCAAACCGGTGCGGTCGATATTGCCGGCCTTCAACTCTAAGAAAATGGTCGCCTGATCGGGCTTGACCATGGCAATATACCCGTTAAAATTAGGCCGGCCTTCGAAATAATCGGGATTGTAAGTTAACCTGATGCGATCCTGGGTTTTCCAGGAGAGAAACTTGTACGGACCGGTGCCGATGGGATGCCGGGCCAGAGGAGATTTGGTAATGTCCTGACCGGCCAACAGGTGTTTGGGGAGAATGGCCAGTCCCCAACTTCCCAGGGCCGGTGCAAAAGGCTTGGCGTAGGTGACCCGAAAGGTGTAATCGTCCAATGCCTCCGCCGTTTGCACCTGCTTATAATCACCCGAATAGGCCGTAGGGGTCTTGGGGTCTACCATTAATTGATAGGTAAATAAGACGTCCTGCGCCGTAAAAGGCGCCCCGTCATGCCAGCGCACCCCCCGGCGCAGGTGGAAAGTAATGGTCAAACCATCCGGAGAAATTTCCCAACTGTCTGCCAGGTCTCCCACCAATTTAAGGTCACCGCTATATTTCACCAAGCCGTTGTAAACTAAAGAGGCAATTTCATGCGAGGCCGAGTCCGAGGCCAGGGGAGGAATCAAGGTGGTGGCATCGCCGATGGAGCCGTCGATGAAAATATCCCCGTAAGCCGGACCGCTATCCTTTCCGGAGGTTAAAGGCTGTGTATCGTCGGACGGCTGGCAGCCGGCTGACAACGAACTGATAATCAAAATTAAGGCAAATACCTTTAAATATTCATTCATCTCGAGCTGTATTTCTTCTAGAAATCAATAAATTTCTTGTTTGTTAATCAGAGGCCGGCATCCTAAAATTCTGCATTACCGATAACATTAATTATAATAATCAGGTTCGTTCCCAACCTCATGCATATATCAAAGGCTCCAGGCGATCTTGACCTGAATCCTTTTCCTCAACCATCTAAGTTGGCACCGCCCGGCATAATTTCCATAATCGTGCCTGTTCCTTATGTACCTGTAATGCCCATACCCGACCTTTCGTTGATATTTGGCAGTTTTTACTTGCTCAATAATTTTCTTTAAGATAAATTATATGGATGAGTCGGGACGTGGCTCAGCCTGGTAGAGCACAGCGTTCGGGACGCTGGGGTCGCTGGTTCAAATCCAGTCGTCCCGACCACCTCTCCTGTTAGCATGGATTTTTAATGCCTAGCAACATCTCCACCGCCGCCGGTTAATTAATAATATAATGGGAAAATTCAGTTAACTCTTTATTGCTCAAAGAACCCGGCCTGCAAATAGTCCGCCTGACAGGTTCCCCGGTTGAAATGGGCTTGGCTCATGGCCGGATATTAAGAGATGACATAAAACACCTGCGCCGGGAGTTTTTAAGCTACCTGGCCCGGCTTACCTTTAATATCGGCGCCTTGCCGTTATATGTTGCCGCCTGCCTCTTTGCCTTACGTTTTCGGCCGTTTATCCCCACTCCCCTTTGGGATGAAATCAACGCCGTCGCCTCTGGCGCCGGAATGCACGTCAGCTTCATCCTTCTCATTAATGTCATGGATGACCTGCTGAACAATATCCCTCGGTGTTCTGCTTTTGCGGCCCTGTCGCAGAAGAACCAATCTTCCCGTTTTTTGGTCGGGCGCAACCTCGATTATCCTCTTTTCGCCCGGGTGATGTGCCGCTTTAATACTATTTTTGTGCTTTTTCCAGGAGATGGGCAGCCGCTGGTATCCATTGCCTGGCCTGGTTATGTCGGGGTATGTACCGGCATGAACCATTCCCGGGTAGCTTTAGGGCAATTGACCGCCTCAACCTCGGACGTTTCCATGGCCGGGGTGCCATCCGCCCTGCGTAACCGCCTGTCCTTACAGCATCATACTTCGCCTTTGGAAGTGGCCGCCGGCATCGCCAGTTTACCGGGGACCCTCGGCGCCAATCTTATCCTGGCCTCACCAGAGGAGGCGCTGCTGCTGGAAGTTTCGGCGCTTCAGCGGCGGGTCCGGGTGCCGGTAGATGGAATTTTAACTGCCACAAATCATTACCAGTCTCCAGCCATGCAAGCCGTCAAGGGAGCGCCCTTCCGCCGGCCCCCGTTATCGCCTCTCGAACCTTTCTGCTTCTCTCAAGATTATAGTCTGCTGCGGGACCGGCGCCTGCAAGAACTTTTGCGCCCCGGGACTATGGACGTAATGAAAGCCCAACAAATACTCAGCGACACGGTCGTTGCCAATCCCGGCAATGTCAACAGTGTCGTCTTTGACACCGCTGCTTCAGAACTTTATATGGCCCAGGGGCTGGAAACGCCAATTTCCCAGCGAGGGCGATTTCGCCACCTTTCCAACATATTCGGCTCCCGTCCCCTTCTCAATTAACGAGGCAGAGCAGGCCGGCGGAAACCGCGACTTTAATGCTCTGAATCCTTTTTAACATTAGCAACAAAGGTTTTCACTGTCGACAGGTATTGTTCATAACCACGGAAAAATATGTCGTTGTGATTGGCGCCGGCTATTTTCAGCAGTGTCTTGTCTTTGGCCGGACACGCCTCATAAAGAGTCTGGCCATCCCTGAAAGGAATAATGTGATCGAATTCGGCGTGAATGATCAGTAACGGCTTGCTCCAACTCTTAATTTTAGCGATATGGTTAAAACTGGACTCTTCGTCAAATCCCAGGGAGGCGGGATTCATCCCTAATAGCTGCAACAGCGGGCCGGCCATTGCAAATCCGCTTTCAATAATCAATCCGGCCACTTTCTCAGGGTATGCGGCTGCCAGTTCCAGTACCGAAGCGCTCCCCAAAGACCTTCCCATCAGGAGGAGCGGTCCGGTATGTTCCTGCTCTGACAGCCACGATGCCACATAATGCAAAATTTTATGGCAATCCCGCATCATTGAGGTGATGCTGGGCTGGCCGCCGGAGCGGCCGTAGCCTCGGTAATCCACCGGCAGAAAATTTATTCCCAGGCGGTTATATACCGGTCCCATCTCATCATAATCTGCCACAATTTCACCGTTGCCGTGGAAAAATAAAATATTGGGATCGTCTTTAGCCCGGATATGAAAGCGACCGCCGATGGCTATATCCGGCTCCACAGGAATCATGATATCCAACCCGCCTCCACCACCGCCCCCAAATATCCCACCCCACTCCGGTCTGGGGTGGAACAGCACCTGAAGTATTTCAGGTCGGTCATATTTGCTGAAATCAAGGTTTTTCGGATCTGCCATAATTTTTCCCTTAACAGCAACCTCGCCTTTAAAATTATTTTTTAGTGGTGATGGCCCTCGCCGCTGTGCCCGCCGGCGGCAATGTATACAGCCGGCATTTTCTGATTGTTTTCCAAGGTATAATTTACCTCACCCTTGAGATAAACCGCTTCCCCCACCTTCAAATTTTGCGGCCCCTCCGGCCCCACCAGGGTGGCCACGCCGGCTACCAGGCAAAATATCTCTTCGTGCCCGGGACCGGGATTGATGACCCGGCCTTTCTGTCCCGGCTCCAAAATCCCGTAGATTAAATAACAGGCCTCAGTTTCTAATTCCCGGCTGCCCAACACCGTTTCCCCACCTTCAGCTTTTGCCCTCATCAAACAATCATACGTTTTAAGCATCATCTATCTCCTGAATATATTAGGATCAATCCCATAACGGGCGCACATTACCGGATCCGGCGCCAAACCGCGGCCGGCCCGAAACCGGCAACCGCCCCGGCACTCAGATATATGAACACAAGAAGCACAATCTAATTCGCTCAGACGGCGGTGCTGTAACCTTAGCCAGCAATTTTCCAGCCCTTCGTCCAGGCTGCCCAGCGGTTCATCTCCAAATAAACCACATTTCGCCACCTTGCCGTTAGCTAAAACCGCGGCCAGATGCCGGCCACAGGCAAAATTGCCGGTACTCCCATGATCCGAGCCGCCAAAACCAAACTCTAAGTAGTGCCCTGCCTCCTCCGGGTTCAACCATAATTCCTGATTCTGATTTAACCGGCCACTGATACAGGGAATATCGAGGTTCCACTCTCGTATTCCCAGTTTATGCAGCCAATTTTGCATTTTCTCCAATTCGTCCAGATTACCCCGATGAATCATTGTCGCTATGGAAACTTCCAGCCCGGCGTCTTGCAAGGCCTTGATCCTCCCCACAGTTTTCTTCCAGGTGCCTGTTCCCCTGATTAATTCATGGCCGGTTTCCATACCATCCAGACTCAGTTGGACTTCATCGACGTTAAGTTGCCCTATCACCTCGTCCGTCAACAATAAACCATTACTTAACAGCACCAGGCGCAGTTCAAACTCCGGCAAGCGCTCGTTTAAAGCCTGCCAGCGGCTATAAAGCAGCGGTTCGCCCCCCGAAAGCAATACCCGCAATCCCTGCATATTTTGAAATTCCTCCAATGTTTGCAGGACTGCCTCAAAAGGAAGTTCTCGCTCTCCGGCCTCTCCCAGGTAGCAATGGCGACAGCGCAGATTGCACCTCTCGGTGAGCAATAACTCCAGGTAACGCAATGATGGCACCGGCGATTTCCGCCAGCTTAAATTCCTTGGGGAAGGGGATGCCCCACAGGCCAATAATGATTCACCGAGCAAAACCTCTAAAAATTCTCTGTCCGCCTGCCCGGCCAAACCCGGCGTGGTGCCGTCGCACCGGGTCAGCCAGGCAAAGCCTTCTTCATTTATTTCATATAACTCATCTGCCTGCCGGTCATAGAGGTGCGGCGTCTCCAAGTAGCGCAGAGAGACATGTTCCCCCAGCCTCAAGTATGCCGCTGATAAAAATCGATCCCAGGCTTCACTAAGATCCTTGCCGAGATCTTCCCATCTACAAGTAACAACCCCAATGCCCTTACTCCACCGCATGGCGCCGCCCCCGGGACCTTGTTGGCAAAGTCGCAGCCCTGACTCCTGAAAACACAATGGGAACAGATAATCTTTTCTATGGTTTGAAGCGAGATTTCTTTACCCGGGGCTCGATCCTGGTTGCCCAAAGCCCCGGTATTGCCATTAGGCTCTGACCTAATGGGAAGGAAATCAGCGTCGGCAACAGTCTCCGGACTCCTCGCCAGGGCAGCTCTCATTTCAGGAGCCTGGGCGGCCCAGGCATTCAGCAGCTCGAAGGCCAGACATTTTTCCGCCTCGTTTTTCTGAGGCTTGTAATAGGAACAGTACCTTCGGCAAATAACCTCGCGCATCTCTATTTCTTCCAAACGTCTATCATTATCATTCTTCAGCAATTTTTTGCCAATAAAAAAGGGACGCCTTGGCGCCCCCGGTAATTGTCTTATGAAAGGATTAGCAGGCTTTTTTACATTTGCATAAACCGTTGGCATTCTTGACCACTTTTTTAATCTTCATGATTAACCCTCCTTTGCGAACTTAAAACATGATTTCAGTATTGGTTACTTCTTGCAACCATTAGTTGATAATTAAAATATCTGCTGTTCCCTGTCAAGTTAATAAAATCGGAAATCTAGCGGCACATTATTAAAAATTTTAAATAATAAATGGTTAGCCGTTTTTGCCGCATCTCTTAGGTTGCATCCGCAGATTATAAGTATAATAATATTAGCAAGGCAAATTGTCATCGGCCTCTAATCACCAGCATTTTTATTAACAACCTATAGCGCAAAAAGTTTCACAGTTTTTCTAGTGCAACTCTGGAGTTGTATGGCTCGTTTTAAGTGAATGAAGAAGCTGCCGATAATTAATAGTCAATCAAAAAAAATAAGGAGTCTCGCATGGATGTAAGAAGCTTTTCCTCCCCGGAGCGGGTAGCGGCGCTGCAAGGCGAGTTTATCCGCCGGGTGTATAACTGGATGGGATTAGGATTGGCCCTGACGGCCATTGTCGCCTATTATACTGCCGCCAGTCCGACGTTGACCCGCCTCATCTTAGGCAATCAACTGATCTTTTTCGCTTTAATCATCGGCCAACTGGGGTTGGTCATCGGCCTGAGCGCCGCCATCGACAGGTTGGCACCCACCACCGCCACCCTCTTGTTTTTCCTCTATGCCGGACTAACCGGTTTGACGCTGTCCGTGGTTTTTCTGGCCTATACCCGGTCCTCCATCGCCAGCACCTTTTTCGTCACCGCCGGCACCTTTGGCATTACCAGTATCTACGGCTACACCACCAAACGGGATCTCACCAGTTGGGGCAGCTTTTTCTTCATGGGCCTGGTGGGCATTATCCTGGCCAGCCTGGTCAACTTTTGGCTGCAGAGTGAAGCTATCTACTGGGTGACCACCTATATCGGCATCATTGTCTTTGTGGGTCTCACCGCCTATGACACCCAGGCCATCAAAAATATGGCGGCCGCCGGTTTTACCGATGCCGCCAGCGAAAGCAAGGCCGCGGTCATTGGCGCCCTGCGGCTTTACCTGGATTTCATCAACCTCTTCTTGATGCTGTTACGCCTCATGGGCCGCCGGGATTAAGCTTCAAATGAATACATAAAGATTTTCATAACCTAAATAACTTCATAGAAAAAACCGGCGGGTCTGAGACCCGCCGGTTTTCTATATTATACCAAGTCTTATGGTAACACTTTAGCGACTCACTGCTCCGTATAAATCTTCAAAATCTTGGGAATATTATCCGGAATCAGGCGGCCGTAGGTGTCTTCGTTGACCCGGACCGCAGGGGCCAGGGCGCAGCAGCCGATACACCGCACCGCCTCCAGGGTGAACATCATGTCCTCGGTGGTTTGACCGGATTTAATTTTCAGTTCTCTTTCCAGACGATCCACGAGGCGCGGGGAGCCTTTGACGAAGCAACCGGTGCCCAGGCAGACGCTGATGATGTACTTGCCCCGGGGCACCAGGCTGAAGGCGTTGTAGAAGGTGGCCACCCGCAGAATGTCGGCCAAGGGCAGATGCAGTTCATCGGCCACATGCTCCAGGGCCGGCCGGGGCAGCCAGTTGAAGGTGCGGTTGATGCCCAGCAGGATGGGCAACATATTGCCCCGCTCCTCCCGGTATTTGTTGATGATGGCGGCTACCGTGGCCTCATCGGCGGCATCGGCATAGGCCGTGCGCTCCTGCAGCTTCTTTTGCACCACGGCTGCCGGTACCTCATGCAGTCCGCGGATCCATGACATCCATCAGTTCCGTGTAGCAATTCAAACACCGGGACGCTTCGGCCCGGGCCTGCTCCGGTGGAAAACCGGTGGCGATTTCCACGAAACAGGAACAGGTGTATTCGGGGGGCAGGGTGGGCATTTCCTGGCGTAGCTCCACCACGCCGCCTTTGGGAAACGCCGCGGGGCGGTGAGGAGGACGCTTCCTTTTGGAACGCCCTTCATCCAGGGCCAGCCCTTTCAAATAGCGGTCGATAGATTCGGCCGCATCCATACCGCCGGCCACGGCGCCGATGGCAATCCAGGGGCCGGCCTGTAAATCCCCAGCGGCGAAGATGCCTGGCCGAGAAGTGGCGTAGGTGGCCTCGTCAACTTCCACGGTCCCCCATTTGGTGAGTTTGACGCCGCTGCCTTCCAGATACTTGGTGTTAGCCCGCTGACCGATGGCCGGGATAATCATATCCACCGGCAGATCGAATTCAGAGCCGGCCACGGGGACCGGACGACGGCGGCCCGAAGCGTCTGGTTCGCCCAATTCCATCTTCTGGCACTTCAGCGCCTTAGCCTTGCCGTTTTCGGTGACCACGGCCACCGGCGCAGTGAGGTACATGTTCTCCACGCCTTCTGAGCACGCCTGTTCCACTTCCCAAGGATGGGCCGGCATTTCATCCCGGGTCCGACGGTAGACCAAGGTGACCTTGGAGCCGAGCCGCAGGGCGGTGCAGGCCACGTCAATGGCCACGTTGCCGCCGCCGATGACAGCCACGTTTTTCCCCAGCTCAAAGGGTTGTTTAAGGACGTATTGGCGCAGGAAATCCACCCCCTGCATGACCCCTTTAGCATCCTCGTCGGGCACGTTCATCTTCATGCCCACATGGCAGCCGGTTCCCAGGAAGACGGCCTTATAGCCATCGGCGAAGAGGCTGTCCAGGGTGAAGTCCTTGCCGATGGCGGTGTTGAGCTTCAGCTCCACTCCCAGGCTCAGGATGTTGTCAATCTCCTGGTCCAGAATATTCTTGGGCAGACGATAATCCGGGATGCCGACGCGCAGCATACCGCCGGTCACCGGCAGGGCCTCAAAGATGGTGGGCCGGTAGCCTTTGCGGGCCAGATTATAGGCGCAGGCCAACCCCGCCGGACCCGAGCCGATGACGGCCACCTTTTCCGGACGGGCCTTTTCCGTGGGCACCTTCATGGCTTTCCAATCCACCTGGTCGGAGGCAAAACGCTTCAGGTTACAGATGGACACGGGCTGATCGACGGTGGCCCGGCGGCACTCTTCTTCGCAGGGGTGAGGGCAGACGCGGCCTAACACGCCCGGTAAGGGCAGGCGGTCCATAATAAGTTTGACCGCTTCCTCATATTTCCCGTCTTTGATTAACTGAACATAGCCCTGGACATTGATTTTGGCCGGACAGGTAAGGGTACAAGGGGCCTGAATTTTGACGACATCATGGATGCAGGCCGTGGGGCAGACAAAACCGCAGGCGCCGCAGGTGTGACAGACATCTGAAAATTCCCCGAAAGGAGTTGTAACTTCCCGTTTGGCACCGCGTCCCACCATGCCGATGACGCCCTGATGCTCGATTTCATTGCAGACCCGGGTACAAAGATCACAGAGAACACAAGTGCTGTCTCCCAAGGGGAAACTGGGCGCCTTAACCCCTAAATCCAGGGCAATGGATTTCAAAATAGGCAAATCGGGGCATCGGGACCACAACAGATCAATGACTAAGCGCCGGGCTTCCAGGACCTCCGGAGTATCAGTCTGCACCGTGATCCCTTCAGCCACTGGGTATGAGCAGGAAGCCGTCATACTGGTGCGGCCTCCGGCTGTAATCTCCACCACACAGAGACGACAGCCGCCGTAGGGCTTGATCGCCTCATAATGACAGAGGGTTGGTATCTTAAAACCGGCCTGGCGGGCTGCCTCCAGTACCGTGGCGCCCTCAGGAACTTCCGCTAATTTACCGTTTATCGTTAATTTCACCATAGCATGCCTCATCTATTCCACAATTATAGCGTCAAACTTGCACTTGTCGAAACAGGTCCCACATTTGATGCACTTTTCTTGGATAATTGTATGCATTTTTTTCTTTTCGCCCTCAACGGCTTGCACCGGACACACCAGGAAGCAGCGATGGCAACCATTGCAGGTTTCTTCATTTACCCGGAAGGTGATGAGTTCCTTGCAGACTTTAGCCGGGCATTTCTGATCCCTGATGTGAGCCTCATATTCTTCCCGGAAATATTTGATGGTGGTAAGCACCGGGTTGGGAGCGGTTTGCCCCAGGCCACAGAGGGAAGCCTTCTTGATCAGTTCGGACATCTTGATCAGTCTATCAATATCCTCTGGTTTGCCTTTTCCTTGAGTGATTTCCTCCAATATTTCCAACATCCGGGGAGTTCCTTCCCGGCAGGGGGTGCATTTGCCGCAGGACTCTTCCTGGGTAAAATCCAGAAAGTATTTGGCCACGTTCACCATGCAGTCCCGGTCATCCATGACGATCATGCCGCCGGAACCCATAATTGACCCTAAGGCTTGCCCAGAGAGTCGTATTCCACCGGGGTATCCAGATACTTGGCCGGGATGCAGCCGCCGGAAGGTCCACCGGTCTGCACGGCCTTGAAATTCCCGGTCGCCGGCAATGCCGCCGCCGATGTCAAAGATCATTTCCCGGAGGGTGGTCCCCAGGGGAATTTCCACCAGGCCGGCATCGTTGATTTTGCCCACCAGGGCAAAGACCGTGGTGCCCTTGCTTGTTTCGGTCCCATAGGAGCCGTACCATTCGGGGCCCCGGACGATGATGGGGGCAATGTGGGACCAGGTTTTGACGTTATTGATGATGGTGGGTTTGCCCCAGAGACCGGCTTGCGCCGGGAAGGGCGGACGCTGGCGGGGTTCCCCCACCTTGCCTTCAATGGAGGCAATCAGGGCGGTTTCTTCGCCGCAGACAAAGGCCCCGGCGCCCTCCCGGATTTTCAGCCGGAAAGAAAAATCGGAGCCGAAAATATTATCGCCCAACAAGCCCCATGTCTTCAGCCTGCTGCATGGCGATTTCCAGGCGTTTCAATGGCCAGTGGGTATTCCGCCCGGCAGTAGACATAACCTTCGCTGGCTCCCACGGCGTAGGCGCCGATGGCCATGCCTTCCACAACCGCGTGGGGGTCGCCTTCCAGGATGCCCCGGTCCATAAACGCCCCCGGGTCGCCTTCGTCGGCGTTGCAGATGACGTATTTTTGGTCGGCCTGGTTCTTGTAGCAGAATTCCCACTTCATGCCGGTGGGGAAACCGCCGCCGCCCCGGCCCCGCAGGCCCGAGGCCTTGACCGTGGAAATGACATCGATGGGCTGCATTTCCTTCAGGGCCTTATACAAGGCCAGGTAGCCGCCCCGACCGATATATTCCTCGATACGCTCCGGATGAATATAGCCGCAATTCCTAAGCGCAATTTTCACCTGTTTTTTGAAAAAAGGCACGTCCTCATATTTGGGCGCCTCCACCGGTAGTTCCACCGGATGAGGGTTGGCGTAAACCTTCGTCTTTCCCTCAACGACAATCTCCTCTTGATCAATCCGGCACAAGAGGTTTTCCGGGTAGATCTCCCCGGCTTTGATGGCCTCAACCATAGCCTCGGCCTTTGCCGGCGTCATGCCCTGGTACGAAAGCCGCACTTTGTGGGGATATATCACATCCACCAGCGGCTCCCGCTGGCAGAACCCGATGCAGCCGGTCATTTCCAGGACTGCATCCACCCCCTAGCTCTTTGATCTTTTTTTCCAAGGTCTGGTAGACCTTATCGGCGCCCGCTGAAATACCGCAGGTGGCCATCCCTACCATTATTTTGATTTTCTCGGGGTAAGTCAGCTTTACCCCCTCCGCTTTCACCGCCTGTAAATCATCCAGCGTTTTAATCCTCATGATCCATTCCTTTTGCCCTTATTCTTTTTTCGATATTAAAAATTGGCGCAAACCCGGGTATGGCCATTTTACCCGGTCTGCCACGCTCTTAAAAACTTCTCCAAGCTCCAATGCAGTCTTGCCTTTGCTTTATTTCCGGCACTTTTTCACAGATATTGTAAACGTTCAAGTAAATTGCCTGACCTTAAGAATATGTGCCGCCGGCCACAACCCTAATACTGCCAATCTAAACCTCCCTGGTTATCCTATTCAATTTTTTCTTTTATCACGCCAAAGGGAAAGGATGCAAGTGATAATTATCACAAAATTCACCGCGGGTAAAAAATTCTTCGCCTGCCAATCTGAAGTAACAATTGGGTGTGCCGATGTACAAGCTAGCAAGTTTGAAAATTTTTTTGCTACCGTGTATCTGTTTATATTATAATTCTATAAAATTATAAAATTTATCAGGTAGGATATGTTGATGGTTTTCCATAAGTTGCTTATATTTTATATAGTTTTAGCTTTAGCGGTAGGAGCTGCCTCCATGGTTTGCTCCGAAAATACTCCGGCCGGGCAGGACCAGAACAACATTATTTTACCGCCGGACTGGCAAAACAAACAAAAATTAGGCCCCCAGGACCAGTATCAGTTTACCTTGCCTGTCAAACCAACCGAAGAGAATAAGTATCTAATTCTGGACCCGGACGGCAAAACCCCCTCAGATTATCAGAAATTTCTGTCTCCTCTGGATCAATACGATAAAAACGCCAAAGATTAATATTGCCTCTCAATTTCCCGGCACTCAATGAAACCCGGTTAAATAGATGTATTATAATCTTTCGCAGGTGGTGAGGGTGCTTAGATCTTTGAAGCCGCAGTGGAGGCAGACGGTTATCTCATGGGTAGTCTTGTCGGAACTGCTGGCAAAATAACTGATCGCGGCCCCATAACAAAGCTCGGAATAACCGCAGCGGGGGCAGGGAACCGAAATCTTATGGACATATCTGATGGCCAGGTTTTCGGTTAAGGCAGCAGAACTTTTTAAAAAGAGTTTCACTTCTACGGGCGAGAGGTTGTGGCGGAACGTTTCCATTCGGGTATTATAACCCCAAAATAAAGGACGGCAAGGTTGACGGAAGAAATTTTCCTCCTCGCCATGGTTTTGGTTCGTCAAGCGCCGGTTCATCTCACGTTTTAGCGGATGTTTCAGAAAAATAAAGTCATAACTGTGCCATAACAAATTGATATTGAATTAGATATTAATCTTTTGATAGTTTTTTCTCGTGGCTACATGGACTTTTCTGAGGGGCAGGATTTCGGGTAAAGTAATTTCAGGTGCGGATCTGCTCCGCCACGGTTTTCGTGTCCTGGGTGTTGCCGGCGAATACCCGCACCGCCACCGGTGCGCCTTCAGGTCCAGTCAGAAGTCCGATGACAAGTTGCTGTTTGCCTTTTTTGCCGTCCCGGTTGTATCCGAAAGCGGCCAGGATGTTGTTGACGCCCTCCAGGTAGGAGCTGGTAACATCATAAAGAAATATTACTATTTTCTTTTATCTTGCCGTTATTGGTTCGAAGATAACCCCGGCTTTTGGTGTATTTTTTGACAATTTTGAAGTCTCCTGACCATAATGTGACATCTGTCCCCCCTGTTCTGGAAAATTTTTCTGCTTCTGGTATTATATTCTTCAGATACGCTTGGCATCGGTTTATCTCTCAGGGGGTCAACTTTCAATGGCAATTGGGGGTCAGTTTTCAGTGTAGATCTTCAATTAGTGAATAATGAACGGGAAACAATCGCGCCGGTATCGAAAAACAACCACGACAGAAGCGCGACAAAAGCGGGATATAATCGCGAAAAAGTTATATTAAATGGCAAGGATATGATTAATTTCAGGAAGTTAATAAAAATAAATTTTTTCGCAATTGGCGGCCTCTATAGACTCCCCTTGCTGTGAGACATCGGCATCGAAAAGATGAAAAGTATGTCTGAACAACCGAGCCCCATTTACGCAATAACCGCAAAATTAGCGAATAATGAAGGGGAAACAATCGCGCCGGTATCGCAAAACAACCGCGACGGAAACGCGATACAGAAGCGCGATAAAATTGATTTAATACCAATTAAACTAAATTAATTCAATGAGATATATACAAATAGAAAAATCACTGCATCGGCCGGAAATCCGAGCGTTCCTGGGGCGCAAACCTCTGGGGCAGGGAGATCAGGATTCGGGTGCCTCGGCTACTTCACTCTCAATCTTGATCGTGCCCCGGTGTTCTTCCACGATCTGGCGCACAAACACCAGACCCAGGCCCGAGCCCCCGATCTTAGTGGTGTAAAAGGGGGTAAAAACCTGGTCCACGATCTCCGGGGCCATGCCCCGGCCGGTATCCTCTAATTCCAGATAGGCCAGTTCATCTGCCCGTCTGGTGGTCAGGCTGATGCCGCCGCCCCGGGGGGTGGCTTCAATGGCGTTGCGCACCAGGTGCGACAGAGCCACCCGCAGCAGGTGGCTATTGATCTTGCCGATAAGCGGCTCCGGCCACAGGGAGGTCTTGAGTTGAATCTCTTTGGCCTCAAATTCCGGGGCCAGCATGATCAGGGTAGTCTCCACCACCTGATTCAGGTCTTCCTGGTCGAAAAAATATTCCCGTTTTTCCGCCAGGGATTCAAATTTGGTGACCATCTCCTCCATGCGCTTGGTTTCCGCCGCGATGGTGGTCAGCCACTCCCGGGTCGGGTCGTCGCCGGGTAAGCGTTTCAGCAGCAGGCGGCTGAAACCGCCGATGACCGTGATGGGGTTGCGGATGCCGTCCGCCACCCCCAGGGCCATTTCCGCCATGGTGCGCTCCATCACCATGGTCTCCAGGTCCCGGTTGAGATTGAGGATATCCCGGCTGAAGGTTTCCAGTTCCGCGTGGTTAGCGGACATGCGACGGTATATGAGCTGGAAATGTTGAAAAAAAACGGTGACGCTGGCAATGAGGATAAACGTAAACGTATTGATGGCGCCGCTATAGGGCGCCAGGGTCTTCCAGACCTGGGGATACCCGGAGAGAATCAGCACGTGTTTGGAGATATGACCCAGGGAACGGGACCAGGCGAAAATCCCCAGGGCCGTGCAAAACCAGAATAAAAAGATCCACAGCGCGTTATCCGGTTCCTGACGCAGAAGTCGCCGCACCAGGCTGAAACACAGTCCTGCCAGGATTATGGCCAGGATGGAGCCGGAAATATCCACCACCAGACTTGGGGCCAGGGACCAGATCATGGTCGTGCCTGCTTCTGCTGTTGTTCGGTTAGAAAGGCCTTGAGTGCCAGGTAAAGCAACCACAGGGCCGGAACCAGGATAAGGTGGTCCAGAGTTGCCAGATAATAAATCAAACCGCCCAGATCGGTGATGTGCAGTTGCCTGAAAAAATGTCCCGCCTGCCGGTCAATGGCCCCGGGATCAAGCCCTTCCTCGGCCCAATGGCCAAAGAAGGTTAAGATATTCCAGACTCCAAAGAGGATGCAGGCCCAAAACAGGCGCTGAAACCCGAGGCGGGCCAACAGTCGCCGCTGCCGGAGCTGCCAGCAGACATAGATCATGGCTCCCAGGAAGGCAACGTGCCCCATCTGATGCGCATAGAGACCCTCCGGATGGCCGTGAGTTTGGATGGCCAGGGCCGGCAGCGGCCATAACGCCAGACCGGCTGCGAAAATGCATCGCCATTTTCTTAAGGGGGTTAACCGTTGCATGACCAGCCTTATTCCCAAAAGTCCTTATGTGTAAAAATCACCACGAAGCATGAAAACCAATAAGGTCATCTTGATCAATCCAGTCTTTTCGGCTTACTGCTCACGGTTTTTATATAGGTCGGCAATTCTAAAAAATCGCCACGAAACCTGAAAACAGGCAATTGTCAATTGAATTCCTCCAGCCCATAGCCCATAGCCCATCGCCTCTAGCCTGCTACGAAATCACATACCCCAATTCCCGCAAGGCCCGGGGGTCCTTGCGCCAGTTTTTCCACACTTTGACCCAAAGTTCCAGAAAAATTTTGGCGTCCAACAGTTTCTCCAGTTCCTCCCTCGCTTCCTGGCCGATGATTTTTAGCATGCTCCCTTTTTTGCCGATAATGATGGCCTTTTGGGAATCCCGCTCCACGTAAATAACGGCTCGAATTTTTACCAGCCGCGGCCGCTGGGTTTCGTCGAACTCTTCGATCTTAACCGCCGCGGCGTACGGAATCTCCTGGGAGGTGTGATGAAAGACCCGTTCCCGAATGAACTCCGCCGCCAGAAACCTTTCAGTCTGGTCCGTGAGCAGATCCGTGGGAAATAAAGGGGGCGACGCCGGCAGTCGATCCACAATTTCGTTTAACAGATGTGTCAAGCCGTCTCCGGTGAGAGCGGCTATGGGCACTGCCGGCGCCTCCGGCCTGAGGGTGTGGTAGTACTCCAGAAGCGGCAAGAGCTTCGGCTTGGGTACGGTGTCAATTTTGTTGATGGCAATAATCAGCGGCTGGGATATCAGGCGCAGATGGGAAAGAATCACTTCTTGCTCAAATTTCTGCTCCTGTGGCGTTACCAGCCAGACAACCGCGTCGGCGTCGTGTAAAGCGCTTACCGCCGCCTTGATCAAATTTTCATTGAGCAGGCCTTTGGGGTCCATGAGTCCCGGCGTATCCAGAAAAAGAATCTGGGCCCGGGGGAGATTAACCACTCCCAAAAGACGGTGACGGGTCGTTTGCGGTTTGGGTGAGGTGATGGCCACTTTGTCCGCCACCAACCTGTTTAACAGGGTGGATTTGCCCACATTGGGGGCGCCGCAGAGAGCCACGTAGCCGCACTTAAATTCTGTGTCTGTCTTTATAATCATGGAATTTGTCATCTTCGTATCCGGCGGCCCGTCGCCAGGCCCGCAATCAGGCCTAAAAGAGCCAGGCCGCAGCTCAGCCAGGCAAACAGGTCGCCGTAATGAGTGTAAAAACTGCCGCCCGACAATATCGGCAAAGGCTTCACCTGGGCCGCGGTGACGTACAGATCCGACTGCCAGAGGATACTGCCGTCCGGCGTCGCCAGGGCGCTGATGCCGGTGTTGGCCGCCCTGGCCAGGGAAACCCGGTTTTCCACCGCCCGGGTCACTGACATGGCCAGGTGCTGGTAGGGCGCGCTGGTCTTTCCGAACCAGGCGTCATTGGTAATATTGACTAAAAGATTGGCGCCGTTTTGCACCATGGCCCGGCTCAGGTAAGGAAAGATGGACTCAAAACAGATCAAGGTGCCGAGGTCGGCTTCCGGCCTGGCAATTACTTTTCCCTGCGGCCCTTCGATAAAATCGCCCACCATGGGCACCATTTTGCCGATAAAAGGCATGAACCGCCGCAACGGCACATATTCACCATAGGGGACCAGATGGGCTTTATCATAATAATCCACGACATTGCCATCTGCTGCTAATAAAAAGGCCCGGTTAAAAAAGGTCTCTCCTTCAGGGCCGGTTTCAAAGGCCGGACTGCCGAACAAAAGGTCACTGCCGCTCTGACGGGCAATATCGGTAACTAACGGGGACAGCTTCTTGTCCCGTAAAAAAAAGAAAGGCGCCGCGGTCTCGGGCCAAACCACCAGCCTGGGGTCCTCAGGTTTGATTTTAAGGGTTAATTCTTTATAAATATTAATAGTTGCGGCCTGATAGGCAGGATCCCATTTTTTGCCCTGTTCGATGTTACCCTGCACTACGGCCACCCTCAGCTTCGGGCTCTTGGCCATCTGCCGCTGGATCTCCGGCAGTCGGACAAAGCCGTACATCAGGCAGCCAATCAGGCAAACCGTGGCCGCCAGGGCCGGCCGTATTACCAGGCGTCCCTCGGCCCAGCCTTGCAGCAGTTTGAAAAGACCGACATTGACCAGGACAACGAGGGCCGACAGACCATACACCCCGGTGATATCAACAACCTGAATGAGATAGGGGGATTGCTGCAAACCATATCCCAGCAACATCCAGGGAAAGCCGGTAATCATATAGGTGTGGATGAATTCCAGGCTGACCCACAGGACCGGCCCCCACCAGGTTCCGGCCAGTCCCCGGCTTTTGCCCCAAGTATAGAGCAGGGCCCAAAATCCACGGTAAAACTCACATAACCGGCCAGGAGGATAAGGAGGATAACTCCTACCGGAATGGCAGATTTCCATAAATTACCGTAACATAAATAATCCAGTACAGCATCAGCAGGTTTTGCGCCAGCCCGTTGCAGTAACCCAGAATAAAAGCCTTGCGGCCCGAAACTCCCCGGAGGGCCCACAGGAAAGGAATTAAGCCAACCCAGAGAAAAAAGGTCTGGTTGAATTTAGGCAAAGCTGCCGCCAGCATAAGACCGGAGGCAGTCACGGCCAGGAGTTTTCCAATCATATAACGCGATTTCCTTTTGTGATTTCTGATCATTCTAAAAACCTTAGGCGGGAGTCGGCCAGGGAGGGATGACCGGACCAAGACGTCACGCCAGGCATATCCTCCTTTTTATCCTGTTCCCATTGCCTGGTGTTATTATGCGGTATCATGGGTGGAAAAAACAAGATAATGTTTCCTTGACCTGCTCCATAATATCTTCAAAGCTGATAATACCGCGCCAGGCAATTCTTGACAGACTGAGCATCTCCGTGTATTTTCAACTGAAAGTGCAGTTTGTCGATTATTTTATCTTTGCCTTATGATCTGGCGTGAAAAGCTGATTCTTCTTCTGGCCACCTGGTTTCGGGTCGGCTATCTGCCCCACATGCCCGGCACCTGGGGTTCGCTGGCAGCCTTGCCCCTTTGGTGGGTGTTGCAACCTCTGGCTCCTCCGGCTTACGGCCTGGTAGTGCTCCTGCTTGTGGTCGGCAGCATCTATCTCAGCGGTCAGGCTGAAATCCTTCTGCAGCAGCAGGATTCGCCGGCCATTGTGGTTGACGAAGTCGTCGGGCAGCTCATTGCCCTGGCCGGCTGCCCGGTTAATTTTTATGCTGTGGTGCTGGCCGTGATTCTGTTTCGGGGGTTCGACATTTTTAAGCCGTTTCCCATCGGTCTCATCATGCTCGCCTCCATGGCGGCCTGGGAATTGTCCTGGATGATATTGTGGCCGGTATGTATGCCGGGCTTATACTTGTTATTATTATTAAATGGATGTCCTCTTGAATGCTCAGGAATTTACCGGTGAAATTATCTGCACCGGCAACGAGATAATCACCGGCCGCGTTGCCGACCTCAATGCCCGCTATGCTGCGGCTCGCCTGCATGAATCCGGCCTTCCGGTCAATTATATAACGTTTCTGGGAGATAATTCCCTCCAGTTTGAAGATGTCCTGCTCAGGGCTCTCAGCCGTTCCCGCTTCATTATCATAACCGGGGGCTTGGGCCACCGAAGATGATATCACCGCCGCCGCCGCGGCTTCGGTGCTGGAGGTGCCGCTGCACCAGGATGAGGTTCTCTTGCAGCGTCTCCAGGAATGTTTCAAGCAAAGGGGCCTGCCCTGGGAGGATCGTTTTGCTCGCCTGGCCCTGTTCCCACAGGTGCCTGTATCCTTGACCCCGAAGCAACTGCGTGCGGCTTCACCTTGAAGCACCGGGACACCCTGCTGTATTTTCTTTGGGGGTTCCCCGGGAAATGCAGCTGCTGTTTGACACGTATGTTTTGCCCCCCCTGTTGCAGGTTGCGGCCGGCGGCGACCTTGTCTGCCAGCGAACCTGGCGTTTTTTCGGTCTCCATGAGACGCAATTGCAGCATCTTTGCCAGGGGGTGGGCCGGCTCCACGATGACCTCTGTGTCGGCTATTATCCGAATTTTCCGGAAAATCACCTGACTGTGACCGTCCGGGGCCCTGATGCCAAATCCCGGAAGCTGCCCTGGACGAGTTGACCGGGGAGTTGGAGCCCGGCGGGAAACGCTTATCTGGGAGCCTTAAGTTTGGAGGAAAAGGTCGGTCAATCGCTGTGGGCCCGGAAATTAACCCTGGCAGTGGCCGAATCGTGCAGCGGCGGCCTGATCTGCCACCGTCTCACGAACGTGCCGGGCAGTTCGGATTATTTTTTAGGGGGCCTGGTCACTTACAGCAACCAGGCAAAAATCGATCTCCTCAAGGTGCCCGCCTCAACGCTGCAAACGTCTGGGGCGGTAAGCACTACCCACCGCCGAAGCCATGGCCCTGGGAGCCGCCACGCAGTTTCATGCCGATGTGGCCGTAGCCGTCACCGGCATCGCCGGGCCTTCGGGAGGATCCCCGGAAAAGCCGGTGGGGACAGTCTATATGGGATTGGCTACTTCTCTGGGAGTCAAAAGCCGTCACTGCCTTTTCCACAGGCTCTCGCGAGGAAATTAAAATTCTCACCGCCCAGACCGCCCTGGACTGGCTCCGCTTGGAGTTGCCATGATTCACGCGCCTTTTTGGCCATTGACCTGCCGGAAAGCTACCGGACCGGGTTGGCGGCGGTCTGCAGGATTATTTGAGGAAAAGCGGCGCTGATGTTCGTTGGACCTCGGTGGCCGGTATCCACCTGACCCTGAAATTTTTCGGCGACATCGAAGAAAATCAAGTTGATGCCTTGGCTGCTGCCGCCACCGGCGCCGCCCGGTCTCGCTCCCGGTTTTACTCT
>CAWBKT010000015.1:0-22484 GCA_963789385.1 uncultured delta proteobacterium | reverse complement strand
CAGGAGTAAGAAATGCGCCTACTGGTAGTAATTGCATTGCTGCTGGCAACCGTGGCTTTACATGGCTGTGCCACCACCCCCTCAAGCCAGCAAACTGCTGAGAATGTATGGAAGTGGCCGACGGGGACCGGGACGATTCCGCCATCGTGGTATGACTATGACCCTGCCTATTTGTATTGGTTCAGTCCTTGGTACCATAATCCCGAAACTCCCAAATAGTGCCACATTCCCGGCAATCTGACTTTAGCTGATTATGGTCATAAAGCTTGTCCTCAGGGATATCTCTGATTGGAATGCCAGCCAATGGAATCTGTCTGAAATATATTGAAATAAAAAATAAATTTCGATATATTACCTCACATTACCGACCCCTCCTATCAATGCAGGATCATTCCCTCCGCCTGACTTGGAGTATCATATGATTTCTAAAATCGCTCGCCTTAAAACGAGCTTGAAATTACCGGCTTTTATTTTGCTGACGGTGCTGCTATTAGCCGTTATGGGATGCGGGTCCAAGCCACCACCTTTAAGTCCTGAGGGTCTAGCCTTTAAAGAGGAAGTTGGTGGAATTATTCGTCAGATGCAGCAGTCGTTGAAGAACATAGTCGTTAAAGGTAATATAGTCGCTATAGATGCTGCACTAAAAAATCTTTCCCGAGAAACTGCCGACATCTGTATTGACTGTCCTTATCATAGTGCCGTTCTCAATAAAAAGGGACGTTGTTAATACTTTTCCCAATAATGAATTTCTCCGCCGGAATTTTTCTTCTTATAAAATAGTTTCAGAACCCTTACAAAAACAGAAAATCACTCAGAATCTGGCATATTTGGCCAGTGGTGACAGAAATTTATTTTATTTCAGCCCCGCTGCTAGATGACGACAAGGTCGCAGGAATTGTCGTTCTGCCTTAACACCTAAAGATATCGAGAAATGGCATCTCGAAGAAAAAGAATTTTTTAACCTTAATTTTAATACCACCGGAAATCACTAAAGCTGCTGATCCTTTCCAGGACATGAATAAAAGCTTGCCCGCCGATAAATCGTTTAGCTTCACAACTGAAATCCAGCCGAACGGCGATAGAAAAATACTGCTTGCCGGCCATTTGGGGCTGCGAGAGGTGGAGGATTTTGAAAAGAAATTAAAAATAAATCTGCCCCAAGCCAGCTCCACTCACACTTCCCTGGACCTCAGAGATTTAGACTTCGTTGACAGCGCCGGCGCCTTGGCCCTTCTCGAACTGGCCGACGGCATTAAGACTCAAGGTGGTAGCTGTTCCCTGGATAATGTCCCGGCCAAAGCTCAAAAAATTTTAGATCTCATTGATATTGAGTCTCTCAAGCGCCAGCCTCTCCTCGGCGAAGGGAAAAAGATTGATTTTATCAGCGAGATAGGGGAAAGTTTTCTAGCTTTTGTTCAGGACATCGATAACGTCATATCCTTTTTTGGTGAACTCATTATTGACCTCGCCGCCACCTGTTTTAATCCCCGTCTGGTCCGTTGGTCTGATGTCATTCTCTACATGAGGCGGGCGGGGGTGGAAGGACTGCCGATTATCAGTCTTATCGCCCTGTTGCTGGGATTAATTCTGGCCTTTATGTCCTCCGTCCAGTTGGAGCAGTTCGGGGCTAATATTTATGTCGCCTCACTCCTGGCCCTCGCCATGGTGAGGGAACTGGGACCGATCATGACCGCAATTCTGGTGGCCGGCCGCTCCGGCTCAGCCTTTGCCGCGGAAATTGGCACCATGAAAGTGAATGAAGAAGTGGACGCCCTCACTGTGATGGGGATGGATCCCATGTTCTTTCTGACGCTTCCCAAAGTTATCGCCTCAATAATCGTGGTGCCGCTCCTGACTATCTACGCCGATCTTCTTGGCATCATCGGTGGGCTCATTATCGGCGTCGGTTTACTGGACCTTACCGTCTATTCTTATATTCAGGAGACTAAAAATATCCTGAAAGTCTTCGCTTTTACCTCCAGTTTTATTAAATCTGTATTTTTCGGTTTTCTGGTGGCAGCTATCGGTTGTCAACGGGGCTTTCAAGTACGAGGTGGGGCGGCAGCGGTGGGCATGGCGACGACTTCGGCGGTGGTGGCAGCCATTTTTCTCATTATTGTGGTGGATTCGATTTTTGCCGTTGTCTTGACCTATATTCCGCGATAATTAAATGACCGAAAGATCGAGCGCTCCATTGATAATCAGCACAGCCGGAACCGATTATCATTCGTTGAGCATCTGAGAGCCGAATTCGGTGACAATCTGGTTTTCCAAGATGTCAGTTTTCAAGTGCACCGGGGCGAAATTTTTGTCATTTTAGGAGGCAGCGGCTGCGGTAAAACCACTCTGCTCAAACATATTGTCGGCCTTTATCAGCCCACGGCCGGCCGGGTGCTGGTCAATGGCGTGGATATTGTCCAGCAGGACCCCAAGCTCATGCAACAGGTGCGCATGGAGACCGGCATGCTTTTTCAAGCCGGGGCTTTGTTCGGCTCCATGACTCTGGCGGAAAATATTTCTCTGCCCTTGCAGAAATACACCGACCTGTCCGGAAAAATGATCGATCTCATTGTTAAGATGAAACTGGACCTGGTAAATTTATCGGGATATGAAAATCATCTGCCGGAAGAAATTTCCGGTGGCATGAAGAAAAGGGCCGGTCTGGCCCGAGCCATGTCCCTGGACCCGGCCATTCTTTTCTTCGATGAGCCGTCCGCCGGGTTGGATCCGATTTCCGCGGTGGAACTGGACATGCTCATTAAAAGTCTGAATGCCGGACTGGGCACCACCATGGTCATTGTTACTCATGAATTAGAATCTATTTTTCTGATTGCCGACCGGATTATTATGCTGGATAAAGAGGCCAAAGGTATTATTGCGGAAGGCGATCCCAGATATTTAAAAGATCATGCCACCGATCCCAGGGTGATTCATTTTTTCAATCGGACCCCGATGACAGATCGAGCATAAGGAAAGGGAATAATTCATGGCCAAGAAAACTTCCAGTTTTCTGGTTGGAGTTTTTGTCATTATCGGAGTGGGGTTGTTAGCAGGGGCCATTGTTTGGATCGGTGTAACCGGTTATTTCCAGCCGGGCACCACGTATGTCACCTATCTGGATGAAACGGTTCAGGGTCTGCAAAAAGATTCCGTAGTCAAATATCGCGGGGTGGATGTGGGCCGGGTGGAAGCGATCCGTATAGCTCCAGACAACAAATTAGTGGCCATTATTATGAAGATCAACATGCGGGGCGATCTCTCCAAGACCACTGTGGCTCAGTTGAGCAGCGCCGGCATCACCGGCATCATGTATGTCGATCTGGACTACCGCAGACCAGACTCACCCGACCTGTCCCCCAAATTGACCTTTCCCTCGGAATATCCGGTTATTCCCTCGAAACCCTCAGAATATGCCCGCATTATTTCGGGCATTAATGCGATCATTACAAAATTAAATTCCATCGACTTTCAAGGAATTTCAGACCAGATTACGAGCCACTGTGGGAGA
The DNA here is from genome assembly GCA_963789385.1 of uncultured delta proteobacterium. GTDB lineage: Bacteria > Desulfobacterota > Desulfobaccia > Desulfobaccales > Desulfobaccaceae > Desulfobacca. The sequence goes on along the minus strand of CAWBKT010000015.1, from coordinate 18,976 downwards.
TATCGGCGGATTCTTTAAGAGAAAAGAATTGGAGTCAATCCTGACGCAGGTGGACCAGGCCTCCGCCAATCTCCAGTCTCTGACGAGCAAAGCCAATTCTGTCGTCGATAAGATCAAAGTCGATAAGATTCTCAAAGAAACTGCCGGCACCATCGCCGAAACCAAAGCCACGATCATTGCCGCCAAAGGATTTGTGGCCGACCTGGAAAATAAGCTTAATGACATGAAACTGCCGGAGACGATGACCAGGACCCGGAGCGTCATCATGGAAGCGCAATCAGTGACTGAGAATCTGCGGCGCACCACTGAAACTTTGGAAAAATTTTCCGAAAGAATTTATGAAAGCCCGCCTGATCTTTTATTCGGCAAACCACCCGCCCCAAGATTTAATGAGATCGGCCGGGAAGACAGACCTTAACCTTAAAGGAGTGACCGGTGCACATACGGATGAAACGATTAACGGGAATAACCTGGACGGCAGCAATGATTCTGTTGATCGCCGGAATTTCTGGTTGCGGCAAACCACCTGTAGTCACAAACCACTTTATCTTAGAATATCCCGCTCCGGTTTTTAGCGGCAGACCCACTCTGAATGAAAGCATCAAGGTGGAATTATTTGCCGCGGATAAATCCATCACCAGCAACGCCATGGTTTATCTGCCCCGGCCGTTGGAGACGAAGTCCTATGTTCATAACAAATGGCAGGTGGACCCGAGTCACCTGGTGACCGATTATCTCCTCCGGGATTTGAGGAAATCAAACCTCTTCAAGGGAGTCTTCGGTTATCAGCAGTCCGGCATCGGCCGATTTAAGGTTGAGGGTGCGGTGCAGCAGTTCGCCGAAGTAGATGACCCGGATGGCTGGAAGGCGCTCCTGGCGGTCAGTGTGACTTTGCTGGATCTTAATGAGGCCGAAGTAACCAAGCGGGTAATTTTCCAGAAAAATTATCGGCAGGCGGAACCTATGCCGGAACAGACGCCGGCCGGCTTGGCCCAGGGTATGAGCCGGGCCATGGAAGTGATGTCGGCGCAGATCATCAATGACCTCTACAAGGCCGCCGCGGCCAGAGTTTGCAGGTAATTTTAGTTTAACAGGGAAATATTATTAGTTATTTTTTGGCGCCTGGGACTACCAGTCGGGCTTTGGCCAACAACTCCGGCCGATATTCAAAATGCATGATATCGTAATGATACCATTTCCCGCCCCAGATAAATCCCTGCTCTTCAAAAGCCGCAACAATTTCCCTGGGATATTCCGTCTGCAGCGCCAGGAGTTCCATGGGATTTAAATTCTTCCCCCAACGCCAGTAGCTGCCTTTGTGGAGATCCAGCGCTATCCCCCAGGAATGGGGGCTCAGACGGTCGGTGCCGGCAATGCTGCGCCGGTTGTAACTCCCTCCCAACGGAAACAGGTAGGCTCGCAGACCCGGGTCCCTCGCCAGCACTTGACTCAGCTTTTCCCCCACCCTGGCTAAAGCCGCCGCCGCGCCGTTTTGCGAGTTGAAAGAAACCCTGGCCCCGGCAAAATTTACCGGAACCAGATTATCCTGGACTTGCCCGGCAGTGGTGCCGTAGACCGCATCGAAAAAAGCCCTTACTCGTATCCTGCCGGGATCTTGGTCGGGGTTGGTCACCGAAGATGGGTTTGCCGGGTTTGTAAGGCTGGGACAACATATCTTTGAGATCGGGATGCTGTAGTTTTTCTTCAAAACTCTTGGTGCGGCCATCATCATAGAGAATCTTCTGTCCATCCCGCATGACCAGAAATACCCGGTTTGGCGGAGTGACGTCCAACCCTCTGATGGCGGAGCCATAGGTCTCAAAAAGTACTTTGAGATCGGCTCTCAGGACATTATTCTGTTTCAGGGAGTCCGGCAGTTTGGCCATGGCGGCGGTAAAAGCCGGCGGTGTGGTATCCTGGACCGCATGGGTCAGATTCCAGGTGCTGAACAGGACTGCTCCCAGCACCAGGAGGAGAACAGGCAGGCGGGCATTTCTTGGATTCATAACAAGGTTCCTTGGTCTCATTGGAATGCAAACAATTTATAACTTTTATCCGCTAAGACGTTCCCTTCTTGATTGTATCAGGATCTGAGCGCCCTCGGGATTTCTTTCTACGGGGCTGCACGGCTGCAAGCCCGACCCACATAAAAAATGACAAACCCAGGCCGGCGATCCCGGTTCGCAGCCAGTCGTCAGGATAGAACAGCTCAAAACGGCGATACCTGCCGATGACCCAATCAGGCACTTCTTCAATATGGACTCCTTGACTGTGGGCGAATTTACGGAACTCGTCGGGGTCGGTTCTCTGCCGGACTTCCAGACTCCGGGTAATAAAAACCGCCAGGATGAGGCTGACTGCTAAAAGGGTAACGATACCGCACAAGCGCCTCCCGGGCACCAACCAGATGGCGCCTAGCCCTCCTGCTAACAATAACCAGATAGCCAGCGGCGGAACTTCCAGGGGCAAGGCGATGATGAAGACGGCTGCGACCAACGCCGAGATAGTCTTTAGTCCCAACCGGAGATTTGGTGAAAGACCTCGTTGCCGCGGCGCGGCCGTGGCTTTTTTTATCCCTTTGGCGGCCCATTTTTCCACGGCTGCCAGGACTTGAGCGTAATTTTGGGGAGTGCAGTAGAGCCTGAGCACCACATGCCAGCTATCCATCAGGCTAATGGTCCGTGATTCAGGGTGGACCTTGAGACGGCACACCTCATCCCAGCTTGTGCCGACACTTTCCCGGGCCATCCCCAGCAGACCGGCCCCCGCCACCCCGGGTTTGCCCGCAAGAGCTCCCAAAATGACTGCCAGGCGATTGCCCCAGCGCCCGCGTCGGCTGAGACTGACGATACCGGCCCCTTGCTCAGAGATGACGAACCCCATGGGATACCGATTGCCAAAGAAGACCAGCATGACCATGATAAAAAGAATTAAAATGCCCACGGCGGTCAGACTTAACGGCGGCAGGACATTCACAAAGCCTTGCCAATTTCGCTCAAAAGCGAGAATGACGAACATCAAAAGAAACAGAAACAGGGTAGAATAACCCCAGACCTTAAGAAGATCATACATGATGAATTGGTCGGTCAGGAGAGGGATATTCATCTGCCAGGATATTTTCTGGGTCTGCCGGGATTCCTGTTCTTCAAGGTCTTTGTGGCCGGCAGGGGGGACTGAGGCAGTTGGCGTGACGGTGGCGGATTGAACATGAATGCCATTTTGTCCTAAGGTATCCAGCAACAGGGTATAGTTTACCATGTTATTCCAGGGGAGCTCGATCCGGCTGGAGTCTTTGAGTTCCAGAATAACACCTGCATCGATGTCACCTTCGAGCAACGGTCTGGCCGCCCCAATCTCCCCCAAGTTAAGGCGGCGGGACCTGAAAAGCCTGGCAATGACCAGCCGGCCGGGCTCTACCCGGATGGCAAAACTGGCGTTCCGGGCAGCCCAGACCACGAGACTCAGGGCGCCCAGGGCTGCAAGCCAACATAGCATGGTCACCCCCAGGTCCTCTGTCCACATCTGTCGGGTGGGATCGGAAACCCAGAAAGGAATGGCAAAAAACAGGGTAAAAAAGAAGAACCCACAAATATCTAAAGGGAGGCCGCTGCCCAGATAGTTATGATAGATTTCTCCAGCCTGGGGCCGCCGGGACCGAAGGAGGGCAAATCCGGCCAACCCTGCCAGGAGCGGGACCCAGCAATACCGGCGCCAGGGGAAGACCAATGAATCAGGCGCCCCGATGTTCCGGGGCTCGAAGCCGTAGCCATATCGAACTTCAAGGTACTGCGTGACAGAAGTGTTCTTCAAGACCAGATAATTCACCGTCCAAGTCCGGCTCATCTGTTCCAACTGGTTTTTCAGGGTATCCAGTGGGGTTTCCCCCCAAAGAAAAACGAAGGCTCGCTTGTGCGGCAAGAATCGCGGCGCCAAGGGGCTGTCAGCACCTTTTGTTACCTCATGGAAAAACTCTTCCCAATTTTTTCCGGTGACTTCAATAAGTCGATGCTCGGTTTGCCGGTCAATATATTCCTGCAGAGAGCCGGGTTTGGTGGTTTTTTTGAGATATTCCTCTGCCAGTTCCATCACGCCCATTAAGCGGGGGCCGGGTTTGGAACGATATTTTTCAGCCATTTCCCCGGCAAAATCAACCGGGGCGACTATTACTAAATCCGGTACGGTGGTACCGGCCAGGATAATACATCCGGCAATCCCGGCCAGGAGGAGAAGACGGCGAATCAGTTCCAGCATGGATACATCTCCGGGTGGGTCAACCTCACGACATTGCGATACAACTAGTCGAACCTCATCAGAGTTTTCGTATTGAGGGTCATCTGGCCACAGCGCGGGCAGGGTAAGGTGGCTATTTCCTCCCCAGTCTTGCGCCGTGCTGGCTGAAAAGTTAAGGTTTTCCAATGGGAGAGGGCGATAATAAAAGGATGAGCACCAGTCCATGCTGCCAGGGAGCAGTGCTGTTAGCATAATAGACCATCATTTTTTATAAAATCAAATGTTTTTTTAAAGGTTGAGGAAACCGGACTAAAGGTATAATTGAACCGGGTCGTTTTTCTCAAAATAGCAAAAAGAAAACGGGTGCTAAGGACGTGAAGTTCCACTGGCTTCGGAGACTGTTGGCACAGAATGGGTGGTCCATGAAAATACTCCTGGTGATGTTGGGCGGCAGTGTCGGCGCCCTTTCCCGTTATGCGGTGTCGCTGTTGGCAGTCAAGATGTTCGGCGTCAAATTTCCGTGGGGGACGCTCATCGTCAACCTCTCAGGTTGTTTTCTCATCGGCCTGGCTTTTGCCTGGGGCGAACGGGGTTTTACTCTCATGAATCCCTCGGTTCGCCTTTTTTTTATGACCGGGTATCTTGGGGCTTTGACGACCTTTTCCACCTTCGGCCTGGAGACGGTGACGGCGCTGCAGGAGGGGAGATACATCGTGGTGGCGGCAAATATTCTGGCCAACAATGTTATTGGTATCGCTTTGGTTTTTTTAGGTATGGCGGCGGGCCGACTGAGATAAGGAGGGGCTGGTTATGCAACCTTATACGATAATCGAGATATTTATTGACGAGGAGGCCCGCTGGCAAGGGGAGCCCCTCTTTACTGCTATGGTCAAGTTGGTTCATGATCTCAAGATTGCGGCCCGATGTCTGGTTACCAGGGGGATAGCGGGCTCTTACGAAAATGGCGAGATTGCCAGCGGGGGTATCGAGGTCTTGTCCTACAACATGCCGATACGCATTACTATTGTGGCTCCCGCTTCGGAATCCGAGATAATCCTGGCCAAGGCCGAAGAAATGGTGACAGAGGGGATAGTGACCGTTCAGGAGGTGAAGGTCAGGTCTCATAAGACTCGGGGCTACCTCATCCCCAAACACACCAGAGTGCGGGATGTTATGACTAAATCCCCCCAGGTGGCTACCTTGGCGACCCCCTTGGCTGAAGTTGCCCGGCTGCTCCTTTCTGCCGACTTTACGGGATTGCCGGTAGTCGACGGCCAAAAACGGCCGGTGGGCGTCATCTCCCAGACAGACCTGATTTACCGGGCCGGAATGCCCATGCGGCTGGGCCTGCTGGCGGAAACAGATGCGGCCAACGTTAGCGCGGTCCTGGAAAAACTGGCGGCGCGGCAGGCCGGAGAAATTATGACTCAGCCTGCGGTGATGATAGATCAGGATAGATATGTTTCCGAGGCAGTGGACCTGATGCTGGCTAAACAGGTGAAGCGGCTGCCGGTCATTGATGCTGACCGGCACGCTCGTGGGAATTATTTCCCGCCAGGATGTCTTTCACTCCATAATCCGGGAGTGCCCTGACTGGCATGCTTTTCAGAAGCGGGACATCATTGTTGACAATCTCCGCTTCGTCTCCGATATCATGCGCCGGGACAACATCACGGTATTACCCGAGACACCGGTTGAAGAGGTAATACGCCTCATCGATTGCAATGACATGCAACGGCTGGCCGTCGTAAACCAGCAGGGAGATTTCCTGGGCCTGATCTCGGACCGTGATCTCCTGCTGTCTTTTGCCGAACACCATCAGGGCCTCTGGGATTATTTTGCCAGCAAGACTCCCTTTACCGAGCGGGGGCGCCGGCATCAGGAATTACAGAAATACCTGCGGGCGAAAACCGCGGCTGAAGTCATGAAAACCGATATCATTACTATCCGGGAAGATGCCCCTATGAATGAAGCCATCCGCCTGATGCTGGAGAAGTCTCTTAAACGCCTGCCGGTCCTGGATGCCCAGGGAAAATTTAAAGGCATGGTGAGCCGGGAGGATCTCCTGCGCGTCGGGTTTGCCACTAACCATCTTAGATAAATAATCCTTGCCATTCTAGTTGAAAAAACTTTAAATTCTGTTAATCTCCAGGTATTATTAGGGAGTAGCTTGGCAGAGATTCAGCGTCAGGCAGGAATATGTGGATGGGTTATCAATCTGCCGCCCTGGCCCGCGGAAATTAATCTTTTTGCTAAGGAGTTGATCCAATGAGTAACAAAGAAAGACTCTACCTCATTAGTTTTCAGGAAATCAGCAAAGCCATCAGTTCAACGCTGGCGGTCAAGGAAGTTTTGGATCTGATTGTCCGCAAGATGGCCGAGGTCATGAATCTGAAAGGTTGCACCATCCGAATAGTGAACCCTAAGACCAACACTTTGGAATTGATGGCAGCCGTAGGTCTGAGCGAGAAATATCTGGACAAGGGCCAGGTAAATTTGGACAGGAGCATCTCCGAGGCCCTGAGCGGGCGGCCGGTGGCCATTTATGACGCTACCACTGACCCTCGAATCCAGTATCCGGCGGAAGCTAAAGAAGAGGGTATCGCCACGCTGGTGGCCATTCCCATTTTGGTGAAGGGGAAGGTAATCGGCGCCATGCGGATGCTGACGGCCGAGCCCCGGGAATTTTTCATGGACGAGATCGATTTTGCCTGCGCCGTGGCCGAATTAGGCGGGCAGGCGCTGATCAACGCCCAAATGTACGAGTCTAAGATAAAAGAACTGGAATTCCTCAAGGGTCTGCAGCAGGTTTTTAAAGCCATCAACTCCACTCTGGAAGTGCAAAAAGTGCTTTCTTTGCTGGTCAAAACGGCTACCACGGCGCTGGATATCAAGGCCGCGGCAGTGCGACTGCTGGATGAAACACGCAAGCAGATGGCACTGGTAGCTCATTTTGGGCTGAGCGACCGTTATGTCAATAAAGGCCCGGTGGGAACAGATAAATCCATTGCCGAGGCCATGACCGGCAAAGCCGTCATTATCTACGATGTCACTTCCGATCCCCGGGCCCCTTATCCCCAGGAAGCCAAAGAAGAGGGGATCAGTTCCATCACCTCCATCCCCATTGCCCTGAAAGGCAACGTTATCGGCGTTCTCCGCCTGTACAGCAGCCAACCGCGCACCTATTCGGAAGAAGAAATTATGTTCATGTCCTCCCTGGCGGAGCAGGCCGCCCTGGCCCTGGAAAATGCCCGCATGTATCAGAAGCTCAAGAAAGAGCACGAAGAACTGATGGGAGATCTCTATCGCTTCAGCGGCTTTACCAGAAGCATTTAAGGCAGGGAAGAGGGAATGGAGGGAATAGTTTTTAGAGAGAAAGGGCCGCAAGATTTAATTTCTGCGGCCCTTTGGTTATTTTCATTCCTGTAACTGCCAGGATATCGGTTATTGCCGGTTTTTTGCTATAATATCATAAGCTTCTGATAAAACCGCGGGTAGTTTTTCTTTTTCCGGGCCGCCGGCCTGGGCCATGTCGGCCCGACCGCCGCCCTTTCCCCCAAGTTTGGCGGCCAGTTCACCGACAATCTGGCCGGCGTGCAGCCGGTCGGTGAGATCTTTGGTAACGACGGCGATGAGCATGGCCTTATCGCCTTTACTGCTGCCCAGAACGATGACGCCGCTCTGCAGCCGGTCTTTGAGTTTATCGGCAAAATCTCTCAGGCCTTTAGGGTCGGCCACGTCCACCTCCAACACCAGGACCTTGACGCCGTCGACGCTCTTGACCTGATCCAGCAGATCGGTGGAGCGGGCCGCGGCCAACTGCCCCTGGAGGGCTTCCAGCTGTTTTTCCAATTCCTTCTGGCGTTGCAGCAGTCTATCCAGCCTGGTCAGAATTTCCCCGCGGCTGGCTTTAAGACGCTGGCCCACGGCCTGGAGTTCCTGGCTCTCTTCCTGGATATAGGCTATGGCGGCGGCACCGCAAACGGCTTCGATGCGCCGGATGCCGGCCGCGACGCTGCCTTCGGAGACAATTTTGCACAGACCGATATCGCCGGTTTGGGAGACATGGGAGCCGGCGCACAATTCCATACTTACCCCTGGAACCGTAATGGTTCGAACCACGTCGCCGTATTTCTCATCAAACAGGGCCATAGCGCCGGCTGCCAGCGCTTCATTCACCGCCAAATAGCGGACGTTGACCGGCAGATTCCGCTGGATATCGTGCATCAGATCGACTTCGAGTTGAGCTAAGGCGGCCTGATCCAGCCCGGCGAAGTGGCTGTAATCAAACCGGAACCGCTCCGGTGTCACCAGAGAGCCCGCCTGTTTAACATGTTCGCCCAGATGCTGGCGCAAAGCGGCATGTAATAGATGAGTGGCAGTGTGGTGGCAGGCGATCTGCTGACGGCGGTCGGCATCAATTGCCAGGCGCACAGTTTGGCCAACTTTGACCTCACCCTGCGCTATTGTTCCCTTGTGAATAACCACATCATTGGGCAGGCGCTGAACGTCGGTAATCTGGATGAGCAGTCCCGGTCCGCCGATTTTGCCGAAATCGGCCACTTGCCCCCCGGATTCAGCATAAAAGGGAGTGGTTTCCACGACAACTTCCACCTCGGCCCCGGCTTTGGCGCCGGTGACCGGGGTTTCGTCCTGGATGAGAGCGAGAACCTGGGAATCCGCCAGAAATTGATCATAGCCGATAAATTGGGTGGCAGGCAGGTCCTGCAGGGCCTGGTAGGCGAGAGGCAGTTCGTGCAAACCTCCCTTCCAGGATTGGCGGGAGCTTTCCCGCTGCCGGTTCATATGCTCGTTAAACCCTGCCAGATCCAGTTCCAGATGCTGTTCTTCGAGGACATCGGTAATCAGGTCGGGAGGGAACCCATAGGTGTCGTAAAGCTTGAAGGCAACATCCCCTGCCAGCACCCGCTCCCCTTTGGTTTTAAGTTCCTCCAGGTTATCGGTGAGAATTTTCAGCCCGTGATCCAGGGTTTCGGCAAACCGTTCTTCCTCATTATTGACTACCTGTTCAATGAAAGACCGGGCGGTCAGCAGGTCAGGATAGATCTCGCCCATGAGGTCGATGACCTGATGGCCCACCGGGGCCAGGAAGGGTTTTTTAAATCCCAGGAGGCGGCCGAAACGAACCGCCCGGCGCAGGATGCGGCGCAACACATAACCACGGCCTTCGTTGCTGGGCAAGACGCCGTCCGTGATTAAAAAGGTTATGGCCCGGCTGTGGTCCGCAATGACTTTAAAGGCCACATCCAAAGCCGGGTCCTGGCCGTAGGCCAGGCCTGACATCTCTTCAGTGCGGCTGATGATGGGCCGGATAAGGTCGGTGTCAAAATTCGTGGGAACGCCTTGAATAACCGCGGTTAAACGTTCCAGACCCATGCCGGTGTCGATACTGGGTTTGGGGAGAGGATGGAGAGTGCCTGTTTCATCCCGATTGAACTGCATAAAGACGAGATTCCAGATTTCCAGGTAGCGGTCACAATCGCAGCGGCCGATGCCGCAATCCGGACCGCAGGCCCGGTCGCTGCCCTGGTCAATGATAATTTCGGAGCAGGGACCGCAGGGGCCGGTGTCACCCATGGACCAGAAATTATCTTTTTCCCCCAGGCCGACAATCCGGTCGCGAGGAATGTGGATCAGGTCATGCCAGAGGTCAGCGGCTTCGGCATCATCGTAATAGACCGTGGCCCAGAGACGGTCGGCAGGTAACTTATACCATTCGGTTAAAAGTTCCCAGGCCATTTCAATGGCACCGGCTTTAAAATAATCCCCGAACGAGAAATTACCCAGCATTTCAAAAAAGGTATGGTGGCGAGCGGTTTTCCCGACATTTTCCAGATCATTATGTTTGCCGCCGGCCCGGACGCATTTTTGGGCAGTGGCGGCCCGGGAATACGGGCGCAGGTCTTCTCCAAGAAATGTTCGTTTAAACTGAACCATGCCCGCATTGGTGAAGAGCAGGGTGGGGTCCTGGGCCGGAACGAGGGAAGAGCTGGTGACTCGAGTATGACCTTTACTCTCAAAATAGGCTAAAAATTTTTCTCTAATTTCCTTACCGGTCATTATGCTTCTCCCGTTGGCGCAGCAGACTCAATCTCAGTTTTATTGCTGATCCCGTGTTGGGCCCGCACCTGATTTTCCAGATCGGTGAGCAATTCAGGATGATCCCGGAGGAAAGCCTTGGCGTTTTCCCGCCCCTGGGCCAGACGTTCTGAACCATAACTATACCAGGAGCCGCTTTTTTGCACCAGATTAAGGTCGGCGGCCAGATCCAGGATGTCCCCTTCTTTGGATATGCCCTGGCCGAAAATGACATCAAATTCACATTCCCGGAACGGGGCAGCCAGCTTATTTTTGACTACCCTGACCTTGGTGCGGGCGCCGATGATTTCGTTACCGTCTTTAAGAGGCAATCCCTTACGGATGTCCAGACGCTGGGAAGCGTAAAATTTCAAGGCGTTGCCGCCGGTAGTTGTTTCCGGATTACCGAACATTACGCCGATTTTCATGCGAATCTGATTTATAAAAATTACCGAGGTTTGGGATTTGCTGATGGCGGCAGTGAGCTTGCGCAAGGCCTGGGACATGAGCCTGGCCTGGGAGCCCATCTGAGCGTCACCCATATCTCCCTCGATTTCCGATCTGGGCACCAGGGCAGCCACGGAATCCACGACAATGGCGTCTAAGGCATTGGAGCGTACCAGAATCTCGGCGATTTCCAGGGCCTGTTCGCCGGTATCGGGCTGAGAAATGAGCAGATCCTCAGGCTTAACCCCTAAACGGCGGGCATAGTTGAGATCCAGGGCATGTTCGGCATCAATAAAGGCGGCTATGCCGCCAGTGCGTTGAGCTTCAGCAATGATATGCAGGGCCAGGGTAGTTTTGCCCGAAGATTCAGGGCCGAAAATTTCTATCACCCGCCCCCGGGGAATACCGCCAATGCCCAAGGCCAGATCCAAAGAGAGGGACCCGGTGGGGATAACGCCGATATCGGCGGTTTTTTCATCAGCGCCGAGACGCATAATGGAACCCCGCCCATATTGTTTTTCGATCTGTATCAGGGCCTGGTCCAGGGCCTTGGTTTTGTCATTTGTTGGCGCAGTGACCATGGATAAAATCCTTTTAGGTGGTTTCCGGTTTCCGGTTTTCGGTTACATTGTCTATGATATCATCCTGCTTTCAAACGAAAATCAGGAATGATGCCAATTAGTAACCATAAAGTGTAATTTTATTATATTTATATCTGAATCTGCAACCTCTAACTAGTTGTAAAACTATCAAAAAAACCGAGGGCCGCACGTGATTTCAGATCGCTTAAACAATACCCAGAGCGATCCGGCGCAGTGGGGTATACAATGCTCCCTGGGGGCGCAGCGTGCTGCGATAGAGAACCAGTTCCTTGACTGAGAATTCCGAAAAAACCGGCAATGGAACCGTCTCCAGAGAACGGTTCAGGGCTTCCCGCCCCTGGCTGGAACGGACCCGGCCCAAGGTTAAATGGGGCGTAAAATTGCGCTTTTCCGGCGGAAAACCCAACGGCGCCAAGGCACTGCTCCAAGTTCCGGACCAGGCGGGCCAGGACATCGGTCTGGCCGGACAGCCCCAGCCAGATGACCCGAGGATTTTTAGGACCTGGAAAGGTGCCGACTCCCTCGACATCAAGAGTAAAACCGGGAGCGGGACCGGCGGCGCCGGTGGCGGCAGCAGCCAAGGCATCAACTTGATTTTCTTCGATGTCGCCGAAAAATTTCAGGGTCAGGTGGATACCGGCCACCGAGGTCCAACGAACATCAGCGCCGCTTTTCCTCAAATAATCCTGTACTGCCGCCAACCCGGTCCGGTAGCTTTCCGGCAGGTCAATGGCCAAAAAGGCGCGTATCATGGCAACTCCAAGCGGAGCCAGTCCAGGGCGGTCTGGGCGGTGAGAATTTTAATTTCCTCGCGAGAGCCGTGGAAAAGGCAGTGACGGCTTTTGACTCCCAGAGAAGTAGCCAATCCCATATAGACTGTCCCCACCGGCTTTTCCGGGGATCCTCCCGAAGGCCCGGCGATGCCGGTGACGGCTACGGCCACATCGGCATGAAACTGCGCGGCGGCTCCCAGGGCCATGGCTTCGGCGGTGGGAGCGCTTACCGCCCCAGACGTTTGCAGCGTTGAGGCGGGCACCTTGAGGAGATCGATTTTTGCCTGGTTGCTGTAAGTGACCAGGCCCCCTAAAAAATAATCCGAACTGCCCGGCACGTTCGTGAGACGGTGGCAGATCAGGCCGCCGCTGCACGATTCGGCCACTGCCAGGGTTAATTTCCGGGCCCGCAGCAATTGACCGACCTTTTCCTCCAAACTTAAGGCTCCCAGATAAGCGTTTCCCGCCCGGGCTGCCAACTCCCCGGTCAACTCGTCCAGGGCAGCTTCCAGGGATTTGGCATCAGGGCCCCGGACGGTCACAGTCAGGTGATTTTCCGGAAAATTCGGATAATAGCCGACACTGAGGTCATCGTGGAGCCGGCCCACCCCCTGGCAAAGATGCTGCAATTGCGTCTCATGGAGACCGAAAAAACGCCAGGTTCGCTGGCAGACAAGTTCGCCGCCGGCCGCAACCTGCAACAGGGGGGGCAAAACATACGTGTCAAACAGCTGCTGCATTTCCCGGGGGACCCCTGGAAGAAAATACAGCAGGGTGTCCCGGTGCTTCAAGGTGAAGCCGCACGCAGTTGCTTCGGGGTCAAGGATACAGGCACCTGTGGGAACCAGGGCCAGGCGAGCAAAACGATCCTCCCAGGGCAGGCCCCTTTGCTTGAAACATTCCTGGAGACGCTGCAAGAGAACCTCATCCTGGTGCAGCGGCACCTGCAGCACCGAAGCCGCGGCGGCGGCGGTGATATCATCTTCGGTGGGCCCCAAGCCCCCGGTTATGATAATGAAGCGGGAACGGCTGAGAGCCCTGAGCAGGACATCTTCAAACTGGAGGGAATTATCTCCCAGAAACGTTATATAATTGACCGGAAGGCCGGATTCATGCAGGCGAGCCGCAGCATAGCGGGCATTGAGGTCGGCAACGCGGCCGGTGATTATCTCGTTGCCGGTGCAGATAATTTCACCGGTAAATTCCTGAGCATTCAAGAGGACATCCATTTAATAATAATAACAAGTATAAGCCCGGCATACATACCGGCCACAATATCATCCAGGACAATTCCCAGGCCGCCATGGAGGCGAGCATTGATGAGACCGATGGGAAACGGCTTAAAAATGTCGAACCCCCGAAACAGAATCACGGCCAGCACCACAGCATAAAAATTAACCGGGCAGCCGGCCAGGGCAATGAGCTGCCCGACGACTTCGTCAACCACAATGGCCGGCGAATCCTGCTGCTGCAGAAGGATTTCAGCCTGACCGCTGAGATAGATGCTGCCGACCACAAGCAGGAGCACTACCAGGCCGTAAGCCGGAGGAGCCAGAGGTTGCAACACCCACCAAAGGGGCAAGGCTGCCAGCGAACCCCAGGTGCCGGGCATGTGGGGCAGATAGCCGACCCGAAACCAGGTGGCCAGAAGAAGAATCAGCTTTTCACGCCAGATCATAAGGCAAAGATAAAATAATCGACAAACTGCACTTTCTAGTTGAAAATACACGGAGATGCTCAGTCTGTCAAGAATTGCCTGGCGCGGTATTATCAGCTTTGAAGATATTATGGAGCAGGTCAAGGAAACATTATCTTGTTTTTTCCACCCATGATACCGCATAATAACACCAGGCAATGGGAACAGGATAAAAAGGAGGATATGCCTGGCGTGAGGTCTTGGTCCGGTCATCCCTCCCTGGCCGACTCCCGCCTAAGGTTTTTATAATTATCAGAAATCACAAAAGGAAATCGCGTTATATGATTGGAAAACTCCTGGCCGTGACTGCCTCCGGTCTTATGCTGGCGGCAGCTTTGCCTAAATTCAACCAGACCTTTTTTCTCTGGGTTGGTTTAATTCCTTTCCTGTGGGCCCTCCGGGGAGTTTCGGGCCGCAAGGCTTTTATTCTGGGTTACTGCAACGGGCTGGCGCAAAACCTGCTGATGCTGTACTGGATTATTTATGTTACGGTAATTTATGGAAATCTGCCACTTCCGGTAGGAGTTATCCTCCTTATCCTCCTGGCCGGTTATGTGAGTCTTTACCGTGGATTTTGGGCCCTGCTCTATACCTGGGGCGAAAGCCGGGGACTGGCCGGAACCTGGTGGGGGCCGGTCCTGTGGGTCAGCCTGGAATTCATCCACACCTATATGATTACCGGCTTTCCCTGGATGCTGCTGGGATATGGTTTGCAGCAATCCCCCTATCTCATTCAGGTTGTTGATATCACCGGGGTGTATGGTCTGTCGGCCCTCGTTGTCCTGGTCAATGTCGGTCTTTTCAAACTGCTGCAAGGCTGGGCCGAGGGACGCCTGGTAATACGGCCGGCCCTGGCGGCCACGGTTTGCCTGATTGGCTGCCTGATGTACGGCTTTGTCCGACTGCCGGAGATCCAGCGGCAGATGGCCAAGAGCCCGAAGCTGAAGGTGGCCGTAGTGCAGGGTAACATCGAACAGGGCAAAAAATGGGACCCTGCCTATCAGGCCGCAACTATTAATATTTATAAAGAATTAACCCTTAAAATCAAACCTGAGGACCCCAGGCTGGTGGTTTGGCCCGAGACCGCGGCGCCTTTCTTTTTTTTACGGGACAAGAAGCTGTCCCCGTTAGTTACCGATATTGCCCGTCAGAGCGGCAGTGACCTTTTGTTCGGCAGTCCGGCCTTTGAAACCGGCCCTGAAGGAGAGACCTTTTTTAACCGGGCCTTTTTATTAGCAGCAGATGGCAATGTCGTGGATTATTATGATAAGGCCCATCTGGTCCCCTATGGTGAATATGTGCCGTTGCGGCGGTTCATGCCTTTTATCGGCAAAATGGTGCCCATGGTGGGCGATTTTATAGAAGGGCCGCAGGGAAAAGTAATTGCCAGGCCGGAAGCCGACCTCGGCACCTTGATCTGTTTTGAGTCCATCTTTCCTTACCTGAGCCGGGCCATGGTGCAAAACGGCGCCAATCTTTTAGTCAATATTACCAATGACGCCTGGTTCGGAAAGACCAGCGCGCCCTACCAGCACCTGGCCATGTCAGTGACCCGGGCGGTGGAAAACCGGGTTTCCCTGGCCAGGGCGGCCAACACCGGCATCAGCGCCCTGGCGACGCCGGACGGCAGTATCCTCTGGCAGTCGGATCTGTACGTCACCGCGGCCCAGGTGAAGCCTTTGCCGATATTGTCGGGCGGCAGTTTTTACACTCATTACGGCGACCTGTTTGCCTGGCTGAGCTGCGGCCTGGCTCTTTTAGGCCTGATTGCGGGCCTGGCGACGGGCCGCCGGATACGAAGATGACAAATTCCATGATTATAAAGACAGACACAGAATTTAAGTGCGGCTACGTGGCTCTCTGCGGCGCCCCCAATGTGGGCAAATCCACCCTGTTAAACAGGTTGGTGGCGGACAAAGTGGCCATCACCTCACCCAAACCGCAAACGACCCGTCACCGTCTTTTGGGAGTGGTTAATCTCCCCCGGGCCCAGATTCTTTTTCTGGATACGCCGGGACTCATGGACCCCAAAGGCCTGCTCAATGAAAATTTGATCAAGGCGGCGGTAAGCGCTTTACACGACGCCGACGCGGTTGTCTGGCTGGTAACGCCACAGGAGCAGAAATTTGAGCAAGAAGTGATTCTTTCCCATCTGCGCCTGATATCCCAGCCGCTGATTATTGCCATCAACAAAATTGACACCGTACCCAAGCCGAAGCTCTTGCCGCTTCTGGAGTACTACCACACCCTCAGGCCGGAGGCGCCGGCAGTGCCCATAGCCGCTCTCACCGGAGACGGCTTGACACATCTGTTAAACGAAATTGTGGATCGACTGCCGGCGTCGCCCCCTTTATTTCCCACGGATCTGCTCACGGACCAGACTGAAAGGTTTCTGGCGGCGGAGTTCATTCGGGAACGGGTCTTTCATCACACCTCCCAGGAGATTCCGTACGCCGCGGCGGTTAAGATCGAAGAGTTCGACGAAACCCAGCGGCCGCGGCTGGTAAAAATTCGAGCCGTTATTTACGTGGAGCGGGATTCCCAAAAGGCCATCATTATCGGCAAAAAAGGGAGCATGCTAAAAATCATCGGCCAGGAAGCCAGGGAGGAACTGGAGAAACTGTTGGACGCCAAAATTTTCCTGGAACTTTGGGTCAAAGTGTGGAAAAACTGGCGCAAGGACCCCCGGGCCTTGCGGGAATTGGGGTATGTGATTTCGTAGCAGGCTAGAGGCGATGGGCTATGGGCTATGGGCTGGAGGAATTCAATTGACAATTGCCTGTTTTCAGGTTTCGTGGCGATTTTTTAGAATTGCCGACCTATATAAAAACCGTGAGCAGTAAGCCGAAAAGACTGGATTGATCAAGATGACCTTATTGGTTTTCATGCTTCGTGGTGATTTTTACACATAAGGACTTTTGGGAATAAGGCTGATCATGCAACGGTTAACCCCCTTAAGAAAATGGCGATGCATTTTCGCAGCCGGTCTGGCGTTATGGCCGCTGCCGGCCCTGGCCATCCAAACTCACGGCCATCCGGAGGGTCTCTATGCGCATCAGATGGGGCATGTTGCCTTCCTGGGAGCCATGATCTATGTCTGCTGGCAGCTCCGGCGGCGGCGCCTGCTTGGCCCGCCCCGGGTTTCAGCGCCTGTTTTGGGCCTGCATCCTCTTTGGAGTCTGGAATATCTTGACCTTCTGTGGCCATTGGGCCGAGGAAGGGCTTGATCCCGGGGCCATTGACCGGCAGGCGGGACATTTTTTCAGGCAACTGCACATCACCGATCTGGGCGGTTTGATTTATTATCTGGCAACTCTGGACCACCTTATCCTGGTCCCGGCCCTGTGGTTGCTTTACCTGGCACTCAGGGCCTTTCTAACCGAACAACAGCAGAAGCAGGCACGACCATGATCTGGTCCCTGGCCCCAAGTCTGGTGGTGGATATTTCCGGCTCCATCCTGGCCATAATCCTGGCGGGACTGTGTTTCAGCCTGGTGCGGCGACTTCTGCGTCAGGAACCGGATAACGCCCTGTGGATCTTTTTATTCTGGTTTTGCACGGCCCTGGCGATTTTCGCCTGGTCCCGTTCCCTGGGTCATATCGCCAAACACGTGCTGATTCTCTCCGGGTATCCCCAGGTCTGGAAGACCCTGGCGCCCTATAGCGGCGCCATCAATACGTTTACGTTTATCCTCATTGCCAGCGTCACCGTTTTTTTTCAACATTTCCAGCTCATTTACCGCCGCATGTCCGCCAACCACGCGGAACTGGAAACCTTCAGCCGGGATATCCTCAATCTCAACCGGGACCTGGAGACCATGGTGATGGAGCGCACCATGGCGGAAATGGCCCTGGGGGTGGCGGACGGCATCCGCAACCCCATCACGGTCATCGGCGGTTTCAGCCGCCTGCTGCTGAAACGCTTACCCGGCGACGACCCGACCCGGGAGTGGCTGACCACCATCGCGGCGGAAACCAAGCGCATGGAGGAGATGGTCACCAAATTTGAATCCCTGGCGGAAAAACGGGAATATTTTTTCGACCAGGAAGACCTGAATCAGGTGGTGGAGACTACCCTGATCATGCTGGCCCCGGAATTTGAGGCCAAAGAGATTCAACTCAAGACCTCCCTGTGGCCGGAGCCGCTGATGGGCAAGATCAATGCCCACCTGCTGCGGGTGGCTCTGTCGCACCTGGTGCGCAACGCCATTGAAGCCACCCCCCGGGGCGGCAGCATCAGCCTGACCACCAGACGGGCAGATGAACTGGCCTATCTGGAATTAGAGGATACCGGCCGGGGCATGGCCCCGGAGATTGTGGACCAGGTTTTTACCCCCTTTTACACCACCAAGATCGGGGGCTCGGGCCTGGGCCTGGTTTTTGTCCGCCAGATTGTGGAAGAACACCGGGGCACGATCAAAATCGAGAGTGAAGTGGGCCGGGGCACCCGGGTCCTGATCACCCTGCCCCAGAGGTTTGCGCCCCAGGAACGCTCGGATTTCCGGCCGATGCAGTGATTTTTCTATTTGTAGATATCTTATTGATTTAATTTAGTTTAATTGGAATTAAATCACTTTTATCGCGCTTTTGTCGCGCTTCTGTCGCGGTTGTTTTTCGATACCGGCGCGATTGTTTCCCGTACATTTTTCGCTAATTTTGCGGTTATTTCGCAAATGGGGCTCGGTTGTTCACACATACTTTTCATCTTTTCGATGCTGATGTCTCGCAGCAAGGGGAGTCTATAGAGGCCGCCAATTGCGAAAAATTTTATTTTTCATAACTTCCTGAAATTAATCATATCATTGCCATTTAATATTACTTTTTCGCGATTATATCCCGCTTTTGTCGTGCTTCCGTCGAGGTTGTTTTTCGATACCGGCGCGATTGTTTCCCGTTCATTTTTCGCTAATTGAAGACCTACAATGAAAACTGACCCCCAATTGCCATTGAAAATTGACCCCCTGAGAGATAAACCGATGCCAAGCGTATCTGAAGAATATAATACCAGAAGCAGAAAAATTTTCCAGAACAGCAGGGACAGATGTCACATTATGGTCAGGAGAATTGAAATTGTCAAAAAATACATTAAAGCCGGGATTATTTTCGAATGAGTAACGGCAAGATAAAAG
>CAWBKT010000014.1:0-30985 GCA_963789385.1 uncultured delta proteobacterium | reverse complement strand
TGAGAATCCAAATCAAGTATTCAGGCATGGCAGGAAATTACTGATATGAATCGTTCCTTTCTTCCTTATCACTTTCCACTTTCCACTTAATCACTCTTTAACCTCCAGCGCCTCGAGCGCCAGCCCGGGCGAAATCCAGGGAGGGGTCCAGGTCCAGGGCAATCTTCAGAAGATGGGCCGCCTCCTTCCGGTAGCCCAGTTCCCGTAGATTAATCCCCAGGTTGGCGTAATCGATGCCGGACCCTGGGTCAAGTTCAATGGCCTTTTCGAAACATTCCACCGCCTGTTGATGTTCCTTTAATTTAAAATAGCAGAATCCCAGAAGATGATATACCTCTTTGAGCTGATCGTTGGCGGATTTGGCCTGAAGCAGGGCAGTAATAGCCGCCGGGTAATCTCCCAGATCTTTGCGGCAGGAGCCGATGTGGACATGGACGCTGGCAATCTCATGGGCCGGAGGCTGAGCCTGCAGGGAAGCTTCAAAATATTCCAGGGCCTCGGCAGACCGGCCCAACGTGTCCAGGGTCAGGCCCAGGAAAAAGAACACGTCAAAGCGTCCGGGAAATTCTGCATTTAGCGTCTGCAACGCCACCAGGGCATCATCGGGACCGGCAAATTGGCTGGCCAGTTTAGCCATGTGAAAGATGACGTTAGTCTTGCGGGTGCGTTCCAGGAAATGCGCCCCGGGCACAATCACATAGACCACCGGAATCCGGATTTCCGGATGGGTGACGTCCACCACCAGCACTTCCAGGCCCAGTCCGGCCAGGGTCTGGACACAGCGCTCAATCTCCACCCGGAGATTGGCGTCAGAGACATCGGGGAGCGAGGTGATGGGACGCTGCGGGCCGGGGGCCATTAAGTAAGAAGCATCCTGAAGATTTTCATATTTCGGAAGAGTCGGCTTGTAGGACGTGCGTTTATTAAAATCCCCCGCCAGTTGCGCCACTTCGGTCAAAGCCCGGATCAACGATTTCTCCGGGTTTGGCGTAGTCCCGGCAGTGAAAATGATTTCGCTGGCTTCGGGAAAGGTACTGGGATCATACGCCAGCACGCCGACGGTGGGAATACCGGTATCCAGGGAAAAATCCCGGATGTGCAACACTATGCCCTGTTGCCGGAATTTTTCCAGCAGCGCCACGGCAGCCGGGTCCTGCACCGAAGCGGGATCAATTATCGGCGTAAAAAGTCTGCCATGACTGATGACCGAACCCACGTGGCGCTCCACAACTTCGCACAATCCCTGCAGGACCGCCTCCTCCAGGTTGTTGCCGGCCGCCGGGCCGTTGTATTCGTTAATCAGGTAAAACCAGTGTATGGGCAGCAACAGCGAATGATTGTAGGTCAAGCTGGTGGCGCCGGTAAAATGCAGGGGCCAGTCCTGGTAGATCTCTGCTGCCTGCTGCACCGCCTCACAGGTGTCGAACAAAGACCGGGCCAGGGTTTTAAACGGCAGCGATTTTTCCACCAGGCCGCCGGGGGTGGCATACAAAAAGGCCGCCCGCTGCATAAAGGCAAAGAAGCTGAATCGTTCCACCAGCTCCATGAGGGCGCTGGCCTCAGCCTGGGCCGGATTGGAACCTTTCCCCATCTGTTTTTGCGTGCCGATGGTCCGCACCGCGTCCACGCCGCATAGACTGACATAGACCGGGATATCCAGGCGGCCGCTGTCGATGCGCAGGGTATTTTTCAGCAGATCCAGGTTAAGCTGCTGGAAGCGGCGCCGCACCCGGTCCACGGTTTCCTCCGGATTACACACTTTATCCAGATCGTACGAGTATTGTTTAAAGCTGTCCCGGAGGACCAGGGTCTCGTTCATGGGTCAATTCCTCTCGGCTGCAATCAACTTTTTAAAACTATCATACCATGAAGCCCCGAACCGGTAAAATTTTTTAACTCAGAGTACTTTCTTTGCCTGAATTTGGCCGAATTAGATTTTTCTTTTGGGATTCGCCGGCCGGAACGCGAAACTAAAAGATATGGATACTGCCGGTAGACCATCTAAATCCAGAATTAACGCGGCGACTGCGGCCGACCTCAGACTTGAGCCCCAGTGGTGTGACTCTCAAGCCACCTGGCGCCAACGCCGCCAATTTCAAGACGCGGCCCGGGCCCTGATCCGGATTCCTGATGCCGGTGCCGATCCCATGGAACATCTGTTGACGGAAGCGTATTGGCGCGAGGTAGTGCCGCCGAATGATCGGGAGGTGGTGGTGCTCACGGCCCTGTCCCAGGCCACCGGCGTCTACTTTTTCCCCACCCGGGAATGGGTCACGGCATTTTGCCGCTCTATCCGGCTATTGAGAATCCGGGTGGTTTTGGAAGCAGGCGCCGGCCGGGGATATCTGGCGGCAGCCCTGGCGCCGCTGCTGCCTCGTCAAGGAACAGCCTTCAAAGCCGTGGACAACGCCCAGGGGGAATTTGAAAGCGGGCTGCCCAGGCACCCGGTAGTGGAGCAGACCGATGCCCTTACCGCGGTCCGGGATTTTTCTCCTGAGTTGATAGTATACGCCTGGCCGCCCCCCGGACAATCCATCGCCTCCCTGTGCCGCAGTGCCGGTGTGCGGTATGTCCTGGTTTTAGGAGAGCCGCACGGCGGGTGTACCGGTGAGCCCGCTGACTGGCAACGTTTCACCTACCGCTCTGCCGGATGGTTAACACGCCGGGGTCTGGGCCGCTCCGGGCGCAAGCAGCAGGCGGCAACCTTCTTTTTCGGGTCGGCGCACCCGCATTTTCGGGAAACTGGGTAAGGGCCGGATTATCCCGCTTTCCAGAAAAGTTCATAGCAATAGTAAGAAAGGTTTAATATCTCATGTCTCTCATACCTGTCATTGACGAAGAATCCTGCATCGGCTGCAACGCCTGTGTAGAAGTCTGCCCGGAAGTGTTTATCTTCAATATTACCCTGGGCTGGGCCATGGTCATGTTCCCGGACGGCGCGCCCGAGGAGAAAATCCAGGAAGCCATCGACATCTGCCCGGTCCACTGCATCGACTGGGCTGATTAAGCCGGCTGCCAGGTTAGCCGCAATCCTTCATTTTTCCTTGCCTTCATGATGGTCTTGCCTTACATTAAGATGCCAGGAGAAAACTATCTTGCCAGCCTGCCCCTATAAAAGACTGTATATTTATGAAATTCAGGGTGAATTTTACCTGCCGGACGCGGTCGGGGATTATCTTGGCTGCTGGCGGGAAGGCGATTGTTCTTATTTATTTTTCACTAAAAAAAAGGAAGCCGAAGTGAAAAAAATATTGGGAGAAGATCAGGCCGATCGATATCTTTCGGAAACGGAGATCGATTACGAGGACTGGGAGGCCGGCCACCCCTTAATTCCCATGCGCCTGGCGGATTTTTATCTCTGCCCGGTCTGGGAGGAACCTCAGCCCCAACCAGGAGAACATCTGATCCGCCTTGATCCGGGAGTTGCTTTCGGCTCCGGTTTTCATCCCACCACCAAACTCTGTCTGCAGTTTATCAGCGATCTTTACCGAAAGAACAATCTGCCTCAAGTGTTGGATCTGGGCACCGGCACCGGCATCCTGTCGCTGGCCTGTCTGGCCAAGGGGGCTCGGAAAATCCTGGCTGTGGATCACAATAATCTGGCCATAGAAACAGCCGGAAAAAATGCCCGCCACAACCAGGCGGAGGATAAAATAACTTTTGCCTGCGGCGATGCCCTGGCGTATCTGCACGAACCCGCCGACCTGGTCCTGGCGAATATTTATTATGCCCTGCTGCAGGAAATCCTGAAACAGGAAGTTTTTTTACATAAGCCCTGGTATATTTTTTCCGGCTTGATCGGGACAGAGGTGGAAAAGATCCTGACCCAGATGCGCCAGTCGCCCCTGGAGGTAGTGCAGGTCCTGGATGAAAACCTCTGGTTTGCCATATTAGCCCGGAACCCGGCATACAGCCAACCGCTTTAAGAATGATTAACTTATGAAATCGATCAGGAAAAGAAACCGTTCAGAACCAATGGTTCTTTGGGTGGAGATGCTCCCGACGCCGTTGTGCCCCTTGTGGCTGAGCTTTTCCGAGCAAGGGTTGCAGGCGGTCTATTTTAACAACCCGGGTCCGGCATCAGGGCCATTGTGGCCGGTACATCAACACCATACCGATCCGGAGGAGCTGGCAGCCCGCCTGCGCCAGTGGCGGCAGGAAACCGCGGCGGCCTTCAAGGCCTATTTTGCCGGTGAACCTGAATCGTTCGAGCCTCTGACGCTTGACATACAGGGCACCCCATTCCAAATCATGGTTTGGCAGAGGTTGCGGCAGTCGCCGTTCGGCAGCATCACTTCATATCAGGCCCTGGCCGACGCTGTGGGCAAGCCCCGGAGCGCCCGGGCCATCGGCGGTGCCATGCGAGCCAATCCTTTACCGATTATTATTCCCTGCCATCGAGTGATTGCCGCCCATGGCTCTCTGGGCGGTTATGCCGGCGGTCTCCAGTATAAACGGCTGCTCCTCTCCCACGAGCAGACAGCTTCCGGCAAGAGTCCTATTCCCTTATATGGCCCGATTGAAGATCGATAAAATGGAATTGTTCTTTGTCAATCCTAACTGACGTGAAGGATGAGGAACTGAGGCGAACGGGTAAATTTTAGAGCCTTTATCAGAGTTACCGGCGCTGTCGAAATATTTCCAAGATCAATGCAAAACCTGCCGATACAACTCAATCCTGTTGCGGCCGTACTTTTTCGCCTGCAATAATGCGTCGTCGGCCCGCTGAATAATTAGCTCGTTATTTTCGATATTTCTTAGTTCTATGCCGTTCAGGCTGGCCACTCCCATACTGACCGTCACCCCGATAACCATCCCTTTGCCGTCTGTCGTTCTATGCTGCTCGATCATCTCCCGAATTCTTTCAGCAATAATCATGGCCCCGACTGCCTCAGTCTCCGGTAATAAGACGATCAATTCCTCGCCGCCATACCTGCCGGGCAAGTCGCTCTGACGGCAATTCTTTCTGACGATTTGAGCTATATTAATGAGAACTTGATCTCCTGCCAGGTGTCCAAAAGAATCATTCACGTGTTTAAAGAAATCAACGTCCAAAATAATGCAGCTTAACGGCCGTTGATACCTTTTGGACCGCTCCACTTCCTGATTAAATCTTTCAAAGAAATACCGGCGATTATATAGCTGGGTGAGGTCATCAATACTGGCCAGGGCCATAAGCTTTTGCTGAGTTTCATTGATTTTTCCCAGGAGACGGCTGATGAAAAGATATGTGCCGCCCAACAAGAGAATTAGTCCTGCCAGAATATATAAGATCATGGGTTGATACCCTGCTTGGCCCACACGCCCCCCGACCGCATTTCAATTAATAATTATTCTTCTGTCTCTATTTTTCCTACTACTCAAGTTCATAAGGAAAATGTTAAATATACTCCTTAGCCCAACCCCGGACCAGCTGACCGTCCAACACATGAAAAAGACGAAGTTTTTTAATAGTCACCGGAGAAAAAGAACCAATGGGCAGATAGATCAACTTTTTCCCCAAACGGTTGGCCCAGTTCACCCAGCGGGAGATTGGCGGTTTTGCCGCCACATACACCACGTTTTTTTCCAGACAATAATCCAAAGCGGCCAAAACCAGTCTTTCCGCCTTACTGCGGGCCCCAGAAAAATAAGGGTCCTGCCAGATATCATACAGGCGCCAGGGCGGATATGAAAGCATAAACCCCCCGTATTGACAGCGGGAAATTCCCGGCCCCAGCAGATGCTCTCCGGCTGGAGTGGCATAAAATGCCATGTCGGATTCCTGGGAATGTTCCCCCAGCCAGGAGAGACACCAGGGAAATTTTTCATCTTCCCCTTCGTCCGGATCGAAAATCACCACCACGGCGCCGATTTTTCCGGGTGCCCGTTTCTCCTCCATGACGTAGAGGACCCCTTCGGGCCAGTGCCGGATGGTTTCCCGGACATCGATACCATCCAATAAGGAAGTCAGAAAAGGTTCCACCCGCCGGTTCTGCTCCGACAGCATATTTACCGCTTTTTTCCGGGCAAAATCGCCGAAACCCTCCACCACCAGATCTTCGGGCGGAAAAGAACAGATGTTTTGCCCTCGCCATTCCTCCCGCCATTCGCCCGGCCGTTTTTCTCTGGGTTTTCGCCGCACCGGCATGGGGACCAGACGCTTCCGGGTCTGACGGAGCCGGCGTTGAAAGTGAATTTTTTTCTGGTTGAGAAACAGATCCTCACCCCGCAGCCTCAGGACCGGCAGGTTCGGCTGGGCCTCCTGCCAGGGGTAGGTGGCGCCTAAGTCCCACACTTCATAAGCAAAATCGTCGTCTGCCACCCCCCGGGCCGCCACCACCAGTTGATAAAAGTCAGGCGTCAATTGGCCATGTATCAAGGCATAGTTCCGGCCGAACTGGTGCAGAATGGCCTGCTGCCGCATACCGATGGTCTCACCGGTAGCTTTTTGATATCGGCAGGCAGCTTCCGCCACCAATTTTGCCAACAGGTCCAGGCGGTCCAGTTGGCGCAGACGGCGTTTCCCCCCGCCAGTTTTCGTAAGCTGCGGTTAAATACGGTATCTCGGTCAAGATTTCCCGGCTGGAATCCTCGGCCAGGTGAGCCACCTGCACCCCGGCCCGGCGAACTTTGGCCAATGGCTGGGCCTGGGGCTGAGACAACTGCGTCAGCAGACCGGGGTAGTGCGCCAGACCGAAAACCACCAGCAGACGGTTGTATGTTTCTCCTAATTTCCGGAGATGATACGCCATGGCCTGTTCCCGGAGCAGATCGGGCTGTAAAGGCTTCAGACCTTCGGCACTGCGGCGATAGGCTTCGGCATAGGCTGCCAATCCTACCCGGGTCAGGGCGTAAGGATCAGGGAGTGCTTCACGAACCCGGGGATAATTCTCCATATCCCGATCTATGAAATAAACCGGCACCCTCCCGGCCACTCCCAACCGAATAGCCTCAACCAGGGGATCGGTGGGTTCCAGGGGCCAATAGACGGTCTGGCCGTTGCTGTCCTGGTAATGCACCACGGACAGGAGCGGCAGCCGCGCCACGGCTCGCAGAACCGCGGCTTCGAGAGTGGCCGGCAATTCGACGGCGATAGCATCCGGCTGCTGGATTTCAAAAGCCTGCCGCACCAGGGCGGCGCACTCCAACCGTCCATGCAGGATGGGCAGCAACAGGAAGTTTTCGTGCGGCAAGGCCACAGAACTTGAGGTTAGGTCGGCACCAGACATGAGAGATTAATTTCTGTAATTACCTGGGGAAGCTCAGTGAGTGAAACAGATTTAGTTTTTCGAGTTTCCAGAATTATATTATTATAGGTACATCTTACAAAATGGTTTTTCTTGCCATCCTGAACGAAGTGAAGGATCTTAACCTGCTTGGAACATTAGATTCTTCGCTACGCTCAGAATGACCTAAGGAAGAAAAATTGAATTTTGCAGGCGCCTCATACGATATTTTAATATTTTCATTGAAAACCGAAAACTATTCAAAGTATTCCAGGGCCTCATCACCCAGAACCTGGCGGACGGCCTGGATTAAATAGGCCTGGAGCATCTTTGGCGTGGTCAATTCCACCAGATGCTTCTTTGCCTTACCTTCCTGTGCTTTGGCCAATTTTAAGGCATAGCGGGCAATGTTAATGCCGTCCCGGACCGTGAACCGCTCCCGGGCCGCATGGGCCCGCTGCAAAAATCCCACGACATAATCCAACACTACTTCCGGGGCAAAAGGCAGGTTTTGCAACAGGATGCGCCGCTCCTCCTCCGGGTCGGGAAAATCGACGATAATCTGGGGCATTAAGCGGGAATGAATGTATTCCGGCACTTCAAAGGTAGAGGCGTCGTCGTTCATGGTGACGCAGATGCGAAAATCAGGGTGGGCCTTGATCTTCACGCCGGCCACGATGGATTCCACGTAGCGCCGGTTATCCAGCAAGGGGGCCAGGGAGGCCCAGCTCTTTTCGCTCATGCGGTTGGCCTCGTCCACCACCGCCACGCCGCCCCGGATCATGGCCGTCACCACGGAACTGGCGACATACTGAATTCTGCCGGCCTCGGAAATGACCGGGGTTATTAAAAGATCTTCCGGCCGGGTGTCCATGGTGGCCTGAAAAAGGTAGACCTCACGCCCCAGCCTCTGCCCCGCGGCATAGGCCAGCGTCGTTTTGCCCACTCCCGGCTTCCCCAGCAACCTGGGGTTTAACGGCAGATCCTGCTCAGCCACCAGCATCCAGGACGCCAGGATTTGCGCCATCAACTCTTCCTGCCCCACCCAGACCAGGTTCAGCTCATCCGGGTGGGCCAGGTGCAAAGTTACGCCTTCAATACAGACTTGTTCCATAATATTTTATTAACCAACGGTTAGACGAATGGTTTCTATCAACCTCTTATCTTGAATGAATATACTGTGTTAAATTTTTAAGGAAAATAACGGTAAATATCTTTGCGGTGAAGAATCCGTACCAAATTGACATTGTCGCCTTCAATAATCATACCCAGACGGTAGTCCCCTAATCTGAGACGATAATACCCACTAACGGATGATATTTTTTTGAGGTGCTTAAGATTCTGCAAACCCTCGGCCAACTCAATTCCTTTAATAACTTCTTGCAGCGGTTTTAACACCGCGGGATCGGAAATTTTGCGCAGATCTTTGGCGAAACTTTTGGTAAAAGTGATATTCATACCTTATCGGCAATAATTTGGAGGATCTCATTTTTGTCTACCAGGCCGGTCCCCTCACCCTCTCGAATGGCTCGATACAGGGCTACGTCCTCCAGGGCCTCTAAAAGTATTTCAGAAAATTCCTCACGGCGCTCTTCCAGAAGTTCGAGGAGAGTTTCTTTTAACAACGATTTAAACCTCACATCGTCAAGGGAAACATCCATAATGTTTTCCGCACCTCCTTTTCAATTTTTACTAAACCTACACATTGATAGCCAGAACTCCCGCTCCATTAATCTTCCCCGCCTTCAACAACTGCAGGGCCCGATTGGCATCGGCCAGGGGAAACTGCTGGGTTTGGGTGCGGATGGGTATCTCTGCCGCCAGTTGCAGCAGTTCCTCCCCGTCCTGGCGGGTGCTGGCCGTTACCGAATGGATAGATTTTTCATAATATAAATGTTTCTCGTAATCCAGGGCCGGTATCTGGGACATGTAAATACCGGCCAGGGCCAGGGTGCCGCCTTTGTTCAAGGCTCCCAACGCCTGCGGCACCAGATTGCCGGCCGGAGCGAAGATAATGGCGCTGTCCAAGGCCGCCGGGGGGATATCCCGGGCCTGCCCCACCCAGGCGGCGCCAAGCTCCCTGGCCAGGTCCTGGTGCCCTGAACTTCTGGTAAAGACAAAAACCTCGCAATTCCACTGCCGCGCCACTTGAATGGCGATATGCGCCGAGGCCCCAAAACCGTATAATCCCAATCTTCCTCCCGGCTTGAGGTTACTTTTTTTCAGGGCCCGGTAACCGATAATGCCGGCGCACAACAGCGGCGCCGCAGCCAGGTCCGGAAAATTCTCCGGCAGACGATAGGCAAAGGCCGCTGGCGCCACCATCATCTGGGCATAGCCGCCGTCCCGATGGAAGCCGGTGAACTGCGCCTGTTCACAGAGGTTTTCCAGGCCGTTCCGGCAGAAGTGACAATGCCCGCAGGCCCACTGCAGCCAGCCAAATCCCAGCCGATCGCCCACCTGAAACCTCGTCGTCCGGGGGCCCAGCTCCACCACCTGCCCCACCACCTGGTGGCCGGGTATCAGCGGCAGGCGCACCAGGGGCAGTTCCCCCTCCACGATGTGGAGATCAGTGTGGCAGATGCCGCAATAATTCACCTTCACCAGCACCTCCCCCGGCCCCGGCAGGAGCGGGGGCAATTCCAGCAAATGCAGGGGATTGGTATTGACAGGGGCTGGAAATTCCAGGACCATGGCTTGCATTGAGCTATCCTTCCCTTTTTCGGATTGAGCGCTGTTGTGCCGGAAACAGATTTAACGTTATAATTTTATTTTTATCATATCGTCACCGGAAGTTCACTATAAAGCTCTACCAACCGGGGTGAAACAGTGATCTACCTGTCATGTTCCTCCGGTTCAGCCACTTACAGAGTTTGATATTTTTCTTTGACAGGCTGCCGGGAAATTTTTATAATTCCGCCATATTCGGGAGGAATACCATGCGTGTGGGAACCTTTATACGAGCGGCGAGGGTGCCCTTTCTCACCGGCTCCCTGATGCCGGTGGCTCTGACCGGGGCTCTGGTTGTCTGGCAGGGCGCCTGGGAAGGTTTTTTCTATTTCTTTGTTACCGCCCTGGGGGTTGTCGGCCTCCATTCCGGCGGCAACCTCATTAACGATTATTATGATTCTTTCGGCAGCGATCCCATCAACCGGTTCTACACGCCATTCAGCGGCGGCAGTCGGGTGATTCAGAACGAAGAGTTGAGCGCCGAGACCGTCCGAAACCTGGCCTACGCCTGCCTGGGTCTGGGAGTGTTTTGCGGCCTGATTTTGATATATTATGGCCGCCCCTGGGTGGCGCTTCTGGGGATATTAGGCCTGGGAGCAGCTTATTTCTACTCCGCTTCTCCGGTGCAACTGATGAGCCAGGGATTAGGGGAACTTACCATTTTTCTGGCCTTTGGGCCACTCCTTTCCCTGGGCTCCTACTACGCCATGACCGGCCGCGCCGGCTCGGTAGGATTTTACCTGGGTCTGCCCCTGGGTTTCCTTATTACCGCCATTCTGTGGATCAATGAATTCCCGGACCTGGAGGCCGACACTACCTCGGGCAAGGAACACCTGGTCACCCGGCTGGGGCTGAGAAATTCCCTTTACGTCTATGCCGGTCTCATGCTGGCGCCATTCCTCTGCGTGCCCCTGCTCGTGGAAATCTTCCACTTCCCCGGCCATCTTTTCGCCGCCTTCGTAGCACTCCCACTGGCCGTGCAAGCAACCCGCCAGGTCTGGCGGACATCGCCCACCGACGAAGAGTTTATTGCCATTCAGGCCCTTACCATCAAGACTCATTTCCTCCTGGGCCTGGCCCTGACTCTGGCCTTTTTATACGCCGCCTGGCGGCATTAAGCGCCTTGATCGGACCCGACTTGCTCATCTGAAGTTGTCAAGTTGATAATGCCCCACCGGTGTTAAGGGTTCACGTAGCGCGCTAATTATAGTCGTTGCCGAAAGTTCTGACTGATTCACCCCTCACCCTGACCCTCTCCCCTCAAGGAGAGAGGGGAAAATAAAAGACAAAATTTTTGGCAATCAGTATAAGCTTCCACGGATAAGGCTGGAACGAAAACCTGCAACGGTTATTCCGGCCCCCTTGCAAAATAATAAAACAACCATTATTTTTAAACCGTTAGTCTAAGAGAAATGAACCACACACTTATAAATTTTGATTTTTACAATCCTGCTGGGAGCGCAGGACTGACTTTGGTAACGCCACGAGGTTTGGTATATGAATAAAATGTCTCGATTTTCTATCTGGTATTTCCTTTTATTCCTTCTGGTGCTCTTCGCCATCCAAAGTTATGTTGATGTCCGCCGATATCAAAACGTGAGTTACAGCGATTTCCGTAAGCTTGTTGACCTCAAGGGCGTGAAAGACCTTTCCATCACCACTGACACCATCTCCGGCAAATTACCCCCCGCCGGAGTGGAATTCCTGACCAAGGACGGCAAAAATCCCGAACTAGCGGTTTTAATGAAAGAGGAGACCAAGGGCGAACCCAATTTTGTGACAGTACGCCTGGAAGATCCGGATCTCCTGAAAAGCCTGGACAAAGAAGGCATCTCCTACACCGCCAGGATGGATAAAACGTGGCTGACATCCTTATTGTCCTGGCTGCTCCCTATGCTGCTGCTGGTCGGCGTCTGGATCTACTTTATCCGCAAGGTCGGAGCCGGGGCCGGTGGCGGGCTGATGTCCATCGGCAAGAGTAAAGCCAAATTTTATGTGGAGGATGAAACCAAGGTCACTTTTAAAGACGTGGCCGGGGTCGATGAAGCCATTGAAGAATTACGTGAAATTATTGGATTTTTACAAAACCCGGCAAAATTCCAGTCTTTGGGGGAAAAATTCCCAAAGGGGTCCTTCTGGTCGGTCCTCCGGGCACCGGGAAAACCTTGCTGGGCCGGGCTGTGGCCGGAGAGGCCGGTGTTCCTTTCCTGAGCCTCACCGGTTCCGACTTCGTGGAAATGTTCGTTGGCGTCGGCGCCGCCCGAGTCCGTGACCTTTTTTCCCAGGCTGAAGAAAAGGCCCCCTGTATTATCTTTATCGACGAACTGGATGCCATCGGCAAAGCCCGCAGCGTCAGCCCCATCACCGGTGGCCATGAAGAGCGGGAAAATACCCTCAATCAACTGCTTTCCGAAATGGACGGCTTCGATACCCGCAAAGGGGTTATCATCATGTCCGCCACCAACCGGCCGGAAATCCTGGATCCCGCCCTCATCCGTCCCGGCCGCTTCGATCGCCAGATTATGGTGGACCGGCCCAGCCTCATCGGCCGGGAAGATATCCTCAAAGTCCATGCCCGAGGCGTCAAGTTGGCCAATGATGTGGACTTGCACAAAATTGCCGCCCGCACTCCCGGCATGGTAGGTTCCGACCTGGCCAATATTGTCAATGAAGCCGCCTTACTGGCTGCCCGTAAAAGTAAAGAAGCCGTGGAAATGGTAGATTTTGAGGAAGCCATCGATCGGGTTATGACCGGCCTGGAAAAACGCACCAGGGTGATGAATCCCAAGGAAAAAGAGATTGTCGCCTACCACGAAACCGGCCATGCCCTGGTGGCTGAATCCGTCCCCACCGCCGACCGGGTGCATCGGGTCTCCATTATTCCCCGGGGCATCGGCGCCCTGGGCTACACTTTGCAATTGCCGACTGAAGATCGCTATCTGATGACCCGGAGCGAACTGGAAGATCGCCTGGCAGTGCTTCTGGGCGGCCGGGTGGCCGAAGAAATCATTTTTAATGAAGCCTCCACCGGGGCCCAGAATGATCTATTCCGGGCCACTGATATCGCCCGCAGCATGATCAGGGAATATGGTATGAGCAAAATATTGGGACCCGTTACTTTTGAACGGGAACGTCGGTCCCTCTTTTTGGAGACTATGTTGCCGCCGTCTTTCAAAGATTACAGTGAGGCCACGGCCCAGGAAATTGACCGGGAGGTAAGCTCTCTGATTTCCCGTGCCTATGATCGGGCTCAGGCAATACTACAGGACAAAAAATCTGTCCTTGAGGACGTTGCCAAAATGCTCCTTAAAAAGGAAGTCCTGGAAGGCGATGAACTACGCCAGGTCTTAAATGGGGCCTCCCATCAGTCTTGACCGGCATCGAAAGGCGACAACAAGGCTTCAGGGGTACGGGGCACCGTGCCCCGATTTTCTTTATGGCGCCGTGGTCAGGAAATAATAAGCTTCGTCAACCATTAATATTTTAAAACCGTTAATAATACTATATGCCCCTGGCTCTTACCGATACTTTTGCTTCTTTTCGCCACCGTAACTACCGGTTATTCTTTTTCGGCCAAACCATCTCTTTAGTCGGCAGTTGGATGCAAAGTGTGGCCCAAGGCTGGCTGGTCCTGGAGCTTAGCAACTCCGCCTTCATTTTAGGTCTGGCCGGGGCTTTGAGCACGCTGCCCATCCTGCTGTTTTCATTTTGGGGCGGAGTTATTGCCGATCATACCGATAAACGCAAGCTGTTGCTGCTGACCAATACCGCCGGCCTGCTGTTGGCTCTGATTCTTGGTCTGCTGGTCTGGTTTCAGGTGGTGGCTATCTGGCAAATAATGATTTTAATTTTCGGGGTCGGCACGACCATGGCCTTTGATATCCCCGGGCGTCAATCTTTTATAATTGAATTGGTGGGCAAGCGTGATCTTCCTAATGCCATCGCCTTGAACTCCAGCCTGTTTAACGGCACCCGGGCCCTGGGTCCTGCCTTTGCCGGGTTTCTGATTGCCTGGGTAGGTATGGCTAATTGTTTTTTTCTCAATGCTCTCAGTTATATCGCCCCCCTCGTCTGTCTTTCCATTATGCACCGGAACTATGTGCCCAACCCTGGAATCCGCCCCCGCACTCTGGCCGGCGCCCAGGAGCTTCTGAGTTTTATTTACCACCAGCAGCCCGCTTTAGGCTGGGTGACGATCATTATGGCCTGCAACTCCGTTTTCGCCCTTTCCTACGCGGCCCTGATGCCTTTAATCGCCCGGGATATTCTGGGCACCGGACCGCAAGGTTTCGGCTTTCTCATGGGGGCTACCGGTCTGGGGGCCTTTTTAGGCGCCCTGGTGCTGGCCACCTACATCCGCCGTTACCCTCCCATGTATTTTTTCTGGGGCGGCAGCTATCTAATGTTAGCAGCTCTCTTTGTTTTTTCCTGCACCCGCTCTTACCATTTCGCCATGGGATGCCTTTTTGTGGCCGGCTTCGGCATGACCATTACGGTCTCTACCGGCAACAGCCTCGTCCAGTTAAATGTCCCGGATACCATGCGAGGCCGGGTGATGTCTCTTTTCAGTCTCACTTTTCTCGGTTTTACCCCCCTGGGGAACTTCATGTACGGCTCTCTGGCTCATTATATCGGCCCCTGCGCCACGGTTCGCCTGGGCACCGGGATGGCTGCGATTCTGGGCCTGGTTTTCTTCCTAACCCGCCCAGGACTGCGGTCTTTAAATTACACCCCCGATGCCTGACCCCTTGGTTGACCATGTCCCCGCTATTTCATGACCAGTTACTTCTTCCTAATTGCCATAACTCTGCAATTGACAACAAGTTTCTGCGTCGGAAATCGCTTTTCATTCATATTCGCCAAAACTGACATACCCGGCGACTAAAAGCATGCCCCCCCCGCACCGGGGGTGGGTTTAATGATTTTCGATTAAAATCTCCAAGTCTTTTAGTTATCTCCTTTTTCTGTCGATAGTATTGCAATTAAAGGCGAAGTTTTTTCCCAAGGGGATAACTATGGCGTTAGTACGGATTGCTCTAGTCCTGGGGACGCGGCCGGAAGCCATCAAAATGGCACCGGTCATCAGGGCATTTCAAGCAGATGCCCAAAGTTTTAGCATCACCGTCATTTCCACGGCCCAGCATCGGCAAATGTTGGATCAGGTCCTGAAACTCTTCCACCTGACCCCGAATATTGATCTTGACCTGATGCGACCGGATCAGGATTTAAACGGCCTGACGGCACGGGTCCTGGAAACGATGGGCCATACCCTGAGGACCCTGCACCCCGACCTCCTGCTCGTTCAAGGGGACACCACCACGGTCCTGGGGGCGGCCCTGGCGGCCTTCTATCTTAAAATTCCGGTGGCCCACGTGGAAGCCGGTCTGCGCAGCTATGATCCTCATAATCCCTTTCCTGAGGAAATCAACCGCCATCTCACCTCGGTGCTGACGGCTATCCATCTCGCCCCTACTACCCTGGCACGTCAAAACTTGCTACGGGAAGGAACCGCCCCTGAAAATATTGTCGTTACCGGCAATACTGTGGTTGATGCTCTGGTCTCCTTGCAAAATATGCCCTTTGATATGTCTTCCCTCCGTACAAAGCTGGGCATGGACCATCAACGTCTACTCCTGGTTACCTCACATCGCCGGGAATCCTGGGGGCAGGATCTAGAAAATATCTGTCTGGCCATAAAAGACCTGGTCACCAAATTCCCTGACATTTTCGTAGTCTACCCTGTCCATCTCAACCCTCATGTTAATGACCCGGTGCATGAAATCCTGTCTGGCCTGGAACGGATCAACCTGAGTCCGCCGCAGGACTATCTCACCTTCATCAATCTCATGCGGCAATCCTACCTAATTCTTACAGATTCGGGCGGCGTTCAGGAGGAAGCTCCAACTTTCCGAGTTCCGCTCCTGGTTTTAAGAAAGGTGACCGAACGCCCGGAGGCCGTTCAGTCCCGGATGGCCAAGTTGATCGGCACCGGAAGACAGGAAATTGTCATCGAGGCGTCTCATCTCCTTGCTGATACTACCGCCTACCATCGGATGCAGCAAGGCCCAAACCCCTTTGGCGACGGCCGGGCGGCAGAGCGGATTGTCAAGACAACCTGGCGCTGGCTGAACGGAAAGTATCCTCTTTTGCCCGGCGATGAAGAATTCCGATAAAATAATTTCTTAGGAAAAACCCTATGATTGAATATGTTCCCTATTTCCTGGTCGGTCTTAAAATTATTCTGATTATCACCGCAGTGATCTTTTTTATCAGCGGTCTGGATGACCTTTTCATCGATATCTATTTCAACCTCCGAAATCTCTATCGCCGTTTATTTATCCTCCCGAAATATCAGCGCCTCACCGAGAACCAATTATTGTCGCCGCCGGAACAGCCGATTGCGGTCATGATACCTGCCTGGAAAGAAGCGGATGTTATCCGCCGCATGTTAGAAAATACTCTGCGCACCTTCACGTATGCCAATTACCATATCTTTGTCGGAACTTATCCTAACGATCCGGATACGCAAGATGAAGTCGAAGTCGTCAGGGAGAAGTTTGATAACGTCCATCGAGTCGTCTGCCCTAAGGATGGCCCTACCAACAAGGCGGATTGCCTCAACTGGATATTTCAGGGCATTAAAAATTTTGAAATTGATAATAATATGAAATTCGCCATCTTTGTTATGGAAGATGCCGAAGATATTGTCCATCCGCTTGCCTTGAAGCTCTTTAATTATTTGATCCCTCGCAAAGACATGGTGCAAATCCCGGTATTTGCCCTGGAATGCGGCTGGTGCCACTTTACCTGCGGCCATTACCTGGATGAATTCTCGGAGAATCATTATAAAAACCTGGTAGTGCGGGAATTCTTTGCGCACAACATCCCGTCGGCCGGAGTAGGCTGCGCCTTCAGCCAGCGGGCCCTGGAAAGTGTGGCAATCCATGATAACAATCAATTATTCAGCATTAACTCTTTGACGGAAGATTATGAGATCGGTCTGCGGCTTGCCAGCTACAACTTGAAAACAATTTTTGTAAAGCAGGCATTTGAACGCGAAACCTACAGAAAATCATTTTGGCACCGGCACCCTCGAAAGGTCAAGGTAAGAGATTATATCGGAGTTCGAGAATATTTCCCCAAGACGTTTAGAGCGGCAGTACGGCAGAAATCTCGCTGGATTGTAGGTATAGCCCTGCAAGGCTGGGTTGATCTTGGTTGGCACGGAGACTTGCGGACCAAATATATGCTCTATCGGGACCGCAAAACCCTCCTGACCAGCCAGGCTAACATGTTCGGCTATTTTGTCGTGCTGGGAGTGCTCATCTACTGGTTCTGCATATGGGCTTTTCCGAATGCCTATCATTACCCGCCCCTGGTAAATAAAGGCTCCTGGCTCTACTATTTAATTCTGGCTGATACCTTTTTTATGTTCGTCAGGATTCTTGAAAGATTTCTCTGTGTCTGGCATTTCTATGGCTGGGGGCAGGCCTTCTGTTCCATTCCTCGTTTTATCTGGGGCAATATCATCAATTTTGCCGCCACCACAAGAGCCGAATATCTGTTTGCAAAATATTTGTGGACCGGCAAATTCATCGCCTGGGATAAAACCGATCATGTGCTGCCGACGGAAGCAGAGCTGCGTCAATTTCGCCGTAAACTGGGTGATCTCTTATTGGAGAAGAAATTCCTCACCGTCCAAAATCTCAACCGGGCCTTACAGCAACAAAAGAGCAGTGGCCTTCCTTTGGGAGAGGTGTTGCTGCAGCTGGGATTGGTAAAAGAAGACGACCTCATCCAAGTTTTGGGAATGCAATTACAATTAAAAACCCAGGAAATCAATCCTTATGCCATTCCTTTGGAAGTCATTCGAGCCCTGCCGCGCCAGTTAGCCGTGAGATATTCCCTCTTCCCTGTGGAATTGACCGGCGACAAGCTAGTGGTGGCATCCCCATATTTCCTTAATCGGGAACAATTGGAAAATATCGGCCGACAGATAGGCAAACATCTTGAACTCCGTCTCACTACCCGCAGCGATTTGGCTTTTGCAATCCGCGCCGGCTACCAACGTCTACAATCGGATTATTCACCCATGCCAACCAATATTTTTACATCTATTTTATTGAAAAATCGATTAGTTGACGACGAGCCGCTTAATTTGGCATTGAAGACGCAAAGGCGGTCCTATAGGCGTTTGGGAGATATTCTACTGGAGCAGAATGTTTTGACGCCGACGGTTTTGGAACAGGCTATTGCTGAGCACCTTAACCACCCGGAACTGCGCTTGGGAGAATTCCTGGTCCAACACAAGATAATTTCCCCGGAGCAACTCCAGGCCGCCATGGCCGTCCAAACCGAAAAATTTCTTAAGCTCGGAGATATTTTGTTCGATATGGGGGAAATTACTGCTCTTGTCCAAAAATTGCTTAACATGGCCGAAGCCCAAATAATTTCTTGTGATCTTTTTAACCAATTTCTTCCGACGGCTAAAAAGCCTCAACTTATTACTAATGAAAATCTAAACAGAATGTTATCCATGTTTGAGCAAGGGAAAATGTCCTCGGATATTTTTGAGCAGTTATTGCAGAGAATTGCGTCCGATGACATTGCTGATGAAGTACTGGCCGGCATACTTTCCGACCTTGAAAACGACACGGCTTTAACACCAAAGTCAATCCAAAGACTTGCACGCCTGGAGGCGGACTACTCCCATGCGGCTAAATAAGTACCTTGCCACAGCCTTATTTTTTGGGTCAGCGCTATTTGGCAATTTTTTCGTAACCCCTTATGCCGACGGAAAAATATCTGAAGCAGAGCCTGCCATTGGCAATCAAACCTATCTCCAACAACTCCAGGCGCCTCGTCAGGAAGGTTGGCTGAGCCGTAACCTACGAGAGTTTCGGACATTCCCGCATATGGATCAAGCTTATAAGCTGATGAAGGCAGGCAAACTGGAAGAAGCCCGGGGAGAACTGGAACATTATCTGTCAATCGATCCCGAAGATTTAGGGGCTCGATACACGTATCTGGTGCTTTTGTCGAAATTAAAGGATTATTCAGAGGTTATGCGGCAAGCCAATCTGATTTTGGCCAAGAAGCCCGGTTTTGCGCCGGCTCTAATTTATCGGGGCCTGGCCCGGCAAAAGGCTGGACAGCTGCGAGGCGCCCTGGAAGATTTCCAGGCTGTGGTTGACAGTGCCGGGGTTCAGAAAGAGGATAAGCAGTTTGCTCTACAAATGGCAGCAGACCTGGCCTTGAGGGAGAAGGATTATGCCTCAGCTTTGGCAGCCTTGGAAAAAATTGATTCCGGGAGTCAAGGTTACGGTTTTTATTTGACCCAGGGTTATGCCCTGGTGGGGTTGGATCGCCTGCCGGAAGCTGTCACGGCTTTTAATCGCGCCGCCACTGCCGCCCAAAATCCCGAAGACCGCCGCACAGCCTATCTGGCGCTCGGGGAAGCGGCTAAGAAAACCCATGATTTCACCCTCGCCCGTCAAGCATTCCAATCAGCTCTGGAGCAGGATCCTCAAAATCCTGAGGTCATGAGAGAATTAGGTCAAATTGCCTATGCTCAAAAAGATTTTACCGCCGCTTCGTCCTGGCTCAGCCGGGCTCAGAAAGTTGCCCCGGATGCCAAGGACCAGGAATTTCTGATCAATGTCTGGGAAGCGGGCAAAGATTATTCAGCGGCTACTCAAGAGATTATCAAGCGGCTCGAGGAAACTGCCAATCCCCAGGAACGATACAATTTGTATATTAAACTGGGACATATTTACAATAAATGGGGCAGACCGGCCCAGGCAATCGGAGCCTTTCGGGAAGCCCTAAAACTTCGCAAGGATCTGCCCACCCTTAGCCTTTTGGCCAATACCCTGGAAAAAACCGGCCGACTGGGCCAGGCTTTCACCGTCTTTGAGGAAATCGCCTGCCTTGACCCCAAGGGAGGGCATTATCTTACCCTGGGAGAACTTTCCAGCCGCTTGGGTAATGACAGTCAGGCCCTGAAATATTTTTCCCTGGCCGTGCAAGGTCCGCTCGCGCCTGCCGCAAAATTGGCCGTTTATAAGCGGATCGCCGACATCGCCACACGCCGGCAGAATTACCCCGAGGCCCGGGCGGCCCTGGAACAGGCTTTGCGGATAAACTCCAGGGATATCGGCCTCTACTCCTCCCTCATCGATCTGTGTACGAAAATGGGAGATCTTTCGGGAGCCCTGGCTTATCAGCAACAACTGGTAAGCCTAACCGGACAAAATAACTGCAACTATGGGGAATATTTGGAGAACCTGGCGTATCTCTATACCAAACTTGGCCACAATGATGCAGCCGCCAAAACTTTCCGGCAGACCATTGCCGCGGGCCGGGACAGTGCCGTGCTCCGGCTCGACTTGGGCTATCTCTATCTTAAAATGCATGATTACCAGTCGGCCCTGGAAAACTTTCAGACTTCTTTGAAATTATTACCGAAACCTGCCACCTACCTGGCCATCGGCCGGTGTTATAAAGAATTGAAGCAGCCTGGGACCGCCATCTACTACCTCAACAAGGCTCGCGCCGATGCCGATGCTTTGTCCAAACCCGATCAAATTGATCTATTCAGCACCCTTGGATACTTATATGCTGGGGAGGGGCAGCCCTCCCAGGCGGCCATCTGTTTTTCCAAGTCATTAAATTTACAATATGATCCTATAATCTCCCTGCGGTTGGCCAGAATGGAGCGCCTCCTCGGCCAATCAGCCCAGGCCCTCGCCTACCTGGAAAAGATCAATCCGGCCCGCTTGCCTGTCAGCCTAAGGGCTCAATATCATGAAGAAAAGGCGGCCGCTCTCCAGGACGACGGGGACCTGCCCGCCGCCGCCACGCAGTACCAGGAGGCCGGCACCCTAAACGACGACGCCAACCTGCATTATCGTCTCGGACTGATCTATCGGGACCTTAAGCAGTTCGACGAGGCTATGGAACAATTTCAGGAAGCCCGGCAAAAAGACCTGGAGAATAATAATTATGCTGTGGCTCTCGGCTATGCTTATTTAAAAGCCCGGAAATATTCTCAGGCCGGGTCCTTGTTTGAGGAGGTCCTGTCCCGTGATCTTGATTACCTGAAGTTATATGAAGACTTGGGCTACATTAATATGAAAGACTGCCGCAACCCCCAGGCAGTGGACTGGTTCAAACGGGCCATTGATAATCGCAGCCTCTATCCGGTCAATTCGCCTGAAGAAGCAGCCAAGCTCGACCAGGACATGTATAACTTCCGTAAAGAAATCACCAAAATGAATCACCGATGGGATTTTACGGTCTATTTGGGCTACCGGAGCAGCAAAGCCCAACAGGTTAATGCTCCCGGAGGCCTTTTGGGGGGGAGCATCCTGGCCGACAACGGCCTGGAACTGGCATATCAACCTCCGGTTATAGGATTTCGGGATGAACGCATTTTTCAGGGGTTTGTCCGGGTTCTGTGGGGCAACCACCCCGGCTCTCTGGATGTTAACTCGGGAACTTTTCAGGGAGGGGCTGGGATTCGTTACAAGCCTCTGAGAAGTCATAATTTTTGGCTTAGCGGCGAACGCCTGTTCAAGATCGGCGACCAGTCCATGAATGACTGGCTGGTGCGCGCCCTGTATTCCTGGGATGACGGTTATGACCTGAAATATAATAAACCACGCTGGAATTATTCTTTTATCTATGCCGAAGGAGATTATTTTTTCCAGGGTATTTGGGCCTATTACTGGGAAGCCAGGCAGGGAATCACCTTCAATTACAGGAACAAACTCCTGATCACTCCCCATTTTGTCGCCGATATGCGCTATCAGGACCCCTGCAAACCGGCCAGCGCTTACTTAGAGGGAGGCGCCGGCTTATCTATTAAATTTCTTTATAGAGAGAGTCATTATGAAATCAACCGGAGCAGTCTTGAACTCCTGGTCCAATACAAATTCGGCCGTTTTATTACCCAGGGTTTAGCCCTCAATGGCAATAACTATAACGGTGTGAACATCTTGCTGGTAAACAGATTTTAATGTCTCAGAGTGGTTCCCTGATGTCTAGAACTAATCGCAAAAAGATCATCTTGCTTGTGGAAATCCTGCTGATCAGTATCCTTTTGTCCTGGTCATATTCTGTCTATTCCTCCAGCCTGACTCCCCCCCCCCTGAAAGGCACCTTTCTCCAAATTTACCGCCAGCACGACAACTGGCCGGCGGAAAAGTGGGATCAGCTCTTCAGGTATCTCAAGAAACTTGAGATAAAAGAAGTGGTCATTCAATGGGTAGTATACGATGACGCCAACTTTATACAGCAAGAAAATAACGGTCACACTTTGGACCGAGTAATAAACTTGGCAGCTTCTGCCGGTATAAAAGTCCGGCTCGGCCTGGTTTATGACTCTCAGTTCTGGACAAAAATTCAGCGGGAACCGCCATTGGTGGAAGTTTACCTGCGCAGACTGCTTCTGCAATCGAAAGCAACCGCCGGGCTTTTGGCTCAAAGATACCCCAATATTACAAATTATTATATCGCCACGGAGGTAGATGATAAAAATTGGCAAGACTCTGCTTCCCGCCTGATCTTATTTAATTACCTCAAAGAATTAACTTCCTACCTCCATGGGCTCGTGCCAGGCTCTGGCGTGGCCATCTCAGGTTTTTCCAATGCCTTGGTCGACCCCGGCACTCTGGAAAATTTTTGGATTGATTTATTGAAGACCAGCGATATTGATACAGTCTTCTTCCAGGACGGCATCGGCACCAAAAAAATGCAGATTTCTTCTTTGCCGCTATATCTTAAAGCTATTGAGCGCGCCGTCCGACATCAAGGACGGCGGCTTGGAATTGTCATTGAACTTTTCCAACAGATTAAATCTGAACCTTTCCAGGCCAGCCCAGCTTCTCTGAAGAGTATCCAACAGCAGATTGCCATTGCCGAGCAATATGCCCCGGCCAATCTGCTGGGCTTTAGCATTCCCGAATATATGTCTCCTTTAGGGGGCGAATCGGCTGCCAACCTCTATCAACAATATCTGAAAACTTATTCGGATGAAAAATGTAAAGTGCGGCAGACGAATTAACTTATTCACTTAGCAGTTCACCGCCATCGCCCGGCAGTTCTGCCACCGTCCGCAGTTTCCGTTCAATGGCCCGGGAGCGCCGGGCGGCGTCGTCCATGGTGTGGGAAGCCTGATCCAGTTTTTTCTTGACGCCGGCTAACAGTTCACCAAACTTGCCGAAGTCGGTTTTGACGGCTCCCAGCAGCCTCCAGACTTCGCTGGAGCGCCTTTCGATGGCCAAGGTGCGGAAGCCCATCTGCAGGCTGTTGAGCAGGGCGGCAAAGGTCGTGGGCCCGGCGATGACTACCCGGTTATCCCGCTGAATGGCTTCCACCAGGCCGGGCCGGCGGATGACTTCGGCATATAATCCTTCGTTGGGGAGGAACATGATAGCGAAATCGGTGGTCCTGGGGGGCATGACATATTTCTCGCTGATGGTTTTTGCCTCCGCTTTGATGCGTTGGGCCAGGTTTTTGCCAGCCAGCTCCAGGGCTTCGGTCTGAGCCTTTTCCTGGGCCTCCACCAGCCGTTCGTAATCCTCCAGAGGGAATTTGGCGTCAATGGGCAGCCAGACCTCTTCGCCATCCTGCCGCCCCGGCAGCCGCAGAGCGAATTCGACTACTTCGCCGCCGACTTCGCCGATTTTGACGTTGCGGGCAAACTGCTCCGGGGCCAGGATATGCTCCAACAGGGCCCCCAGTTGCACCTCGCCCCACCCTCCCCGGCTCTTGACATTGGTCAGGACACGTTTGAGATCCCCTACGCCCGTGGCCAGGTTCTGCATCTCCCCCAGGCCTTTGTGCACCTGTTCAAGCCTGTCGGAAACATGCTTGAAGGATTCGCCTAACCGTTTCTCCAGGGTTCCCTGGAGTTTTTCATCCACGGTGGCCCGCATCTGATCAAGCTTTTTCGTGTTGTCTTCTTGAATCTGCTGCAGCCGGGTGGCCATCACCTGCCGCAAGTTTTCCTGCTGCTGGGCACTGGTTTGCATAATTTGCTGAATCTGCCTGGAAAAAGACTCCATCTGTTCCCTGAGAAGCTGGCCCAGGTCCGTCATGCCTTTGAGTATCGAATCGTTAAAGCCTTTCATAGATTGCCCGAGTTCTTGCCGCTGCTGCCGGGAACTGAGTAGAGATTCTTCCCGGTTACGGGCGATTTCCTCCCGCACTGCCTTTTCCAGCCGCTCCTGGCCTTTTTCCAGCAATTCTCGCTGAATAGCCAGTGAGGTTGCCAAATCATCAGGACTTTTCCGGCGCGTCAGGAATATGAGGAGAATGATCACTACCAATAGCCCGAAGATTATTGTCAGCAGCAACCAATCAGTCAAAATGAATCCCTGAAAAATTACCATCGATTTTTGCATGACTTCTT
Source organism: uncultured delta proteobacterium (assembly GCA_963789385.1). GTDB lineage: Bacteria > Desulfobacterota > Desulfobaccia > Desulfobaccales > Desulfobaccaceae > Desulfobacca. The sequence continues at coordinate 6,631 of CAWBKT010000014.1, read as the reverse complement.
AATTTTCCTATAATGTTTTCATTAATTTTCAACTCTAGAAAATATTATGATTGAGCATAAAAATAAAATCGGTCTGATACAGATCGTTGCGGCCTTATTAATTGTTAATCATCATACAAATATATTAAAAATTCCATATTTATGTTTATATCCACTATAACCCTGTAAAGCACGGTTATGTAAAGAGAGTAGTGGAATGGCCTCATTCCAGCTTTCATCGCTACGTGGAAAACGGTATTTACGACTCTGATTGGACGTCGGATGATGATGTTTGGCGTTTAGAGATGGTATGACGCGGAAGGCGGGATGCGCTCCGCTTTCCCGCCCTTGTATATTAACTACAAAGGAACCATCAACAAGTTGACAGATGATTCCAGAAGCATCAAGATAACTATATCCGGTGAAACGGAGGCGGGCTCTGCTGGAGAGCAACCCGCTGAGGGATAACCGGATGGGATGGCGACGGAACTGTTGCAAGAATCAGGAATTCTAAACCAGCTTGCTCCTTACCACTTGTTCTGATGGTATCTCTCCGGGTCAAATCGGTTCTCCCGAAATTTTTTTTCGGCGGGATAGCCGATGGGGATGAGGCACAGGGGCTGCACCGATTCCGGCAGGCCGAGCATTTTCTTTATCGCGGCCATGCGGTCCTCATAAGGATAAATTGCTGTCCAAACTGCCCCCAATCCCACCGCATGAGCGGCTACCAAAATATTTTCCGCAGCCGTGGAGCCGTCCAACTGCCAGTAGCCCTTGCCGGGGAACTTTTCTTTGGCCGTATCGCCGCAGATCATAATGGCCACCGTCGCCTTTTTGATCTGCAGGGCTTTGGGGTTGAGCTGAAAAATCTGATCCAGGATTTTCCGGTCAGTGATGGCGATGAAAGCGCTGGAACGTTGGCCAAAGGCCGAGGGGGCGCACATGCCGGCCTCAACCAGCAGTTTGATCAGGTCTTCCGGCACCGGGTGGCTGGTATAGTCCCGGATGCTCCGCCGGGTCATGATGGCCGTAATGGTGTCCAGGGTCCCTGCCGGGACTTTCAGGTCTTCCCCGGCTGCCTGAGTTTTCTGGCCGGCCGGCTTCTCCTGGGCCGAGGCCGGACCGGCACAGAATAACATGCCTAAAAACCCAACGATTAGCACCGGTATCGTAACCCATTGTCTGCTATCTCTTTTCACAGCATCTCCTCCTAATAGAGTGGTTCTCGAAAATAATTTCTTATCAGAATGATTGAGCCGCTGGCTCGAAGAAATCACAACGCATCATGAGAATAGCCATCAAAATGAGGGCTGCGCTTGGGCTTCGCCGCCCTGCGGGTGCTTTCCCGCTACATACTGAGGGCAGGTGCATTCTCATGATACTATATTTCCCTCTTCCCTCTTCTCTCTTCCCTGGGCACCTGCAGGGCCTGGTTGATGGCCAGGACTTTTGTCACGACCTCCATGGGGTCAGTGCCCAGGACCCGGATCATGGGTTCTTTGCCCCAATCTCCCCGGTCACAGATCAGATCCGGGGGGGGCTCATGGGGCTGGAGGACCGAGGCCACCCCCCAGGCCAGGGAGCCTCCTTCCCGGGCTTTAATGTCCGGGGGCTCCTGGGCCCGGTCAAAGAAAACCGCGTTCAGGTGCAGGAGGGGAGCAAGTCTTTCCACCTCCGGCAGAAAACGAATATTCATGGCGGCGCGCCGGGAAGGAAACACTTTGAGGGCGGTGAGGATAACCGCGGCGATATGCTGGGAAGCGCCGAAAGCCGGTTCCCGGGGGATGATCAGGCTTTGAGGGCCGCGGACCAGGCGTCCAGGGAAAGCGGCGACGTCCTGGGGGCCCCGGGGAAAAAGGGTGGCGTAGCCTAAATTGCTTTGGACTTCGGGGATAAGTTTCTCCATCCCGCCCTGCTGCAGCCTGGCCGCCGCTGCTGACAGGCTCATCAGAACCGGATAGCGGTCCTGCTCCCGCAGAAAGGGGGCCGCCGGATTCACCGGTCCCCGGCCGTGCCCTAAAGGCAGGCCCCAGTAAATGGCTTCCCTTAGCAATTCCCGGGCTTCGTTGACGGCCTCGGGCAGGGTCCGGCCCTGGGCCAGGCGGGTGGCCAGAGCTGCGGCCAGGGCGCAGCCGGTGCCGTGAGTATGGCGCCCGGAAACGCGTTCATCTCCCATCCGGTAGCAATTCTTGCCGTCCCACAAGACGTCCACCGGCGCCCCGGGCAGGTGGCCCCCTTTCACCAGCACATACTTAGGCCCCATCTGCCCCAGTTCCCTGGCGGCTGTTTCCATATCGTCGGGAGTGTTCACTTCCCGGCCGGTAAGGCGCCCGGCTTCAGCCAGATTCGGGGTAAGCAGCGTCGTCAAAGGGAGTATCTCCTCCTTGAAAGCCTTTACCCCGTCCTCCTCCAGCAGCGGCGTCCCGTCACTGGCTGCCAACACCGGGTCAACCACCACCACGGGGACGTCTGCCCGGCGCAGACCGGCCGCCACCACCCGGACGTTGGCGGCGGTGGCCAGCATACCGACTTTAACGGCATTGACGAGCATATCAGAAAGAATGGCCTGTAATTGAGCCGCCACCAGGTCCGGAGCCACGGGCTGGACCTGCTGCACCCCGGCGGTGTTCTGGGCGGTAAGGGCGGTGACCACCGTCAGCCCGTAAGCCCCCAGGAGGGTCGCGACCTTGAGATCCTGCTGGAGGCCGGCCCCGGCGCTGGTGTCGGACCCGGCGATGATGAGAACAGTTTTCATGGGCGAAATTATTTTTGGGTAACCATTGTACGGGTATTGAAGATGGCTCATGATTACTTAACTTATTTTCTATTATGAAGAGAGTCTGCGCCTGGTGCAACAAAGAATTGACAATCAACTCCGCTGCCGCAGATGATAGGCAGATTTCCCACGGCATCTGCGACGCCTGTGCGGCCCGGGTTCTGGCCAATCCGGGTGAGACCATGCTGGATTTTCTGGACCGCCTGGAAGCGCCGGTGCTGGCGGTTCTTCCTGACGTCAGGGTTTACACGGCCAATAAAAGGGCTCAGGCTCTTTTGGGCAAGGACCTGGAGCACCTCCGCAATTATCGCGGCGGGGAGGTCATAGAATGCCACCATGCCCACCTGGGGGAAGGCTGCGGCCTGACCGTACACTGTCAAAGCTGCACCATACGCCGGACGGTAACGGAAACCTTTGCCACCGGGAAAAGCCGGATTAACGTGCCGGCCTATCCCGACATCCAGGTAGGCGCCGAAGTCAAGACCATATCTCTGCTTATTTCCACCCGAAAATTCGGCAATTTTGTCCTGCTGCAGATTGATTCTACAGACCGGGGACCGAGGTAACGGATGTTCGGAGACCTGGGTAAAAGTCAGGGTCATCCAGGGCCAAAACCAACGATAGAGAAATAAACAGGGTTCTTGGCATGACTGGGTCTTTCTCCCCGGTGCAGGCTGAAGCCTGCGGCTAGTAAGGGAAATTATCGCGGTTCTCGTTCCCCTTTGCCTCTCGCCAGCTCCCGGGCCTCCAGGCAGCAGCCGATGGCGCCGTTAAACTGGGGGTCGGGGGGGATGATGATATCGTAGCGGCCGGGTCGGCGCAGGCAGTTGACCACGGCTCGGTTGCGGGCCACGCCGCCCACAAACACCAACGTGCGGCAGGGAAAGCGCTTGATCATCTGCAGGGCCCGCCGGGCCACGGAATCATTGACCCCGGCCGCGATGCGGTCCACCGGGACGCCGTCCAGCAGATGGCTGATGAGTTCCGTCTCCCCGAAGATGGCGCAGGTATTGGAGATGGCCACCGGCTCCCGGCTGCAGCCAGTAAACTGCCGCCAGGACATTTTCAGAAACCTGGCCATGTTTTCCAAATAACGCCCGGTCCCGGCGGCGCACTTGTCGTTGGTCAGGAAATCGAAGACCCTGCTCTCCTTAATATATAGAGCCTTGGTGTCCTGGCCGCCGATCTCCATCAAGATAAAGTGCGTCAGCCCCGTCTGAAAACAGGCCCCCAGATAATGAGCCCGGATTTCAGTAATGCTGGGCAGAATATGCTTAAATAAATGCTTCCCATACCCGGTTACCACCAGGTGCGCCGGCGGCTCCAGGTCCAGGCGCAGCCAGTCAAATGCCGCCGTCGTCTCCGTCTTATGGAAATAATCCCGGTAAAAAATCAGCGTGTCCAGTTTTTTCAGGCCAAAATGTTTAAAATCTTTCGTGTAGGCGATTTTGACGAACCGGCTGCCAAAATCCAGCCCCATGACCAGGGAATTTTTTTCTGCCCCACCCTCCGAATATTTTTCAGCCGGTGCCGGTGCCGCCTTTCCAGTGCCACCCGGCAGTACAGGCTTTCCAGCCTGTACAGTCTCGTCTTGAATTTTGAGCTCACCTACATCATGCCTTGAGTGCATCCGACTAAACATCACCTCCGAAGAACATCCACAAAGGCTTCCAGGCGCAGGCGGGTACGGTGATCCAGGGGACCGGGCCGATCCCCTTCGACGGTGAGAATGGGCAGGTTGAGATGCTGGCGCAGCAGGCGGTCCTGGATCTGCCGGAAACAGAAACTCTGGGTATAATGGATGAGACCGTCCAGCCGCCGCTGGCTGACAGCTTCGGCAATATCGGCAATGCGGGCAAAGATATCGTAAGGATACGTGTAAAGTAAATACTGTTCAGTCAAATCCTGGCAGGAATAGGGCATACTGAACTGGCGTGGAACTTCCTGAAAGACTACCAAAGTCTCCAGTTCCTCGAGATATTCGAAAAGATCCGCAAAAATGGGGGGAATGCCGATGAGGCCCAAACGCACTCCCTCCCCCCCGCCGGCCGGCGTCTGGCCGCCGCCAGCGCCCCCTCCAGTTCCAGCCCGAATAACTCCGGATCACCGTTGAAATCAGAGCTGGCGATGAGAAATTGAAAATTTTGCGCCCCCGATACCTGCCCGGTCTCCCAGGTAAGGCGGTCCAGCTCTGCCAGCCCCGCCCGGATTAATGCCAGGCGCCGCCACCTATCGTTAACTGCCGGCCAATCTGTTCCACACGCGGCAATTAATTGTTCAATCTGAGCCTGCAAGACATTCCTGTTTCTCGGATAAGGAAATTGAAAGGGTATAATGGCTCGGCCTTCGGCCTCCAGCAGTTCCATTAACGCCTGCGTGTTGGAACAATCGCCCTGGGTGACCACGACGACAGTGCGGATCTCCGGATGGCGCTGCAAGGTGGTGTAAATGCCTTTGATCCAGGCGCAGACAGTGCGCGGCCAGCCTTCTTCTTCGGCCGAACTCACCCTGTTATACGCATCGGGCGCCGTAATGAAGACATTATTCAGGTCAATCGGCGTCAGGCCGGCCGCCAGAATAACCTCCACCGGGATGGTAGTGGTAAACCCCACCCGCTCGCCAGGTTGTCGTAACATATCAAATAAAAATATATCAGTTATTTGAAACTATTGCAAAAATGTTAAGGGAGGGGGCTGGAAATCTCCAGCCTCCTCCCTTAACTGGTATCGACGATTGTCTCTTTTAAAAACGTCTCGAATTATCTACACCACTCCAACACCATGTTCAGCGCGCTTTGTCCCTGAGCCTTGAGACTGCCACTTTCGTCAAAAACCATCAAAAAGGGTACGCCTTCGATCTTGTATTGCTTGGCCAGCGGCGAATCAAAATCAATCCCCTGGGCGCCGGGCCGGTCAATATTCAATTTTACCACCTGCGTCTTCGGACGTCTGGACGCCATGGCATCGAGCATCGGGGCCAGCTTCATACAGGGAGCGCAGGACTTGCTGTAGAAATCGATAACGGTGGTCTGCCCGGGCTTGACGAATTTTTTCACATCAATGGGTTGTCCGGTTTTACCGCTGTTGCCGTCGGTAACCCCGGCGAAGGCCGGAATTGCAGTTAAACAGCCGAGCAGAAACAGGATCACGAACATGCCGATTTTTTTGTGCCTTATTTGCATATGTTCTCCTTAAAATGTTTTAATTGGGAGCGTGCCTAAACGTCTCTCAACTACCTAATGAACAATACTAATACCGCCTCATCCGGATGTCAATGCACTCTCGCCCCAAAAAGAGCGGTGCCGATCCGAACTAACGTGGCGCCTTCTTCAATAGCAACTTTAAAGTCACCGGACATGCCCATGGAAAGCTCAACTAAATCAACCCCGGGTATTTCCAGTGACTGCAACTGATCCCTGGTCTGCCGCAGGGCCTTAAAATAAGGCCGGACTTTTTCCGGCTCCTCAGACCACGGGGGCATGGTCATGAGCCCCCGAACCCGTAAGTGTGGTAAGGCTGCGCAGGTTTTGAGTAAATTTTCCAGATCCTCGAGATTAACTCCGGATTTTGTCGGTTCCTGGGCCAAATTTACTTCCAGCAGGATATCCTGGACCTGGTCGGCCCTGGCGGCGGCGCCGTTGATGGCCTGGGCCAGGGAGGGCCGGTCCACCGAATGGATCAAAGAAAAAAGTTTGACCGCGGCGGCGGCCTTGTTGCTCTGCAGGTGGCCGATAAAATGCCAGTTCACCGGCAGGTCCAGAGCCATGATTTTTTCCCGGGCTTCCTGTAAGTAATTTTCTCCCAGAATAGTGAGGCCTGCCGCCACGGCCTGGCGAATCCGGTCCACCGACACGGTCTTGCTGGCGCCCACTAACCT
>CAWBKT010000013.1:0-45893 GCA_963789385.1 uncultured delta proteobacterium | reverse complement strand
ACCTGCATCCTGGAGACAAAATATTATTTAAGTGCGGCCTTGACATCAGGAAAAACTGCTTTAATTTATGGCCAATAAAAAAATAAGAATAGTAACTATTATTAATTCAAATGAGAAAAAGCAGTCTGCAGCGCCAGGTGATTTTGGAAGAAGTGATGAAGGAAAAGACCCACCCTTCGGCGCAGGAGATTTATCAGCGGGTACGGCAACGGCTGCCGAAGATCAGCCTGGGAACAGTGTATCGGAACCTGGAACACCTGGCGGCCCAGGGATTGATTCAAAAGATTGAGTCGGCTGACGGGCAACGGCGCTTCGACGGCGAACTGGGAGACCATTACCACGTCCGGTGCCTGTATTGCGGCAGGGTGGACGACGCTCCCCTGCCCCTGCTGTCCCGCCTGAACCAGAATTTTGGCAGGATGAGCGAATATAAAGTTCTGGGCCACCGTTTGGAATTTTTCGGGATCTGCCCTCGCTGCCGGGAAATGGCGGAGAAACAAAATTAGGATCACCCCATACCTTAGCCCTCCTCATAACAGGGATAAGGGAGCAGGGAACTTAAGGATAGAATAACTCATGGTGGGCAGTGCCCACCCTATCATTAGCCGCCCATCCTTTGCAGAAAAGCGGCGTAAAAGCAGAATTAGAGAATGTATGGCGATTTCAGCTTTGCAGCTTTTTAAACATCTGCCGCGCACCAACTGTGGTGAGTGCGGGATTTCCACCTGTCTGGCCTTTGCCACCCAGGTCGTGGTGGAAGGGGCGGACCTCTTGGGATGCCCTTATTTATCGGCGGAGGCCCGGAAACTGGCTGAAACGATCGCGGCCCAGCAACAAAACGGAATAGGCCGCAAACGGGATAATTTTGCCATCGCCTTGAAGTTCCTGGAGGAAAAAGTGGCGCCGTTGGATTTCAAGGCACTGGCGGAAGGTTTGGGGGCTCAGTATGGCCAGGAGGATGGCCGGCCTTACCTGAACCTGACATATTACGGCCTTCAGGTCCAGGTTTTTAAGGATGAAGTGCGATATCCTGCCGGGGTGGAAGAAAATCCCTGGGACGCCATCCTGCTCTATAATTATATCGCCTCGCAAGGCCACCGGCCTCCCTGCGGTCAATGGATCAAATTTCAGGGATTGCCCAACTCGGTATCCAAGACCAAGACCCTGCTCCGCCTGCAAAAACAGTTAGCCGAAGCCTTCAGCGGTAAAACCGCACTCCTGGACCGGAAAGCCCGGGAGCTGGGAGGAGAACCGGTGACCGTGGCCCAGGAGGCTGATCTGCAGTTTCTTTTCCAACCATTGCCCAGGTTGCTGTTATTGTTGGTCTTTCACGATGCGGAACCGGAAGAGAATTTCGAGGCCGAGGCACATTTTCTCTTCGACGCCCAGGTGATGGATTTCCTGGATTTGGAGTCGCTGCTGTTTCTGGTGGAGCGGCTGATGGATCGTTTGATGGAGAAGTATGAATAATAATGGTGGGCGGTGCCCACCCTACAGAAAATACTCTTTAATTTCAAAAAGTTGAGGTATGACCAAAAAAGTGAAATGCCCGGTTTGTGGGTCGCAACGATTTTTTCTGAAGGACCCGGAAGATGAGTATACCACCTGTGAATTTGAATTGCAGGAGGGGCAGGCGGTGTTTGCAGACGAACCCCAGGAGATCCAGCCGGAGACTGAGACGTATTGCTGCCGCTGCTCCTGGCATGACAGGTTTCAGAAACTGAAATAACAATCCGGGAGGATCTATGCCCCAAATAACTTTTTTTCGGCCCTACCCTTTCCAGGTCGGCCAGAAAATCACCATTCAGGGTGGGCCCCGGGGGGGTGATTGGGAAGTAATTGGAGTTGACGACAAAAAAGTGAAATTCCGCTGCCCAGTTTCCTTCCGGGAATTTGAATGGCCGCTTTTTTGTTATTTTGTCGAAGACCAGGAAATTGCGGCCTGGCCGCATAAGCACTAGACAATTAGATCATACCGAAACTACTAAGGAGGAGTATCATGTCGAAAGCTGTAGAAGGTTTAAAGGAAGCATTTGCCGGTGAATCACAGGCCAATCGGAAATATCTGGCTTTTGCCAAAAAAGCCGACCAGGAAGGCTTCCCCATGGCAGCCCGTCTGTTTCGGGCGGCCGCGGCAGCGGAAACGGTGCATGCCCACGCGCATCTGAAGGTCTTGGGCGGCATCAAATCCACCAAGGAAAATATCAAGGAAGCTATCGAGGGCGAAAGCCACGAGTTTCAAAGCATGTATCCCCAGATGATCGACGACGCCAAGGCCGAAGGCAACACCCAGGCGCTCCGGTCTTTTGAATTCGCCAACGCCGTGGAAAAAATTCACGCTCAGCTTTATCAGAAAATGTTGGACAATCTGGACAAACAGACCATGGTTGATGTGTATATCTGCCCCGTCTGCGGTATGACCGTAGAAGGCGACCCCCCGGAAAAATGTCCGGTCTGCGGCGCCTTAAAGAAATTTTTTGAGCGTATTGATTAACCGCGAAAGAGGCTTATATTTAGGTGGACTCGGGGCGACACTCGGAGTTCCGAGTTACATAACTTTTTCAGCAGTCGGCCAGGGAAGGCCAGCTGCTGAAATTTTGGCAACCTTGGTTTTAAGCCTAGCCAATTAAACTCAGGAGGAAAGAGACGTGACCGAAAAACTGGAAATTTATAAGTGTGAAATCTGTGGCAATATCGTGGAAATGCTGCATCCTGGCCCGGGACAGCTGGTCTGCTGCGGCCAGCCCATGAAGTTATATAAAGAAAATACCGTGGACGCAGCCAAGGAAAAACATGTGCCGGTAGTGGAAAAGATGGCCGGCGGCTTCAAAGTAAAAGTCGGCAGCGTTGCCCATCCCATGGAAGAAAAACATTATATCGAATGGATTGAGGTGATTGCCGACGGCAAGGCTTACCGCCAGTTTTTAAAACCCGGTGACACTCCGGAAGCAGTATTCAACATTGACGCGGCCGAAATTACGGCCCGGGAATACTGCAACCTCCACGGTCTCTGGAAAGGTTAGGTCAGATGCTGCCGCAGAACATGGAACAGGCCCTGAATAAACAGCTAAATGCCGAATTGTATTCTGCTTATCTGTATCTGTCGATGGCGGCATATTTTTATTCTCTCAACCTGAACGGCTTTGCCAATTGGATGACGGTGCAGAATCAGGAAGAGACCATGCACGCCATGAAGTTTTATAACTACATTAATGAACGGGGCGGCCGGATAACATTGGCACAGATTGACGGCCCGCCCACGAATTGGCATTCACCTCTGGAGGTTTTCGAGGAAACCTTGAAGCATGAGGAGAAGGTTACCGGCCTGATTAATAATCTGGTTGATCTGGCAATTACCGAGCGGGATCATGCTGCCAATGCGTTTCTGCAATGGTTTGTCACCGAGCAGGTAGAGGAAGAGGCCTCGGCCAATGAGATAATCCAGAACCTGAAGATGGCCGGGAAGGACCCACATGCCCTGTTCATGTTAGACCGTGAATTAGGTGCCCGGGTATTTACTCCGCCAGCCGCTTAATAAAGTTCAAAGTTTAAGGTTTAAAATCGTACGGGTGGGTCCGGGACCTACCCGTCACCTAAAGGACAATCGTATAAAATTTTCTTTTCCTTTTTCTCGTCTATCATAATTTCTCTTGTGTTCCTGTCATTATTAAAAAAGGAATCAGCATGGGACGCCAGGATCTGAATATATTGATCGGGGGCGAGGCCGGCCAGGGTCTGGTCACCATAGCCATGATTTTGACCAGGGCTCTTGTCCGCTCCGGGTATTACATCGTTGTCACCCAAAGTTATCAATCCCGCATTCGCGGGGGCCACAATACCTATGCCATTCGCGTCAGCACCCAGGAGATTGCGGCATCCCGGGCTGAAGTGGATTTTCTCATCGCCCTGAACGAAGAAACGGTGGAACTGCAACAGGCGGAAATGGCCCCGGATGGCTTGATTCTCCTGGATGAGCAGTTTGACCGGGGCAATGACCGATTTTTCAAGGTCCCGTTCAAACAATTTGCCGATGACAGAACCGTTAATGTGGCCTACCTGGGGATATTGGCAAATCTTCTGGGATTGAATGAGACCGTGGTTTTTCAGTCCCTGGAAGATTATTTCGGGGCCAAAAAGCCGGAGGTCACCGAAAAGAACCAGAAGATATTTTCCGAGGCCTTTGAATGGGCGGAAAGCCGGAAATTGCCGGAACGGGTAAAACTGGCCCCGGTGGCAGACCGGCAGGAACGGCTGATGCTGAATGGCAATGAAGCCATCGCCCTGGGGGCGATTTCAGCCGGTTTGAAATTCTGTTCTTTCTATCCCATGACACCGTCTACTTCAATTCCTTTGACGCTGCAAGCTTCGGCAGATGCCATGGGATTGGTGGTGGAACAGGCAGAAGATGAAATTGCCGCGATAAATATGGCCATTGGCGCGTCCTATGCCGGAGCGCCGGCCATGGTGGCCACATCCGGGGGTGGCTTTGCATTAATGACGGAAGGGGTCAGTCTGGCGGGGATGACCGAGACACCGGTCTTCATTGTCGTGGGCCAAAGACCCGGCCCGGCCACCGGGCTGCCCACCCGGACGGAGCAGGGAGATCTGGAATTTGTGCTGCATGCCGGGCACGGAGAATTTCCTCGAGCTGTTTTTGCTCCGGGAACAGTTGAACAATGCTTTCATCTGGCCCGCCAGGCTTTGTTTTTAGCAGAAAAATATCAGACGCCGATTTTCCTTCTGACCGACCAGTTCCTGGCCGACACTTACCGGGCGGTAACGCCATTTGAGGTCGAGGACTTGGATTCGATTCAGGTTGGCGATTCCCCTGAGAAAATTAACCGGCCTTACCATCGCTATGCCCTGACGGCCGACGGTATTTCACCCCGCCTGCTGCCGGGTTTAAGTGAGCATCTGGTAATTTGCGACAGCGACGAGCATACCAGCGACGGCCACATAACCGAAGATTTGCAGGTGCGGCGCCAGATGGTGGATAAGCGCCTGCGCAAGCTGGAAGGACTGCGGTCGGAAGTGACGCCGCCGCAATATTGGGGCGATGACAACCCGGAAATACTTTTAGTGACCTGGGGCTCCAATTGGGGAGCTGTACGGCAGGCTGCGGCAACGCTCCGGGATCAGGGGCGGCAGGCGGCAGCCCTGCATTTTTCCCAGGTCTGGCCTCTGGTGGCCGAACAATTTCTGGAGATATTACACGAGAGCCGGGAAAGTCATTATGGTGGAAGGCAATGCCCTGGGCCAGATGGCCCGATTAATCCGCCGGGAGACAGGTTTCCAGTTTCCGAACCTGATCCGCCGTTACGACGGTTTGCCCATAACGCCCGAAGACATTTTAAATCAACTGGATTGATTGAGCTCTAGCGGGAGGCCGGGATATGTTAGATGTAGAGATTTACGGCAACTATGAAACCGCCTGGTGTCCGGGATGCGGTAATTTTCCAATATTGGCGGCCGTAAAAAGAGCTTTGGCCCAAAGCGATCTGGCGCCGCACCAGGTGATTTTCATCTCCGGCATCGGCCAGGCCGCCAAGGCCCCACATTATTTAAATGTCAATCTTTTTAACGGCCTCCATGGCCGCTCGCTGCCGGTGGCCACGGGCTGCCGGTTGGCCAACCATCAGATCCCGGTTATCGTAGAGAGTGGCGACGGCTGCAACTACGGGGAGGGCGGCAATCATTTTCTGGCGGCAATCCGCCGAAATCTGAACATCGTGATGCTGGTCCATGACAACCAGGTATATGGTTTGACGAAAGGACAGGCCAGCCCGACTTCGGATGAAGGTTTTGTGACCAAAGCCCAGCCCCATGGCGTCTTCGCCGAACCTTTTCATCCCCTGGCAGTGGCGGTGGCCTTGCACGCCGGCTTTGTGGCCCGGAGTTTCTCCGGCCTGGAGGATCATCTGGTGAGCATGATCAGTCAAGCCATACAACATCCCGGATTTGCCCTGGTGGACATTCTGCAGCCATGTGTTTCTTTTAATAAAGTTAACACCTTCGCCTGGTACAAGAATCGTTGTTATACCTTACCGGAATCGTATGACCCGCAGGATTGGACCGCAGCCATGCAGAAGGCCATTGAATGGGGCGACAAGATACCGGTGGGAGTGATATATAAAAATAATCGTCAGCCTTTTGAAGCGCATTTTGATTGCCTACAGGAATCGCCCCTGGTAAAACAAAAAGTCGATAAGAATAAGTTTAAACTTTTATTAGACCACTATAAATAAATGGCGGAGTAAAAAATGTCAAAATTCGAAGACATGTGGCAGTGCCAGACGGCAAATTGCGGGTATATTTATGACCCGGACCGGGGTGATAAAAAAGGCAAAATACCAAAGGGTACTCGTTTTGAAGATCTCCCCGAAGATTGGAAATGTCCGTTATGCGGGGTCGGCAAAGCTTTTTTTAAACGGCTGGCCGAGCCGACTAATTGACAGGCTATTGCAAAACAGTAATAAAGACTTATAGTATTCTTTGGAACTTTTAATACGACTGTTGAAAGGAGAAACAATATGAAAAAGTATGTCTGCAGCGTGTGCGGTTTTGTGTATGATCCTGCCAAGGGCGACCCGGAAAATAATGTTCCGCCCGGCACTGCGTTTGAAAATCTGCCCGACAAATGGGTCTGTCCGGTGTGCGGCGCCGCCAAAGACCAGTTTGAGCCTGAATAAATCAATCGAATCTCTGAAATTACCAAAGCCCGGGGATTGTATCTCCGGGCTTAATTTATTATATACATAGAGAAACTTTAAATTGCTGAAAGGATTATCTTCTTAAGCCTCTTCTTGGTCATTATTCATAGAAGACCTGAAAATATAAAATTTTTGGGGCGAGAAGATTATTGATAAAATTTAAAGGAGTTGCACATGCATCCGGTGGAAATAAAAGAAAAAGTATACTGGGTCGGCGCAGTGGATTGGAATATCAGGGACTTCCACGGCTATTCCACCTATAAAGGCACGACCTACAATGCCTATTTAATCATGGACGAAAAAATTACCCTGGTGGATACCGTCAAAAATCCATTTAAAGAAGACTTAATCAACAACATCAGCCAGATCGTCGATCCCGGCAAGATTGACTATTTAATCGTCAATCATGTGGAAATGGATCATGCCGGTTCCGTCAGAGAAGTGGTTGACCTGGTTAAACCTGAAAAGATTTTCTGCTCTCCCATGGCCCAAAAAACTATGCTGGCCTACAATCTGCCGGCGGATTATCCCTACGAAGTGGTGAAGACCGGGCAAAGCCTCTCTTTGGGCAAAAAAACGGTGCAGTTTTTGGAGACTCGGATGCTGCACTGGCCGGACAGCATGTTTTCCTATCTGCCCGAGGACAAGCTGCTCATTTCCAGCGACGCCTTTGGCGAGCATTGGGCCACCAGCGAACGGTTTGATGACCAGGTGGATCAGGCTGAACTCATGGTGCATGCCGCCAAGTACTATGCCAATATTCTGCTGCTCTATTCGCCGCTGGTGCAGAAACTCCTGGGGGAGGTCCAGAAGATGGGATTGGCCATTGACATGATCGCCCCGGACCACGGCGTGATCTGGAGAGGCAACCCCTCAGCCATTATGGCAGCCTACGACCGCTGGAGCAGGCAGGTCACCGCCAACAAAGCATTAGTTATCTATGACACCATGTGGCACAGCACGGAAAAGATGGCCCTGGCCATTGCCGACGGCCTGATTAAAGAAGGCATTTCCACAAAAGTTCTTAATCTGCGCTACTCGCATCGCAGCGAGGTCATGACCGAGGTGCTGGATGCCAAGGCGATTATCTGCGGCACTTCCACCTTGAATAACAACATGCTGCCCCGCATGGCCGACATGCTCACCTATATGAAAGGCCTGAAACCGGTGAACCGCATCGGGGCCGCCTTCGGGTCCTACGGCTGGAGCGGCGAGGCCGTGGGTCAGGTGACTCAGTACCTGGAAGATATGAAAATTACCCTGGCGGCTCCCGGTCTGAAAGTTTTATACGGCCCCACGGAAGAGGATTTAAAGAACTGTGAGGCTCTGGGACAGCAGGTCGGCCAGATGGTCAAGGGGCAGTAAGGTAAACATCTGAATCTAAGGGTAGCGAAACGGGAGCTTCTTGAGAGAATCATCCAGGAGCACATTTTCAGACGAATTTGACCTCCCGGCCGCTTCCCACGGCCAGAGCACTTCCGCCACCGCTTTGGCCAGCAGTTCCAGGTAATACTCCGTGTCATACCGATCCAGGGAGTCGTAAATAAACGGCGCGGCCAGCACCCGGGTTTCCGGCGGGCCGTGCCGGTCCCGGACGACATAGCGCAGTTTTTCCCCGGGCACCAGCCGGATGCCGGCGGCCTGCAACTGCCCGGCGGCCAGGGAAGTGTGGGTCTGCACCTTAAACTGCTCCAGGGGCCGGGACAGGACCTTGGTGATGACCAGGTCCTCGGGCCGCACCAAACCCTGCTCCAGCCGCAGCCGGTACTCCGCCGCCGCCTCCTGCAACTCCGGCCAACGCGCCCTGCCCTCCTCCCAATCCTCAACCTGGCTCAACCGCGCCAGGACCGCCTCCTGGGCCCGGCGCACCAGCGGCGGCGTGTCCCGGCGCCGGCACAGCAACCCCCGATATTTGAGCGTGCCGTCGGTGAAGACGCCGAAGTAGCGGTTCGGCACCGGGCGCCCCTCCTGCTGCTGGGAAGGCAAAAAAACAATCCAACGGTAAATCCCCTCCAGGGCCATGGTGACGCCGGTGGCCGCGGTGATCTGGTCGCAGAGGGCCAGGAGTATCGGTTTCGGTAAGTGATTGTGGGGGAGGGCCAGGGAGCAGGGCCCCCTCGCCCCCTCCCCAATGCCATATCCACGCCGAATCCACAAGCAGTCCGTCAAGCCATGCAGGGCCTCATACCCCGCGTCCTCGCAGATCTCCTTGGCGGTGAGGAGTTTATCCCGGCCGTAGGCGGTGACGGCTTCGTGGGCTTCGATGCGGCCGAAACGGGCGTTTTTGTAGCCCAGGTAGCCGAAGCAGGTGACCAGGATCCATTTCAGGGCGTTCTGGCGGGCCTTGAAGTCGGCCGCGGCTTCCGGGTCGACGGCGGTTTTGGCCCGGCGCTTCAAGCTGGCCCGCAGGTCCAGGATCGGTTTGAGGGTGCGGGGGACCAACCCTTCACGCTGCTGACAAAGGACGTAGTCGTCTTCCGGCACCCTGGGCTCGGAGCAGCAGCCGCAGTTGATGGTTTCCGGAGAGATGTTGTGGATGGCCATGATGGTGGGATACATGGAGGCATAATCAATTTCCGCCACCTGGGTGTGAAATCCCACCGGCGGCTGAAAGACCAGGCCGCCCTTATCGGCGATCAAAAGTTCGGCCGCAGTCTTGAAGCGCTCCGGTTCGCCTTTGCGCCAGGGTATGAGGATGTTGTCGGCCACGGCCCGGGCCAACTGCATGGAGGTAATCAGGGTTCCGGGGCTGGTGCGGGCCACCTGCTGCAGGGGTATCTGGCCCAGCCGGGCCAGTTGCACCAGACCGGACAGGCCCGTCTCCCGATAGAAAAAGGAGTTGCGCCGGTCCACGTGCCAGCGGCCGTAGAAAGGTACGGACGGGCCCTGGTAGACGATGCGGCCATAGGAAAAATAGGAGCGGCCCTGGGGATTAAGCCGCCGGGAAGGCGGTGCGGTTTCCCGGTCCACCGGCAGGTTGAGGCGGTGCTGCCGGCTCCAGTGCCAGAGCATGGGCAGGATGTGCTCATCCCCCCAGTCGCTGATGACGAGGTCCGGGTCGTAACGGTGGAGATAGTCGGACAGTTCCGCCAGCAGTCCGGGTGCGTCCGCGGCTTGAAGTTCCACCGTCCGTCCCTCCCAGGTAAGGGCCAGGCCGTTGCCGGACCCCAGCGGGATCAAGTGATCCCGGGTCAGGGTAAGTTCCAGGGCGGCAAGCGGCGGCAGGGCGATGTCTTCCTGGAACTGCGCCTCCCGGGCAGTGGCCGCGGCCAGGCGATCGCCTGATATTTCCAGATCATACCAGCAACAGGGCAGGAGCTTGCGGCCGTAGAGGTAATACGAAGAGATATCCAGATCGCAGTTATAAAAAGTAAAATCTTCTTCCAGGGCGCCCAGATAGGACAGCAGACGGGGCCGCTGTTCATAGGCGGCGACTTCCAGGCAGAGGGCCGGCCGGGTCAGGCCGGTGGCAAAGTCGATTTTATCTTGAAAATAAGCATGCTGCACCCAGCGCCGGGAACGCAGTTCGGCTGCCAGTTGCCGGAGTTTCTTCTCCGGCCCCTGAGCGTAGAGGCAATAGGTGAAAACGTCGGTAAGCCGCAGCCGCCGGCCGTCAGCGGTGAGGAACCACAGAACCATCTGCGACCGCCAGGGGTAGAGGTCAAAGAGCCAGCCCCGGGTCGTCATGACCCTCCCCTTCCAGGCGGCGCAACCGCTCCGTCAAGGCGACCAGAGCTTTCTGGTGCTCCAGGAGCATGGACATCAGGATAACTTCCATGGGCCAGGGCTGAGAGGCGTAGACCCCGGCCTGGGTGTGGAGGCGGGCCAGTTCGAAGAGCTGGTCGAAAAATTTCTGATCCTCTTTCCGCAGCGCCCGCCGGAATTTCTGCCAGCGGCTGCGCTCCTGGTCGACAATCTGGGTATAGGGTATGACGGTTCGGCCCATATTAATAGTGTTCAGTGGTCAGTGATTGTGCGAGGCTTGACCTGTGCAATGGTGCATATCAATGCCAAACATGATTTCTCCTAAAATGTGGATGGCAGCAATCGAGCACCATGCACCACAGCTAAGATGTCTATTTGATGCTTCATTATCCGATAAATGATCCGATACGGTTTCTCAGCCACCTCGCGAATATCCGGCGCTGTCATATTCAGGTGACAGGTCGTCCCGACCAAGGGAAAGCAGCCAATTGTTCTGAACGTCTGGTAAGACGATCAATCATGCGTTGAGCATAAATTGCCGAATCGCAGGCGATATACTCATAGATGCCCAGAAGATGGGTAACCGCTGTGTCAGTCCAGTGGACTCTCATTTGGTGAGTCCAAACTTGGCTCGCACCTCTCTGACATCCAGAGTGCGGCCGGCTTGACTGTCCTGCAATCCAGATTCTATTGCCTGCCGAACATAGATTTCATGCATCAAATCGTCCCAGGTGGCATCCTCTGGTAGTTGCTCCACAAGGCGGCGTGCCTCTTCTTTAATACTTATCGTTGTCATAATTAAAACTCCTTTCTTTTTATTGCCAATGTGTATTATCTTTTTAATGAAGGAAATTCTGGTGGTAATATTTGAAGCAATGCCTTTAGCTGCGACCTCTTGTTATATTCATATCTAACAACCTTAGAAGGAGATCACGCTTTGGATATTTAGAATCATTTTTGATTTTTGAATTTCATCCTGAATCATTATTAAAAATTCTAAAAACCAAACGACAGTCCCTCGAGCAAAATTTCTAGCTTCTCGAATATGTCCTAAATATACATTCTCTTTTAAACCGGTTCCCATGCACCAAGTCAGATCTAAACGCATAAAGCTTTTTGAATTTTTCTTTTAAACTATCTCTTTCTCGTCTTCAGTTTTTCCTAATATTGATGCTGTCCGACGGGCAAGTTTTTCTTTAAGCCCACTTGCATCCTCTCCTAACAGAGCATCTATTGCAGTTATATGCCATAAGAGTTGTTCCAAACCCTCTGCAAAAAATGCTTTTACCAGCATATTTAAGGCTATTTCAAAAAAATGCCATCTGGATTTTTCGAAATCAAGTTTTCTGCAGATTTTCGTGGGTCCGTTTGACAAATGTTATGAGAGATTCCGTTTCTTGTTTATTTAGAGAATATGGAATTCAGGACCCCATATTTCTTCTCCACTTTCTGGGTCTACAAATTTTAGTTCTTGCTCTAATCCCTCGAGTTAATGGAGCCCGAATCGGTGGCTTCATAAAGACTATCAGTAACTTTTAAGACAAAAGGAATATTAAATCCCATCCATCCTGTTGCTTTATCTTCTTTTTCATCTACAGGTTCCCCTCAGCCAATAATCTGTTTGCCAATCAAAAAGAACCAGTGAGTTTTATGACAGATTCAATCGGCTCCAATAGCGGAGAATATATTCATTTTCACACGGTGAGTAATGTCGTAACGGGCGAGCAATCAAGCCTGATCCCTTTATAACAAATTGGCTGGAGGAACCAATTTTGGGACCGTAACAGTTTCTTGAATATAAATGAACCAGTAATCCTAATCTGTTCCAACTCCACCGCCGCCCAAGGATAGAAAATCTCATTGACACTGTTGCCCAGAACAGCATCGAGTTCATTTTGGAAAAACGTTTGATTTGAAAATGTCCACAGTCAATGTCATCTCTGTTCGAAAGATACATATTCAAGCGGGGCCAGATATGAAATTTTCCTCTCTGAACTCTTGAATACCTTCACATACTTCTCAAATTCTTCAGATGCATCATTGTACATCGTGCAATTTCTTTTCAAACATTTTGATATAAAAACCAGACCGGCGCAGCACATTCCCCACGGCGTGTGCCAGGCGATTCGTTCCGATAATTTCCGGTATGGCCTAATGAGTTCCATGTACGGAATTGCCATGGACGCAAGTTATTGAAATTCATAGAGCTTGCCTGGACTAATTGAATTCCGAACGTGTTCATTTCTTCATCAAAAGTTTCTTATCTAATATGGTAACGTGTTGGCTTAGATCTGCTAACTCTTTCAGTATACTGAATAAAAGCTTCCTAAGTTCGGTTGCCATGGCTGAAATCCTTTTAAGCGCATCAATGTCATTAACTAATAGCCGTTCGAGCAGTTGCTTTCGCTGGTCGACCTGCGGCCGCGCGGCCCCCTCCCCGGCCCCGAGCCGGATGACCCGGTCCGCCAGCCGGGCCAGCAGCCGTCCGAAATGCTGGTTGGCTACCTGGGGCGGCAGGCTCGGCTGCAGGAACCACAGCGCCGCCTGTTTTTTGATACGGCCCAGATTCCCCATCAGCGAGCGGAATAAGCGCCGCCGTTCCGCCAGAGGCACCTGCTCGTCATAAAACAGGCTGCACGGACCCAGGAGGATGACCAGGGCATTCTCCACCCCGGCCAACTGCGCCGGTAAACTATCCTGCACTAACTGCACTAATTGATGGCAGGTAAAAGCCCTGGCCACCCACACCCGGGAAAGGACCTGCTCCGGCCGCAGGCCCCGCTTCCGGCCTTCCCGGGCCAACTGATACGGGTCAAAACGGTTAGCGGCATCCAAGACAAATACACGCAGGCCCCGAGCCACTCCCCAGGCCGCGGCCGCGGCAGTCAGGGGCCGCATGCCGGCGCCGAAGGTGAGGAGGGTGGAAAGAGTGGTCAGGGGCCAGTGGTCAGGGTCAGTGATAAGGAGCCATAATTACAAAGACCGATACACCCCCACCACCTTACCCAAAATCCGGATCAGTTCGGCGGCTTCGGGGGGAGAAAAGCGCAGCGGCGTAAAACTCGGGTTATCGCCTTTGAGGACCAGACCGCCGGCCTCTTCATAGACTCGCTTGACGGTGGCCTCGTCGTAAACCAGGACCGCGGCAATTTCACCCCGGGCCACCCGGGGCTGCACCCGCACCATCACCAGGTCGCCCGGCAGGATCAGCGGCGCCATACTGTCACCGGCGACCCGTAAGAGAAAAACTTCCGCCCCCTGGACCCAGGAACGGGGCAACGGCAGGGTGTCCTCCACGTGTTCGGTGGCCAGCAGCGGCTGACCGGCGGCAATCTGGCCCAGGATCGGCACCTCCACCACCAGGTCCGACTGACGACCGGTGAGGGACAGGCCCCGGGAGCGGCCGGGTTCCCGATGCAGATAACCTTTGCGTTTCAGGGCGCTGAGGTGATCGTCGGCCGCCCGCGGCTGAATGCCGAAATGGGCCGCCACCTCCCGCACCGTGGGCGGATAACCCTGCTGCTGAAAATATTCCTCTACAAACGAGAGAACGGCCTGTTGTCTGAGAGTCAATGGTTTCATGACATTACAAATACTATACATAAGAATAGTTGTCAAGTGAATAGTAAATCTCTTTCAGCGCCTAAGGCCTTTGCCGTCTCCTTGCATTCTCCTGACAATCCTGCTATCTTCTCCCTATAATTTTTTTTGGAGGTTCTGCATGGCCATTGCCGCCGTTTCCCGGCGCGCCCGGGAAATTACGCCTTTTTTAGTAATGGATATCCTTGAGCGGGCCCAGGAGTTAGAGCGTCAGGGGGTGCCGGTGATCCACCTGGAAGTGGGTCAGCCTGACTGGGACACCCCCCAGGTAGTAAAGGAAGCGGCCTTTGCGGCCATGCAGCGGGGAGAGACGCAATATACTCATTCTATGGGATTGCTCGAACTGCGTGAGGCGATTTGTCGGCACTATCAGGAGACGTACGGCGTCTCGTTGACTCCGGACCGGGTCATCGCCACTTCCGGCACCTCACCGGCCATGCTGTTGATCTTTGCCGCCCTGCTGGATCCGGGCGATGAGATCATCCTTACCAATCCCCATTACGCCTGTTATCCAAATTTTGTGCGACTGGTGGATGCGATTCCACGGTTTGTCAAGATTCGGGAGGAGGATGGATTTCAGGTTCACCACCAGGATATCGGCAAACAGCTGAGCGCCCGAACCAAGGCCATTTTAATAAATTCGCCGGCCAATCCGACGGGAACGGTGCTGACCCAAAAACATCTCCAGGAAATTGCCGGGTTAGGGCCTTATGTGATCTCTGATGAAATTTATCATGGGCTGGTATATGAAGGAAAAGAGCATTCAATCCTGGAATTCACCGATCGGGCCTTTGTTATTAATGGTTTCTCAAAGGCCTATGCCATGACAGGCTGGCGTCTGGGCTATTTGATCGCTCCCCAGGAGTTTATGCGGCCGCTCCAGAAATTGATGCAGAATTTTTTTATTTCCGCTAATGCTTTTGTGCAACGGGCCGGTATTGCGGCGCTGACTCAGGCTGGAGAGGAGGTGGCGCGGATGCGGCTTGATTACAATCATCGCCGGAGTGTTTTGATTAATGGTTTAAAAAAATTAGGGTTTACTATCCCGGTTGAGCCGGTTGGGGCTTTTTATGTATTTGTCAATGCCCGCCATCTCTCCCACGACTCTTATAAATTGGCATTCGATATTTTGGAAAAAGCTCATGTCGGCGTTACCCCCGGGGTTGATTTCGGTTCCGAAGGAGAGGGATTTTTACGTTTTTCCTATGCCAATTCAGTAGAGAATATTAACCTGGCACTGCAACGACTTGAAGGCTATCTCGCTTCCAGATACTAATAATTGTCAATAATTCTCATGGCAATTTTAAATGCATCATATCTTTTTCAGACGTCGACGTTGTCGTCGGAGTTTTTTTGAGTCACGATGTGCCGGACCTTTCTTTTTGGTGCCGTTCCCATAAGCCTGCTCCTCCTCTTCTGCGAAATCATCATTAAAAAAAGCCGTCTGGAGACGGAGGATGAATTCTTCGGCGGGCATGACAGCAGCCCCGGCACGTTCGGCATGGGTCATAATTTCGCGATCCGAGGAAATAATCAGGCAGTGTTCCCGGTCCTGGTCAGCCAATCTTTTAATGACGTCGTCTGCTTTTTCCCCGTGCCTGGAATATATAATGAGCATCCCTTGAAAACGATCCCGATTACCCAGATATTCTCCGGCGAAAGTGCCGTCAAAGACTACGGTGATAGGATGTTTTTTCAGCCGGCGATAAGCTGCCAATTTTTCTAACAGTGCTTCCCGCCCCCAGCGTAAGTCCTGGGATTCTTTGCTCAACAGTTCGGGGGACTTCCGAATGATATTATAGCCGTCAATAATCAGGTGTACGGGCATAACTGGTTACATTTGCTTATTGGTTGATTTTCATTATAGCTTATTATATTTTTAAATTTTAAAATACTATCTGAGGGGTTTTTAATTCCCCGGCTGAGTTATAATTAACTGCCCGGAAGTTGAAGAAATATTTTTTAATTCGAATTCTTGTATTTTAACTGAAAATATAATATCTTAAATACTTAAAAAATTTTTTATATTGACGTCGATGTCTTTTAACTGAAAAAGTATGGACAGCACGTTGGCACAATTTATTTTAAGGAATCAGCCTTATGACTGTCTGCCCTCAATGCCATACCGTCCACGGCGATGAACATAGTTTTTGCCAACGGTGTGGCAATCCCTTGATTGGGGAAGAAAAAGCCCCAGTCCAATATTGCCCCAATTGCAGTGGTCCGGTGTTTCCCGGTCAGAATTTTTGCACTGAATGTGGTCAGCGGGTAAAAAATATTTCCGACCGCCCCAGCGCTCGTCCCGTCGCCCGAGAGGATCTATTTTATAAATCCGATTCTAAATTAAGCCGGCAACGTCCCGCTCCAACCCGGTCAAAGTTCCCAAAGTGGATTATCGGCCTCTGCGGATTTTTGATTCTGGCCTTAGTTTATGTTTTTTGGCCGAAAGCTCCTGATCGCAAGCCCCTGGTTAGTTCACCGGGCTTACCACCGGCGACTGCTCCTGTATCCGACAAAACTGATACATTGCAAAGAGATGTGGAACGCCTGGCAGAGAGGATTCGGGCGGCCCACATGAAAAAGGATATGAGTCTTTTCATCAGTTGTTATGCTTCGGATTATCCTAACTTAGGGGAATTGGAGCGTCAAACTTATGAAAATTGGAAAAATTTTGATTTTAAAAATGTAAGTTATAATATCTCCAATCTCCGCCGAACCGGTCCAAATCAAGCTTCAGGAGAATTAGTCTGGAACCTTCAGTTAGTTAACAATCAGACCAAAGCTTCTGAAATGCTTCGTAGCGTTGTTAATGTCACGCTCGAAGATAACAACGGCACCTGGAAAATCAAGGAAAGCAAGGAAGCAGGTTAATTCTATGATCCTAAAAAAAGAGTTGTATCCTATCGGAAATTATAGAGTCCTTATTCCTCTGTTGGTTTGTCTCATAGCTTTTTTTGCTACCGGTTGTGCCCAGAAGCCAAAATGGAAACTGCCGGAAGAGCCGCGGATCGCCACACCGCCGCCGGAGCCACCACCCAGGGTAGAGCAGGTCCTTTATGTTGCCGCTGACAGGTTGAATCTCCGGGCCTGTCCGGGCATGGATTGTCCGAGAATTTTGATGCTATCCCGAAACCAGGAAGTGGAAAAGGTAGGCGAAAGCCAGGGCTGGTTCCAGGTCAGATCCCGTCAGGACGGCACTTTGGGCTGGGTGGATGCGCGATACTTAGCCGGCACGCCGGTAGCGGATAATGTTGCCTTGCCCTCCGAGACTATACAACCCAAGCAGACTAAGCCGGCGGAAACTAAACCTAAAGTGAAAACTTCCACTCCGGATGAAGAAGAAGAAGCTCCGCCGCCGAAAAAGAGAAGACGGCCGGCAGCCGAGGCTGCAGAGCCGCCGACGGAACCAGCAGCCGAACCCGCCCAAGAAACTCCGGCTACCCCCGCTCCGGCTGCGCCGAGCGATAGCGGTAAAAAGAAAATCAGAATCATGTAGGTTAGGCCGGTTTAAAAAAAAGCGGGTAATTGAATTACCCGCTTTTTTTTTGCAAATTTTGCCCACAAATAAATCGGTTTACTTTTAACTCAGCCATTCCAGGACGGTAGCCGCCCAGGTTACGCCGGCCCCAAAACTTATGAGAATAATCTTTTGATTCTTTTGAATTTTTCCTTCCATCAAAGCTTCATGCAGGGCGATGGGAATAGAAGCCGCTGAGGTATTGCCATAGCGATCCACATTGACATACACCTTATCCATGGGAACCTTGGCAAATCTGGCAGCAGTCTCTAAAATGCGATAATTGGCCTGATGAATGATCAGAAAATCAATCTCATCCCGAGTCATCTGGGCCTGTTTCAAAATGCGCCGTAGACTTTCCTGTACCGCCCGGACCGCAAACTTAAATATTTCCGGACCATCCATATACATATAATTATTTTTTAAGATCGGCTTGGGCAGAAAGGGACTGTTGAGTTCGCTAAATTCATTTTTCAAGCTGAGTTTGCCATTGTAAGATGAGGCTAAGAAGGAAGCTACCAACCTGCTGCGTTTTGTCGGCCCAATGACCACGGCGCCGGCGCCGTCGCCGAATAAGATACAGGTGGATCGATCTGTGAAATCTAACATGCGGGTATTGGCATCGGTGCCCACCACCAGGGCGTAGCCATCATTTCCCTTAATTAAATTCTCTGCCACAGAAAGAGCGTAATTAAATCCGGAGCACCCTGCCTGGAGGTCGAAAGCAGCCAACTTATCATCCAATCCCAGACCATGTTGGATACGGATGGCAGTCGCGGGGAACATATAATTGGCAGTGTTGCTGCCAACGATGATATATTTTAACTCATTCCAGTCGATCCCGGCATTTTCCAGGGCTTGCCTGGCTGCTGCTTCGCCCATAGTGGCAACATCTTCCTCGGGGCTGGCAATTCGACGTTCCCTGATGCCGGTTCGCTCGATGATCCATTGGTCGGAAGTTTCAACTAACTTCTCTAAATCTTCATTTGACAAAACTCTTTCGGGCAAATGCGCCCCGGTCCCCAAAATACCTATAGGAAGACTGCTCAACGGCTCACCCCCTGCTTAATTGGCCACAATATATAGCTGGTAAGCGTAAAGTGCAACTAGAAATTTTCCATGTGATCGTTGAAACTTCCCGACAGTTATTGGGCCTCGGAAATGTCTTTTCCTGTCAAAGGAGGCGTTGACAAATTCTGGCATTTTGCTAATGTACCATTAAAGGGTCGTCATGATGAATGATTTTGGTAAGATATTGATTTTTTTCGGCTTAGTTCTAGTGGCAGTCGGCCTGATTTTTCTGCTTGGTCCCAAAATCCCCTGGCTGGGCAAGCTTCCCGGAGATATCACTATCAAAAAGGATAATTTTACTTTTTATTTTCCGTTGGCCACCTCAATAGTCATCAGCATTCTTTTGACCATTCTTTTTTCCCTTTTTCGCCGCTAATCAAACCGCCCCCACTTCTTATGGAAAGGACTTGCAATATTTGCAATGGTCGATATACTGAGAAATTAGCTTTATTTTTGTCATTTGAAAACACTATTTTTTCCTCATAAATTAGCTTCACCCGTTAAAATCGCCGGTGGAGTCCAAAAAAGTTTATCTTACTACGCCTCCCGATGATTGGGATTCCAGATTTGAGGAGAAGGTTTGCATGCCGGAATTAAGAAAAGATCCGATAATATCACGTTGGGTTATTATCTCCACTGAGCGCGGTAAAAGACCACATGATTTTGTTGTTGAGTCGGAGGTTACAAAGGGTGGTTTTTGCCCTTTCTGTCCCGGCAATGAGCATACCACACCTCCCGAAATCATGGGTTACCGTGAAGGTGGCGGCGCCCCTAATTCGCCAGGTTGGAAACTCAGAGTTGTGTCCAATAAATTTCCGGCGTTGGTTAACGAGGGTGACCTTGATCGCCGGGGTGAGGGTATGTATGACCTGATGAACGGCATTGGCGCGCATGAGGTTATCATAGAAAATCCAGCACATGATTTAAGCCTCTCAGGCATAAGCGTTATGCAGTTCGCCGATGTTTTATACGCCTATCGCGATCGCATCAAGGATCTCAGCCGGGATCCGAAATTTAGGTATATTTTAATATTTAAAAATCAAGGACGGGCTGCCGGCGCTTCATTGGAGCACAGCCATAGTCAACTTATCGGGTTACCTATTGTTCCGGAATTGGTGCTGGAAGAATTGTCCGGTTCCCTGGCTCATTATCGCCTGAAAGAGCGGTGTGTTTTTTGCGATATGATTCGCCAGGAATTGCGTCAGGGCGTACGAGTAGTTTTGGAGAATGAACTTTTTGTGGCGATTTGTCCGTTTGCACCACGATCACCTTTTGAAATCTGGATTTTACCTAAACAACATCATTCTTCCTACGTTGACTTGCCTGATGCCGACTTTCCGAAACTGGCGGAAATTTTCTCTCAAACTCTGAAGCGCCTGGATACGGCCTTAAATAAGGCTCCTTATAATTTTATCCTGCATACCTCCCCGGTAAAAGAAACTCATCTGGAGTATTATCATTGGCATTTTGAAATTATGCCGAAATTAACCTTAATGGCTGGATTCGAATGGGGCTCCGGCTTTTTTATTAATCCTACCCCTCCAGAAGATGCCGCCCGATATCTCCGAGAAGTTCAACTTGAGGATGCTAAACAGCCTTAATAACGAGTTTCAATTACGGAAACAATGACTATGCAGATACTTATCGTCGCTCCGGAAGCTAATCCCTTTGCCCGTTCTGGTGCTTTGGCAGAAGTCATCTTTAGCCTTTCCAAGGCTCTGAGCCAGAACGGACATCGGGTTTCAGTCGTATTGCCTTTTTACCGCCAAGTAAAAGAATCAGGAAATCAAGTTCACTTCTGTCGGGAAAAGTCTTTCCATCCCTTTGTCATTCAAAACGCTGACTGCTGAAATCTATACTAATTCGATAACTCCTGAATTAAATTTTTATTTTATTGCCCAGGACAGTCTGTATGACCGGGACGGATTGTATGGCACTTCTTATGGAGATTATCAGGATAACGCCGAACGCTTCATCTTTTTCAGCCGAGCCGTGCCTGAGTTGATCAATACTTTAGAGTTGGAATTTGACGTTTGTAATTGCCATGAGTGGCAGACGGGACTCGTGCCGGTATATTTTCGTACCCTCTATCAAAATTCATCATTTTGTAAAAATCTTGCCACGGTATACACGGTTCACAACGTTGGTTACCAGGGTATCTTCTGGCATTATGATATGGCTTTAACCGGCCTTGGGTGGGAATATTTTACGCCAAGATTATTGGAATTTTATGGCAAAATTAATTTGGAAAAAGGCGGTTTAATCAGTGCCGATGTTATCACCACGGTAAGCCGCCAATATCGTCAGGAAATTCTTACCCCCGAATTTGGTTTTGGTCTGGAAGGGATTTTCCAAGATCGAGCTGAAGATTTATATGGCATTTTAAATGGCGTGGATTATGAAAATTGGGACCCGGCCCATGATAAATATCTTGCCGCCACTTACGATATCAAAAATCTCTCCGGCAAAAGATCTTGCAAAATAGATTTGATTAATCATTTTGATTTAAAAATCTCGCCAGAGCAACCATTGCTCGGCATGACCACCCGCTTAAATGAACGTAAGGGTCTGGATCTAATTCAGACCATCATACCTCGACTGGTTGAGGCTAATATTGGTTTTGTCCTTCAGGGCACCGGTGAGGAAAGATACCACTATGCTTTTCTGGAGTTGAAGAACCAATACCCTGGTTTAGTGGGGGTAGAAATAGGATATTCTTCAGAATTAGCCCATAGAATAATTGCTGGCGCCGATATTTTTCTAATGCCGTCGCGTTATGAACCGTGTGGCTTAGACCAGCTTTATTGTTTGCGTTATGGCACTATTCCGGTGGTTAGAGCTGTCGGCGGTCTGGAAGAAACTATTATAGAATACGATCCGGCCAGTGGTCAGGGAACTGGATTTAAATTTGACAAATTCGAACCCGAAGAATTTTGGACGGCCGTAAAGAAAGCCCTCAGTCTCTACAAAAATGCCACCGCCTGGAAAAATATCTGCCAACAGGCTATGCAGCAAGAGTTCAGTTGGCCGAAAGCCGCCGCAGAATATGTCAAAGCCTTTGAAAAGGCCAGGGAAAAAAGGTCTGCTGCCGAAAAGAGAGCTTCATAAAATGACTCTCAATCGATTATCATTCCTCACTCAACTCATAAATCTGTTTACCTCCACCGTCGCCTACGAAGAACGATTGGATAATTTTGTTAATCTGATTGCCCGAAATTTCAAAGTGGACTTAGCTTTCTTTTTCGGATTGGATAAAACTCGCGCCACCCTTTTCCTTAATGCCGACAGCCGGAGAATTGACAATAGACCAAGATTGGAATTTTCTTTAGGTGAAGGAATTGTGGGTGAAACCGCACAAAAAAGAATTCCGGTTTTTATTCAGGCACACGACCCCGAATTTATCAAAGAGCAATTTGAAATTATTAGAATTATTTCCGGATAATCGAACCTTAGCCGGGTTTCCCGTCGCCGATGATAATTTTTTATACGGTGTTATTTTATTTATCAGTAAAGATAAACGAAGCTATAGCCAACACGAAGTAGAAACAGTTATGATTTCCTGTCGGATGTTGGCTGGAAATATTCGGCAAGCCTTGCTTCACGAAGAGTCTAAAAAGCGCATTGCCGAATTAGCTGTGCTTTTCGATGTTGCCAAGGCAATTGGTTCCACCATGGAACTTAATGCTATTTTGGAAAGAGTGGTAAGCATCAGCGCCAAAGTATTGAATGCTCGCGGAGCAACTTTGCGTATTATTGACGAAATATCCCGGCATGTGTATGTCAGTTCGGAATACGGCGTAATACCAAAGGATATCCCTACTCAAGAAACTCTTTCCTGTCAGTATCCCACTAACAGCGGCGAAGCGGCCTCCGTTTCGTCGGAAATTAACGGGACAGAAGGTGCAAAGCATTATTATGCGGCTATTCCATTAAATTTAAAGGGTCACCTTAAAGGGATGCTCTGCCTTTTTGATAAAGTGACTCCAAATCATAGATACCAACAATTTGATTCAGAAAATATACAATTACTGCAAACTTTGGCTGGAATGGCTACCAGCAGCATCGAAAATGCTTTGGCATTTCAACAAATAGAGGCTTTAGCGACCAAAAATGAACGCATGGTCAATGTGCTGACGGTTCTACACGACATTTCCTCAGTTCTCATGACGACCATCGATTTTGAAAAAATACTCACCATACTGGTTCATGCTTTAACAATGAAAAACGGCATGGATTACGACCGTGCCACGATCTTCCTGGTTGATAAAAAGGCTAATTCTTTAGTGGAAGCGAGGCATTCCTACCAGCAAGCCAATTCATCTGCCCTGCCGATACGGGAAGCCTTACTTATCGAATCAACTAATCATTCTGAACCCGAAAGTTTGGGCAGAGAACCAATACGGGTGCCCCTTCAGGAAGACCAAGGGATATTGGCCCAAACTGTTTTAGCAAAAAAGCCGTTTCATATACTTGAAGCCGATAAACATCCTCAGGTAAATCAGCAAATTAGAGAGAAATTATCAGGACAGGAATTTGTTACTATTCCTTTATTAGCCAAAGAAGAAGTGATCGGTGCCATTATTGTTGATAATAATCAATCAAATAGGCCGATTAAAGATGAAGATTTACATTTTCTGACGATGTTTGCCAATCAGGCTGCTCTGGCTATTGAAATCTCCCGATTAGTGGAAACCATTGAAACCAGCAGTAAAGAACTTACTCTTATCCGGGAACGCATGTTGGAATCCGACCGTTTGGCAGCGATGAGCAGCATGGCCGAAGGTTTGGCCCATGAAATTCGTAATCCTCTGGTTTCCATTGGTGGTTTTGCCCGACGCATCAGTAAACAGGTTTCACCCGAAGATTCAACCAAACAATATGTGGATGTCATTGTCGAGGAAGTTGGCCGATTGGAAAAAATCCTTCGCCAGATGTTTGATTACACCGGTGATGTTATCGGCTATTTTCAAGAACATGAAATAAATAAATTAGTAGAAGATTCCTTAACTCTTATTCATCGAGATCTGGAAAAATTAAAAATACAGGTGATAAAAGAATATGCCGAACTTCCACCGGTTTATTGTGATGATCGGCAGATAAAACTGGTTTTCTATAATATTTTTCAGAACGCGCAACAGGCCATGGAAAATGGCGGAATTTTGACTGTCAGAACCTTCCCTTTAGAAAAATCTGACGGCCTCTATGCTGCCGTCTCTATCTCCGATACCGGAGGTGGCATCGCCCCGGAATTGGTCTACAATATTTTTAATCCATTTTTCACCACGAAAGAACAGGGCACTGGACTGGGCTTATCTATTGCCCAGCGCATTGTTTCCAGGCATTATGGTGATATCGAGATAAATAATGAACTTGGCCGAGGCATTACCTTTACCGTGACTCTACCCATTGCCAAATATTGTTTGATTCCCCCAGGAAAGACTTCGCCCGCGGTAACCAGCTCAGAGGAGGCTTAATATGAAAAGAATTCTTGTGGCGGATGATGAAATGAGTATCCGTTTGTTGTATAGCGAAGAGTTAAGAGAAGAGGGTTATGAAGTTTTTACCGCTTCCAACGGCAGAGAAGCACTTGAAGTCGTCGAGAAGGAACCTCTTGATCTTATCATCCTCGACATAAAAATGCCGGAAATGAACGGCATCGAAGTTCTCCGACGGATAAAAGAGCAACATCCTAACCTACCGGTACTGCTGAGTTCGGCCTATAGTGAATACAAACAGGATTTCGGCACGTGGGCTTCAGAAGAATATTTGGTAAAATCTTCCGATTTGGAGGATTTAAAGGCAGCAGTCCGCAAACATTTAAAGGATTAATCTCCCTGCGTGACACCTCAGGAGAACCGGCATGGCAAAAGCAAAAATCTTTCTGCTGATTTTCATAACAGTTTTGTTAACGTATTTTATTATTGAAAATTCTGTCCTGGCTCCCCCAATAAAATTTTTGGGTCAACAGCTATTTCAAGTACATACTTCTATTATCATAATTACTTCCTTCTTTTTAGGTTTAATCTTTGGATGGCTCGGCCACGTTAGTTTGAGCCGGAATCGACGAAAAATCGCTGAGTTATCTTTAAGAGAACAACAGGTTCCAGAGCCCCAGGACCACAATCAGCAAGAAGAAGATAAAAAATAATACTCCCTGGAAGACAGTCGCCAGAAAAAGGATAAATATTGCTTTAAGATATGAGGAAGCGAACTTTTGTGAAATTCCTACAATTAAGATTACCAGGTGCCAGACTGCCGCAATAAAAGCCCCTCCCCAGGGAATGAGGCAGAGTACCGCAGGAGCCTGGGAATAAGCCAACACCCGAAAAACACTTTCAAAGGAATTTTTTTCCTGTCCCGTTAACCTGACGGCCCACATTAAACAAATACTGAGAAAAAACTGACCCATGGCCACCAAAAAAGGCGCCAGCAGAAAAATACCCACAACTACCCTTGGGTCATTAATAAAGTTGCCGATTTGTTTGGAAAAAGCCACCGCCAGCATTGATTCTGAGAAATCACCTTCTAAAATCAATTGCCAGAGGAGTGAACTTAATACCCCGATTGTACCTACCAACAGGATAAACCCAAAGGGTTCCCCGAGTCCCCCGGTAAGAGGCAGACACTCAAAAAATTTTTTTGGGGTTAAAAGCACCCGCCGCAGGGTAGCCACAAAAGCCTTGAGGGTCGAGAGCTCCGGATCTTCCCACTCCACCAGATTTGTTTCCTGGGAAATTTGGTTCTCAATGATATTTTCGGTCCAGCTATTCGGCGGGAGACTCATCCAGACCTCTTTCTAACAACGTTTTAATAAGTTTTGGGCTTTCCAGGCCATACCAGACAATTTCTTCGCCCTGATGCGGTTGAATGGCTATGTTGCCAATGCCTAAAATGGTCTGAGTTAATCCGGCTCGCACCGTTATCTTGTTAATTTCCTGCCAGCGGACAAGTTGCTGGCGCGGCGGGTAGCGCCAGGATATTCTCACTCCGGCGGTATCCATCTCATACTGTTGCCCGTATTTCAAATAGACCACCGCTCCCACCAAGAATAAGCCGAGAATAAACCCTATTTCAGGTGTTAAAAATATTTTGGCAGAGAAGGTTGGATTAAGCTGAGGGCCGATCCAACAGATTCCTATAGCTACATAATAAAGATAAAATGCCGCCCAAGAAGAAGTAAATATTCTTTTTGACATCGTTTTATTTTCGATATCGTCCATATTTCTTTTTCCCTTAATTCTTTTAATTATATTTTAAGTATCTTAATACTTTCATTTAATATGTCACCAAAAAACCTGCCAGATCTCCCACATATGGTTCGTATGACACATTTACCTTATGAACCACGGCATATGGTGAGCCTTTATAGCACCAGGACAGCATCTTACTTACAGTCGGCTTATCTCCTTCGAATAAGGCTTCCACATCACCATTCGGCAGATTGCGCACCCAGCCGTTTACGCCTAATTTATTAGCTTCATCCCGGGTGGAAGCCCGGAAAAAAACACCCTGCACCCTTCCCTCGATTATAACATGGGCCCGCAGTTTATCTTGACTCATGTTTTCCTCCTCACCAGATCCTCAAAACCTGACTCATCCAAAATCTTCAGACCCAACTCCCTGGCCTTGGCATATTTACTGCCCGGTTCCAGCCCGACCACCACGTAATCAGTCTTGGCCGATACCGAACTGCCGACCTTGCCTCCCAGAGCCGTTACCAGCGACTTAGCCTCTTCCCGGGAAAAATGCTGTAATCCCCCCGTGAAGACAAAGGTTTGGCCGGCCAGCGGGGTGGCTTGGGGCTCCTCCGGACTCTGGAGGTGCAGCCCGGAGGCCAGCAACTTCTGCAATAAATCCCGGTTTTTCGGATTTTGACAGAATTCCCGGATGCTGCCCGCTACCTGAGGGCCGACCCCCTCCACCTGGAGCAGTTCTTCCATGGTCGCCTCCTGCAAGGCCTCCAGGGTCTGGAAATGTTGGGCCAGCACGTTAGCGGTGGCCTCCCCCACAAACCGGATCCCCAGGGCATAAATAAACCGTCCTAACGACGGGGCCTTGCTGCCCTGAATGGCGCTGACGATATTTTGGGCCGACTTTTCTGCAAAGCGTTCCAGTGGCACCAGGTCGTCCACCTGCAGGCGGTAGAGATCAGCCACGTCCTGCACCAGTCCGGTCTCCACCAACTGCTCCACTATTTTTTCGCCTAAGCCGTCTATGTCCATGGCCCCTTTCCCGGCAAAGTGGCGAATCGACCGCTTCAATTGGGCCGAACAATCCGGGTTGGGGCAGCGGGTGACGGCTTCTCCCGGCGGGCGGACCAATGGTGTCCCGCAGACCGGGCAGGTTGAAGGCATTCTAAAAGGTTTTTCCTCACCGGTGCGCCTGCCGGTGATAACCTTCACCACCTCCGGGATGACATCTCCGGCCCGTTGAATCAGCACCCAATCACCTTCCCGCACATCTTTACGGGCCACTTCGTCTTCATTGTGCAATGTGGCCCGACTCACGGTAACGCCGCCCACTTCCACCGGTTCCATGATGGCCGTGGGAGTCACCGCCCCGGTGCGGCCGACTTGAACGATGATCTGCAATACTCTGGTCGTGGCCTGAGTCGCGGTAAATTTGTAAGCCAGGGCCCATCGGGGGCTCCGAGTTTTCATTCCGAGGCGGGATTGCAGGTCCAGGGAATTGACTTTGATCACCACCCCGTCAATCTCGTAAGCCAGACCATGCCTTTGCTGCTCCATGCGGTGGTGGTAGGCAATGGCCGCAGCAATCCCCCGATGCCTTTCGATATGGGGATTAACCCGCAAGCCCCACGCCTTTAATGTCTGGAGGGCCTCCCAATGATTGGCGAACTGCTGCCCCGCCGTCTCCCCTACCCCGTAGCAATATATTTTTAACGGCCGTCCTGCCGTCACCGCCGGATCCAGTTGCCGGAGCGACCCCGCGGCCGCGTTCCGGGGATTGGCAAACGCCGGTTCACCTCTGGCCTCCCGGTCAGCATTGAGTTTTTTAAATTCTTCCAGCTCGATATAGACTTCTCCCCGCACTTCCAGAAAAGCCGGCGCCGGGACCCGGTCCGCCTGTAACCTCAAAGGGATGGATTTAACCGTTTTCAGATTTTGAGTAACATTTTCCCCCCGGACACCGTCTCCCCGGGTGGCGCCGATGGTGAGACGACCATGGTCATAGACCAGATTCACCGCCACCCCGTCCATTTTGGGTTCCACCACATAATCGAAATCCTCTTCCCGTCGTAAAAACCGCTGCAGCCGCGCCTCAAACCCTCGAGCCTCCTCTTCGCTAAAGGCATTTTCCAGCGACAACATCGGCTGCCGATGCTCCACTGTCTCAAATCTGTCCTGGGGTTTGCCACCGACTCGCTGGGTGGGTGAGTCAGGCGTGAGCAACTGCGGGATACTGTTCCTCCAACTGCTCCAACTCCCGGAACAGCCGGTCATACTCCGCATCCGAAATCTCAGGGTCATCTAAGACATAATAGCGGTAATCATGGTAACGGATAAGATCCCGCAAACGTGTTGCTCTGTCCTGAATTGCTTTATCTACCATGGCTTTGAACGCGATTTACTCAAAGATATCTTGATCCCAATAATTAATTTCACCTTTGATTGCTCAATATGCTCTGCTGCGATGTCTAATAGCAAGAATCACAATTTTTCGAATAACCTCATCTACTTCAAAGAATATTCGCCAATCCCCTACTCTTGTTTTTCTCTCACCGCTTCCCATCTTAACTTTTTGGGACAACTCATGGGATAAGGGGTTTAAGGAAAGTTTTTTTATCTTCTCTCTGACCTGCTTTTCCATCATGCGATCTAATTGATCTAAATCTTTTTCGACCTTTCGGGAAAGCTCAACGGAATATTTCACAATCCACGTGCCTTTTCATATTCTTCTAAAGATACCACACGGCCATGCGCTACGTCCTCTCGCCCCTCTTGAATGGCCGCCCAATCCTCGTCAGTTAAAACCTCATCCTCTTGCTCGTAAAGAAATTCGATAAACTTTCTCAGGGTGTGGCTGTTCGGCCCTTTAGAATATAACACGAATCATTGCAAGTAATTCATTATCGAGTAACGGTTCCCATGAACTCATTCCCTCCTTTTCCTTGATCTAATATTCAAAAAAGGGTACGTCCGTCATTTCTTTTCTTCTATCCGCCTCTGCAGTTCCTTTTCGGAATATTATCAATAAAATCATCTATATCTTCTATAATTTCATCATTCTTTATTTTAATCATATTCAACCTCATGAATTATAATTTATTTTTGTAGTATTTAATAAATCTTTCCTTATATTTATATTCATAACTTGTATCTATATCGACCAATTCTTTTTTTATCAAATGAGCATTAATAAATGTTTTATTTTGTAAATATAGATAAACAAGAATATCCCCTTCAAAATCATTTGTTACAGATTCATCTAATTTTATTAAAACCTTATTTCCCATAATAGTCTTTTGTAAAAAATCCATTACTTCAGATGCTGGTTTACTCAATTTCTCCTTTAAGCCTATAAGCCTTATAGCTTTCCCATTATCAAGTATCATCCTTGTCGGCGATACGATATCTTTGACTCTGGATAAATTTTGTTGCTTATTGGAATTCTGATCAATCCTCGATCCATAAGTTCGTTTTTTAGGGTCACTTTTCTTATCAAATCTGATCGGATCATGAAAAATATACGGCAAGGAGGCTATTTGAGCCCCAAAGTCCTTTATCACCATTTTCTGCTGCGTTATTTCTATGTCATTCTCACTAAACAGCGCCCCCTGCCGCATCCCTAGCTTCTCCTCTATCACCGGGATAAATTCGGCATTAATTTCATAGCCGATTGAATCTCTGCCCAATTTTTCGGCCGCCAGACTCGTGGTGCCGCTTCCCAAAAACGGGTCTAAGACAGTTTCTCCCACAAAAGTAAACATCTTGATCAGGCGCCGGGGCAACTCCTCCGGAAACATGGCCAGATGTCTGGATTGTTTTTCACCGGGAAAGTTCCAGTGACCGTGAAAATAGGTATTCCATTCCTCCGTCGTCATCCGGGATTGCTCTTTGACTTCGGCTGATACCGGAGGCGTAGTCCCCGGCTTCTTAAAGATCAGGATAAATTCATAGTCCAGCTTCAGGATGCCGTTGCGGGGGAAAGGGAATGACCCCATAATGGTGGCCCCGCCGCTGGTGTTGCAGGTGGTGACCTTCTGCCAGATAATCGCCCCCATATAATCAAATCCTATGGTTTCGCAGAATTTGATAATTTCTGTGCGAATCGGCATAATCTTATACCGGCCATAGTATGCCGCCCTCGCAAATTGATCGCCGATGTTGATGCACAAACGACATCCCGGATGCAAAACCCGCCAACACTCCTGCCAGACCAGATTCAAATGATTAATATAGTCCTCATAGGAATCATGGTAGCCGATCTGCTCTGCTGAACCGTAATCCTTTAATTGCCAGTACGGCGGCGAGGTCACCACCAGATGCACGGATTCATCAGCCACTTCCATGCATCTCCCGACAATCGCCGATTATTATCCGGTGTCTGGTCAACTCGGCAACTCCCCCCTTGATTCAATAAAACTGCCTCCATAGTAAATGCTATCTTCCCTGAGGTCAAGTTTAAGATATGCTGAAAAAGTGGCGGCAAATATTTTTCAAGCGGGGAAGGGCCGCTCCACTTTGATGGCTTTAGAGCACTCTAAATATCGGAGGAAAATGGAAAAGCAGGAAGCAGCTGGATGGCAATGTTCTGCCGCGCTGCCTTAATCAAAAACAAGCCCGCGATTGATCTTGCAGACATCGGCCGATCCCTAAAAAAATTGTTATGAAAATAACGTTATTGCCGGCGCTCAAATCAACAGGGCGGCCTCAATCAAGCGGCCGCCCTTTTTTATGGGACAGTGTCTATCTATGAAAAGTCAGCGGCTGGAAGTCTCGCCACGGTCTCCCCTGTGTTTTGCCTGAAAGCTGACCGCCTTAAGCGTTACCCGGCAAAGGGATCGGTTAGAAGAATGGTTTCTTCACGGTCGGGACCCACTGAAACAATCTGTACGGGCACTCCGGACAAGTCAGCAATTTTTTTCAGGTAGTTCTGGGCGGCCGGCGGTAACTCGTTCAAAGTTCTTACTTTAGTGATGTCTTCCTGCCAACCTGGAATTTCTTCATAGATTGGCTGGCATTTTTCCAGGGAGGAAAGAGCGGCCGGCGGCACGGCGAGGCGCGCCCCGGCAAGCTCGTAGGCGACGCAAATCTTCAGGGGGTTCAAGCCTGACAGCACGTCGAGTTTGGTAATGGCCAGGCCGGTTAAACCATTTAACCGGGCTGAATCCTGCAGCACCACCATGTCAAGCCAGCCCGTGCGCCTTTTCCGGCCTGTGGTGGCGCCAAATTCCGCCCCCTGGACCTGCATGTGTTCGCCCTCGGCGTCCAAGGCTTCGGTAATAAACGGACCGCCCCCCACCCTGGTGGTATAAGCCTTGGAGATGCCCACGATCCGATGTAAATAATTCGGCCCGATACCGGCACCGGTACAAGCACCTCCGGCCACTGGATTGGATGAGGTTACAAATGGATACGTGCCGTGGTCGATATCCAGGTGGGTGCCCTGAGCCCCTTCAAACAGAATATTTTTCCCCTGCTGCATGGTCTCGTGCAATGCTAATGAGACATTCCCCACCAATGGTTTAAGATATTCACCCATCTCCCGGTAGTGATTAAAAATCTCAGTGGCATTAAAAGGCTTATCATCTAGAAACTTTTCCAGAATAAAATTTTTTTCCTTGAGATTGTACTCAATTTTAGCCTTTAAGGAGGCCGGGTCAATCAGATCCACGGTTCGAACCCCGCAACGGGCCACTTTATCTTCATAACAGGGACCGATGCCCCGCCCCGTGGTGCCGATTTTACCATCCCCTTTGGCCCGCTCTCTGGCCAGATCCAAACGTTGATGATAGGGCATGATAATATGGGCTTTTTCGCTCAATTGTAAATTGTGGGGGCCGATTTTGATTCCCTGGGCCTGCAGGCGGTCGATCTCCGAAATAAGTACCTCCGGATCTACTACAACACCGTTACCGATCAGACATTTTTTCCCACTGTGCAAAATCCCGGAGGGTATCAGGTGAAAAATATATTTTTGACCTTTCACCACCAGAGTATGCCCGGCGTTATTACCACCTTGATATCTCACCACCAGATCTGCGTGTCCGGTAAGTAGATCGACGATCTTACCTTTGCCTTCATCACCCCATTGTGTCCCGACTACCACGACATTGGCCACTAGTAAAACCTCCTTCTCATAAACCAACTTTATTTAAATTATCTGAAGCTTTTTGTCAATCTCAGCTAAACTCAATGTCTGCAGATTCAACGGTTATTATTAATTTTTTCGCGGCAATTTTTTTTTTTATAATAAATTCGATTAGTTATTCCCCTGATCCTGTGCAGCGCTAACGTTATCGACAGACTTGAAAATCATATCATTTTATAGCAAATCTAGGTATTGTATAATATCTTAAATTTTCAGCTTCATTGAGCTATACTTTTTAAAAGGAGAATATCAAGGTATGGAACAATGCCAACTATCTTTTCAGATAAAGATGACTGTGGCGGAATTACTGGACCAGATTCGGCAACTTACCAAGCAATATGATGGCCGGCTTACCGGCGATGAAAAATCGGGTCACTTTTCTCTGCAATTTCTGGGCAGTATCGAAGGCGAGTACATCATCGAAGGAAATAAACTCCATATCAACATTACCAAAAAACCACCTATGATCGGCTGCGAGGTCATCGGCTCCACGATAAAACAATTCCTTACCGCTTTAGCTTGATTTCGGGACCATCCGGACGTCTGGCGGCGGTTCTCATCGTGCTGCAATGTCGGTAAGGTTGTTTATTCCTGTCAGGCCGGCGTCCGGAAGATGGTAGCCCTGCCCCAACAGAGCCTCAGGCTTTATGTCCATCTAGTCGAGTTAGTCTTGGTCCGTCGAGCTGGAAGCAGTGTGGCAAGAAAATTTCACGAATCGTTGATTAAAATATTTATTTCATTTGTTTATAGCCACAATGATCAGAACTCCCCGCTTTAGTCTGCAAGAATTCCGGTCCCAACTCCCGTATCTGCCCCAGACTCTGAATCTGGTCTGGGAGGCGGCCGGGAAATGGACCCTGGCCTGGCTCCTGCTCCTGCTGGTGCAAGGAATTTTGCCCCTGGCCCCGGTCTATCTTACCAAAACCATAGTGGATGCTCTGGTCCAGGCCCTTCGCAGCGGCGGTGATTGGCAGGCGCTGCAGCCGGTTTTCTGGTGGGGCGGTTTAATGGCCGGAGCCCTGCTGCTCACGGAGGTATGCAGCAGTCTGTCGCAGTGGCTGCGAACCACCCAGGCGGATATGGTCCAGGATTATGTCAGCGGGTTGATTCAGGCCAAGGCCGTAACGTTGGATCTGGCCTTTTATGAGACCCCCGAATACTTCGATCGCCTGCATCGGGCCCAGGTAGACGCATTCAGCCGTCCCGTGCTGCTGCTGGAGAATCTGGGGGCGCTGCTGCAAAACGGTATCACCCTGGCGGCCATGGCGGCAGTGCTGCTGACCTACTCCTGGTGGCTGCCCCTGGTTTTGATCTTTGGAACACTACCGGCCCTGGTAGTGGTAGGGCGGGCCACCCTGCGGGAGGCCCGGTGGCGGCAACGACAATACCACCTCAGGAAAGGCGCAGTCGATATTATGACTGGTTCCTCACCATGCCCGAGAACGCTGCGGAACTGCGACTTTTTGAGTTAGGGAAGCATTATCGGCAGGCTTTCCAGCAGTTGCGGCACCAACTTCGCCTTGAAAAACAAGCCCTGGGCCTGGCACTTTTAAAGGGAGAATTAGCGGCCGGCACGTTTGCCTTTCTCACCGGCGGGGCCGCCCTGGTCTGGGTCATCTGGAGGGCGGTGCAGGGACGGGCCAGCCTGGGTGACGTTGCCCTCTTTTATCAGGTCTTTAATCAGGGGCAGCGCCTGATGCAGACCTTGCTGAGGAATGTTGGTGAAATTTACCGCAATATCCTTTTTTTGGAAAATCTCTTTGAATTCCTCCATCTCAAGCCCCAGATTATCAGTCCGCCGCAGCCCCTGCCCCCTGCCGTCGCAGCTGCAAAAAGGTATTAGTTTTTCAAGCGTGACCTTTCGCTACCCCGGCAGCGAGCAACCGGCCCTGGTTGATTTCAGTCTGGACATTCCCGGCCGGCAGTGTCGTGGCCCTGGTGGGCGACAACGGCGCCGGCAAGACCACGGTTATTAAATTACTCTGCCGTTTTTATGATCCCGAGGCGGGACGGATAACCGTAGACGGTCTGGACATTCGCTCTCTGGAGACGGAAGCCTGGCGCCGGCGCATCACGGTCATGTTTCAGGAACCGGTGCATTATCACACCACGGCTGCGGAAAATATCGCCCAGGGGAACCTGGAGGCCTCCCCCGGCCGGAGAGAAATTGAGCAGGCCGCCCGCGCCGCCGGCGCCCACGATCTCATCAGGCGGCTACCCCAGGGATACGACACTCTCCTCGGTCGGTGGTTCGGGGGGACTGACTTGAGTGTGGGCGAATGGCAGCGCCTGGCCCGGCCCGGGCTTTTTTGCGGCAGGCCGACCTCATCGTCCTGGACGAACCCACCAGCGCCATGGACTCCTGGGCTGAAGCCGACTGGCTGACCCGCTTTCGCGCTCCGACCGTCGGCCGCACGGTATTATTCATCGCTCACCGTTTCACTACGGCCATGCAAGCTGACATTATTCATGTCATGGCGGCCGGGCGCATCATTGAATCCGGAACTCATGCCGAGTTAGTGCAGCAGCAGGGGCGCTATGGCCAATCCTGGCAACAGCAGATGCGAGAAGGAAAAATAAAAACTCAAATTGCTGCCATCCTGTTAAAACTAAAATCCTTAAAGACCCTCTCCTTAGTTGAGGGCAATTTTTTGCTCTTTTTTATCACCAAATAAACTTGTAATTAATTGAATTTGTGGTAGAATCATGCCGATTTGTCTGATGCCTGATTTCATTTGCCGGC
The DNA here is from genome assembly GCA_963789385.1 of uncultured delta proteobacterium. Lineage (GTDB taxonomy): Bacteria > Desulfobacterota > Desulfobaccia > Desulfobaccales > Desulfobaccaceae > Desulfobacca. The sequence continues at coordinate 11,212 of CAWBKT010000013.1, read as the reverse complement.
ATTTTCCTTTTTCACATCAGCCTTCTTGAGAGGCGCCATTTCCACGACAATCGTCAAGGAGAATTTCGTGTTACCTCAGTCTCGGTCCACGCGTAAATTTTTCAGGGGTCTTGCTCCGGTTTTTCCTGCTGGCTCTTGTCCTGGCAATTTGCATCTTTCGGTCTGGCATGGCAAGCCGCAGCGGCCCAGAAAAAGAAAAAAACGGCCAAAAACCGGCCGCCGCGGCACCGGCAGTGGGAGCCGGGGCAGTGGCCGGGGCCGCTGCCCAAGCCAAAGTCAAATACGAGGTGGGCGAAGACCCGGAGTTTGCTAAGAAAAGCGGTTGGCCGGTGCAGATGCCGCCAACGCCTGAGGGTGCCATCCTGCCGGCCAAACGTATCGTGGCCTATTATGGCAACCCCCAATCAAAGAAGATGGGAGCCTTGGGTGAGTTTCCCAAGGACGAGATGCTGGCGCGCCTGAAAAAGGAAGTGGCTAACTGGGAAAAGGCCGACCCGTCGACGCCGGTGCAGCCTGCGCTACACCTGGTGGCGGTAGTGGCCCAGGCGGCCCCGGGTAAGGATGGCAAATACCGGATGATCATGCCGGACAAGATTGTCAACATGGTGCACGACTGGGCCAAAGAGATCGGCGCCATCATGTTCATCGACATCCAGACCGGCTTCGACAATATTCGCAACGTCCTGCCCCGGTTCGAGTGGCTGCTGAAGGAACCGGACGTGCACCTGGGGATGGACCCGGAGTTTAACATGGGCCCCAGCGGCCAGAAGCCGTGCAAAAAGATCGGCACGTATGACGCCGCGGATGTCAACTACGCCTCGAGTTATCTCCAGTCGATAGTGGAAAAATATCAGCTGCCGCCCAAGGTGCTTATCGTGCACCGCTTCACCCGCAACATGGTCACCAATGCCAAGAACATCCAGCTCCGCCCCAACGTGCAGATTGTCATGAACATGGATGGCTGGGGTGCTCCCTGGCTGAAGCGGGATTCCTACCACGATTACATTATTGCGCAACCGGTGCAGTACACGGGGTTCAAGCTCTTCTATCACAACGATACCAAAAAAGGAGATCCGCTGATGACTCCTCAGGAGATCCTGCGCTTTATCCCGAAGCCGGCTTATATTCAGTATCAATAGTTATACCGGAATGAATGCCGAGAGGCGGACCTTTACAGATAAGAAGAAATGAATTATATTTCATAATTCAGGTGCCATTCTCTGTATTGATACACTGTGGCAGCGGTGCCCCTGCCCGGATTTCAGAACGCCTCTCATCATGAAATGATAAAACTCAATAAAAAACTTCAACTTTCTCTTATCTTTCTCATCGGCCTGATCCTGATGCTTCTCTGGATCCAGGGATTTTTCAGCTCGCGAGTCGGGCCGGGAGCAATTAAGCTAAAAACTATTCCCCCCCAGGGAAACCTCTACACCGTTAATTGGCAGACGGTTCTGGATTGGCAGGAAGCGCCCGGCCTCGTCATCTCGAGAGAGCAGCCCGAGGTCGCGGCCCAGACTACGGGGCGCATCCTGGAAATACGGGCGGTTCCAGGTGATCAGGTCCGCTCCGGACAGATAATGGCAGTCATAGATAATACCGAAGTCCGCAGCCGCTTGGGCCAGGCCCAGGATAATCTGGCTGCCCTTCAGGCCCAGTATCATCAATCTGAAACCGATTATCAGCGTTTTAAAAGCCTGGCCGAGCGCCGGGTGGTGCCGGTTCGGGAATACGACCAGATCAAGGCCCGGTATGAAACCCTGCAGGCTCAGGTGCAGCAGGCCCGCCAGGCGGTGAATGAAGCCCAGGCCGCCTTTCGCTATGGGAAAGTGGTCTCACCCGGCAATGGCGTGGTCGCCGAAAAAATGATCGATGTTGGTGACTTGGCTACGCCGGGCAGAACTCTCTTCACAATTTTCGACCCGCGCCAGATGCGTCTGGAGGCGCAGGTAGGAGAGCAATTTGGCCCCTCCCTGCATACAGGTAATCCCGTCAAAATTTTCATTCCCAGTCTAAAACTCGAGATCAAATCGACCATAGCCGAAATTGTCGCCCAAGCCGCCAGTGCCAGCCGAACTTTCCTCGTTAAAGCGCCTCTTCCCTTTAACCCCGACCTGAGGCCGGGGGTGTTCGGCCGTCTCTTCTTTAATGGACAGGAACGCCAGGTTCTGCTTATTCCGGCCACCGCAGTCAAAAACATCGGGCAGTTGGAGACAGTCCAGGTAGTTGAGGCGGAGGGAGTAAAATTACGACAGATCAGGACCGGCAAAACGCATGGGATGTACCTGGAAATTCTCTCCGGCTTGCAGGTTGGGGAAAAAGTTGTGGCGGCCTTCACAGAATGAACTGTTTTCATTATTAGTCAACTAACGTAGATCTATCCGAGATAATTCCTAAAATAGATTTTTAAAGTTGGTATTTAACCAGCCATGTCAGACGCCCCACATAAGCTAGGCTTTACCGCCAAAATAGTTAAGGCATTTCTTACTTCCAAGCTGCCCATCATCTTTATTCTTATCTCGCTGCTGTCCGGAATGGTAGCTTTATACGCTACTCCTCGGGAAGAAGAGCCCCAGATCGTGGTGCCGGCGGCGGATATCTTTATTCAATTCCCGGGCGCCAGCGCCGAAGAAGTGGAAAACCTGGTCACCATCAACCTGGAGAAAAAGCTCTGGGAAATCGATGGGGTGGAATATGTCTACTCCGCCTCCAGACCCGGCGGGGCGGTGGTGACGGTGCGATTCTACGTGGGCCAGGACCGGGAAAACAGTCTGATCAAGCTTTACAACAAGGTCTGGTCCAATATCGACCAGATCCCCCCGGGGGTCACGAGTTGGATCATCAAACCGGTGGAGATTGACGACGTTCCCATCGTCACCTTCACCCTGTACAGCGACTCGGCTTCGGATATGGACCTGCGGCGGGTAGCGGATGAAATCCTGCACCGGTTGCAGACGATTCCCGATACGGCCCGCTCCTACGTGGTGGGCGGGCGGGCGCGGGAGTTCCGGGTGCTTCTTGACCCGGTGCGCCTGGCCTTTCGGCAGGTTTCAATCCTGGAGGTCATGCAGGCTTTAAAAGGAGCAAACGTCAACCTGGCGGCCGGCAGCTTTAACCTGGCCAACCGGGAATTGCTGCTGGAGGCCGGGACCTTTTTCCGGAACGCCCGGGAACTGGCCGAGATACAGGTGGGACAACACCAGGGCCGGCCGGTTTATGTCAGGGATGTGGGCGAAGTGTTGGACGGGCCGGGGGAGGTGAATACCTATACCTGGATCGGCTTCGGCCCCGGCGCGGCCCATGTCAAGGCATTACGGCGCGAACCACTGGTTAAGGCCGGCAGCTCCTACCAGGCGGTGACCATTGCCATCGCCAAGCGCAAGGGCACCAACGCGGTCTGGGTGGCCGAAGGGTTGCTGGAAAAAATCACCGAACTGGAAAAAACGGTGATTCCGACTAATATCAAGGTGCTGGTCACCCGGGATTACGGCAAGACCGCAGATGACAAGGTCAACGAACTGGTCAAGCACCTTTTTGTAGCCATTGTCAGCATCATCGCCCTGTTGACCGTGGCTTTAGGTTGGCGGGAGGCCCTGATCGTGGCCCTGGCCGTGCCCATGACCCTGGCCATGACCCTGCTGGGAAATTATCTGGTAGGCTATACCATCAACCGGGTAACCCTTTTTGCGCTGATCCTGTCACTGGGGCTGCTGGTTGATGATCCTATCGTAGACGTGGAAAACATCCATCGCCATTTCAAACTTCGGCAGGAACCGCCCCTGGACGCAACGTTAACCGCAGTCGACGAGGTCAGGCCGCCCACGATTCTGGCCACCTTTACGGTTATCGTCTCCTTTCTGCCCCTGTTTTTTGTCACCGGTATGATGGGGCCCTACATGCGGCCCATGCCCTTCAATGTGCCCCTGGCCATGATCATGTCTCTGCTGGTTGCCTTCACTGTCACCCCCTGGGCCGCCTATTACATGCTCCGGCGGGAGGCCGAAAAGCCGGCGGAACCTTTTGTCCTTCATGACAGCGCTATTTACAAGACCTACAGCCGAATCCTCACCCCCTTTCTGGAAAGCCGCCGCCGTTCTTATCTGCTTTTAGGCGGCCTGGTGCTGGCTCTGCTGTTGTGCGTTTTCATGGTGCTGATGCAATGGGTCCCCATGAAGATGCTCCCTTTTGATAATAAAAATGAGTTACTCTTAGTGGTGGATATGCCGGCCGGAACTTCCCTGGAAGAAACCGACCGGGTGATGCGGGAATTGGGATATTATCTTGCCTCCGTAAACGAAGTGCGTGATTTCGAATCATATGTCGGCGAACCTTCACCCATAGATTTCAATGGTATGATGCGCCATTATTATCTGCGGCAATTCCCCTGGCAGGGCGAAATTCGCATAAATCTGTTGGATAAAGAGGAGCGCCGCTGGCAGAGCCACGAGATCGCCCTGCGGCTCCGCCCGGAAATCGAGGCCATTGGCCGGCGCTTGGGCGCCAACGTCAAGATTGTGGAAGTTCCCCCCGGTCCTCCGGTCCTTTCCACCCTGGTAGCCGAAGTCTACGCCCCGGTGGGGGAGAGTTATGCCGCCCAGATCAAGGAGGCCAAACGGGTCCGAAAGTTGATGGAACACACCAAAGAATTGGTGGATGTGGATGACACGGTGGAGGCGGACCAGATCAAATATCAGTTTGTCACTGACAAGGTCAAGGCGGCGCTGCACGGGATTTCCACTCGGGAGATTGCTCAAACTGTCCGCAACAGCATCGAGGGGGAATCGCCGGGCCTGGCGCATCAGCCCAGGGAACGCACGCCCCTGAAGATAACCGTGCGCCTGCCCCGACCCGACCGGACCGAGCCCGATGACCTCAGCCTCATCCGGCTCAAAGGAGCCGATGGGGCCCTGGTGCCGCTCACCGAATTGGGAACCTTGACCGAAACAATTGAAGATAAGACTATCTACCGTAAAAATCTGGAGCGGGTAGTGTTTGTCACCGGGGAAATGGCGGGCCGGTCGCCGGTGGAGGCCATTTTTGAACTGGCTGGCAAGCTGAAAAAAGAGCCGCCGCCGGCCGGTTTTCGGGTAGTCTGGTCCGGTGAGGGCGAATGGAAAATCACGGTGGATGTCTTCCGGGATCTGGGTCTGGCCTTTTTAGGGGCCTTAATTATGATTTATATTTTATTGGTGCACGAGACTCAGTCCTTCGGCATGCCCCTGGTAATTATGGTCGCTATCCCCCTCACCATGATCGGCATCATCCCCGGTTTCTTGCTGCTTAATCTGGTGACTGCCACACCCATCAATGGTTATCCCAACTCCATCTTTTTTACCGCCACCGGTATGATCGGCATGATTGCCCTGGCAGGAATTGTCGTCCGTAATTCCATAATTCTCATAGATTTCATTCAGTTGCGATTGCGTCAAGGACTGCCTCTTAAAGAAGCGGTGCTGGAAACCGGCGCGGTCCGTCTCATGCCCATTTTATTGACCGCAGGTGCGGCCATGTTCGGTTCCTGGGTTATTACCCTGGATCCGGTTTTTTCAGGTCTGGCTTGGTCCTTCATCTTTGGAATTTTCGCCTCCACACTCTTTACCCTTCTCGTGGTCCCCATCATTTACTACCTCATTTACGCCCCTAAAGCTGAAAGACCTTGACCGGTCTCATTCCAATGATTACAAATTAAATGGTTAAACAAACAATTTCTCATGCTATCAGGAGAAAGCCATGGCCCGTCGGGTTGTTATCGATGAAGATGCCTGTGTCTTCTGCGGCACCTGCGCAGAGATCTGCCCTGAAGTCTTTGGATTAAATGAAGGGAAACAGAAATCCGAGGTGATCAAACCCGCAGGCGGCCCCACGGATCTGATCCAGGAGGCCATTGACTCCTGCCCCGCGGCTGCCATCCGCTGGGAGGAATAAGAGATTAGAGAGATATTCGGGTGGGTGCATTCCCATCTACAATTGAAACGCTAATGTATATTCACGGCAGAGGAGGGTTACGTATGAACATCACTACAGGTGCGGTAAGGGAAAAAATTGCCGAAATGTATCCGCAAATCGACAAAAACCAGATCATTTTGAGCGTTGACTTCGATGCCGCCAAGGACGCTTATGTGGTTAAATTTAAAAAAGACAAGCACGAATTAACCACACATCTGGAAAAGAAGGATGCCGAAGCTTGCCTGCGCAACATCGAATGCGTCTATCTCGGCACTCAGATCGGACAGTTTATCAAAAATTTTGAAAAAGCTTAACCTGGCCGGGCGGCCGCCCGCGCCGCCCCTTTCTACCGCATGACTAATTTTATCTCTAATTCTCAACAAGCCGATTTCAGCCGGACTTTCCAAGCATCGGGACTAACCGGCGATCTAATCATCGAGTTTCGTAACATTATTTATCAACACTATGAATTACAGGGCCGGAGGTTGCCCTGGCGCCAGACCAACGATCCTTACAAGATTCTGGTCTCAGAAATTATGTTGCAGCAGACCCAGGTGGAACGGGTGCTTTTAAAGTATGAATCTTTTCTGCAGCGATTCCCCGGCTTCCTGGAACTGGCCCAGGCCCCTCTCCGGGATATCCTGGAGGAGTGGCAGGGTCTGGGTTATAACCGGCGGGCGAAGTATTTACAGGAGATTGCCCAGCGACTGGTAGCTGAATTCGAGGGGCAACTTCCCGCAAACCGGAAAATCCTGGAAAACCTTCCCGGTATCGGAACCGCCACGGCCGGAGCTTTAATGGCCTTTGCCTTCGAGCAGCCGGTCATCTTCCTGGAAACCAATATTCGTCGAGTTTATCTACATTTTTTCTATCCTGGGACAGAGGCGGTTTCGGATAAACCATTGTTGCTTCTCATCATGCTGACCTTGGATATCCACCAGGTACGCCCCTGGTATTATGCTCTGATGGATTACGGGGCCTGGCTTAAAAAGGCAGTGCCCAATCCTAATCGCCGCAGCGCCCATTATGTCAGGCAGTCACCATTTCATGGTTCTGATCGTGAAATTAGAAGTTGGATAATAAGATTATTTGTCAATACTCCTGAATTGCCGGAAAGTGATATTTTGCATAATATCCCCGGCGAACCGGTTCGTATTAAAAAAATTTTAAAGCAACTTACCCGAGAGAATTTTCTGCACTACCAATCAGGACATTACCGCTTGGCCACGGGTCTGGAATCCTGCCCCTAAGCCAAGGCCTTGCCTTCCTCACCGATTAACTATTTTGATTTTTTAATGCAAACGTTTTTCTGTGAGCCCGGCGCCAGGTTCTGCGGTTTCCCCCGATTGCCGGCACTGCCGCATACCATCTTCAATCAGGAGGATTTCTGGTTGAATAGGACTCCTTATTCATTTGAAATTTTCCGGACAGGCCGCTCGCCCGCCTGACTTTGGTAAATCTAGGGGTTCTCGGAGTATTCATACCCTCGTCCTCCGGTTTGGGTTCTGCTGTTATTCATCATGAGTCTCTATTACGTCTTAGTTGATCGGGTTAATGATTTCTAAACCGCTCACATTAGGCCAGACTTAATGAAACGTAAGATTCTCCCTCTTTTATCAAATTGATGGCAGGGAGAAGTTCTCGATCAACATCTTCTTTCAAAAGGTATCCTTCGGCTCCAATAAGACGGGCTTGTTCTACATAGGCTGGACTTTTATGCATAGTCAAAAAAAGCACTTTTATGTCACAATACTGATCCTTAATTATTTTTGCAGTTTCCAGCCCGTTTAGGTTAGGCATCGATATATCCATAATCACCATATCTACCTGCACCCGGTTTAAAAAGTTCAGAAGTTGGAGTCCGTCCTCTACCTCGCCGACAATTTCCAATCCCGGTATGACGTCGAGTTCCAGACGTAAAAGCTGTCTAAAACCCTGATGGTCTTCTGCAATAACAATGCGCCAGAGATTCATTTAGTCTCACAAGTCCTGTAAATTTGAAGCTATTACAGCTTCGGTAGATTAACTATACTGAACAGGCAAGATTAAAACTATATCGTTTAGTGATCAATTTATCTTAAGTATCTCTACTTATAATTTTGAACGGCAATAAGTGAGGTAAAAGAATCAGACATAGCCTTTTTGGAGGGCATATTTGACGAGATCGGTGGTGCGTCTTACATTAAGCTTGCGCATAATGTTGGCACGATGATTCTGCACCGTGCGCAGGCTTATGTAAAGCTTGTGAGCGATTTCCCTGCTGGTATTGCCATCGGCTAATAGTTTTAAAATTTCCCTTTCCCTGTGGGTCAGGGCTTCCTTCAGAGATCCGCCCGGTTCAAGGCGGCGGCGTAGAAGATCGGGGACCAGATCACCGAGATCGGGAGAGAGATAGGTCTTTCCGGATCGAATCATCTGAATCGCATTGATCAGCTCCGGATCAGCCTCCTGCTTTAAAAGATATCCCGAAGCGCCGGCCGTCAATGCCTCTGACAGGAAATCTGTTTCTTTATGCATGGTCAACATGAGAATATTAATTTCAGGCGCCATTCTTTTTATTTCGCGAATGGCTTCCAACCCTCGAAGATTCGGCATGGAAATATCCAAAACGACCAAATCGGGTGTTACTTTTTTAAGAATTTCCAATAAAGCCAAGCCATCACCGGCTTCCCCGATAATTTCCACTCCTTGTACCTCTTCCAGAATGCGGCGTACGCCTCCACGGAAAAGCGCGTGATCATCCGCCAATACCACCCGGTAAGGTGTCATTGGTCTCCTTTTGAATCTGCAGAATTCGTTCTATTAATTATTGATTTAACTAACGCTGACGGCAAACCGGATTTGTACATATTGCTTATGGGAAATTTTTATCTTCTCAGGTAATTTTTTCGTTATTCGCCAATAATCTTTACCAGCACTCTTTTCTTCCGTCCCCCATCGAACTCACCATAAAATATCTGCTCCCAGGGGCCAAAATCCAGCTTGCCATTCGTAATTGCCACAACCACCTCCCGACCCATAATCTGTCGCTTCATATGAGCATCGGCATTATCTTCCCCGACATTATGCCGGTATTGCGCGACCGGTTGGTGGGGGGCAAGTTTTTCCAGCCATATCTCATAATCATGATGAAGACCGGATTCATCATCGTTAATAAACACGGAGGCGGTAATATGCATGGCATTGCAAAGCACAATTCCTTCTTTAATGCCGCTCTCATTCAGACACTGCTCCACCTGAGGTGTAATATTAATGAAAGCGCGCCGACCGGGCACCTGGAACCAGAGTTCTTGGCGATATGTTTTCATAATTCTAGATGCCATTAATTAATTCACCCTGTCAAGCGCTTTGATATATTTTTTTAGATAATTTGTTAAAATTTATCGATATAAAAGTAATATTTTCTTGTCATGAAGTATTTTAGTAAAATTAAATATCCTTTTTACACATATCAATGAAACCCCTATTAATTATTCTCAATAAGTAAAATATTTTCTTTCAGAACCGTTTTTCCAATTCTACCTTCTATTCCAGCAAAAATCGATATTTCTGCTCTCCCAACGGCACATACCATTTGATGAAATTATAGCTGATGCCTGCCGGAGCCGGCTTGATCCCGTGAACCCGACTGCTGACTGCCGGCAAGGCATCCGGCACATACAGAAACGTATAGGGCTGATCGTGTGCCAAAATCTCCTGCAACCGAAAATAGGCGGCCTTTCTTTTGGACTGGTCAAACGTATGCCGTCCCTCCTCGAGCAGCCGGTCCACCTCCGGATTGTTGTAGTTAATAAAATTGAGTTCCCCCGGTTTATTTTTTGAGGAATGCCAGATGTCATAAATATCCGGATCCTGCCCGGTGGTCCATCCCAGGAGCACCGCCTCAAATCTCCCTTTATCAATAAACTCTTTTAGAAATGCCGCCCATTCCACCGTCCGGATTTTCACCACCACCCCCACTTCCCGCAGCCGGCGCTGAATAATTTCCGCCGATCGCACCCGGACTTCATTGCCTTGATTCGTGAGGATAGTGAATTCAAAAGGCTGCCCCTCTTTTTCCAGGATGCCCTGGGCATTCAGCCGCCAGCCGGCCTCGGCCAGCAGTGCTTTGGCTTTATTCGGATCATAAGGGAACGTCGGGACGTCGGGATTGAAAAACCAGGTGCCGGGTTTATAAGGCCCGGTGGCCGGGGTGCCCAAACCCAGGAGCACGCCGTCGATAATCTCCTGTTTGTTGATGGCCGAGGTCAACGCCTGGCGCACCCTGACATCTTTGAATTTGGGATCTAATAAATTGTAGCCGAGATAGGTGTAGGCAAAAGCCACATAACGATATTTATTAAACATTTTCTGAAATTTAGGATATTCCGTCTGCCGCGTATACTGCAACGGCGTCAAACCGGTGCGGTCGATATTGCCGGCCTTCAACTCTAAAAAAATGGTCGCCTGATCGGGTTTGACCATCGAAATATACCCGTTAAAATTAGGCCGGCCTTCGAAATAATCGGGATTGTAAGTTAACCTGATGCGGTCCTGGGTCTTCCAGGAGAGAAACTTGTACGGACCGGTACCGACGGGATGCCGGGCCAGAGGAGATTTGGTAATGTCCTGGCCGGCCAACAGGTGTTTGGGGAGAATGGCCAGTCCCCAACTTCCCAGGGCCGGTGCAAAAGGCTTGGCGTAGGTGACCCGAAACGTGTAATCGTCCAATGCCTCCGCCGTTTGTACCTGCTTATAATCACCCGAATAGGCCGTAGGGGTCTTGGGGTCTATCATTAATTGATAGGTAAATAAAACATCCTGGGCCGTAAAAGGCGCCCCGTCATGCCAGCGCACCCCACGGCGCAGGTGAAAAGTAATGGTCAAACCATCCGGAGAAATTTCCCAACTGTCTGCCAGGTCTCCCACCAATTTAAGGTCGCCGCTGTATTTCACCAAGCCGTTGTAAACCAAAGAGGCTATTTCATGCGAGGCCGAATCCGAGGCCAGGGGAGGAATCAAGGTGGTGGCATCGCCAATGGTGCCATCGATGAAAATATCCCCGTAAGCCGGACCGGTATCCTTTCCGGAGGGTAAAGACTGTGTATCGTCGGCCGGCTGACAGCCGGCCGACAACGAACTGATAATCAAAATTAAGGCAAATACCTTCAAATATTCATTCATCTTGAGCTGTATTTCTTTCTAGAAATCAATAAATTTCTTGTTTGTTACTCAGGCCGGTATCCCAAAACTTCCCTATTACCGATACCATTAATTATAATAATCA
>CAWBKT010000012.1:0-45211 GCA_963789385.1 uncultured delta proteobacterium | reverse complement strand
CAACTTCAGTAAAAAGCAGAAAGGTTGGGATATGCCCGCCCTCAATGTGGAGAAGGCCCTGCTTGAAAAAACCCGGGGACGCCTGTTGCGCACTGATAAGCTCGAACCTCCCAAAAACATCTGCGGCATAAGTGACAACGGCTGGAATTCCTTCCTGGACCAGATTGAAAATATCGAGGATCCCTTATTTGTCGATTATGTCATCAAGGGTTAGAAGTCAGGCAGGGTATATTGGCAGGTTGCCCGGGCGTGAATCCATGAATTGTTTTATTAGTTAATGTCATCCTGACGAAGTAAAGGATCTTAAGCTGATCCTGCGACTCCCCACGAAAGACTTATTGGGGGGCACAGGGTTCGAGACGTGCGATCTTTTTATTTCGGGTCTGCTGCAAAGCCTGGGCCTGTTCGACCAGGGAAAGCGTTTCCCGCCAGCTTTCCCGGCACAGAGAGCAAAACGCCTCGAAACCGGCGTCCTCGTGAATGAGCGGGGTCTTGAGGGCTGGGACGCCGTGCGCCCGCGTGTAGTCCGCCAGCGCCGTGAGATAGTCGTAACGCCGTTCCTGGGGAATGACGATGGGCGGCTGCCCGGATTTGAGGCAGGGCAGGTTAGCGGCCAGCCGGGCAACCCTGCCGTTGCCGTCATAAAAGGGATGAATGGCGACAAAAGAGACGTGCAACCGGGCGTAGGCGCGCACTAATGCTTCCGGCTCCTTGGGGACCTGCATCTCGTTGTGCAGCATCTCCAGCCAGCGCTCCATAATCCGGGGCACTTCCCAATAATCTGAATATTCCAGGATGGTCTGACGGCCGCCGGTCGTGACCGGCGTTGAGTTGTTTTCCTTTTTCCAGTCCCCGACAGGCTTGTAAACATCCAATATCTGCTCGTCGATTACCAGCTTATGCAGATTGAAAAGATCGCCGGCCGCGATTTGATCCTTCTTTACAAGGTCATACATCAGATCGACGGCTCGGGCGTGGCCCTCCACGTCCCGGTGATCCTTGAGCGGCTTGCCCTGGATGGTGAGCCCTTCCCGCAGGACAAAAGCCGTCTCGCCCAGGGTGAGGGTATTGCCCTCCAGCGCCGTCGAAGTGTGCGTCCACAATACCCGAAGCTGGTCCAGCAGGCTCTTCTTGAGGTCATCGTCCAGGCCGTCAAGAAATTTCATAGCGCGTCCACCAAAAAGAAAGCGTCGATATCCCTATCGCCGGACAAAACCCTGACGATTACAATGCCTTCCTCAATGGGAATGTAGAAGATCAGATGCTTGCCAATCGGCAGACTGCGTAAACCGGGGTGCAGTTCTTCGCGGCCTCTGCCCATGTGCGGGAACTGCGCCAGAGTCCGGCAGCGTTCTTCAATTTCATCAAGAAAACGGTCGGCGGCTGCGGGATTGTCCTGAGCTATATATAACCAGATTTCATCGAGGTCGGCTTCGGCCAACGGTCGCTTAAGTATTTTAGGCATCAGGCGGACGCTTTCTTTTGCTCATCGAGCCTCTTGCGGCCGTGTGACTTGATCTCTTCAATATCAAGCGGCGTGGCCGGGCCGCTGTCTAAACCTTTTTGGATTTCCTCCCGCAATGCCTCAAGGCGGATAGCGTAAAGGCGGTCGCGTTCTTCCAGCAGGCGCAGCGCTTCGCGGAGGACCTCGCTGGCCGAACCGTAACGCCCGCTCTCAACTTTCTTTTTGACCAGTTCTTCAAGCTGGGGTGTAAGTGAAATGTTCATGGGCTTAGCCTCCTCAACCTCAATAACAAAGAATAACAATCTTTGTTATTTCTACCTGAAAGGCGGTCAAAGAGCAAGATTTTTGGGCAATGTATCATTTTGTCTAATGGTCTTCTGGATTTTGGAACCTGCCGGAAAACTGTGGATAGCCCTATAGCAGTGATTTTTGTCATTAGAAGCAATTAAGAAATACCTTTCAGCAATTAAAAATTTTCGGGACTGCGGCAATGGCGGCCGTCACCGGTTCAGATATAAGGTTGCAAAATTGCCGATCAGGCGAACAGCTTCTCGGCCAGGAGACTTAAGCCGTCCAGCCCCTGATTTCCCGGTCGAAGAGCGGAATCAGGGAGCGCACCTGCCCGTCAAACAACCGCCAGATCGTCTCCATATGCTCCGCCTGCATGGCCCGCCGGTTGACGATAAATTCCGGCTGCGCCTCGCCTGTGGGCTCCGGGATGAGGCTGTTGACGATAATGCCGCCCACCGGAATGCCAAAATCGTGAAACCAATGCAAAAAGCGGGTAATCACGGCAATGGGCAGGGCTTCGGGCAGGGTGATAAAGAAAAAAGCGGTGAGGGCCTCGTCAGTGAGCAGCTCCCGGGCGTGGCCCATGCGTTCCCGCAATGTCACCAGGTAGTCCATGAGGGGGTCGGCCTCTTCCTTTTTGGAAAAACTGAAGAGCTGGCGCAGGGTCTTGGCCTCCTCCCGGCTTTTCATCATCTTGCCCACCCACAGAGAGTATACCTGGGACATGCCCAGCAGCCGCCGGGCATTGGCCGTGGGGGCGGTGTCGAAGACATAGGCGTCAAATTCTTCGCCGAACATCAGGTCCAGCATATTTTCGAACATGGCCGATTCTTCAAAAGCTGGATTGAGCGTGGCCGCCTCCACGAAATCGTCAGCCTTGATGTGCAGATCCGCGAACCGCAAAAACCAGTTGATCTTGTCTTTGATCTCCCGCCGGGATTTCTCGATGGTGTCCCTGGTATCAATTTCATAGGCAAAGGCCTTGTCTTCGCCGGGCAACGGGGTGATCTGGCCGTAGACATCCATGCCCAGCAGCCCGGACAGGGAATGCACCGGATTGGTGGAAGCCAGGAGCGTTTTCTTACCCTGCCGCCCCAGCCACAGGGCCGTGGCCCCTGCCATGACGGTCTTGCCCACCCCGCCTTTGCCGCCGAAAAAGAGGAATTTCAGGGAAGGCTTCTCCCTCAGATAGTCTTTCATGCTTGTGGAAATACCTGCGGCCATTTGCTCTCCCCTTATGTCTGTCACTTGCATAACAATTCGGCCACCCGGGCGATCATGGGCAGGCCGGTAACATCCCGTTCCAGCTCATTGACCTGAGCCAATACCTGGTCTCCCAACGTCTGGCGGATTTCCTCCAGGTGTTCCCCCTGCATCTCCAGGCGGTGTTTGAGATACTCGGGAATGGCTTGCGTTTTCAGGTCCTCCGGCAACACCCGGTTTACCACATAACCGCTGATCGGGACCTTGAATTTGGCAAAAAGATCGGCGGCTTTCAGGGTATCCTTGATGATCATGGATTCGGGAACGACGACAAAGAAGAAGGCGGTCTTTTCCCGATCGGTGAGAATGCGGGAACTCTTCTGAATCCGGTCTTTGATATAAAGGAGCTCGTGTAAAATCGCGTCCTCATCCATGACGTCTTCGCGCCCCATGTGGGCCGCCACCTGGTCGTACTCCTGCATCTGCTGCCGCAGTCCGGTGATCTTGTCGATCCAGGCGTCATAGACCGTGGCCATGGACAGATAGTAGAGGGCGTGGCCCAGCGGCACCAGGTCATAAATGTAATAATCGTAATCCCCGGCCACGACGATATCCACCACCGCATCAAAGATGGCGCTCTCCTCCATGGCCGGCTCCGCCGAAGCTGCCTGGATGTAGGACTCGATCTCTTCCGGGAGTTCGGTCATGCCATACATATCCCGGATCTTCTGCCGGATCTCTTCCTGATAAGCCCGGACCCGCTGATCCGCATCGATCTCCTGGGCGTAGAGGTTCTCCATGACCTTGACGGGGCCTTTGCCGAAGAGGTCCTGTTGGAAGATGTCGCTTAAAGAGGCCTGCGGGTCCACCGAGAAGACCAGGACCTTGTGCCCCTGCTGGGCCAGATAATAGCCCATGGCCGCGGAAAAAGTCGTCTTGCCGAGCCCGCCCTTGCCGCCGAACATGAGATAGCGGCGATTGGGATTGGCTTTAATCACATCTGCGAGGGAAATGGCGCACCTCCTAAAAATTCCGGCAGGATTTAAGGTTCCTTTGGTAGTTGAGCCCCATGCCATACTGCAACCACCCAAATAATCTCTCCTTGAATCCGATAGAAGAAGCGATATGGCGCTATGATCACTTCTCTATAAGGTAGATAAGGGAATTCAGGGATAATCCGGCCTGATGCCGGAAATTTCTCCAAACGGCGTAAAACTTTTTCAGCTCGCTGCCGAAAATGCCTGGCCGCCTCAGGGTTATCTGCCCGGATATAAACCAGGGCATCTTGAAACTGTTTTTGGGCAAAGGGGGTAAATCGGAGCTTCACTTCGATTCTGAGGCCAGCAGGGCATCAGCCCTCGCTAAGACTTCATCTAGACCAAACCCCTCGCCGGCAGCAATCTCCCGTTCTCCCTGAGCCAGGAGATATAATATCTCTTTCTCACGTTCGAAACGCTCATATAATTCCACACTGAGCAGTCACGGCAGCAGCGCGTCCCCGCTGCGTTATGATCATCGGTTCTTTGGATTTGTGTACTCTCTGCAAAACCTTGGCTGCGTCCTGCCTTAAATCACTGACTGGCACAATATCGGGTAGCTTTGCCCATTATATGTCTCCTAAATCGTACGTTACATAATATCACTAAAAGTATAAATTTAGGTAAGAAACCTTTAAGCCAAGGCGTCCGTCAGATCCTTTTCCCGGAGCATCCGGCGTTTCCAGGTGGAGATCTGGGGCACCACATACGGCAGCAGGCGCAGGGAATAGTAGGGCGGCAGGAGGGGCACGCCCAGCATGTCGCCCATGGTCACCAGGATGAAGAGGTGCTCCATGGAGGCCCGGGTCTTGAGGGCGAAGCGGGCCGAGTCATGGGCCGCCATGCCGTAAATGAACTGTTTTATGGCCTTGAAAAAACCTTTTTTTTCCTCTTCGGTCATAATATCTCCACAAGACAATTGATCTTGGGCCAAACACCCAAACCCGAAAGGGGCTGAGAGATGCAATACCGTTGAATTAAGCCCAAGACAAGATTATTAAGTCTACAGCATTAGAGGAGGGGAGGGCAGGGGAGCTGGCTCCCCCGGTCCTCACCTCAAGAAACCTTAATCCTCATTTTGCCTCGGCGGGCAAGCCCACGCCGGGCGCTGGCGGTGGCGGTTCAGGGCCTTGATGCCGTCCACCAGCAGGATAATGCCGGCCACCACCAGGAAGAGGGCCACCAGGCCCATGAGGCCGTTGCCGATCACCGCCTCAAACTGGCTCTGTCCGGTGAAGGCCTTCACCTGGCCGGTAATCACTTTACTCAGCAGATTATAGGAGGTGTAGATCAGGGCGGCGATGGTGGTGATGAACATGAACCACATGGGGATCAGGGTGAAGGTGGCCTTTTTGCCCTGGGACAGGAGCCAGACCGAGGCCACCATGAGGGCCAGGGAGGACAAGAGTTGGTTGGCGCCGCCGAACAGGATCCAGAGATACTGCCACCAGCCGGTCTGGATGAGCAGCAGGGTCAGGACCGCGGCAATGAAGGTGGCCACGAAATTGTTGCGCAAAAACGGCGAGTAATCGCCCACCAGCTCCACCGTGGCGATCTTCATGAAGCGCAGGGTCAACTGCATGACGGTGATGGCCAGGACGACGATAATCACGGTGGCCAGGGTCTTGCCGTACCCCAGGGGCAGGCCGATGATGTTCAGCAGATTGCTCAGACCGGTGGCAAAGACCGCAGCCGGCGAAACTTTCATGAGTTCCTGGTATTGCGTGAAGGGAATGGCCGCCGCCGCAGTCATAAGGGCCACCACCGCCAGGACCATTTCGGTGAACATGGAGCCGGCCAGCACCGGTTTGGCGTCCGTTTCCTTTTCCAACTGGCGGCAGGTGCCGGAGGTGGTCACCATGGAATGCCAGCCCGAAACTGGCCCCGCAGGCGATGGTGACAAAGAGGATGGGCCACAAGGGACCGATGCCGATGGTGAACTGGGTATAGGCCGGGGCCTGCACCGGCGGCATTCCCACGGCAATGCCGATAATGCCGCCCACCAGGCCGAACATGACGATATAAAAAGCGACGTAATTTAAGGGCAGGGCAAACCGCCAGATGGGCAGCACGGCGCTCATGAAGGAAAAGGCCACGGCAAAGAGGCCCCAGACAAATTTGCTTTCGGCTAACGTTTTCCCCAGGAACCATTCGGCCGGGAACTGCTTGCCCAGTTCAATGCCCACCAGGGCCAGACCCACACAGATGACGGTCATCACCAAAATGTTGACCCGCCACTTGTAAATCATCTGCCCGGCCAGAAAACCGGCCAGGCCCAGAATGATCAGGGCCAGGGGCCCGGAACCCAGTTTGGTAAGCGCCCCGGCAATAACCCCGCCAAAGGCCCCGGCCAGGAGCAGGAGATAAAAATAGACAAACGAAAGCAGGATGAGGCGGGATCGAGGTGAAATCAGCTTGTGGGTCAGGCCCCCTAGGGACAGGCCGTCGCAGCGCATGGACACCATGCCGCTGACATAGTCATGCACCCAGCCGATGAAGAGGACCCCCAAAAAAAGCCAGAGCAGGGCGGGCAGCCAGCCCCATTGCAGGGCGATGATGGCGCCCACCACCGGGCCCGCCCCGGCGATGGACTTGAACTGATAGCCAAAGAGCACATTTTTCGGCGTGGGCATAAAGTCAACCCCATCCATATACATCTTGGCCGGCGTGATGCGATGCGGGTCTGCTTCCATGACCTTTTTGTCGATGAAACCGGCATATAAGCGGTATCCGGCCACGGCCACGGCCAGGGCGCCCACAATGATGAACAGCGCATTCATGGCTTCCTCCTTATTATAAAGACCTCCAGCCGATCAAACTCCTACTATTTAAGACATGTTAGCATAACTCTTCCGGAAAAGTAAAATATTATATACTTTTAATTTTCACCCGAAAAAAAGTGGCAGGTGGCGGCACTGCCTTTGTAACCGGTAGTGCTTTTGAGAGGGTGAAATGTCGGAAAGCGCCTGAAGAGAGCGGAGAAAATACGAAAAATAAACCCTGTCAGAATCAGGTGACAGGGTTTATTATATGGATTTTTTTAGTAAAAAATATTAGTTGCGTTTTATATGTTCTGTAATGAATTTAATAATATCTCCCGTGGTTGCTCCCGGAGTGAAAATATCCGCAATTCCGGCAGCTTTCAGAGCCGGCACATCTTCTTCCGGGATGATGCCGCCGCCTAATACCAGGACGTCGTCCACCCCTTTTGCCTTCAACAGTTCGGTAACTTTGGGGAAAAGATATTCATGCGCCCCCGACAGGCAGCTCATGGCGATGACGTCCACGTCTTCCTGCATGGCGGCGCTGACGATCTGTTCCGGAGTCTGGCGCAAACCGGTATAGATAACTTCCATGCCGGCATCCCGCAGGGCGGCGCAAATCACCTTGATGCCCCGGTCGTGGCCGTCCAGCCCGGGCTTGGCAGCCAAAACTCGTATTTTCCTTTCAGACATATATGGTCTCCTTCGATCATTAAAAGGCGGTCAGCTGTCAGCTTTTTAATAAATTTGGTTAACATCTGTTTGAGTTCGGTGGTCTCCTTTTATAAGTTTAAACAAATGGGGCTGCCTCATATTCCCCGAACACTTCCCGCAGCGTGTCGCAGATCTCACCCAGCGTCGCCATGGAGCGTACGGCGGCCAAAATCGGCGGCATCAGGTTGGCGCCGCTTGTGGCCGCATCTTTGACCCCGGCCAGCGCATCCCTGACCTCGTACTGATTCCTCTGTCCTTTGAGTTCCCGCAGTCGCTGGACCTGCTGATCCCCCACGGTGGGATCAACTTTCAGTAGTTCTTGGGGCTTTTCTTCCACTACCTGGAATTTGTTCAATCCCACGATAATCCGATCGTTGGATTCGATTTCCTTCTGATAGCGGTAGGCGCTCTCCTGGATTTCCTTCTGCACGTAACCCTTTTCAATGGCCACCACCGGCCCGCCCATCTTTTCGATGGTATCGATATAGGCCTGAGCCCGGGCTTCGATCTCATCCGTGAGCTTCTCGATGTAATAAGAGCCGGCCAACGGGTCCACCGTGTCGGCGACGCCGGTTTCGTAGGCGATGACCTGCTGGGTCCGCAGGGCTACCTGCACCGCCTGTTCCGAGGGCAGGGCCAACGCCTCGTCCATAGAGTTGGTGTGCAAAGACTGGGTCCCGCCCAGGACCGCACTCATGGCCTGGAAGGCTACCCGGACGATATTGTTCATGGGCTGCGACGGCGGTGAGGGTGCAGCCGGCCGTCTGGGTGTGGAAGCGCAGCATCATGGTCCGGGGATCTTTGGAGCCGAAGCGCTCCTTCATGGTCTTGGCCCAGATGCGCCGGGCCGCCCGGAATTTGGCCACCTCTTCCAAAAAGTCCAGATGCGAATTGAAGAAGAATGACAGGCGCGGGCCGAATGAGTCCACTTCCATACCGGCTTTGATGGCCGCCTCGACGTAGGCGAAGCCGTTGGCCAGGGTGAAGGCCACTTCCTGGACTGCGGTGGACCCGGCTTCCCGGATATGATAGCCGCTGATGCTGATGGTGTTCCACTGCGGCACTTCCTTGGAACAGTATTCAAAAATATCCGTGATAATCTTCATGGAAGGCCGGGGCGGGAAAATATAGGTTCCCCGGGAGGAATATTCTTTCAGGATATCGTTCTGGATAGTGCCCCGCAGTTTATCGAAGCTGATATTCTGCCGTTCCGCCAGCACCAGATACATGGCCATGAGGATGGCGGCCGGAGAATTGATGGTCATGGAGGTGCTGACCTTGTCTAAGGGAATGCCCTTGAATAACGTCTCCATATCCCACAGGGAGTCGATGGCTACCCCGACTTTGCCCACTTCCCCCCGGGCCAGGTCATGGTCCGAGTCGAAACCGATCTGGGTGGGCAGGTCAAAAGCCACGGACAGCCCGGTCTGGCCCGCGTTCAGCAGATAATGATAGCGCTCGTTGGTTTCCTGGGCCGAACCGAAACCCGCGTATTGCCGCATGGTCCAAAAGCGGCCCCGGTAGACGGTGGGCTGCACGCCCCGGGTATAGGGGAACTGCCCGGGCAATCCCAGTTGTGCCATGTAGTCGAAGCCTTCCTGGTCCAGGGGCGTATAAACCCGCTCCACCGGAATGCCCGAGGTGTTGACGAAATTAGCCTTTCGTTCGGGCATCTTCTGCAAAGTCTTGGCGACCTTCTCCTCGTATTTGGCTTTCGCCTCCTTAATGCGTTCCAAAGCTGACATACACGCTCCTTCCTCTCCCGGATGAGTGGCGACATCTCATCCTCAAAATTCTTTAATGGTAGTCCCATCGCCAACTGTGTCGGCTGTTGCCGCAGACGGCAAATACATGTAGGGTGGGCACCGCCCACCATAATCCTCCCCGGCTCACTTGCCCAAGGATACTATACAGGTTCCGGCAATTTCAAAAAAATCGGCGCATTGGCTGAAACTGGTTCATTACCAATATAGCCAAACTTACCCAAAGAGAAAACAAGAAAGTTGGGGGGAGGGGATTTTATTGGCTAAATCAAAAAGCTATAAAAAGATGGCACAGGTATCTTGCCTGTGCCCGGGTTATACCGTCTATTGTCGCCGCATCTTTTTATAGGCGTTAATCAAGCCGTTGGTTGAGGCGTCATGCGTCGTCACCGGCCGGTCGTCTGCCAGTTCCGGCAGGATGCGCTTGGCCAGTTGTTTGCCCAGTTCCACGCCCCATTGATCAAAGCTGAAAATATTCCAGATGACCCCCTGGACAAAAATCTTGTGTTCGTACATGGCAATGAGGCTGCCCAGGACCCGGGGCGTCAGCATCTTGAACAGGATAGAGGTAGTCGGCCGATTGCCCTCAAAGACCCGGTGCCGCCAGTAGGTGTCAATATATTCCTGGCTCCTTGCCGGCTTTTTGTAATTCCGCCACTACCTCTTCTTTGGTCTTGCCAAGCATCAGGGCTTCAGTCTGGGCAAAAAAATTGGAAAGCAGGATCTGGTGGTGCCGGCCTATGGGGTTGTGGCTGATGGCCGGGGCCAAAAAATCTGCGGGTATGAGTTTGGTGCCCTGGTGGATCAGTTGATAAAAGGCATGCTGGCCGTTGGTGCCGGGCTCTCCCCAGATGATCGGGCCGGTCTGATAAGAAACCCGGCGGCCGTTGCGGTCCACGGACTTGCCGTTGCTCTCCATGTTGCCCTGTTGAAAGTAGGCCGGGAAACGGTGCATGTATTGGTCGTACGGCAGGATCACTTCGGTTTCGGCTCCGAAGAAATTGGTATACCAGATGCCTAATAAAGCCAAGATAACCGGTATGTTTTCAGCAAACGGGGCGTCCCGGAAGTGCCGGTCCATCTCGTCGGCACCGGTGAGGAGGTCCACAAAATTATCGAAGCCCACGTAACAGGCGATGGACAGGCCGATGGCGGACCAGAGGGAATACCGGCCCCCCACCCAATCCCAGAAGCCGAACATGTTGTCCGGGTGAATCCCGAAGGCCTCCACCTCCTGCCGGTTGGTGGAGATGGCCACAAAATGCCTGGCCACATGCCGCGCCTCCCCGGCCTGCTGGACAAACCAGTCTCGGGCCGTATGCGCATTGGTCATGGTTTCCTGGGTGGTAAAGGTCTTGGAGGCGATCAGGAACAGCACGGTCTCCGGGTTGAGCTGGGCCAGGGTTTCGCTGATATGGGTCCCGTCAATATTTGAGACAAAATGGACCTTGAGGCCCGGGCGCCGATAAGGGCGCAAGCATTCGGTCACCATTACCGGACCTAAATCCGAGCCGCCGATGCCGATGTTGACGATGTCAGTGATTTTTTTGCCGGTATAGCCGGTCCAGGCCCCGGAATTGACCTTGTCGGAAAAATCCCGCATCTTGGCCAAGACCGCATTCACCTCCGGCATGACGTCCTGCCCGTTGAGATATATCGGCTTATTGGCCCGGTTTCGCAGGGCCACATGCAGGACGGCGCGGTTTTCGGTCTCATTGATGGCATCGCCGCTGAACATCTTGTCGATGGCATCCTGCAGGCGCACTTCGTCTGCCAGATCCAACAGCAGCTTCATCGTCTCAGCCGTAATCCGGTGTTTGGAAAAATCCACCAGAATATCATTAAAGGCAATGGAAAACCGCTCGAATCGGTCAGGCTCCTGGGCGAACCAGGTTTTCATCCGGCTATCTTTGATCTGCTCATAATGCTGCTGGAGCCGCCGCCAGCTAACGGTGGTGGTAGGATCGATTTTCGGCAACATAATCATGCCCCTTTTATACTTCATTTGGCAAAATATAATTTTTGTAGGATATAAGGAATTGTGAAGGGAATATAAAAAATATATTAAGTAATTAAATATATTTAATATGTAGATAAATAATTATTAATTTAAAAGCGGATTGCGTTTGACCAAACCTGGAAATCGGCTATAGTCTCTGTCTGCAGTCCATAATTCTTTGATTCCATGAGCTAAACAGAGTGCTGCAATCCTGGCATCATGAATTTGTGGTCCCATTATTTTACCTTCCAATAACAGGGTGCGCAGACTCGGCCATAGCCCATCTTGTTCTGTTAGCAATATCAAGCTCGGAGATTCAAGCCAGGATTCAACTTGCTCCAGGGCCAAGTCTAATGGAGTTGGGGGATTATATATTTTAGGATGGGTCGTGATGGCGAGAAATTCAAAAAGACAGGGCCAGGGGATGGCCCAAGGGGTCCGACCCTGAGCTAATTTGGCAATTTGAGGATAAGCCGCACCATGCCAGGCAGAATCCTCCCGGTGGGCATACACCAAAATATTAGTGTCAATTGCAATCATCCACCATGTCCTTCGTAAGCCACTTCTCTTATTTGTTCCCAGGAAGCACCTGATAGACGAGGTTGCAGTCCTTGTCCTCGGAACGTGGCCCTTCGGAGTTGAAATGATTGCTTTTTCTGCCGTTCAGTAAGAATCCGCCGCAGACCCTCGGAAACCAGTGCCTTTAAGGTTGTCTGTTCGGTAGTTGCCAGTTTTCGAGCTTCTTCCAAAAGAGTGTCTGGTATATCGATTGTTGTCTTCATATTGCTATCAATATCACGTTAACAATATTTATGTCAAGAAGAACTCACCTGAAAGATAAAGGGCGCCCCGAAAGGACGCCCTTTATCAACCGAAAACTGAAAACCGGAAACCTTCCTACAATTCCCCGTCCTTCTCCATCTTGGCCAGATCCTGGAACCGGATATCCATGCCCAGGACGCCCTGGATTTCGTCCTCCTCGTTGCGAATCGGCACACTGACGGTGATACACAGGGCGCTGGTGAACCGGGAGGTATAAAAATCGGAGACAAATACTTTCCCCGTTTTCATGGGGTTGATAAACCAGTCCCGATTCGACAGGTCTTCATCCGGGTGAGCCGACTCGTATTTTGCCCGATCAGTTATATGTGTAATATTACGGGTAATTTTACGGCCTTCCAGATTGGTTATATACATAAACTGGACAAAAGGATTGGCATCCAGGGTTTTTTGCATCATCGGTTCCTGGCGGGCGGGATCCATGGAACGGATTTCGTCTTTTTCCGCCAGTTCTTCGGCCAGGGCGGCGGCTAACTGTTCGGCCTTGGACTTTAACAGATCGAATTCGGAGATAAAATATTCCGGTAAGTATTTCCGCGCCATATTTTCCAATTCTTCATTGGAAATGGAGGTGATGCGACCGGCTTCATATAATTCATTAATTTTGTTGTTGATCTTAACTACGGCGGGATGCCGCTTGTCGATTCTGGCATCACCGATCAGATTCAACCGGGAGTTCAGCCAGTGAACGATGCCGGCCCGTCCGGTTTTATCGGTGATAGTTATGGTTATCGGCCGCCGCAGAATCTTGTCGGTATCGAAAATATTGTAAATTTCCGGGTTTTTCAGGACGCCGTCAGCGTGAATGCCGGCGCTGGTGGCGTTGAAAGCTTTCCCCACAAACGGATAGTTAGAAGGAATCTGGTAATTTAATTCCTTTTCAAAATAATGGGCGATATCGGTGATCACTGTGGTATCGATACCGTCGTTGTGGCCTTTGAAAGAAATATATTCAATAATCAAGGCTTCAATAGGGGTGTTGCCGGTGCGTTCGCCGAATCCCAGCAAGGCCCCGTTGACCGCGCCGCAGCCGTAGAGCCAGGCGGTGGTGCCGTTAATAAAGACTTTGTGGAAATCATTGTGGCCGTGCCACTCCAGCAGATGGCCGGGCACACCGGCATCGTCAATAAAGGCGCGAATCAATTTCGGCACGCTCCGGGGCAGGGCCGCACCCGGGTAGGGGACCCCGTAACCCAGGGTGTCGCAGAGCCGGATCTTGACGTCGACGCCGGATTGCTCCCGGAGTTTCATGAGTTCCAGGGCCAGAGGAATGCAAAAGCCGTAAATATCCGCCCGGGTGACATCCTCGAAATGGCACCGGGGGGCAATGCCCAGATCCAGGGCAGCTTTGACAATGTTCAAATACTGGTCCAGGATTTTACCCCGGGTGCCGTTCATCTTGTAAAAGATGTGATAGTCGGAGACCGAGGTGAGGATACCGGTCTCCTTGAGACCCATTTCTTTTACCAGAGGCAGATCTTCGGCTTTGGCTCTGATCCAACCGGTAATCTCAGGATAGGTGTAGCCTCTTTCCAGGCAGCGCTGTACTGCTTCTTTGTCCTTATTGCTGTAGAGAAAAAATTCGCTCTGCCGGATCACGCCGTTAGGGCCTGATAATTTGTGCAACATGTCGAAGATCTCGACGATCTGCCGCACGGTGTAGGGAGGCCGGGCTTGTTGACCATCACGGAAAGTTGTGTCGGTAATCCGCATATGTTCGGGAGGGTTGGGCATGACAAATTTATAATCAAAATCTATCCGGGCAACTTCCTCATAGGGATAAATCTCCCGCATGAGGTTGGGCTCATCCACTTCCTGAAGCCGGTGCTGCCAGCTTTTGGAGTGTTCATGATCCAGGAGCCGCCGCTCCATATTCCAGCGAGCCATGGTTGTTCTCCAATTAATGTATTAAATAAATTTTTAATTCAGATCATTCATCTGACAAAGTAGGATAGTCTGCCAAGCATCCCTCATATCTTATTGGTCCAGGCGAATGCCCAATTCCAGCAGTTGCCCGACATCCACTTCCGACGGCGCCTGTGTTAACAGGCACGTAGCTTTTTGGGTTTTTGGAAAGGCAATTACTTCCCGAATCGAGTTGGCGCCGGCCAGAATCATCACCAGACGGTCAAACCCAAAGGCGACGCCGCCGTGGGGTGGAGCGCCATATTCCAGGGCTTCCAACAAGAAGCCGAATTTTTGCCCAGCCTCTTCCGGAGAAATTTTCAGGGCCGCAAAAACTTTTTCCTGAACCTGGCGCTGGTGGATCCGGATACTGCCGCCCCCCACCTCGTTGCCGTTGAGCACCAAATCATAGGCCCGGGCCCGGACTGCGCCGGGGTCAGTGGCCAGCAACTCCAGGTCCTGGTGCACCGGCGAGGTAAACGGGTGATGCATGGCCATGTACCGTTTCTGCTCCGGATCGTATTCCAGGAGCGGAAAATGGGTCACCCAGCAGAAGTCGTAGGTGTCCGGCGGAACCAGATTTTCTTTTTTCCCCAGGTGCAGCCGTAATTGGCCCAAGGCGGTGTGAACGATCTGGGGCGAGTCGGCGACGAACATCAGCAGATCGCCTTCTTGAGCTTCTAACCGGACATTTATGGCCTGTTGTTGGTCGGCGGTAAAAAATTTGGCCAGAGGCGACTGCCACCCCGAAGGCGTCAACTTGATCCAGGCCAGACCTTTAGCGCCGTAAATGCCGACAAAAGCTGTTAATTCGTCCAGTTCCTTCCGGGGCACTCTTAGCCAGGCCCTTGCCGTTGATGGCCTTGATCATGCCCCCTTGAGCCGCCACCTCGGCAAAAGTGCGGAAATCGGTTCCGGCTACCAGATCGGTGACGTCCACCAACTCCAGCCCAAACCGGCGATCGGGACGATCCACGCCAAACCGGGAGATACATTCGGCATAGGTGAGGCGAGGGAAGGGGGGGCTGACGTCCAGGTTTAAAATCTCCTTAAAGATAACCGCCATCAGTCCTTCCACCACCGTATAGATGTCTTCTTCGGTGATAAAAGACATCTCCATATCTATCTGGGTAAATTCAGGTTGGCGGTCGGCCCGCAGATCCTCATCCCGGAAACAGCGGCAGAGCTGATAGTATCTCTCCATCCCGGCCATCATCAGGAGTTGTTTGAAAAGCTGAGGCGATTGCGGCAGGGCGAAAAATTTTCCCAGGTTCGTCCGGCTCGGGACCAGGTAATCCCGGGCCCCCTCCGGAGTGCTTTTGGTCAGCACCGGGGTTTCCACTTCGATAAATCCCTGGCTGTTCAAAAAAGTTCGCACTACTTGAGCGGCACGATGCCGCAACAGCAGATTCTGCATCAGGCTCGGTCGCCGTAAATCCAGATAACGGTAGCGGAGGCGAATGGCTTCCGAGGTGTCAAGTTTAAAATCCTCGAGTTCAAAAGGGGGTGTCTGGGAGGTATTGAGCAGCCGCAGTTCTTCCACCGCCACCTCGATTTCTCCGGTGACGAGGTTGGGATTGGCCATGCCTTCAGGACGGGGAATCACGATACCGCGCACGGCAATGACAAACTCACTCCGCAACATATCGGCTTTGGCATGGGCAAGGTCATTAATGTCGGGATTGAAGACAACCTGGGTAATACCTTCCCGGTCCCGGAGATCCACAAAGATCAGACCCGCCGTGATCCCGGCGGCGCTGCACCCAACCCATGAGTATGACTTCTTTATCAATATCGTCCGACCGCAACACGCCGCAGGAATGGCTGCGCTGCAGGCCGTCCAGAGAATCCAGCACCTTAGACTCCTTTTGCCTCCATGGAAGCTAAAATTTCGGACAGTCCGTCAAGGGATACGAACTGTTGCGCCCCGCTTTGCATATCTTTCAGGGGAGCCCGGCCGGCAGCCAGTTCCTGTTCTCCCATAATGAGCACCCAGGAAGCACCCCGGCGGTTGGCCATGGTCATTTGTGCCTTCAGAGAACGGTTAGTAAAATCCATATCCGCGGCATACCCATGGTGTCGCAATCCCTGAATAAGCTCAAAAGCCCGATTCTGGGCCTCTTTACCCAAGACCGCCACGAAAAGAAGCGGTAATTGAGGGATGGTGTCCGTTTGTTGGCTCAACAGCCCCGCCAGCCGCTCTTCCCCGATGGCAAAACCGATGGCCGGAATATCCGGTCCGCCCAACTCTTTGATGAGACCGTTATAGCGGCCGCCGCCGGCCACGGCATCCTGAGCCCCCAGTTGGGTGGTGACCACCTCAAAGGCGGTCCGGGTATAGTAATCGAGACCGCGCACCAGGCGAGGATTTTTTCGAAAGGGAACCTGGAAACGCTCCAGAAGTTCCACGACCCGGTGCTCATGCTGCTGGCAGTCATCACAAAGCTGGTCGGAAATGGCTGGAACCGCAGCGAGCAGCTCCTGACAGGTTTTAGATTTGCAATCAAAGACCCGCAAAGGATTGGTCGTGCTGCGGCGTTGACAGTCATCACACAAATCTCTTAAACCACGGGCAAACAAAGCGGTTAATTCAAGAAGATAAGCAGGCCGGCAGTTGGGGCACCCCAGGGAATTTATGACTAATTCAATATCGGTAATCTGCAGGCGGCCCAGTATCTCCATGAGCAGGAGAATCATTTCCACATCTAATTCAGGGGCTTCGCCCCCCAACGCTTCACAATTGATCTGGTGAAACTGGCGGTAACGGCCTTTCTGGGGGCGCTCATAGCGAAACATCGGCCCCATGGTAAAATATTTTTTAACTTCGGCGCCCTGGTCCAAGCGGTTTTCGATAAAGGCCCGGACCACTGAGGCCGTTGCTTCCGGCCGCAAAGTCATGGCTTCGCCCCGTCGATCGAGAAAGGTATACATTTCCTTTTCGACAATGTCAGTACCTGGTGCCGATGGAGCGGGTAAAAAGCTCGGTGCGCTCCAGGAGCGGCAGACGCATTTCCTGAAAACCGTAACAAATAAAAACGGCTCGGGCGACGGTTTCAATATGGTGCCAGAGGGCAGTTTCCGGAGGCAGAAGATCTTTCATGCCCCGCACCGCTCGGATCATTCGCATGCTCCCTTAAAATAACTAAAAAAAAATATAATTAACATTTATGGTTGATTTGTGCAAGGACTATAAGGATGATTACCAAGGTAGCCTGAAATAAGAATATCCGGACCGAGACGGTGGATAGATAATTTTCGGGCCTGACGGGCTTCTTTGAGGTTGGCAATGCCATGGCCTCCTAAAATGCCCGGAGCATTGCGGCCGCCGATAAATTTGGGGGCCAGGAAAAAGTGAAATTTGTCTACCAGGCCGGCCGCAAAAAAGGCTCCATGAACTTCGGCGCCGCCTTCCACCAAAAGGCTGTTGATCCGGCGCTCCCCCAGAATAGCGAGGAAGGCCGCCAGGTCCACCCGATCTTCCCGGGCAGGGGCGACGATGAGTTCGGCCCCCAGGGATCGAATCGCCGCCATTTTGTCGGGAGGAGCCGCATCGGTGCAGATAATCCAGGTGGGGGCGTCGGATTTGATGGTCAACACCTGGGAGTTGAGAGGTAAACGCAGCCGACTGTCTAAAATAATACGCGTAGGGTCTTTCCCTTTACCAAGAGGCAGTCTGGTAGTCAACTGGGGGTCGTCGGCCACCACGGTCCCTACTCCCACAAGTATGGCGTCTACTTGATGGCGGAGTCGGTGAACCCATTTACGGGCCTTGTCTCCCGTGATCCAATGGGAGTCATTGGTGCGGGTGGCGATTTTACCGTCCAGAGACGCTGCGGCTTTGGCGATGACAAAGGGCGATCCGGTGGTCGCGGCTTTGAAAAAAGCTTCATTTAAAGTAGCGCCGATTTCAGTCAGTAGACCGGAATCCACAATTAAACCTTTGCTTCTCAGAAAAGCGGCACCCCCCCCCACAACGCGAGGATTAGGGTCAGGGTTGGCGATGACCAGCCGATAGATTCCGGCGGCCAGAATCGCTTCAGTACACGGCGGGGTCTGTCCGTAGTGATTACAAGGCTCAAGGGTGACATACAAGGTGGCGCCCCGGGCCTGGGGCCCGGACTGGCGCAAGGCTTCGACTTCCGCATGGGGCTTGCCATAGCCATGGTGATACCCTTGGCCCACAATATGCCCATCCTTGACGATCACGGCCCCCACCATGGGATTAGGGGAGGTATACCCACTTGCTTTGGCGGCCAGTTTAAAGGCTAAAGCCATGAAACGGCGATCCTCGGCGGAAAAGGATGATTGAGGTTGATTCAACAAAAATGAGCCTCCGGTTAAGTCATGGGAGCGAGGACTGAAAGGAATTTATCGGGCTCGAGGTCGGCAAAACCGCATCAGTTCGGTGGCAGTCCGGTATTACCTTATTCAGGGTTGTTAACCTTTTTATTATCCTTGGAAGCCGCCAGTTTTTTGATCTCCTCCATGAATTCGGTAATGTCGCTAAAATGGCGATATACCGAGGCAAAACGGACATAAGCCACATCATCCCAGAGATGCAGTTGGTGCATGACTTTTTCGCCAATTAAGGTGGAGGGAATTTCTTTGCGGCCCGATTCCTGCAGTTCTCGTTCCAGCTGGTCTAAAAATTGTTCGATATCGTCAATACTTACAGGTCGTTTTTCACAGGCCTTTTTGATGCCCTCATAGATCTTGCTGCGGTTAAAGGCCTCCCGGCGGCCGTCTTTCTTGACCACCAGGGGAGTGATATCCTCTACCTTTTCATAGGTAGTAAAGCGGCGTTTGCAGTCCAGGCACTGTCGGCGACGGCGTATGGCATTAGCTTCCCGACTCAGCCGCGAATCGGACACGCGAGTTTTCAGACTGCGGCAGTAGGGGCAGCGCAACTCAGGCCTCCCCCCGTCCCATCAGTCACAGTACCATTCAGGAGCGAAAAGCGGAAAGCTACGACAGAATTCTTTAATTTGTCCCTGAAGACGTTGGAGGCGGTCCTGGTCCCCGGGATCCGAGAGGACCTGATGAATGAACTCAGCGACCTGGCGCATTTCAGACTCCTTCATACCCCGGGTAGTCAGGGCAGGGGTGCCCAGGCGAATGCCGCTGGTGATCTTGGCCGATCTCTGATCAAAGGGGATGCGATTTTTATTCACGGTAATGCCGGCTGAGTCCAGGGATTTTTCGGCATCCCGGCCGGTGAGGCCCGTATTCGTAAGGTCAATGAGGAGGAGGTGATTGTCGGTACCACCGGTGACCAACTGGTACCCCAGGCGGAGGAATTCGGTGGCCAAAGTACGGGCATTGAGGAGGACCTGTTCCTGATACCGTTTAAAGGACGGCTTTAATGCCTCCAGGAACGCCACCGCTTTGGCGGCGATGATGTGCATGAGCGGGCCACCCTGAATACCGGGAAAGAGATAGAAATCTAAACGCTCTGCATATGTTTGTTTTTTCCCGTTAATCTCGATTTCCTGATTGCGGGCCAATATCAAACCGCCCCGGGGGCCGCGCAGAGTTTTATGGGTGGTTGAGGTCACGAAATCGGCCACGGGAATGGGTGAGGGATGAAGTCCGGCAGCCACCAATCCGGCAATATGGGCAATATCCACCATGAGATAGGCGCCATATTGCTTTGCCAACTTGGCGAACCGCTCAAAATCGAGGCTCCGTGGATAAGCGCTGGCGCCGGCTATCAACATTTTAGGCCGGTATTCTTGTAAGACGACTTCGATCCTTTCAAAATCTATTTCCCCGGTATCTCTTTTAACACCATAATAAAGGGGCTTATAAATCTGACCGGAAAAATTGACCGAGGCGCCATGCGAGAGGTGGCCGCCGTGGGCCAGATCCATGCCTAAAATGGCATCTCCCGGCTGCAGGAAGGCCAAATAAATGGCCATATTAGCCTGAGAACCGGAATGAGGCTGGACATTGGCATAATCGGCGCCGAATAATTTTTTTACCCGGCTAATAGCTAAATTTTCGGCGATGTCGACGTATTCACAACCGCCATAATAGCGGCGACCGGGATATCCTTCGGCATATTTGTGAGTCAGGACTGAACCCTGGGCTGACAATATTGCGGGACTGACAAAATTTTCCGAAGCAATAAGCTCTAGCTTACTGAGTTGACGCCGTTCTTCTTCTCGAATGGCAGTATAAATCTCGGGATCGACCTGAGCCAACGAAAACATAAAGATTCACCTTAAGAAAATTTTTGAGCTAGATGCGGCAAAGTTTCAAGTTGGTTAAGGCGCTCTTGATGTCGTCCACCCTCAAAGGGAGTAGAAAGCCACACATTGACAATTTCTTGAGCCAGACCGGGACCAACGATGCGGCCACCCATAACCAGTAAATTGGCATCGTTGTGAAGCCGGCTCATCCTGGCGGTATATAATTCCTGACAGAGGGCGGCGCGAATTCCTGGAAAACGATTAGCTGCGATGGACATGCCTAAGCCGGTGCCGCAGATCAGGATGCCGCGGCCCCCTGGATTAGTCAGTATGGCCTGAACGACCTGGTAAGCATAATCGGGATAGTTGACCGAGATTTCTTCACAATTACAGCCCAGATCTTTAACCGTCAGGGACAGACTTTGCAAGAGCTTTACCAGGTTTTGTTTTAACGCAAAACCGGCGTGATCACAACCTAGAAATATGTAATCCATTGGTTACCCGGTAAATTTTTTGAGTACCAGGACGGCATTGGTGCCGCCGAAGCCGAAGGCATTTGACATCACCACATCAATGGGAGTCTGTCGCGCCTGGTTCGGGACATAGTCAAGATCACAATCCGGATCCGGGGTCTCATAATTGATTGTCGGCGGTGCAATATTATTAATCAGGCTGAGTATGGAAATTACTGCCTCGACGGCGCCGGCCCCTCCCAAAATGTGGCCGGTCATTGATTTGGTGGCGCTGACGGGTATTTTATAGGCTCGTGCACCAAAGACCTTTTTGATGGCCATGGTTTCGGCGGCGTCATTTAAGGTAGTCGAGGTTCCATGGGCGTTGATATGATCAACGTCATCCGGGTGCAGGCCGGCGTCGGCTAGAGCATGCTGCATACAGAGGATAGCTCCGGTCCCATCAGGTGACGGGGCGGTCA
Organism: uncultured delta proteobacterium; assembly: GCA_963789385.1. Lineage (GTDB taxonomy): Bacteria > Desulfobacterota > Desulfobaccia > Desulfobaccales > Desulfobaccaceae > Desulfobacca. The sequence goes on along the minus strand of CAWBKT010000012.1, from coordinate 24,107 downwards.
TGTGATAGGCATCTCCGGAAAGTCCGTAGCCGGCAACTTCAGCATATATTTTGGCTCTTCGGGCTTTGGCGAATTGAAGCTCTTCCATGACAAGAATACCGCCGCCTTCGGCCATGACAAAACCGTCCCGGTGCAGATCAAAAGGCCGGGAGGCTTTTTCAGGTTCTGCATTGCGGGTGGAGAGGGCTTTCAAGGAATTAAAGCCGGCGACCCCTAAAGGGGTGATAACTGATTCCACGCCACCGGTAATCATAGCTTTGGCCGCGCCTCGTTGAATGGTTTTGAAGGCGTCCCCCACGGCATGGGCCCCTGAGGCGCAGGCGGTAACTGTGGAGGTATTAGGCCCCTGGGCGCCAAAATGCATGGCCACCATGCCCGGCGCCATATTGGGTATCAGCATGGGAATAAAAAATGGCGAGATTCTTTTCGGGCCTTTTTCCAGCATGATCTTGTGATATTTTTCGATGGTAGCCAGTCCTCCCAACCCGCAACCGACAATGGAACCGACAAGAGGCTGAAGATCCGGAGTAATTTCCAACTGGGCATCCTGCATGGCCAGAACCGCAGTGGCCACGGCAACCTGAACAAAGCGGTCCATCCGCTTGACCAGCTTTCGCGGCCATGTAGGCTTCGGGCTTGAAATCCTTAATCTCTCCGGCGATGGTAGTTTCAAAACCGGTAGTATCAAAGCTGGTTATTTGGCCGATACCGGATTTGCCGGCAATTATGCCTTGCCAGGTGGGTTCTACCCCGATTCCCAGTGGAGTTATCAATCCTAATCCGGTGATAACGACCCGTACGCTCATGAACAGCCTCGCTTTTGACTTCCCCAACTACGGTAATTCTTAGAATTATGCAATATCGTGTGGGGCACGGTGCGCCGTGCCCTTTCCGTGTGCCCCGGTTTCACCCTGTTCCCTGGAAGGGAGGGAAAATAGAATGAAATTCCGGAAATTTTCTTAAGATAACCGGTTAACCCAAACCTGACATTCATCCTGCCACTATTAAAACGGAAATGTGCAGGTAAATTCATGAACAAGACGACAAATGGAATTTTTAAGCAGAATGGGTTTTGATGTAATTCAAAACATCCTGCACGGTTCTCAGTTTTTCTGCCTCTTCATCGGCAATCTCAATGTCGAATTCTTCTTCCATGGCCATAATCAGCTCGACCAGATCCAAAGAATCGGCACCTAAATCATCGATAAAGGCGGCCTCGGGGACGACCTCGGATTTATCGACACCCAAACGATCAGCAATAATATCTATGACTTTGTCTTCAACAGCTGCCATCTAAAACTTCCTCCTTATGCAGATTAAATCTTAGCCTAAAAATAATGTCGGGAATTCAGAATAATTGCAAGTAAAATAATAAATTTTTATCGTAGTTATAATTATTTTCAAAACGATTTATGCCCCAGGGTGATGTTATGCCATAACCAGACCGCCGTTGATGTGGATGACCTCGCCGGTAATATACGCCGCGGCTTCGGATGCCAGGAAAGCAACCGTGGCGGCGACATCCTCCGGGGTGCCGAAGCGGCTGAGGGGAATCTGGGCCATCATCTCGGCCTGAACTTTTTCCGGCAGATTCGCGGTCATATCCGTGGCAATAAAACCCGGCGCCACGGCATTGACGGTTATCTGGCGAGAGGCCAGTTCCCGGGCCACCGCCTTGGTAAGGCCCACCAATCCGGCTTTGGAGGCGACATAATTGGCCTGGCCGGGATTGCCCATATAGGCCACCACCGAAGAAATATTGATGATGCGCCCGTACCTTTGTTTCATCATGGGACGGCAGGCGACCTTCATGCAGTTGAAGGCGCCTTTGAGATTAATGTCCAGGACCACGTCCCAATCTTCTTCTTTCATCCTGGCGATGAGATTATCCCGGGCGATGCCGGCATTGTTAACCAAAATATCCAGATGGCCGCTGCTCTTGATAATGGCATCGATGGCGCTGCCGACTTCGTCCAGGACCGCGACGTTAAACGGCAGAACTTCGGCCCGGGCCCCTTGGGATCTGGCCAGGTCGCAGGTTTCGGCAGCCAGTTCGAGATTGGCCACATCATTGACATAGAGCATCATGCCAGGTTCAGCCAGAGCCAGGACGCAGGCTCTCCCGATGCCCCGGGAGGCGCCGGTAACCAAGGCCACACGATTTATCTCACCCACGCCACACTCCTTATCGATTATTCTTGATCTGTTGAATTAAGGCCGGAATTATTTCAAAAACATCGCCCACCAGGCCAAGGTCGGCAATCTGAAATATGGGGGCCTGGGGATCGCGGTTGATCGCCACGATGAAATCCGAAGATTGAATCCCCACGAGATGCTGCGCCGCCCCGGAGATACCGCAGGCAAAATAAATTTTCGGAGCCACCGTTTTCCCGGTCTGGCCGATCTGATGTTGATATGATATCCAACCGGCATCGACGGCGGCCCTGGTAGCGCCCACCGTCCCGCCCAAAAGACCGGCTAATTCCTCTAATAAACGGAAATTTTTGGCATCCTGGAGACCACGCCCGCCGGCGACAATGACTTCGGCTTCACTTAAGGGTATTGTTTCGGTAATTTCGGACACGGTCCGGACAAAACGGCTTTGAAACGGCCGGTCAAGTTCAGCCAGAGCTACTGGAATGATTTCCCCCTGCCGGCCGCTTGCCGATGCCAGCCTCTTCATAACCCGGGGGCGCACCGTGGCCATCTGGGGATAGGAGCGGTGCGTCAGAATAGTGGCCATGATATTGCCGCCAAAGGCCGGCCGGGTTTGCAGGAGCAGATTATTCTGAGTCTCGATGTCAAACGCCGTGCAGTCGGCAGTGAGGCCGGTATCCAAAATTGCAGCCACTCTGGGAATAAAGGCCCTTCCCAGGTAGGTGGCGCCAGCCAGGATGATTTCCGGGGGGTAGAGCCGGGCCAGGGCCGTCAAGGCGGCAGCGTAAATTTCTTCCACAAAATCCTTCAGGGCCGGGTGGTCCACCAGATAGACTTTATCGGCGCCGCCGGCTAGAAGTTCGTCGGCAAGATGCCGGACCTCGTGCCCGAACAGGACTGCGGCCACGGGAAGATGCAGCATTTCAGCCAAACGGCGGCCTTCGCCCAAGAGCTCCAGGGCCACCGGGGCCAGACGGCCGCGATGCTGCTCGGCAAAAATCCAGATGCCGTCATCGGGACGCGGCACTTCCCGGCCCGACGCCGCATCTTCCGGGAGGCTCAGGGCGCCGAATTCACATATCTCGACGCAGGCGCCGCACAGGGTGCAGGCATCGGAGACTGAGATCTTTTCCCCCGCAAGCTCCAGGGCGTCAAAAGGGCACACCTCCAGACACTGTCCACAGCCGGTGCATTTTTCTAAATCAATGAGTAAGGACATATAGGATTTCAGCGATCAGCGGTCAGCAGTATAATATTTATACGTAATTTATAGTTGTTGCCCAAAATACCGCAGGATCTATCATACCCTGGCGGCACGGGCATCCTGCCCGTGCGAAAAACCTTTACCGACCTTGCAGCTGCTGCAGCCGGGACCAGAGGTCCCTGGCCATTTCTTCAGGAGTTCCCTGCAATATCTCTCTTTGGCCCCGGGCAGGAGGCGGAAAGACTTTAACTACCCTGGTGTAGGAACCTTTAAAACCCACCTGATTCTCATCCAGACCCAGATCAGCCAGATTGAATACCGGTATGGTAGCCGATTTAGCCTTTAATTTGGCTTTGAAGGAAGGCAGCCGGGGCTCATTAATTTCCTTGACCACGGTAATTAAGGCCGGCAACTGCACTTCCACCTGATCGTAGCCGTGGTCCAACAGCCTTTCCACCTGCAGGAGTTCCGGGCTGCTGAAAGTTAATTTCCGGGCCCAGGCGACATGCGGCATATCCAAAAAAGCTGCCATCTCCGGGCCGACCTGGGCCGTGTCGCCATCGATAGCCTGTTTGCCGCAAAAGATCAGATCAGCCCCGCCCAGACGGCGGACGCCGGCGGCCAGCGTATAAGCCGTGGCCCAGGTATCGGCGCCGGCAAAGGCGCGGTCGGAAAGGAGAACTGCCTGGTCAGCGCCATAGGTCAGGGCTTCCCGGAGAGCGGCTTCAGCCTGGGGCGGTCCCATGGACAGAACAATAACTTCGCCACCCTGCTGCTGCCGGACCCGCAAACCTTCTTCCAGGGCATACAGATCAAAGGGATTAATGATACTTGCAACCCCTTCCCGCTGGAGATTATGCGTCACCGGGTCTAACCGGACATTCTGGGATTCGGGGACCTGTTTTAGACAGACGATTATTTTCATAAATCACGAGCAATATTGGGAGCCCATAAAAATCCCCCCTCACCACCCCTTTAGAAAAGGGTGGAACAGCCGGTAGCAACCTACCGCTTCTTGCCAAACTTGTTAGGGTCACTGGTCATGCGGCAGGAGATGCTTCGCTTTCCCGCCACATTCTGAGGAGCTAAAAAAGCCCGTCTACCCCCTCCTTTAGAAAAGTGGGGAAGTCAAGTTAGCGCTTTTTGCCGATTTCCTTGTGCAGGGCCAGACCGATGATGTTGCGCAGGATCTGGTTGGTGCCTTCGAAAATCTGAAAGATTTTCGCATCCCGCATCATCTTCTCCACCGGGTATTCCCGCATATAGCCGTGACCGCCCAGTATCTGCACCGCGTCGGTGGTGACCTTCATGGCCATGTCAGTGGGAAAGAGCTTGGACATGGCCGCAATTTTCGAAAAATCCCTGGGATTCTGGTCGATGTAACGCGCCGTGGCATAGACGAGGGCGCGCGCCGCCTCGATGCCGGTGGCCATGTCGGCCAGCATATGCTGAATTGCCTGGAAATGTATGATGGCATGGCCGAACTGCTGGCGCTCCCGGGCAAACAGGATCGCTTCTTCCAAGGCCCCCTGGGCCAGCCCCAGGGCCAGGGAACCGATGCCGGGACGGGCATAATCCAGGGTTTTAAGGGCGATAATAAACCCCAACCCTTCTTTGGCAATTAACCGGTCGGCCGGAATCCGGCAGTTTTGGAGGGAGATTTCCCTGGTGGCCGAGGCCCGGATACCCATTTTCTGTTCTTTTTTGCCGAATGAAATCCCCGGGTCATCTGACTCGACGATAAAGGCGCTGGCCCCTCTCGCCCCTTTGTTGCGGTCGGTAAGGGCGATAATGGTATAGATGGAGGCTTCCCCGGCGTTGGTAATCCATTGCTTGGTGCCGTTCAAGACGTAAGAGTCGCCGTCGCGCACGGCCGTGGTTTGAATGGCCCCCGCGTCGCTGCCGGCCTGGGATTCAGTCAGGGCAAAGGCGCCGAGTTGTTCACCCCGGGCGAGCACGGGGAGATACTTGCTTTTCTGGGCCTCGGTGCCATAGAGCATAAAAGGGTAGGCGCCCAGGAAAGTGGCGGCATAGGTAATGCCGACTCCGACGCAGGCGGTGCCGATGGCCTCCAGCACCAGGCAGCTTTCCAGGCAGCCCATCCCCAGACCGCCGTACTCTTCCGGGATGATAACTCCGAAGAGGTCAGCCTGGGCCATTTCCTGCATCAGGTCCCGGGGAAAAATTTCATGCTCGTCCAATTCGGCCCGTATCGGCTTGATACGCTCATTGGCGACCTGCCGGGCCAGCTCCTGGAGGAGGCGCTGCTCTTCAGTCAGCAAATAATCCATGCCCAGCCTCTTAATCTTCGGATTTCGGGATTACCAGCCGGCCTTTGTAGATGCCGCAATGCGGGCAGGCATGATGTGGCAGCCGGTATTCATTGCATTGGGGGCAGACGGCCAGTTGCGGCAGGGTTATGTGGTCATGCGAGCGCCGCATATTTTTTTTGGAAGGCGAAGTACGCCGTTTCGGTAAAGGCACGGTTCTAACTCCTCTTGATTAATTCTAAATTATGGTCAATCATTTTTTAATTTTTCTAACGCGGCAAAAGACAAATTTAATTTCGGGGCGGTACAGGAACAAGGCTCCCGGTTTAAATTGGCGCCGCATTGCAGGCAGAGCCCCCGGCATTCTTCCCGGCACAACGGTTTCAATGGCAGTGTCAGGAGGATCTGCTCCCGCAGGATAGCATTTAAGTCTAAATCGTCACCCTGAAAATAATCTTCGTCCAATTCCTCCGGGTCCAGTTCGTGTTCCTGGGACGGATCCGGAGGCCGGCCGATCTTTAACAGCAAATCGAACTCGGCAGCCAGCGGCGCGGCAAAGGCATCAAGGCAGCGGCTGCAGGTAAAATTCAACTCTCCTTGAAGCCGGCCCCGGACCAGAATATTGTCATCATGTCGTTCCACGCGGATGGCGCCGGTGATGGGCTTCTCCAGGGTAAATTCCAATCCCGGCTGTTCGTGCAGCCACCGGGCAAACCAGTCTGTATCAAGGGATACTGGGACATCAAGCCCCTCCCAGGTGATCCGCTCAACGGGAATTGTGAGGACAGATTGCTTTTTCATCAGATTAATAGGGCACGGCACGGCAGGCGCGTCGTGTAAACATAAAATATTAATTATAAGGATATTGAACCGCCTGTCAAGCATTGAAAACATTGGAAAATGGTTTTCAGTATGCGGTTGGCGGTTTTCGGTAAAAAAAGGCTGTATATATGTATCCATATGGATCATTTTCAGAATGAAAACCGGTTAATCAAAAGAGTGTTATGCCAATCTGTTAATATTATAACAATAATAATGGCAGCAGCCATTTGAGAACATCCTTCTTTTACGGTATAATATTTGCACGATATTATGTAACTGAATTCTCTTTGATCCAGTAATCATAATGCCGCAAAGGAGAAGACTATGGGTGACTTCAGATTGGGCTTGTCAATGCTTCTGATCCTGGCCTTCCTGGCTGTAAGTTCCACGAGTTGGGCAGATCGGAAGTATAAAACCAAAGATTACGACCGGGACTGGTATGACCAGTATGACAGGGGCGCCAAAGACGAGCCGCCCGGTTGGGACAAGGGAAAAAAGACCGGTTGGCGCGGCCGCGACCTGCCTCCCGGCCAGGCGAAAAAATATGACAAAGGTTATAACCGGAATTATGATCCGTATTATGACGGGCGCCGCTACGAGCCTCGGACGCCACCGGAATACATCCCGGTGCCGGTTCCAATACCGACTCGATAACCCGGAAGACTTATACCCATTCCTGCCACAGGGAGTGAGTCCCAGCTGAAAAACTTGTCGAGCGGGCCGCTGCCCCGGAGGCGGTTCGCTTCGAGGCCCAGCACAATTTCTTTAACCCCAGGCACCTGTCCGGCACACTGCCTGCGCGGCTGTTTTTCATAGCCTGCCTTGAAATCTGAAATTCCCGAAATACTGTATTAGTTGAGCCAATAAATTATTCAACGACATGGGAAGAGCATAATCGCACCCGGGAGGTTGTTGAGAGACATGCATTACGTCATCATCTGCACGGCTGCCTTTTTGGCCTCGGGGCTGACGCTGTTTTCCGGCTTCGGCCTGGGGACCATTTTGCTGCCGACCATGGCCATTTTTTTTCCCCTGGACACGGCCATTGCCCTGACGGCCGTCGTCCACCTCCTCAACAACCTCTTCAAGTTCGCGCTCCTGGGCCGCCAGGCCGATAAAAAAACGGTGCTGCGCTTCGGCCTGCCTGCGGTCCTGGCCGCCGTCCTGGGGGCCGAGTTGCTCCTGTGGCTTTCCCACCTGCAGCCTCTGCTGACCTACCAGATGTTTGGCCGGCAGTTCCAGGTGATGCCAGTGAAGCTGGTAGTGGCCTGTCTCATGGTCTTCTTCGCTCTGTTCGAACTGTTGCCACGTTTTGCCGGCATTGCCGTCGAGAAGAAATACCTGCCCCTGGGAGGGTTTTTGAGCGGCTTTTTCGGCGGCCTCTCCGGGCACCAGGGGGCCTGGCGCAGCGTCTTTCTCCTCAAATCAGGCTTGAGCAAAGAAAGCTTCATCGCCACCGGGGTGGTCATCACCCTCATGGTGGATATCCCCCGGATCATCGTCTACAACGCCAGGTTGCCGCTGCTGCAGGGCGACGGTTTGTCCCTGCTGGCCGCCGCGGTCCTGGCGGCCTTTGGAGGGGCCTTCCTGGGCAACCGGCTGCTCAAAAAAGTGACCCTGCGGACCATACAAATCCTCGTGGCCCTGATGCTCCTGCTGATCGCAGCGGCGCTTGGCCTGGGACTTATATGAAAACCGTAAGCCGTGAGCGGTGAGCCGAAAAAACTAAATCGATCAAAAGGACTATTTTGGTTTTCATGCTTCGTTGTGTTCCTGAGAACATGTGGACTTATTTAAAATGTAGGGAAGAGGGAAAAAATGTTTTCAGGTTTCATTTGAAAAGTTTCAGCAATCAACCTCGGGCTAACGGGAGGGCCTCGGCGTCGTTGAACACGGCAGATGATAGGCGATTCATGGCGGAGGAGAAATCCTGCTACCGCCGCAGCGCCTGCTTCGGAGGGGCCGGCACCGCCCGTAGTATCTCCCGGTTTTCGATAGTTCGCAAAATCGTAATCTCTCCAACCCTGCTCTTGACAAGCCCAATTTTGCCTGATAAATATAAGGGCTATCAAGGCAACAAACAACGGGCCGTTAGCTCAATTGGTAGAGCAACTGACTCTTAATCAGTAGGTTTGGGGTTCGAGCCCCCGACGGCCCACCAGAAAATACAATAAGATAGCCTCTCATACGTGAGGCTATTTTGCTTTGGGGTAGCATTTGGGGTAGCAAAAATTCTTAACTACATAGAAACCAAGGGAACCAATTATGTCTGAACAATCGGTTGTTAAGACAACTCTGCCTGCTCACCATGGCTCTGTCAAAAACAGAATCCCTTTCCAGGTAGCTTTTGAGATAGGGCAGCAAAACCCTGATGACGAATATTACACCCAAGGGAATAATACACCTTTCAGTGTGAAAGCTGCCATTACAACCAAAGGGGTTCACAAAGGTGAACCTGTCCTGAGGTTCCTTACCAATGGACAGGAGCAAGCCCGAGCTTATTCATGCTGCTGGGGTCATGTCACCAATTGCAATCGAACCTATATTGACTGTTACACCGCCAGCCTATAAAAATCAATCTTCCTTCTCTGCTATGCCGGATCTTCGTGAACTTGAACGGCCTTGGCCTGGTAAACTCGTTTTTTCGCCCGACGCCTTACCCACTATCTTTCGCTTGCTCTTATGAAAGAAAACCCGGAGACTGGGACTCCTACCCCCGGTAGCAATATATCGTCTCCCAACAAAATCCAATTTTTTCGAGTCTTACATATGTTTAATACCCCCGGCCAGAAGGTTCAACATGTTGAAATATTTAACAAATCAACCTATCAATTGCCAGGTCCCAATCGGTAGTCTCCTGGGATCCTCCGGGGAAACTCTACGTTCATAAATTAATTAACAGGGGGGGAACAACCCGGTCAAGGATGCAATGAAAGCTGCTCTGATTCATTGTGATCCTGGTGAGTGAAGGGTTCAAAGCGCAGCCTTTAAAACCTGCTTCAGAAGGAGTGATAATTAGGACCGGTTGTGCCTCCCAAACATTAAAGAGTGCGGCTGTATTGTATTGACCATCCCAAAAGGGCCAGGCGTTTGGAAATCGGGTTAAAGATTTACTTCTAAAATGGTATTTGGTAAGTAAGTCAAGGTAATAACCTATGAATGCGATAAGTATGGCCGAATTTTGGGAGACGTATTTTTGTCAGATGGTAGAAGCCTCAATCAAGGATTAGTCGGCCGAGCCGGTTATGCTTGGTCGTTTAGAAAATATTCCAAAGACTTGACGTTAGCACAATTAGAGGAAGAGGCAAGGGCTAAAAAGGCGGGCTTGTGGGCCGATGCTCATTCCATTCCGCCATGGGAATATAGGAAGAACTATTGAAATTAGTTAATTATCGAGATATAGAAAAAGAATTTGGTGGAAAATATTTGGGAATATATATCGAAGTAACCGCATTTGAACCGATTGGAGTCAAATTATGGGAGAAAAAAAAGGTTGTGGTTGCATCACTATCATTGGAGCAATTGCAGTGTTGGCCTTAATAGGTTCAATCATAAACTTTTTCGAGAAACCATCAGAAAAGGCACAATCATTTTCAACTGCCCAGAAGGCGCAATCTTTTCCTGAATCCTCTCCACCGCAAAAAATATACACCTCTTCACCTCAACCCGAAAAAACACCGGCTGAAAATCTTGCCGCCGCTAAAAAATTTCTTGCCGATAAATCAAAGACTACCCCCTATGGAAATATTTTTGAGGCTTCCCAATGTTTGGAGAAGATCAAAGCTGGGGAGAAAGAATATGCCGAAGCTCAAAAACTTCTAAAGCACATCGCCGAATGCTACAAAAAACTTGACCAACCTATCGCTAAAGATAAGTATAAGAAACAATCGGGAGATGTTCTTGCGGGCATATCCTCGGCCGAAGAAGCCGGGTTGCGCTTATTTGCTCTCCAATCTAAAGGATATATTCGACTTCATACAGGCGAACCAAGCACTTTTATTGAAGTTGAACCAATAGCCTGGAAATCAATGATGCACCAGGACAAAGAGAAAATGTGTCGGCTTGCTCAAGCATTCATAACCGGATTAAACCAACAGCAAGGGAAAAAAATTCAATTTATCTTTTTTAAAGATATGACAAGCAGGGAAACATTGGCCGAGGTTAGCCTCAGGGACAGCAATATTTTAATAAAAAAATAATCGATGGGTGGACCCTTCCCTAATAACTTGTTGGACTTATTTGTGCTATCATTCTTGCAAAAAGACAGAGGAAACTGAAAAATGGGCAGAAAGATTGGATTTTTTGCCGCGTTAGCAAGGGAAGCTGCCAGGGCTCAAAGACAGGCAGCAAGACAAGCGGAGTTGCAAAGACGTTTAGCGATTCAGAATAGGCTTGAAGCTGAAAAGCTTTCACGACAGAGGGAGAAGGAAGCGGAAAGGCTAAGAAGGCATTGGGATATAAATACAAAAAGGGCTGAAAAGGAGGCAAAGCAGGCTTATATTGAACAACGTTTGGAAGAAACGGAAGAAAAGAATGAGGAATTAGCTAATAAAATTAATGGTCTTGAATCAATATTGCAGCATACCCTCGAAGTTGACGATACTATTTCTTTCAAGAATCTAAAAACAGAAGAAAGATACGAATCATTTAAAATTCCAGATGACTATAAACCTTCATTATTTGCATCCTCCAAACCTGATAGGAATAATTTCATAAAGAATGTTATGGAGCCAAGTCGATTCATGATGCGTTTTCCATGGGTCAAAAAAAGATATGAGATGGAATTAAAAAAAGCTTCTGCTGAATCTGAAAATGATTATAACAAAGCTCTTGATAACTATAAAAAGGCTTTCAAAGAACATACAGCAAAGGAAGAAAAAAAGTTAAAATTTGTTGAACAGCTAAAAAATGATTATGAGATTCAAAAAGAATCGTACTTTTCAAAAGTTAAGCAAAGGAATCAAGAGGTTACTGAATTTGAAGATTCCTACCGGCAAGGTGAAGCAGATTCTATAACAGCATATTGTACATTAGTTTTAGAACGCTCTGATTATCCAGAAGATTTTCCCCAAGTATTCAGGATTGCTTATGTCCCAGAATCCAAGCAAATCGTTGTTGAATATGAATTGCCTTCCCCCGAAGTTATCCCCAATGTAGAAGAATTTAGGTATGTGAAAAATAAGAATGAAATTTCAGAAAAACCTCGAAAAATCTCAGAAATAAAGGAACTTTATCAGGATATTGTTTCGGCCATTGCATTACGAACTATTCATGAATTATTTGAGGCGGACCAAGAAGGTTTCATTGATGTTATTGTCTTTAATGGTTTTGTTCAAACGGTAGACTTATCGACTGGGCAAGACATAAGGCCTTTTCTTATTTCGGTACGCACCGTCAAGGAAGATTTTTTGAAAATAGACCTTTCTCGCATTGATAAAAAAGCCTGTCTCAGAAACCTGGGGGCATCAGTTTCTCCACGAGCAAATGAAATGTTGGCAATTAAGCCAATATTGGAATTCGATATGGTTGACAGAAGATTTATTGAAGAAAGCGATGTTTTGAGTGTTCTCGATTCCAAACCTAATTTGATGGACTTGAACCCTTATGAATTTGAAAATTTAGTGGCAAACCTTTTTAACAATTTGGGATATGAAACCAAACTAACCCGGTCCCATAAAGATGGGGGGGTTGATGCAATTGTATTTGATACCAGGCCGGTTACTGGTGGGAAACTGGTAGTTCAAGCAAAGAGATACCGTCATGCTGTTGGGGTATCTGCTGTACGAGACTTATATGGGACAATGGTGCATGAAGGGGCAAATAAGGGTATTCTTGTAACTACAAGCGGTTATGGGCCGGACGCCTTTCAATTCTGCAAGGACAAGCCTATTGAACTTATTGATGGTGGTGGATTGCTCTATCTCTTGGAGCAAGCCGGGGTAAAAGCTCGGATAATCTTTCCAGAAGAATAGTATAGAGCAATCATTGAAATTCCGTACGGGAGGGTAAACTTTCACCTTGCCGTAGGCGCTGATCTATGGTATGTCCAGCCGTTGATCTTATGCCAGTGCCGTTCCAATCAGGTAGCTATTTGCAAAACTTTCTTCCTGGCCTTCCGGAAGATCAGGATTGGGATTTCTGATTTCCACGGCGTCTCAACGTCGTTCTCGCCCCCCAGAACGAAGATAGGGCGAACAGGCTTAGTCTGGGTATCTATCGTCTTTGTCCCCAACCTGGTAAATATCGGAGAGGGGAATTTCAATGAGATACTTATATGCAGTTTTGCATTCTATTATATGTTCAACATCATGAAATATCTAATAATATTTGATTAGGTATTCTATTATTGCGATAAATTCTCAATAAGAAATATGAAGCCTCCGGGCGGGTTTGAGTTGTAGAATTTTTTTGCCCTTTTTACGGCAGTAGCGGGGGAAAACAAATAATCCTCCAGGACCTGGTGAGTGAAATTTCTTACGAACGGGAAGGAGATGATTTGTTAACCCAGGGCCTTTATGTGGACTTGCCGGCATGGGGTTTCCACGTGTTCGCAGGGTAACGGGAGGGGCCCGGTTATATCGGTCAGGTTGAGGAGCTTATCAACTTGCCGATATGATGATCTATCCTGACTTGGACAGGCGAGATGACCGGCCCTGCCAGGAAAGGGCTGTCAGTTCAGGTGTGCGGGGAGTTATATGAAAGGAGGGCATGATGGCTTCACCCTGGATCGACGTTTCGGTAACGCTAAGAAACGGCATGGTTAGCTGGCCGGGCGATCCGCCAGCCCGTATCAGCCGGGTCTCGGACCTGGAGCGGGGTGACATGTGCACGGTGTCGCTCCTGGAGATGGGTTCGCATACAGGCACCCACATGGATGCACCGGCACACTTTGTCCGCGGCGGTTTAGGGATTGACAACATGCCCTTGGACGCGACCATCGGTTCGGGGCGGGTGATCCCCATCCGCGACCGCACCTCCATTAAGCCCGATGAGCTGGTAGAGCATCACATCCGGCGCGGCGAGCGGGTCCTGTTCAAAACCTGGAACTCCGATCACTGCTGGGATACCGACAGCTTTGCCGAGGACTTCGTATACCTTTCGGCAACCGCGGCCCAGTATCTCGTTGAGCGGCAGGTACGGCTGGTTGGAGTAGACTATCTCTCCGTGGGGGGGTTCCGTGCGGATGAAGTGGAAACTCACCAGACGCTGCTCAAGGCCGGCATCTGGATCATTGAGGGGCTTAACCTGAAGCAGATCCCTCCGGGTCGAGTGCAGCTGGTCTGCCTGCCTCTCAAGATCGCCGGAGGCGACGGGGGCGCCGGCCCGGGCGCTCGTGCGTCCGATGGGCCGTTTCGGCAGAGAGAAGCGTTGATGGCCTTTCCCAGGGCCAATGTAACTCTACCCTTTGTTGATCTGAGCGGAAAAAAAAGTTGTTTTCTATGATCTGAAAAGTGAACCCTCTTAGGAACTTAGAAGGAGACGAATTGGGGGGTATTCTTCCGGGCCTCTATTATTCCATCAGGTCTTGAGGCCTGCCAGTCGTAAGCCGCCGAGGAGGGCGTTGGACAGATTGTTGCTCTTCACGTAGCAGCCGATTAGGAACGGGCCACTGGTAGAGAAATCCGGCTTTAACCGAAGCAACTCCGCCACCGCTTGGACGGCCTCTCGTTCTCTCCCCAGCTGGCCCAAGGCCGCGGCGCACAGCAGCGGGTCCCAGAAGAATTGGGGCATCTGGAATTGTTGGGCCTCCTGAAGGGCCTCCATATACTTGCCCTGATGGTAGTAATAAAAATACGGCGCCATACGGAACCAGCCCGGGTAATGGGGGTTCAACTCCATACCTTTTCCCAGGATAGCCAGCCCCCGGTCCCACTCTCCATAGAGCGCCAGGAGCCACCCCAGATAGCCGATGAGAAAGGGGGAGTTGGGGTTGAGGGCCATGGCCTTCTCAGCTTCCAGCAAGAATAAGTCCCGTTCATTGAGGCGGAAATGGAGATAGGCCATGGTGGCCCGCGCTAGTTGGTTCTGCGAATCCAGCGATACCCCATTCTTGGCAAAAACCAGGGCTTTTTGCAGGGGGGTCTTGAGGGGAGAGAATTGGAGCGTGTAGTTCAGGCAATAAAGGTGTGCCAACAGGGACCAGGCGAGGCCGCATTCCGGCTCCCGAGTAACAGCCTGTTCCAGAACGCGGAGGGCCTCCTCGAAGGTCTCGGGGGTCAAGATGGTGACATGCTGGTAGAACCGGAGGAAGGCTTCATACGTGTCGAGAGATTCAGGAGGCTTCTTCCGGGACTCTTTGGACAGGTTTCGAGGGATGATGCCATACTCGCTGCCGATTTTCGCCGCTACCTTCTGGGCAATCTCCTCCTGCAAGGCAATGAGCTTGTCAGGTCTCAGTTGGCGCTGGTATTGATCCCCCCACACTTGCATGCCGTTTACTGTATCAACTAAGCGAACCGTGATTTTGATAAGCCTGGCTTCCTTACGGATGCTACCCTCCAAGAAAAATCGGATGTTAAGGTCCCGACCCACTTCCCGGGCGTCAAGCTTCGCGCCTTTCCAGCGGAGAGTAGATTGGAAGGCGATAACCCGCAAATCTTGGTAGCGGGCCAGTTCGTTGGTTATTTCTTCAGCCAAGCCATCGGCAAAAAACTCTTGCCTCCGGTCACCCGTCAGGTTGAGCAAGGGCATTACCGCCACCGAGGGCCCCGATGGTAGTATCAGGACAGCTTCATCCAGGGCCGCCGTCGATACCTCAACCCCGGCTTCCTCCCTGGCAGCCAGATGAAATGTAGGCACATAGGAACCTTTGAGGATATCGATCCTCACCAAGTCTTGCCTGCCTATGGTCAGATAGTAGCGCTCCAAAGCCCGGCGCAGTCTGCCGGCCTGAATCCTCACAATTGTGTCTTTGGCCGCATCAAAGTCAGCATTCCGACCAAAAACTTCGGTGGCCACGGTGTAGCCCTTAATCTCCTGGGTGAGACCGGACAAGGTCTTTTCCACAACAAAACGGAGAAAGTCGCGCAGCATAGGTGAGCTCTGAAACTCTTGACTGGCCAGTATTTTCTCCAATTGCTGCCTGACATCATCATCAGAGATGCTATGACACTTGGAACCCGACTGGGAAGGACTGATTGGCTTAGAAGGCATTGGATAGAGGGTATGATGATAACAAATTAATATAATTGATAATACTGATCGTCAGAGTCCATGTCAATACCTGTGAGTCACCGTGACTTACTTTTTCTATGCTATAACATTTAGTATACCCTATCTCAAGCCAATGATATGAACCCTGAGAACATTCAGACAAAATCCGCCAGGATCGGTCTTTCCTTGATCATGGAGCGATTTCCCGAAGAGAGAAAAGCCTTATGTAATCTCTTTCAGGAAAGTCTCTCCTTCCAGTCCCTCTGCGACGACTATCGGGAGTGTCATGCCGCGCTGCAACCCTGGGCGCAGTCAACCTCAAAGGAAGCGCCGGCCATATGCAGCGCCTACGTGGAGCTTCTGCAAGAACTGGAACGGGAGGTCCAGCAATACCTAACACTTGATGAGGCTTAAGGTTTTTCACCGGGGAAGGCAGGTGAAAATAATCGACGGAAAAGCCGAGATTGGTGGGCGGCAAAGTGACCGGACAGGGCGACAAGTTCGACGAATGGTAGACGGTGAAAAATGCCAATGACTACTGTGCCGAGCGACTGCAGAAGCGCGTTGCCGAAGAGCGGGCGAAGTAGTTGGTTGGTGCCGCCGCGGTTCGTTGCGTTGGACTGACGGGAAGGTATCATGAATAACCTACATAATTCTAATGAACCGCTGGATTTCTCGCTCGTTCTGGGAGGGCCCCTGTTCCAGCTGCTGCTGCGTTCACGGCTCACCTCCCCGGCTCTCGAACTCTTGAAGCGGAGGATCATTTTCATTACGTTTTTCGCCTGGCTGCCGCTCCTGCTCCTCTCCCTGATCGATGGCAAAGCCTGGGGCAATGTCGGACTGCCGTTCCTGTATGACCTGGAAATGCAGGTCCGATTTCTGGTGGCCCTGCCGCTGCTCATCGCCGCCGAGCTTCTGGTGCACCAGTGGCTGCGTCGGGTCGTGGCACAGTTTGTTGATAATGGCATCATCACTGTCAAGGTGCTCCCGAAGTTCAAGGAAGTCGTTGCCTCGGCCATGAAAATACGGAATTCGGTGGCCATCGAACTATTTATATTCTTCCTGATCTTTGTCGGAGGGCATTACCTCTGGAGCATGGTAAGCGGTACTGCCAAGATCGCGGCTAGTGCGGGAACCTGGTATGCCATTGTCACCACTGGCGGCGAACAGCTTACGGCGGCGGGCTACTGGTATACTTTCGTCAGCCGGCCCCTGTTTCAATTCATCTTAGTTCGCTGGTATTTCCGGCTGTTCATCTGGGCTCGTTTTCTGTGGCAGAGTTCCCGGCTCGAACTCAATCTTATCCCGACCCATCCCGACCGGGCCGCCGGCCTCGGGTTTCTTGGCATGAGTTGCGGCGCTTTTATGCCGCTGCTCCTGGCGCATGGGGTGCTGCTGGCGGGACTGATGGCCAACTCGATCTTTTTTGCCGGGGCCAAACTGACCGATTTTACGATGGAAATAATCGCTGTGGTGGCGTTTCTCCTGCTGGTGGCGCTGGGACCGCTGCTGGTTTTTTCGCCCTGCCTGATGCGCGCTAAATTGACCGGCTTGCGAGAGTACGGCATCTTCGCCAGCAGGTATGTCAACGTCTTCGATCTCAAATGGGTCCGTGGCGGCGCCCCCAATGACGAACCGCTCGTCAACAGCCCCGACATCTCGTCCCTGGCCGACCTGGGAAACGCCTTTCAGGTGATCCGCGAAATTCAGCCGTTCCCCTTCGGCAAAGAAGAGGTCATCCAGCTTGTCGTCGTTACCCTGACACCAGTATTGCCCCTGGTCTTGACCATGATCCCGTTGGAAGAGCTGATCACGAAACTCTTCGGAGCTGTTTTTTGATGCCGGGGAATTATCTGATGCCGTCGGAGACAAAAGGGCGATCTGCTTCGATGTATGGACAATGGACTTATGAAAGGAAAAAAATGATAACTCACCAAGGCAACTTTCTCCAAAGATTTCGGTCCGGCTTTATGACGTTGATGTGTGTGGCCTTCTCCCTGTTTTTACTCCAGGGCTGTGCCACCCTCAAACCGCGAAACCCTCTGCCCCAGGATTTAGAGAGTAAAGTTCAGGTTCCCGGCATGCCTGGGGCCCGCGCCTGGGGGGATGAAGTCAGTGAAGTGTTTACCGAGTTTGCCATGGAGTCGGTCAAACAGGAAAAGGCCGCCTTTGGCAAAGATTTTGTGAAAAGGCCGGGCGTATTTTTGGCTTTATCCGGTGGCGGCGATGATGGCGCTTTCGGCGCCGGAGTCCTGTGCGGCTGGACCGCCCACGGCGACCGCCCCCAGTTTAAGCTGGTGACCGGCATCAGCACCGGCGCTCTGATTGCCCCCTTTGCTTTCCTGGGGTCGAGTTATGATGATACTCTGCGGCACTTGTACACCGGCATTAGCAGTCAAGACATTTTCCGAAAGAACAGTCTGCTCACCGTCCTGTGGCGGGAGTCGTTAGCTGATACCAGGCCTTTGGCCAACATGTTGGATCAGTACGTGGACGAAGCGATGCTGGCCGAAGTGGCGGCCGAACACAAGAAAGGTCGTCGGCTGATCATCGGCACCACCCAAATAGACGCCCAGCGTCTGGTTCTCTGGGACATGGGCGCCATCGCCTCCAGCGGGGACCCGGAAGCCATCAAACTATTCCGCAAGATTATGCTGACCTCGGCGTCGATTCCCGGCGCCTTCCCGCCCCAATACATCAGGGTGGAATCCGGGGGTAACTTTTACGAGGAGATGCACGTGGACGGCGGCACTACGGCTGAAGTGGTACTGTATGAAACCGCTCTGAAACCCATGACCCAAGTGCTTGGAGTTGATGAACGACTGCGTGGGCGGCAGCGTTTTCTCTATATTATCCGCAACTCCCAGGTCAAACCGGAATGGGAGAACGTCAAGCCCCGGGTAGCCCCCATCGCCGGTCGGGCAATTAACACCCTGATCAAAACCCAGGGCGTGGGGGACCTTTACCGCCTCTACGCCTTCGCCAAGCGTGATAAGATTGATTACAACCTGGCGGCCATTCCCACTGACGCAGCCCCAACCCGCCCCAAAGAACCTTTTGACCGGATCTACATGAATCAACTTTTTGACCTGGGATATGAAATGGCCTCCAAAGGTTATCCCTGGCTGAAACATCCGCCGGGGTTTGATCCTGAGCCTATCTTTAAGAAATCCTCAGAAACGGTTCAAAGCCCCATTAAGAATAGTTTAACGGTACAATAATATCTATTAATTTGACAATGTCGATAAAAGTCCTTTATTCCCAAAGCCCGAACTTGAGGGGATGAGGTCATTGAGGGCTTTACCAGGTTTGACAGAAGCCTGCTGATTCTGGCCTTTCCCAGGGCCAATGTAGCTCTACCCTTTGTTGATCTGTGCGGGAAAAAAAGTTATTCTCAATGACCTGATGAGTGAAACCTCTTAGTAACTTAGAAGGAGACGATTTGTTAACCCAGGGCCTTTACCTGGACCTGCCGGCCGTTAGGATGCCTGAAATAATTACCGGCTCTAAATTTGAGAAGATATTCGAAACATGTTGCGAATCTCACTATCTTGCGGCGAGTAAAGACAAATCACAGGAAACCCACCATGAAAATTAGTCCATCTTTTCGCCGCCTGTTGCCCTGGGCGGGCGCACTCCTGCTCTCGGTGACGGTGGCATTCGGCATCATAGAGGCAACGCGCCTCTTTCTGGAACACGATTACCAAGAGGCCTTGGAAACCGAGGTAACCCGACGCGGCTTTGAAGTAATGGCACAGACGATGAACGGCAATGTGATGGGGGCGGTGGCCGCGTTAGGGCTGGTCGATCAGCCGATCAAGGGAGTCGCACGCGGAGAAATCCCCCTGGAGACTCCGGTGGTCATGGAAAGCTTGCAGGCCATCGGCCAGTCCTATCAGGCCAACGGGGCTTATATTGTTAACCCGGACGGGATAATCAAATCCTCCTGGGACACGATTGGAGTGCCCCTCACCGGGGTGGACGTCAAGTTCCGCCCCTATTTCCAGATTGCCATGCAGGGCAAGATGAATATCTATGCGGCCATTGGCACGACAACCGGTATGCGATCCCTGTACTTTGCCGCCCCCCTGTATGACGCAGTATCGGTCAAGGCTCCGATCATCGGCGCGGTGGTGGCGCGTCTGGGGCTGGAACGGGTCGACTCCGTCTTGCGAGCCTGGTCTGGCCCGGCGCTCCTGCTGTCTCCCCAGGATCTTGTTTTTGCCAGCACCCAGGAGGATTGGATCGAGTGTCTGGCTGGGGAATGCACCCCGGAACGGCTCCAGGGGATCCGGACGCTCAAGCAGTTCGGCAAAGTGTTCGACAGCGGCACACCCAGGACGTTGCCCTTCGACCTGACGAAGGACACCGTTACTATTGCAAATCACCGCTATGCCGTTGCCCGGACGCCGCTGCAGTGGAACGACCCGAATGGCCCTTGGACGCTGGTGCTGCTGGGCGACCTGGATAAATTAATGCCGGCCTCCCGGCGGACCCTGATTGGCCTGACCAGTGGTATGTTGATGCTCACCCTGAGTAGTGCTTTTCTCATCTGGCGGCAGCGCTTGCGGCATGCCAACCAGGAACGTCAGCGAGCCGAAGCGGAATTGCAAGAGTCCGCCGGCAAGCTGCAGGAAAGTAAAGAGCGCCTGGATCTGACTCTGGGGGCTACGGGCATCGGCATCTGGGAGAGGGACCTGCTGCAGAATACCCTAACCTGGGATCAGGCCGCCCAATCTATCCTCGGGTTATCTAATGGGATCATGTCAGACTACCGGGAGAATTTTTTGCATCGCGTGCACCCGGATGATTTGGAACGGCTGCGGCAGCAAACGCGACAGGCCATTGAAGGCATCGAGGATTATGACACGGAATTTCGGGTAATCTGGCCTGATGCCAGTATGCACGTGGTGGCGGCTCGGGCCGTAGTGTGGCGTGATGCCCAAGGCACCGCCATTCGGATGATCGGGGCCTGCTGGGATATTACCGATACCAAACAGAGAGAACAACTGGCACTCCTGGGGTCCGAAATCGGCGATGCCTTGACCAGCCTGAAACCGATCCAGGAAAGGCTGAAAATGTGTGTCGAAGGTTTGGTCCATCAGCTCGATGCGGCCCTGGCGCGCCTCTGGACCATCAATGAAACGGGAGATATGCTGGAAATGCAGGCCAGTGCCGGGATACACACCCATACTGACGGCAACCGCAGCCGGATTCCTGTGGGGCAATATAAAATCGGTCGCATCGCCCAGGAATCTCGAGTGCGTTTTTCCAACCGGGTGGCTGAAGAACCTGATGTCGATGACCAGGAGTGGGTGAGGCAGCACGGCTTAGTCAGCTTTGTCGGACATCCCTTGGTTGTCGAGGATCGGGTGGTGGGCGTCATGGCCTTTTTCTCCCGCACCAAGCTCAACCCGGATACAGTTAACGCCCTTGCAGGTATTGCCAAGACCATCGCCGTTGCCATTGATCGGGATCGGGCCGAGCGGGAACTGGAGCAGGCGCGAGAAGCTGCGGAAGCGGCCACCCGGGCCAAGAGCAACTTTCTGGCCAACATGAGTCATGAACTGCGCACGCCTATGAACGCTATCCTCGGCTACAGCGAAATGTTGATGGAAGATGCCGAAGATCAGGGACAGGAAGATTTTATCCCCGATCTGCAAAAAATCCATACGGCTGGGAAACACCTCCTGGGCCTCATCAATGAGATCCTGGACCTGTCCAAGATCGAGGCCGGCAAGATGGATCTCTATCTGGAATCGTTTGACGTGGCCGGGATGATCAATGATGTGGCCAGCACCCTGAAGCCCTTGGTAGACAAGAATGCCAATGCGCTCCAGGTGCACCTTGCCCCCGATCTCGGCGCCATGCACGCTGATCTGACCAAGGTTCGGCAGTCTCTGTTTAACCTCCTCAGTAATGCCAGTAAATTCACTGAAAAGGGGACGATTACCCTGGAGGCCGAACCTGTGATTAAAGACGGGGCCAGGTGGATTGCCTTCCGGGTGGCGGATACGGGAATTGGCATGACTCCGGAGCAGCTTGAAAAGCTTTTCCAGCCCTTCGTGCAGGCCGATGCCTCCACCTCCCGGAAATACGGCGGCACCGGTTTAGGCATGACTATTACCCAACTTTTTGTCAAAATGATGGGTGGGGAAATGAGCGTTGCCAGTGAACCAGGGGCCGGGACCACCTTCACGGTCCTGCTCCCCACGGAGGTCAAGGCCCCGGCTCCAGCCGAGGTCCCCCAACCGGAGGCAGCCGAGCCCATATTCTTGCCGGGGGTGAATACGGTCCTGGTCATTGAGGATGACCCCGGGGCCCGGGACCTGCTGACTCGCTTTTTGACCAAGGAAGGGTATCGCGTCGAGACTGCGGCCGGGGGCGAGGCCGGGCTCCGTCTGGCCCGGGAGCTCCACCCGGATATCATTACCCTGGATGTGATGATGCCGGACAAGGATGGGTGGTCCGTTTTGAGCGATCTTAAGGCCGATCCCGAGTTGGCCGATATCCCGGTGGTTATGCTGACCATCGTGGATAATAAAAATTTGGGCTACGCTTTGGGTGCCTCAGATTACCTGACCAAGCCCATCCAGCGCGACCGCCTGCAGGCTGTATTAGCAAAATATTGCCCGCCTTCTCAACCTGCCACGGTGTTGTTAGTGGAAGACGACGTCGAGACGAGGGAAATTGTCCGGCGTCTGTTAGAAAAAGCGGGGATTCAGGTGATGGTGGCTGAAAATGGCCGGGTGGCCCTGGAACGTTTGGCCGAGGGCCAGCCGGGACTGATTTTACTGGACCTCATGATGCCGGAAATGGATGGGTTTCAGTTTGTCGATCACGTCCGCCAACACGAAGCCTGGCGCGGCATTCCCATTGTGGTGGTCACCGCCAAAGATTTAACTGCCGAAGACCGTCTTCGTCTGAACGGTTATGTTGCTGATATAATTAGTAAAGATGTCAGGGGCCAGGAGGAGCTTCTGGCCGAAGTAAGTAAAATGGTGCAGACCCGTTTGCAGAAGGGCCCCGTAAAATCCGGTAACGGCTCAGCCTAGTTCGTTAGAGGAGTAATACTAATGGCAAAAATTCTCTTGGTGGAAGATAATGAAATGAATCGCGATATGTTGTCCCGGCGTCTGCTGAAAAAGGGCTTTGAGGTGGTCATGGCCGTGGACGGCGAGCAGGCCCTGGAGATGGCCCGTGCCCAGGCCCCCGACCTCATCCTCATGGATATCAGCCTGCCGGGTCTGGACGGTTGGGAGGCCACCCGGCGGCTCAAGGCCATGCCCGAGACTCAGGCCATCCCCATCATCGCCCTCACCGCCCATGCTATGGCCGGCGACCGGGAAAAATGCCTGGAGGCCGGGTGTAATGATTATGACACCAAACCGGTGGAGTTCCCTCGCCTGCTGGGCAAGATCCAGGAATTTTTAGGGAAATAGCGGAAGCAATATCCCATGACCACAACTTCATCTCAAACCGGGCCGGCCGGGAGTTCCGGTCCCAACAGTGAGGGCGAACGGACTTCGCAGGCCCTGTGGTCACACCTGCGCCACGAACTGCGAACTCCTTTGAATGCCATCATCGGCTATAGCGAAATGCTGCTGGAAGACGCGGACGATGCCGGCCAGGCGGATTTCGCCGCCGACCTGAAACAGGTCCTGACGGCCGGTCGTCAGCTTCTGGGCATTGTCAATGACCTCCTGGACGCCCAGAAACTTGCCTCCGATGATGTCGCCTTCAATCTGGAATCCCTCATCGCCAACCTGGACTATCAGGCCCGGGCCCCCTTGAACGGCGTTATCGGGTATAGCGAAATTCTGCTGGAAAACGCCGCGGAACAAGAGCAGGAAGAAATTATCCCGGACCTTGAGAAGATCCACACCGCCGGGAAACTCTTCCTGGCGCGCCTCAATAACATCATCGATTTTTCCAACCTTGATGCCGGCCTTCAGAGCCCCGCCCCGGGGGCCACTGATCAGTCGCCTCTCATCGACAGTGTTATGGCCAGCCTCCGAGAACTGGCTCAGGAAAGTGCCACCAATACCGGCGGCGAAACCGGTTCTCTCCTGGTGGTGGACGATAATGAAATCAACCGGGACCTGTTGTCCCGTTATCTGGCCCGCCTGGGCCACACGGTGCAGGTGGCTGCCGATGGTAAGAAGGCCCTGGAGATGATCGCTTCCGGGGCTTTCGATCTGGTGCTGCTGGATATCATGATGCCGGAGTTGAACGGCTACCAGGTGCTCCAGCACTTGCAGAATTCCCCTGCCTGGCGGGACCTGCCGGTTATCATGATTTCCGCCCTGGATGAAATGGACAGCGTCGTCCGGTGCATTGAACTGGGCGCCGCCGACTACCTGGCCAAGCCCTTTAATCCGGTGCTGCTGCGGGCTAGAGTCGGGGCTTGCCTGGAAAAGAAGCGCCTGATTGATCTGGAAAAAGAGCAAAAGCGGCAATTGCAGGAACTTAACGCCGCCCTGGAAGTCCGCAACCGGTTT
>CAWBKT010000011.1:0-31638 GCA_963789385.1 uncultured delta proteobacterium | reverse complement strand
ATTTTTAGCAGTCATCAGTGGAGGATAAAAGTTGAAGATATGATCTGGTGATTGCAACCTCCCGATTTTTTCAAACGTTTCGGAGGATAGCTGAGAGTTTGTAGTGAGATTTTTATTATGTAATTTTATTGTAAACTTAATGCCATTATTTTTTACCGTAAATAGAAGGGTTGGATGCGTGTCGCTTCCCCACTTTACGGGCTAACTTAAATTAGATCGCCTGCCCGATTGATTAGTTATATCGCTGAAGCGCGAATTCCTCTTATTGCCATCCACGAAAGGCATGATTGAAATCGGATGAGTCCAGGTCCGAATACTTTAGGTAACTTTGCGACGTCCAGTGAGGTTGAAAAGTCATCTAATTCTAAGAGGAGTATATCCTGGGTGAACCGAATGTGAAAATGGTGGAAGGCTAATTCATCAATCGGCGTCGGACCTCTTAAATTTTCATCTGTATAAAAAGCAGGACCTATCTCATTTGGCTGAGTAATCGTAATGGCTCCATTTTGAGTTATGTATAGCAAATGTGAAAAATTCGCATAGAAATGTTGGCTTCTAAAACCAACACCGATCCATGCTTTGTCACTTGCAGGATTTCGGAAAGCTGCTTCGAACTCAAGGTCAAATTGCAGAATACGTGCATTTCCCAATGATGCCCACGATTCTGGGAAGAAAGCGAGAGAACCAAATTCAAGTGCACCGTCAATCACACGCCTGTGGGCAAGTGGTGGTGTATAGATTCTGAGGTCATCGTGATTTCCCTGAAAGTCAATACTTGCTGGGAATGCAACTGGAATAGTCTCGATAAGGTCATCCGGAAATGCCTTAAAAGCATCATTTATTAACTTCTTAACTTTGTCGCGAAATTTCGGCAATCCATCAGAGGTAAGTTGATATTCGGTATATCTTATTGGAGCTATATCGAAAGGGGACTGCTGCTTAAAGAAATGGTCTCGGATAAAAACGACCTGCGGCATTCGCTTCAGGGCTGCTGCAACTCCACTTTCAAACATAACGTTCGGATTGTAGCCTGTGATATCGCAAAAAATGAGGTCAGCGTTTGAGACTTCCTCCCAAATTTCATTTTGAATCACACCGGACGAAGTAACCCAATCCAAGCGATTGATTATTGGAAGTGGCATCCCAAGAACCTTAGGATCGAGACCATGAACCTCTAAAAGACAATTATGTATTTCTTCTGCTACTTGGTTAAACCTGCTTTCGAACGGCATAAGTAGCAGACATTTGAAAGGCCGCAATCTGTCAACTCCAGCCTTACGAAGACGATCAATTACATCAAGGGGCCAAACTTCAGACACTAATTCTCCTTTAACTGGTTAAATTCTCTATAATAATTATTAAATCATTAAGGTGTATAAATTTTAAAAGAGGAGGACTCAAATGTCAATTTGTATATGAAGCCTCCCAGTTTTTAAAGTCCCAACGCTAGAAAAATTTAGCTGACTAGCTTGCAACTAGCAAGACTTCTCAAAATTTTCTTTTTGTGGCAGAGTTGATTCGACGAATATCCGCAATCGGTCTTCTTATACCGATGGCCGGAAGCGCAGAGTGCGGCAGAGGGCAGTCTTGGGCAGCGTCTCAAGGTGGAATGACCCGGAAGGCGGGAGGCGCGGCGCTTTATCGCGCTACGGCCCTGCTGGAAAAGGCGGTCAGCGGTCGACGAGATCGGTCCTGCAAACCTTTATCCCGTTTTTCAAGAAAACGCTTAATCCATGTATAGCCTGTTTTCCGACTGATTTCAAACCCCTTACCCGATTCAATAAGGTTAGCGCCTTCTTTCAACGCCAACGTTACAGACTCTTTGCGCGGGGATATGACCGTAACCTGTTTCCACGCATATCCATCCTCCCGTAGGAAGTCGATGTGCCATGTTAACTGTTACCCATGTCTTTGAACATCTGTTACTTAGGTCCCCAGTCTAGACATCTCGCAAGAATAGGGAGATGGATAATACGTTAACGAACTTATGAACTGGGGCACTTAGTTTGTGGTTCAAAAATATTTCAAATGATGATATCTTCGAAGATATGGTCAGTTTCAGATTTCTAGAAGAAAACATCCCCATTCTAAAAATTTAGCACAGGAAAATCAGTATGCATTTTGTCATCATCGGCAACAGCGCCGCCGGGTTGGCCGGAGCCGAAACTATCCGCCGTTTGCAACCCCAGTCGCCAATTACCATTATCAGCGACGAGCCGTATCCTGCCTATTGCCGACCCTTGCTCACCTACCTTTTGGGCGGCAGTATTGCGGAAAAGGACCTTTGGCTGAAGGCCGCGGATTACTATCAGCGCTGGCAATTTAATCCGGTTTTAGGCAAACGCGTCACCGGGGTTGATCCTGCCGCCAAGGTCGTTCGTCTGGATGCCGGCGAAACCATCTCCTATGACCGGCTCCTGGTGGCCAGCGGCGCCCGCCCTACTCTGCCGGACATCCCCGGGGATGATTTGCCCGGTGTTTTTACGGTTCGGACCCTGGAACATTTTAAAGCCATGCGGCAGATGCTTCGGCCGGAGATGCGGATTGCAGTCATCGGTTCCGGACTGGTGGGAATAAAAACAGCCCAGGCTTTGGCCCAAAGGGGTCACGATGTCACCCTGGTGGCCCGAAAATCCCAGGTTTTGAGCAACCTGCTCGATGCCTCCGCCGCTGATTTGCTGCACCAGGCACTGACGGAAGCAGGCGTCAAGCTGAGTTTTCACTCGATACCGGCGGCCTTAAGCCCGGAGCAAGGCCGACTGAAAAGTGTGGTGTTGACGGATGGCTCGGAAATTCCAGCCGATATGGCGATTATTGGTATCGGTGTTATTCCTAATACCGAATTTTTGAGTGGCGCCGGACTTAACAATCCCCATGGCCTGCAAATCGATCAGCAGTTGCGCACCACCCGGGAAGATATTTATGCGGCGGGGGACTGCGTGCAGCCTTTCGACCGCTTGTCCGGGGCAAAGACCTATTTTGCCATCTGGCCGGCCGCCGTGGAACAGGGTCGACTGGCCGGAGCCAATATGGCCGGACATGTCCGCACCTATGGCGGGCTTTTGCCTCAGAACACGTTATACGTCGGCAATACCAGGGTTATTGCCGGTGGCCTGATCCGACCGGCTGCCGACACCTGTGAGGTATACCTCCATCACGATCAGGCCAGCCGCAGTTACCGCCGCTTGGTAGTCCAAGACGGCCGGTTGGTGGGGGTCATATTGGTGGGACAGGTGGAGGACGCCGGGGTTTATTTAAATCTGATCTACAACCGCACCCCTCTGGCGTCGCTCCCGGCAGACCCGCGCCGGCAACATTTCCAGGTGGGACGGCTGTTAGGGTAAATTGGCTTTTACAGATCTTAGCCCACAGGTTTAAGAAAGACCACGGCCAGGGGCGGCAAGGTCAAATTCAGGGAAAAAGGGCGGCCGTGGTGGGGCCAGGATTCGGCATTCAGGCCGCCGGCATTCCCCAGGCCGCTGCCGCCGTATTCATGAGCATCACTATTCAATAGTTCCTGCCAGAAACCGTCAAAAGGGACTCCCACTCGGTAATTGAATCGGGGCACCGGCGTAAAGTTGCAGACCACCAGAATCACCTCTCCGGGCCGTTTGCCGCGGCGTAAAAAGGTGAGGATGCTGGCATCAACATCATTGCAATCGATCCACTCAAAGCCGGTCCAGTCAAAATCCACTTCGTGCAGAGCGGACTGTTCCCGGTAAACCCGGTTAAGGTCGGCCAGCCAGCTCCGTAACCCGGCATGACTGGGAAAGTCCAGCAGGTGCCAGTCGAGGCTGACTTCATGATACCACTCATTGAATTGCCCGAATTCCATTCCCATAAATAAGAGCTTTTTCCCCGGCTGGCCGAACATGTAGCCGAAGAGCAGCCTCAGGTTGGCAAATTTTTGCCAGTAGTCGCCGGGCATGTTGCTGATCAGAGAGCCTTTGCCGTGTACTACCTCATCATGGGAGAGGGGCAGGATAAAATTTTCTTGAAAGGCATACAGCATACGGAAGGTAATGGTGTTGTGGTGGTAGCGCCGATAAATGGGATCATTGGACATATATTTTAGCGTATCGTGCATCCAGCCCATATCCCACTTAAGGCCGAAGCCTAACCCACCTAAATAATTGGGACGGGAAACCATGGTCCAATCGGTGGATTCTTCGGCGATGGTCTGAACGTCGGGATAGTTGCGGTAGACCTCGGCATTAAATTGTCGCAGGAACTCGATGGCTTCAATATTTTCCTTGCCGCCATAAATATTGGGAATCCATTCCCCTTCCTGCCGGGAATAATCCAGGTAGAGCATGGAAGCCACGGCATCGACCCGCAAACCGTCAGCATGATGCTTATCCAGCCAAAAAAAGGCGCTGCTCAGCAGAAAGCTGCGCACTTCATTGCGGTTGTAATTGAAAATATAGCTGTTCCAGTCCGGATGATAACCTTGGCGCATATCGGCGTGCTCATAAAGATGCGTACCGTCGAAATAGCCCGGGCCATGTTCGTCGGCGGGAAAATGGGAAGGGACCCAATCTAAAATGACGCCGATATTACTTTGATGCAGACTGTCCACGAGATACATAAAATCCTGGGGATTGCCGTAGCGGCTGGTGGGGGCAAAGTAACCGGTGGTTTGATATCCCCATGACCCGTAAAAGGGGTGTTCCATGATCGGCAAAAATTCCACATGGGTGAATCCCATTTCCTGAATATACGCTGTCAATTTAGGCGCAATTTCCTGGTAACTTAAAGAACGGTTCCCATCTGCGGGCGATCGCATCCAGGAGCCTAAATGCATCTCATATATAGACATGGGGGCTTTTAAAGCATTATATTCTTTGCGCCGGCTCATCCATTCCCGGTCTTGCCAGGCATAGTCCAAATCCCAGACAATGGAAGCCATGCGTGGGGCCCCCTCATAAAAAATGGCAAAGGGATCGGCCTTTTCCACCCGATAACCCTGGTAGCGGGAACGAATGTAATATTTATATTTAGCTCCCTTTTGAACCCCGGGGATAAATCCTTCCCAGATTCCCGATTGCCCCCGGGCTCCGAGGGGGTGGGATTCTTTGTGCCAGCCGTTAAAATCAGCGATAACAAAAACTCCCTCGGCATCCGGAGCCCAGACCGCAAAATAAACGCCCTTGGCTCCCCCGGATTCCAGAAAATGGCTCCCCAACTTTTCATACAGGCGGTAATGATTGCCTTCGTTAAAGATGAAAAGGTCATCGTCGCTCAACAGTGACACATCGTAACGCACGGAACCGACATGGTCCCCACCCTGTTGTTCGGCCTCGGCCAGGTCAAAAGAACTTTTCTTTTCCATGGGTACCTTCGATAATACACAGAGCAGGTTGGAGAGCAGAACCCAACCTGAAGCACGGGTTAGGGATTCGGGAGCAATAATCAGAAAGCCTGGGTCTTCTTTCCCTTTATGCCGCCACTGCCTTAATGGCCAGGGTTATGAAGCGGGGAAAGCTGGCTGCAATGAAGGTGCCTTAACGCAGGCTGGCTTTAGCAATTTTTTCTTTTTGGGATTGGCAGTCGCGGCAGAGAGCAGTTTCAGGCATTATTTCTAATCGCCGGGGTTCAATGAGCTTACCACAGGACTCACATTCTCCATAGGTGCCGCCTTCCAGCCGCTGCAAAGCCTCTTCAATGGCAACAAGTTGCTGGCGTTTGGGCTCAATCAGAGAAAATTGAGTTTCTTCCAGAAGATTGACCTGAGCCTGATCTTCTTCGTCCCGGGCAGTGGCCAAAAGATCCTGATAGCTTTCCCCCAGGCCGCTTTTTATCTGACCTTTGACCTCCCGCCAAAGCTTTCGCTTACGCTCCAACAATTGTTCCCGCAACTGGGTAATTCTCTCTGTATCCATCCCTGTCATAGTGGTATCCTTCCCAAAATTTAAGCGCTCGATATATCAGGTAAACAAATGAAAAGATCAGCAGTTACTCCAGAAAATCCTCCAGAGTAGCCTTCCGGGTGGGATGTTTGAGTCTCTTTAAAGCTTTCTTTTCGATCTGCCGGATACGTTCTCGGGAGACTTTAAACTCGCGACCGATTTCTTCCAGCGTATGCTCTACTTCAGCCCCGATTCCAAACCGCATCTTCATGATCTTTTCTTCACGGGGGGTTAACGTGGACAAAATAGCATCAGTCTTTTCAGATAATTCCGAACTGATAATGGACTCAAAAGGGGAGACGGCCTGATCATTGCGAATAAAATCTCCCAATCGATCACCTTCATCTCCTACCGGAGTTTCCAGGGAAATGGGTTCGTCCGAAAGATTTGTCACCACGAGGATTTTATCTTCCGGCACGCCGGATCTTTCGGCAATTTCTTTGAGCAGCGGCTCCCGGCCTAACTCTTTAAGAAGATCATAAAAGGCGCGATAACACCGGTTACGGATCTCCTGAAGATGCACCGGTATGCGGATAGTCCTGGTCTTGTCGTAAATTGCCCGAGTGATGGTTTGTCTGATCCACCAGGAAGCAAAAGTGCTCAATCTATACCCGGTAGTATAATCATACCGTGTCACAGCCTTCATCAAACCCAGATTCCCTTCTTGAATAAGATCGGAAAAACTAAGGCCGCGGTGGAGATACTTTTTGGCAATGCTCACCACCAACCGTAAATTGGCCTTAATCATTTCATCCCGGGCTCTAATAACTTCGTTTTCCTTGGATCTGATATTTTTGGCTAATTGCCTGATTTCTTCTGCTTTGGGGTATCGCCGCAAAACCTCGCTCAAGGTATGGTTGATAAAACGGAAAAGTTTTTCTTTGGCTTGGGCAGTTTTTTCTTCGGTTTGAAACCAATCCCGCACTTTAATTTGCAGATATTTGATTTCATCAAGATCTGAACTTACCAAACTCACCAGCTTCAGGATATTTTCCTGGCCATTTTTTATAATACGGCCTAAATCTTTTTCCTCATCAGGAGTCAAAACCGAATAACGGAGCATTTCACGGAAATAAGCCGCGACGATGCCCTCTTGTTCAGGAACTTCTTCAGCGTCGAAAACTTCTTCAATTTCGACTTCGCCGGCTTCCTCACTTAATTCCATACCGGGATAAGAAACATCCTCAAGGCTGTCCACCACTTCGATCTCTTCTTCCTGGAGAGAATCGAAAACCTCTTTGATTTCAGAAGGATCTATTATATCCGACGGAATCAGCTCATTGAGGTTGTCGTAAGTGAGATAGCCCCCCTTTTCTTTTCCCAAATGAATGATTTTATCTATATAATCTCTATCCATAGAAGATATCTTATAACCTTCGCGATAAGCTGCCACAAATTTTAAAAACTGATACTATCATAATGGTCTCTAATAAGCAAAATATTTTTTTCTAAAATGTAAGCCATAATTAGCATCTGCTAGACAATACAGGGTCATTAATCATGCCGATCCGGTTAGTATATCGTTTAAATCATTGTCCTAAATTAATTCTGGCCAACCTAAATGTCAAGAAGCATAAATATTTGATTCAAATTAACTTTGAAGAATATGGACCGGGTATTTTGCATATAGTCCGTCTGGTGGGGACCATTATGTTAAACTGGGCTGATAAAACCCCATGGAAAATTCAGCCGGGCCAGGATTTGGAGAACTCCGTATGTCTCATAAATTTATTGTCGATTTGAAAGAAGGCTCTCAAGTTCAGCAGTATTTTGTGGTGCGGCAGGTTGAGGAATCAGTTACCAAGGACGGCAATCCTTATGTGAGGTTGATATTAGGCGATCGGACCGGGACGCTTCCGGCCAA
Source organism: uncultured delta proteobacterium (assembly GCA_963789385.1). Taxonomy (GTDB): domain Bacteria; phylum Desulfobacterota; class Desulfobaccia; order Desulfobaccales; family Desulfobaccaceae; genus Desulfobacca. The sequence continues at coordinate 23,865 of CAWBKT010000011.1, read as the reverse complement.
CCTCTGGTCTAATATCCTGCAAGAATTCCCCGGACCATTTCAAGCAGGAGGTTATGTTGGGGCTGTAGGTCAGGTGAGAGCTTTTCGAGGGGCTTTGGAACTTAAAATTCAGAGAATTCTAACTACCGAACAGATACTGGCGACTAAGGGGGAGCTCAAAGATTTTGATGCTTCACTGCTGCACGCAACCACAGATTACAATATTGAACAGATGTGGCAGGAATTGTTGGCCCTGGTGGACGGGGTTCTAACCCCGCCGTTGCAGGACCTGGTATTGAATCTGCTCCACCGGCATGCGGAGCTCTGGCAAATGCATCCGGCTGCCAGACAAAATCATCACGCCTACTTAGGGGGATTACTTGAGCATACATGGTTTGTCACCAGGCTGGCTTTGCAGGCCGCGGGGCTGTATCCGGATATCAACCGGCAATTGGTGGTTGCCGGGGCTATTCTCCACGATCTGGGCAAGCTCAGGGAATTGAGCCAACCGCACGCCCCGGAATATACCATTCCCGGCCAGCTCCTGGGTCATATTGTCCTGGGATGGGAGATGATCCGGCAGGAAGCGGCCGGCATGAATTTTCCAGACCAAAATTTATTGCTGCAATTGGAGCATATTATCATCACCCATCATGGTCAGCGGGAGTTCGGGTCACCAATTCTTCCCAAAACCCGGGAAGCTATGGTAGTATATTTTGCCGATGATCTTGATGCCAAACTGAAGATCATGGAGCAGCATCTTAAAGCGGATAATTCGTCTCGAACCTTTACGCCATACCTCAGGCTGTTGCAACGTGAGCTCTATAAGATTAATATGGAATCAGAGGATCAATTCCAGGAACCAGAGGCTATTGATGATTAAATTTTAATTTTTATTAATGTTGACAATAACAATATTTGTAATTAATCTTAATATAAATAATATTGGCAAAACGTTTTGTTGATACTCGTCATTTTATACGTTTAACTACCTATTTTATCAGTTACTTTATCTCATAACTCATGCGTAGAATAATATTTTTAAAATTTTTCAGCCCGTGCATAAATCAACAGGCAATTTCGGCAAGGCGGTAGCGGACCCTGAGTTATATTAACGTATAACCTTTACAGTAGGAGGAGACATGTTTAAGCAAATTCTCGTACCTTTGGATGGTTCAGCCCTGGCAGCCCGGATTTTGCCAACGGTGGAAGATTTAGCAAAATTGGCGAATGCCAATGTGACGTTAATTTGTGTGGCTACGGAAGCCACCGATTTGGCTGCGGCGCCCAGCCCGGGAGTATTTGAAAGAGCAGCCCGTCATGATATCAATGGCTGCGAGAAGTTTATGGCGGACACGGTTAAAGACATGCGCAGCAGAGGTATTTCAGTAAGTTCCGTCTGTTTGGAGGGCGATCCTGCCAAGGCAGTCATTAAATACTCACAGGAACACCCCATTGACCTGATTGCCCTGGCGACCCACGGCAGAAATGAAGTGTCCTGGATTTTTGGCAGCATCGGTGAAAAAATAGTATCGCACGCTACCGCGCCCGTACTCTTGATCAGGGTATTGGAACCCCATGAGCAAGCCAAATTAAGGGAAGAATGGTTTATGGGTGCTTAAATTTTATTAGAAAAAAATATTTCTGGAATTGGACCGGTGAGGCCGAAGGCGCCAAGCCGGTCTTTTGTTTATGGCAGTTTTAAATATTTTTCCTTGTCAATCCCTTCGGGGCGGTTCGCACACAGTCCCTGAAAATCTTTCTTCTGAGAGATTATCGTGATTCCCAAAAATAACTTCGCCAAGGATAAAATTCCCTACCGAAAATTTTTTTAGAAACCCTATAGAAACTATAACATCTTAAAAAGAAAGGCCGATGACGGCAATTTTTAGTTTATCAGCCAACTGCAGCATGGCGGCGCGGTCAAACATGAGAGTTTTACCGGCTTCCAAAGCTAGGACCGCGGCTTTGACTTCCTGCATGACTTCAATGGTTCCCAAGCCTACGGCAGGAACATCAAATCTCAGATCTTGATCGGGCTTGCTGACTTTGACGACCACGGCTTTTTCTCCAGCCAATAAGCCGCCGCGACGAATGGTGGCATCCGTACCATCGATGGCTTCCACCGCCAGAACTGCCTGACGTCTGACCACAACGCATTGGCCAATGTCCAACCTGCCTATTTCTTTGGCTATCTCGCTGCCGAACTCAATATCTCGCCTCTCCGCCGCCGTCGGCTGACGGCGGCTGAGGACGCCGGCGGGGACCATCAGTTCCAAAAGGTAGGGAGCAGGTGAGACAATGGTAATACCTTCGCTTTCCAATTCGGCAGCCACGCCGCGCAGGATACCATCATCGCCGACATGTTTCATCCGACTGAGAAGCTTCAGGGCCCGGAGGTCAGGCCGGAGATGGGTAAATAGTCGACCCTTGGTAATGCCGCCGGCCATAACCGCCCGAGTAACACCAGCTTTTTTAAAAAAATTTATTATCTTAGACAGTTGCCCGACAGATACCCATTGCACAGACGAAACCAGGTGCTCCAGGTAAGGGTCAGTTTCACCGCGATGGGCCGCAGCCACTACCTCAAGTCCTTGTTTGCTGGCGGATTGGGCAAAAATGAGGGGGAAATTACTCTTTCCCGCGATAAGACCGATTTTCTCGGACATCGATGGGCGCAAAACCTCTTTCCGACGTTTCCAAAAACTGTAATAATTTTAAAATAGCGGGTTCTTCCGGAAATCTTTGGTGCACCTGGGCCATGGCTTCTTTAAGTGTCATATCGGAGGTAAATAGTATTTCAAAAGCAGTCTTTAAATTATCTAAAGCGGTAAGGGTAAAGCCATGCCGCTTCAGCCCCACCAGATTGAGACCGACAATCTTGGCGCGGTTGCCGACGACCATACAGAAAGGCGGCACATCACGTGCCACAGCCGAAGCGCCGCCGATAAAAGCATGGGCGCCAACCCGACAGAACTGATGAATGGCGGAAAGACCTCCTAAAATGGCATAATCATCCACGGTAATATGACCGGCCAGGGTGGCGGCATTTGACATGATAATGTGATTGCCCAAACGGCAGTCGTGGGCCACATGGGTATAGGCCATAAGTAGATTGCCGTCGCCGATTTGTGTAAGTCCGCCCCCGCCGGCCGTGCCCCGATGGAGGGTGGCGAATTCCCTGATGATATTATCATTGCCGATTATAAGTTTGGTTTCTTCGCCCTGAAATTTTAAATCTTGAGGAACTTCTCCAATGACCGCGAATTGAAAGATGCGGCAGCGCTTGCCGATAACAGTATGCGGGCGAACTACCACGTGAGGCCCCAGGTGAGTGTCCGCATCAATGGTGACATTACCATCAATGATGCTATAAGGCCCCACAGTCACTCCCGGGCCCAAGATGGCCCCGGGATCCACGATGGCGGTGGGGTGTATATCAGGCATATTATGGAATCTCCTCCTGAGTCAAAGCGGCCATTAATTCTCCTTCGGCGACAACATTATTGTCTACCATGGCTTTGCCGGCCATTTTCCAAACCTTCTTACCGCTCCGAAGGGCGATTAACTCCAGAATGAGCTGATCCCCGGGCACCACCGGACGGCGAAATCGAACTTTATCCATGCCCATAAATAAATATAATTTTTTTTCCAGATGGCCTTTGGTAGTCATATAGGCCAGCACTCCGCCCACCTGGGCCATGGCCTCCACAATGAGGACGCCGGGCATTACCGGTCGCCCCGGGAAATGGCCGGGGAAGAACGGTTCATTAATCGTGACGTTTTTCAACCCCCGGATGAATTCCCCAGGCCGGGCCTCCAAAATCCGATCTACCAATAAAAATGGGTAGCGATGTGGAAGAAAGCGCATGATTTCTTCCAGGCTGATATGAGCGGACAACGTCATGTTACAGTCTCCTTGACATCTGCCGCCTGCAAGGCAGCTAGCTGCTTCTCTAAGGCTTTTACTCGATCATACAGTTCCGGCAGTTTTTTCTGGATTGCCTTCATGCGCTTGTAATCTTTAAGAGGGAGCGGCGGGCTGCCCATAATAACCTGGCCGGCCGGAACAGAATTGGTTACCCCGGATTGAGCTCCGATTTGCACCCCATCGCCGATATTGATGTGGCCGACCAGGCCTACCTGGCCGGCCAACATGACCTTCCGACCCACCTGGGTGGAGCCCGAAATACCAACTTGCGCAACAATAATGGAATGTTCACCAATTACGACATTGTGGGCGACCATGACCAGATTATCGATTTTTACCCCTCGACAGATCCGGGTTTCCCCTAAAGCGCCGCGATCAATGGTACAATTTGCCCCAATTTCCACATCGTCCTCGATGACCACGATACCGATTTGTGGAATCTTATAAAATGAGTCGCCATCAGGAGCGAAACCGAAGCCATCGGCCCCAATTACTGTACCACTATGAATGATGACATGATTTCCCAGAACGCATCTATCATAAACGCTGGCATTGGCATAAATAGTTGTGTCATTGCCTATGGTTACACCCTGACCGAGAACAACTCCCGGGAAAAGGCTAACCCGGTCGCCTAAAGAAACATTATCACCGATTGATACAAATGGCGCGATGGAGACATCTCTGCCCAGCTGACAATTTGCGCCCAGACAGGCCTGATTGCTGATTCCCGGCCAGCGGCTTTGAGGCGGAGCAAAAACTTGGGCGATTTTGGCATAAGCCAGATATGGATTGGCAGTGACGATCAGCGGGCGGGGCGCCTTGCCTATATCCGGCGAAACAATGAAGGCGCCCGCCCGGCTGGTTTCAATCTGTTTGGCAAACTTGGACCGGGTCACAAAAGTGATGTCCCGGGGACCGGCAGTATCGATGGCCGCCAAACCGCTAATTTTTAGATCTTCCGGCCCCAGGCAGTCGCCGCCCACCAGTTGGGCCAATTCTATTAAGGTTTTTTCCACAAAATTATTTGCCCCAAGCCGCTCTAACTTTATCGCTAATATCGATGCTGGGGTCAAAACCGATCACCACACGTTTATCTAAAACGACGGTGTATTGGTTTTCCTTGGCGATGACATTAACAATTTTTGAGAATCTCTCATAGAGAGGTTTAAACTCTTTTTCTTCCAGTTTGGCCAGTTCCTGTTGGGAAGAACCAACTCTCTGCTGCAGTTCCGCTCTGTTTCTTGCCGAACTCTTCTTCTTTCTTTTTGCGGGCGTCTTCTTTCATGACCGGCGCTTGTTTTTGGTATTCTTCCACCTGTTTGCCGAATTCTTCCCGTCGGCGTTCAAGATCTTTGCCCAATTCCTGACCCTTGCGCTTGACGGATTCTTGGGCTTTTTTACCTTCAGCAGAATTAAAAATTATTTCCGCCATGTCCACCACGGCAATCTTTATTTCTGCCCATGCTAATGCCGGAATGATTAAACTAAGAATTAAAGCACTGCTGATGATTCGGACATTCAACTTCATAAAACTCTCCTTAAGAGAAAATATAGTGATTTTAAAAAAAGTCTTTTCCCCTGTCATTCTCAGGGAGCGCTGCGACCAGAGACTCTAGATTTTTCGCTGCACTCAGGATTATAGATTCGAAACTTTTTTGAATTGTTTAAAATTACCTTAATTAAGAGGATTATGCAAACAGTCTAACTCTAAACCTAAAAATTACCACCAATAGCAAAATCAAAGGCACTTTTGCGATCATACGATTTTGGATTAAGGTTGTAGCCCCATTCAATCCGCAGGGGACCCATGGGCGAAAACCAGCGTATGCCGGCGCCGATGCTGGTCCGCATGCTGCTGAAATAACCCTGGCCGGAACCATACACATTACCGCTATCCAAAAAGAGAGTCCCCTGCAAGCCGGCCTTTTTATAAAGGGGAAAGCGAAATTCGGCGTTAAAGAATTGAAATTTATCTCCACCGATACGGTCCTTGGTGGCCGGATCTCGCGGACTGATTTCGGCGTATTTATAGCCTCGGATGGTATCGATGCCGCCTAAATAGAACTTTTCATACACCGGCAGCGCCCCCCAGGAATTTCTCATAACATACCCAATCCTGCCATGCAAGACGCCTACCGTATTCCAGAAAAGAGGGAAAAACCAGCCGCTATCCAGGACGAAGCGGTTGAAGGCGGCATCGCCGCCTAAACCGGCCATCTCCAAAGAAATACTATTGTCCGACCCTTTGGTGGGAGTAAAGAGCGCATCCCGGGAATCCCGGCGGATAATCAAGGAAGTGGAGCTGGTATTCTTTATTGCCGCCGACTGATAAATTATCTGGGAGGAACCCCAGGGAATATCAGTTAAAGCGGTATTTTCATAACGGTACGACCAGAGGATATTGGTATATTCCCACCGCAGCGGATGGCTTAAACGGATAGAACCACCAGTGCTGCGACGATTATATTCGTTAAAGCTCCGTTCCCAGTTAAAAGCATCAATGCCCAAACCAAGAGGTCTGTCAAAAAGGTAGGGTTCCGTGAAGCTGAGCCGGAAGCGACGGGCGAGCTGTCCTAAGACAGCCTGCCCGCTCAATTGCTGGCCCCGTCCGAAAAGGTTATTCTGGCGAACCTCAATCATGCCGACAATTTTGTCCTGAGTGCTATAACCGGCACCGACCCCAAACTGGCCGGTTGGCCGTTCTTTGATATTAACTTTGATGTTCATTTTTTCGGGGGTGGAGCCGGGGCTGCTGCTAATATTGACATCTTCAAAGAATTCCAGGCGCCGCAGATTTTGGGTGCTTTTCTTGATCTTGCTGGCAGAGAAGAGTTCCTGCTCATAAACACGCATTTCCCGGCGGACAACTTTATCCCTGGTTTTAACATTTCCTGTAATATCAATGCGCTCTATATAGACCTTTTCACCTTTGGCGATGTCAAAAGTAACGTCAACCGTCCGATCCTGATCATTTTCTTTTAAATTGGGACTAACATCGACATTGGCATAGCCTTGATCGGCATACAAGTCACTCAGGGTAGTCAAATCCTTTTGCAGGACTTCCCGGCTATAGACCTTTTCTTTAGAAATATCAAGTTTTGTCCGCAAAACCTCGGCGGGCTCTAAAAGGTCTCCATGGAACTCAAGTTTACCAACCCGGTACTGATTACCCTCATCGATGGGGAAAGTTACTATAATGCCGCTGGCTGTGACATCAACTTTGGGCTCACCCACACGAGCCTTGATATAACCGTGGTTAAAATAAAATGAGGAAATTTTTTCGGCATCTCGTTCCAGAAAATCTTGTTTAATGACGCCCCGGCTAGTGAAATAGCTTAAAACGTTTTTCGTCTTAAGTTCCATGGCATTACGGAGCTGTTTATCACTAAAGGCACGGTTCCCTTCGAACTTTATTTCGCTAACATATAATTTTCCTTTTTCTTCCACAGTAAGGACGAGATTGACTTCGCTGGGAGTAACCGGTTCAAAATTATATGTCACCTCTGCCTGATAATAACCCTTTTCCCGGTACAGGGCTTTTACCTTATTTATCGCTTCCTTGACGGCATCTTCGGAGGCGATGGTATATGGCTTTATTTCCAGGGCTTCCAAAAGTTTCTTAGTTTTAATCTTATGATTGCCCTTGACGAGTATAGAGCTGATGGAAGGCTTTTCCGTCACAATAAAGGTAACTACCCTGCCCTGTGGGGTATCAGTGACATCAATCTTGACATCGGAGAAGGAACCAAGATTATATAAGGCTTTTAAATCGTCTCTAAGCTTGACAGGGGAAGTTAATTCTCCTGGACGAGTTTGAATGGTGGCCAGAATGGTTGGTTTTTCTACCCGCAGATTTCCTTTGACTTCGATTTTGGCTACTCTTTCCTCTCCCAAAATTTTATAGCCGGCATCTTTGGCTGTTTTGGCGGCAAGTTGATCTACCATCGCCAGACTGGTGCCTTCTTGTTTAAATGACACCGGGGGATTTTTGCCAATGAGATCAGTTAGCTGTGTTTCCAAGGTCACGGTAGGGCCTATTTTGATTAAAGACCCGGTAATAATGGCATCAGCACCCAATTTTTTTCCAATCTCAGCAGCAATGGCGGCATTAAGGCTTGGATGGGCAGTAAGTTCCCTTTGCAAGTCTTCAATCGAGACTACCCCAAATCCTTCTTTGTCCAGGTAGTCGATCATGATCTTCTGAATCTTTTCAGCAACACCGGGGGCAGGTTCCTTGCTTAACATCGTGAAAGGAAAAACTGCCACCCGCTTTACGGTAATTTCCTGGGCCCAAAGAGGGAGCGCACCCAGAATGATGCCAATAAACAATACCAGAGAAAATTTTTTCACCTACTCCCCCTCAGCTACGGTCTCGGGACAATCTGATAACTTTACCATCTTTGATGGTAACCTGATAACTAAGCAGATCGGCCAGTTCCAGATTATGAGTCACTACTACGGTTGTCAAGCCTTTTTCCTGATTCAGTCGGACGAGCAGATCATGAATCTGCCTGCCGATGCGAGGATCCAGGTTGCCGGTAGGTTCGTCCGCCAATAAAATATCCGGCTCCATCACCAGGGCCCGGGCTACTGCTACCCGTTGTTGTTCCCCACCCGATAAAGCGCCGACCCGATGGTGCAATCGATCCTGCAAACCGACCTGCACCAGAATAACTTCCGCCCTGCTCATTGCTTCAGCTTTTGACATACGGGCAATGAGGCAGGGTAACATGACATTTTCCAGGGCATTGAATTCGGGCAGGAGATGATGGAATTGAAAGACGAAGCCGATTTTTTTATTACGAAACGCGGCTAGCTGTTCGTCATCGAGGGCAAAGACATCTTCATTATACCAGAATATCTTGCCGGCGCTTGGCCGTTCCAGGGTGCCAATAATATGAAGCAGAGTAGACTTGCCTACTCCTGAGGCTCCGATGATGGCAAGACTTTCGCCTGGAAAGATTTCCAGATCGACGCCACTCAGCACTTCCACCCGGTTCCCATTGGAAACAAAGCTTTTAGTGAGATCTCTGGTTTTGATCAGGGGCTCGGAAGCTTGAGCCTGATATTCCATAGTAATAACGTATACTTCTTTCTTTTATTTCTCATGCGCGGGGCAGTTTCGAACCGCTCCGCAGTGAATTATCCTGCCCGACACCTCAGATGTTAACCGAATCGGATAGCTTCCACCGGTTCCAGGCGAGAGGCCTGCCAAGACGGGTAGAGAGTCGCCAAAAAACTAATGAGTATGGTAGCCCCGGCAATCAGGGCCACATCCATACTTTCTATTTTTACGGGCAAAGTGGAAATATAGTAAACATCGCTAGGCAACTTAATGAATTCATACTTCTTTAGGATTGCGGCAAGAAGAAAACCAAGGGCCAGGCCGATGGCGGTGCCGATGATTCCAATAATGAGACCTTCCAGCATAAAAATCTTCATAATACTTTGCCGGGTTGCGCCCATTGACTTTAAGACAGCAATATCCTTTGTTTTTTCCATGACCATCATAATGAGCGTACTGGTGATGTTAAAGGCGGCCACCAGGACGATCAGGGTTAAAATAATGAACATGGCTATCTTTTCCAACTTAAGGGCCGCGAACAGGCTACGGTTCATCCGCATCCAATCCCGGGCCTGAAAAGCCGGCCCGAGCTTCGCCTGAATGGCGGCGGCAATTTTATCAGCAGCATAGATATCTTTTACCTGGACATCTATGCCGGTAACCTGGTCACCCATCCCCAGATAACTCTGGACCGCGGGGATGCTGGCATACACCAGGGTGTTGTCAAACTCAAACATACCGGAGTGGAAGATGGCGCCTACCTGAAAGTTTTTTATGAGCGGAATCCGCCCCATGGGCGTGAGAGTCCCCAGGGGAGAAATGATTTTAATCCGGGTGCCGACGGTGGCGCCAATATTTTTGGCTAATTCATTCCCTATGGCTACCTCGGGAATATCGCCCGAAGTTTCCGCCAAAGATTTGAAATCTCCCTCCCGTAGTTGGACCGCGGCAGGCCCCCCCTGTTCGATGGTGGGCAGATCCAGCCCCCTGATTACTCCACCGGAGATATTGCCGGGACCGGAGAACATTACCTGGGTATAAATAAACGGCTTGGCCGAAGCAACACCGGGAACAGCTTCCACCTCCCGGGCCACCGTATCGTAATCTGTTATACTATGTCCGGGCTTAATGAGGATTATGTGCGCATTGACGCTCAGGATCTTATTTCTCAAGTCCTGGTCAAAGCCGGTCATCACGCCGATAACCACCAAAAGGGCCATGACACCCACGGCAATACCGGCAATGGAGATAAAAGAAATCAGGGAAATAAACTTTTCCCGGCGTTTGGCTTTCAAGTATCTGAGGGCTACCAACCGCTCAAACTGCATAGATTAGGTTCCTTCGGGGCGCAATTGCGGAAAAAATATGACGTCCCGGATTGAGGCCGAGTCGGTGAGCAACATCACCAGCCGGTCGATACCGATCCCTTCGCCGGCCGCCGGCGGCATGCCGTATTCCAAAGCCCGGACAAAATCCTCATCCATAAAATGGGCTTCCTCATTACCGGCCTCCCGCGCCGCCACCTGCTTTAAAAATCGCTGGCGCTGGTCTTCCGGGTCATTCAATTCGGAAAAACCATTGGCGATTTCTCTGCCGGCAATAAAAAGCTCAAAACGATCGGCAATTTCCGGGTTGCTCTGGTTACGTCGGGACAGGGGTGAAATCTCAATGGGAAAACCGGTAATAAAGGTAGGCTGCAAGAGCTTGGGCTCGACAAACAGGTCGAACAGCTTACCCATGGCCCGGCCGTAGCCTTCACCGGATCGCAGTGCCACCCCTTGCTCCAGGGCAAGGGCCACCAAGGCCTCAGGATCGGCCACTACTTCGGCCGGAATCTCTCCCACCGCCGTTAATGACTGGGCCATCTCCAAACGGCGCCAGGGTGGAGTGAAATCAATCTCCTGCCCCTGATATAGGATCTTATTGGATCCATTGAGGTTTTCGGTGATAGCCGTAAACATCTCCTCGGTCAGCAGCATCAAATCTTCAAAGGTGCCAAAGGCCTGATAAAATTCAATCATGGTAAATTCAGGATTATGCTGGGTGGAGATGCCTTCATTGCGAAAATTGCGATTTATTTCAAAGACCCGGTGAAAACCTCCCACCAGCAGACGTTTGAGATATAATTCCGGGGCAATGCGTAGATACAAAGGCATGGCCAGGACATTATGGTAGGTTTCAAACGGTCGGGCCGTGGCGCCGCCGGGGATGGGCTGCATCATGGGAGTTTCCACTTCCAGGAAGCCCCTCTGGTCCATAAACTCCCGAATCAGCCCGATAACCCGGGATCGGGTGCGAAAGACGTCTTTGACTTCGGGATTAACGATTAAATCGAGATAACGGCGGCGATATCGGAGTTCCACGTCACTGAGACCATGATATTTTTCCGGCAACGGCCGCACCGCTTTGGTCAACAGGACAAAACTCTGCACAGACATCGTCAGTTCGTTTGTTTTGGTGCGGAAAAGTCGACCGGTGAAACCGATAATATCGCCGAGATCCAGTTGTTTAAAAAGCGCATACGCCTCAGAGCCGACTTCCTGACGCTGAATATACCCCTGCAGGCGACCGCTCTCATCTTGAAAATGAAAAAAAGAGGCTTTACCGAACTGCCTGACCAGAACCAGGCGTCCAGCCAGGCTGAAGGTCTCATCCAGGGCCTCAAGTTCAGCCTGATCGCTGCTGCCATAGCGCTTGACTACCTCGGCAATGCCATGCTGCGGTTTAAAAGAGTTGGAAAAAGGTTCAACGCCGGCTTGCCGCAGGGCCTGGATTTTTTCCCGGCGCTGCCGGATGATGCTGGATTCTTCAGACATAGTTGATCCTCACCGGGATACCCGAAGGCGGGCGGACCTCCAATTGCAAACCCGAAGCTGCCTTTGAATCAATTTAATTGGCAAACATTTTCTGAGTGGAGGCTTCGAATCCCGATGTTGAGTTCTTCATGATGAGTAAATAACGTTTGAAATTTAAAATATGAATATAATTTAGTCAAGCTAAATCCCTTTTTCGTTTTCCTTTGGCGATTATCGGCGGGGAAAAGAAAGAATTTTTTATGGGTTTTCATCGGAAAAAAAGCACAGCTAAAAAATAATCCCTCAAAATAGTTGCGAGTTTGGCGTTGGTAGTTTGAGTAAGTAACTGACCACTTAGAGGCAGGTGACTCCTTTTCCCCTCGAAAGCGGATTATAGCCATGTAGGTAGTTTTCTGATATAATTTAAAAAAAAAGGGGAAAATTTATAAGTTGATTAGATGGACGCCATGAGCAAATTAAAAATAGCCATTCCGGCAGCGATATTACTTGTCATAGGTGTGGCCGGTTATCTATGGCTGACGAGGTTGGGGGGCTGGCCGATAAAGCCGTCTGCCGGACCGCGGCAGAAAATTTCTGTCGCCAGCGATTACAGCGGCTATAACGCTTTGTTATGGATTGCCAAAGACCGTGGTTTTGCCGGAGATCAGGGATTGGAACTCGACATCAAAACCTATGAGACCGGGCTGGCTGCAATCACCGTTCTTAAGACCGGCCACGTGGACTTTGCCTGCTGCACGGAATTCGTCCTGGTGGGCGAGATTCTCCAAGGAAACACCGACCTGCGCATTCTTGGGGTCTTGAGCTCCGGCGACAACAACGAGATCATCGCCCGGCGCGATCGGGGCATCAGCCGGCCGGAAGATTTACGGGGCAAGACTATCGCCGTGCCCAAAAAGACCTCGGCAGAATTTTCTTTGGGAAGATTCCTTGCCTTGAATAATATTTCTTTAGAGGAAGTCACTGTCATTAATACTATACCCTGGAATCTGGGTGAAGCTCTGTCTTCCGGGAAAGCCGATGCGGTTCTTATTTGGGAACCGATTATCTATGATGTAATTAATAAAGTCGGCTCGAATGCCATAACCTTTCCCGCCCAGCAAGGCCAGGATTTGTATTGGGTTTTAGTAGGTCGGGAAAACTTCATCAAGAAAAATCCGGCAGCCTTGGAAAAGCTGTTGCTGGCGTTCAAGCAGGCGGCGGATTTTATCAAGCAGAAACCGGAGGAAGCCCGGGCAATCATGGCTGCCAGGCTGAAGGTTCCCGCGTCCCGGTTGCAGGCCGGCACCTTTCCAAAACGATATGAGCTGTTCCTGGACCAAGCCTTGATTTTGGCCATGGAGGACGAAGCCTCCTGGATGATAGAAAACAAACTCACCAGACAGACGCAGATACCTAATTTCTTAAATTATTTTTACGTGGATCCTTTGGCCAAAGTTTCCCCCCGGGCCATGCAGCTTATCATCCCCAGAAACAAGCAACCCGGCGCCCCCGGAACTTTCGGAACAGGTCAGGTGCCCTGATGAAAATCAGGACCAGAGTCAGGTTCGTCATGGCGGTGACTCTTGTTGTCTTTTTGGTTTATGGGGCAGCCATGCTGCACCTGGACCGGGTCGTAAACCACCTGCTTCACCAAGCGCAAGAAACTAACGAATTTGTTCTTAAAGCTAATATACTCCGCACCCTTACCCAGGATTACCTGATGTCTCGGACGGAACGGGCTCAAAAACAATGGTGGGCGGTTTATGCCGACGTCCTGGCAGGATTACAGAATGCCAATTTACAGGCACTCCAGAAAGAAGGCGGCCTCGGGGATGCCCCAGCCAAGATGAAGATCATCGGCGATGCGTTTCACCGGTTGATGGCCATCGGGCCTGTCGCCCCTGATAAACCGGAGGGGCAGACCGCAAGGGAGCTTCGGAACCGGTTGAGCACCCAGTTGCTCCTGGCCACCCAGGATTTGCTGACCCGGTTTGTCGATCTGAACGACACCGTGGATCAGAAATTGATCCACACCCAGCGTCTGGCGTCAACCATTGATATCGTCGCCCTGTTGCCTTTGGGCTTACTAATCTTCTCCACCGGCGTTTTTCTGCAACGCTCGGTACTCGGGCCGATTTTGAAACTCCATGACGGAGCCGAGATCATCGGCGCCGGCAACCTGGAATATAAGGTAGGGAGCACCAGCCCGGATGAAGTGGGGGAATTATCCCGGGCTTTTGACCGCATGACTGCCAGTCTCCGGCAGCGAACCGATGAACTGGAAGCAGAGATTATTGAGCGCCAACGGGCCGAGGCAGAAGTGAAAGCCCTGAACCTGAATCTGGAGCAACGGGTGCAAGAGCGCACCTCCCAGTTAGAGTGTTCTCGAGATGAACTGCTCAAAGAAATGTCAGTGCGGCAGCAGGCGGAGGAAGCGCTGAAAGCCAGCGAAACTCGACTGCGCCTGGCACAGGACGCGGCCCAGGCCGGCACCTGGGAATGGGACCTGCGAACCAACCAGAATTTCTGGTCGGCAGAGTTATGGAAATTGTATGGGCTGGAGCCATATTCCTACGAACCTTCCTACGAAACCTGGCGGCAGATCATCCACCCTGATGATCGGGAAGCAATGGAGCATCAGGTTCAGGAGGCTGCCAGGCAAGGGATTGAATTGCGGGCGGAATGGCGGGTGCGCCATCCTGACGGCAGCCAACACTGGTTAATGTCACGCGGACGACCCAAAAAAAATATCGATGGCCAAACCGAAGGGTTTATCGGCATAGACATGGACATTACCGATCGCAAACGGGCCGAGGAGGCCCTGCAGAAGAGTGAAGAGCGATTGCGGCAGGCGGCGCAGGCAGGAAGAATGTTCGCCTTTGAGTGGAACCCGGTCACCGATGAAGTCATCCGCTCAGAAGAAGCCGGCCCCATCCTCGGCTTGGACGGTGATGCCGCCATACATGACACCGGCCAGGGTTTCTTCGCCAAAATTATGGCCGAGGATCTGGAAACGTTTACCCATATTTTGCAAAACCTCAACCCGGAAAATGACCGCTACACAGCCAACTATCGCATAGTTCGGCCCGGCACCGGCGAGGTCATCTGGTTGGGAGAAATCGCCCGGGCCATATTTTCAGGGGAAAAGCTTCAACGTCTCTACGGCATGACTATGGACATCACCGACCGCAAACGGGCCGAGGAGGAATTGCAGCAGCGTTCTGACGAATTAGCCCGGGCCGTGGCCGAATTGGAGCAAACCAACGCCGAGATGGAACGTTTCACCTATACGATTTCCCACGACTTGAAAAGTCCGCTGGTGACCATCAGCACTTTTCTGGAATTTCTGGAAAAGGACATGGCAGCCGGAGACAGCAGCCGGGTCAGCAAAGATATGGGCTACATGCGCACTGCGGCCGCTAAAATGAGCCTCCTGCTGTCGGAGCTGCTGGAGATGTCCCGGCTGGGCCGGTTAATGAATCAGCCGGTGGAGGTGACCTTTCAAGAACTGGTGCAAGAGGCCCTGAATGCCGTGGCCGGCCCCCTGTCAGGGCGGGGGCTGGAGGTCAACATTACCCTGAGGCGGAACTGACCCTCTTCGGGGACCGCCCCCGACTGGCGGAAATCTGGCAGAACCTGCTGGAAAATGCCATAAAATTCATGGGCGGGCAAACGGCCCCGCGCCTGGAGATCGGACTCACACGGCAAGGAGAGGACACGGTCTTTTTTGTCTGCGACAACGGCATCGGGATCGATCCCCGCTATCAGAACAAAATTTTCGGCATTTTCGAGAAACTCGACCTCGCCTCGCGAAGGCACCGGCATCGGTCTGGCTATGGTTAAACGGATCGTCGAGCTTTACCGGGGGAAGATCTGGGTGGAATCGGCGGGACCGGGACAGGGGTCGTGTTTCCGATTTACGCTGCCGGGGGCGCTTAAGGGTGCGAATCTCGTCTAGCGGCAGAGCGCCGGGATGGAAAAAAATAGCCTAACAGGTTTGTGGGGCTGATTTGGCAAATTTACGGATTAAATCGCCCCTCATCTGGAATTTGCCTCGTATTTGTGATTAAATTACCAATGAATTATTTCAATGCAACAGACAGGATTGATAGTGCCCTATGAATGGTGAACCTGTGGTCATTTTACTGGTGGAGGATGATCCGGCTCATGCCGAGATCGTCATCCGCAATCTGGAGGGTTTCCGGCTAGGCAACCGCCTGATCCATTTGGCTGACGGCCAGGAAGCCCTGGATTATCTCTACCGCCGGGGAGAATTTGCCGATCCGGAGTCGTCTCCCAGGCCGGGCCTGATTCTCCTGGACCTGCGGCTTCCCAAGGTTGACGGCCTGGAGGTCCTGGAAACGGTGAAGCGCGACCCCGACCTCTGCCAGATCCCGGTGGTGATTTTGACCACTTCGGCCGCGGAAGCGGATATGCTGGGAGCCTATAAGAATCATGCCAACAGCTATATGGTCAAACCGGTGGCTTTTGACGACTTCGTGGCCATGATGAAAGCCATCGGCTATTATTGGCTGGTCTGGAATAAGCATCCTTTCAAACTCTGTTCTTAAGTAACCGGGGAGAAGGAGACGCATCGTGACCGACCCGGTCCGAATTCTGATTGTGGAAGATGAAGCAGCCCACGCCGAAGCCATCCGGCGAGCTTTGGAAAAGGGTGCTTTGCCGGCCGAAGTGCAGGTAGTACATTCTTTGCAGGATTATCGGCAATCCGTGACCGGCAGTGTACCGGATATCGCCCTGGTGGACCTGAACCTGCCGGATGGCAATGCCATGGAGATTCTAAGCCAGCCGCCGGAAGCCGGACCTTTTCCCATCCTGGTGATGACGAGCTATGGTACCGAAGAGATAGCTGTCAAAGCCTTAAAAGCCGGGGCTTTGGATTATGTAGTCAAATCACCGGAGACCTTTAAATCAATGCCGGGGGTGGTAGCCCGGGCCCAACGGGCCTGGCAGCTGCTGCAGGAACGTCAGCAGGCCGAGGAGGCCTTAAAACGGGCTCACAATGAGCTTGAAGCCCGGGTAGTGGAGCGGACTAAAGAACTTAGGGAAACAATAAACATTCTGACGCAGGAGATGACCAGACGGGAAGAGGCCGAAAAAGAGTTAAAACAATCGGAAGAAAAACTGCGGTTTTTATCATCGCAATTGCTTACCATCCAGGAAGATGAAAGAAAACGCCTGGCCGCAGAACTTCACGACGAACTGGGACACGCCCTGTTAACCCTGAAACTGAACTTACGCGCCGTCGAAAAAAAATTTCTGCCGGAACAGACTGCTCTGCAAGACGAAATGGACAGGCAACTGGGATACATCGACGGGGTCATCGAGGCGGTGCGCCGCCTTTATAACGATCTGACGCCGGGGAATATCGAGGATCTGGGACTTTCCAGGGCTTTAAGTAATCTGGTGAATGCTTTTAAGAAAAATTATCCGGACCTGGACTGGCGGATCAATATCGGCGGCATTGATCGTCTTTTCCCTTTGCCCATGCAGACCATGATTTATCGTATCGTGCAGGAAGGCTTGACCAACATCGGTAAACACGCCGCGCCAAACCGGGTGGAGATTGCCGTGGCCAGGGAAGATTCAAAAATTGTTATAAAAATCAAAGACGATGGGCGGGGTTTTTCCATGCCTGAAGTCCTGGACGGGAAAGGCCGGAAAAAGGGTATGGGTCTGCTGGCCCTGGCTGAGCGGGTGAATCTGGTGGGCGGAACTCTGGACCTCAAGAGCCGGGAGAACCGGGGAACCTCATTAACTATAGTTATTCCCCTTCAGGAGTCGGCTAACATGGAAAAAAAGCCAGGCCCCCGCAACCCGAGTTGACAGAGATACTAGACAATTGTTACAATGTCTATATAAATGTATAGACAATATAGGGTATAGAAGCAGGCATTTGAGAGGAGACTCAAAAGATGAAACGGCTGGTTATGATCGGTTCGGCTTTATTACTTCTCATGGGCTTTAGCCTGCCGGTCCTGGCGGCCGGCGAGAAGGCGATGTCGCTTCGGCAGGCCAATGGGCTAATCGAATTTGCTCCACCCGAAAAATTCCTGGCCGCCAATTTTGTGGCCGATGAGATGAACCCGGCTTTTATCTTCGGGCCGGTGCAGGCTTTTGCCAAATCCCTTAAATGCCCCACTGCCTGGCTGCGCGAAACCCAACCGGGACAGAGCAGCCAGGTAAATTACGGCGAGAACACCGTCTATCTCGAGGAAGATTGTCCGGATAAGGTAATGTATTACGTCTTCGTGGATCAGAGCGGCTTAACTCCGCAGCAATGGTACGAGTGGCGGCAAAAGTTCCACAAGAGCAAGGTTCAGGACCAGGTACAGCGTGGCCCAATCGAAACTTGAACAGGCCTGCCGGGCTGGCTGCGGTTTTTCGGCGGAATTGCGCTTTATTGCAAAAAATGGCGAGTTGCTGACCGCCAAATCTCCGGAAGCCTTCTTACAGCAGGACCTTAAATTTGCTCCCCTCTATGATCTGAATGTGCAGAAGAAACTTTCCCGGGAGAAATAAACCTTACCTGCCCATCTTTTGATTCACCCTAAGGCTCGGCAAACCGCGCCCGGACATAAAATCTCCTCTCCCCGGGGATGGCAAGGCCCGGGCCAGGCGCCTGAGCCACCGGTTAAGGAGCGGAATCTAAAGATAGACTTGAAAATTTTATGGCTAAAAAAATAAGTGCCGCGCAACGGCTGACCGGCTACTGCATTTTGGTAGTGCTGGGCCTGATTACGGTCTGGCTCCTGGTGCAACAATCACGTTTCAATCCGGCAGTGACCGCGTACTTGCTCACCCCGGGCCCTGCCGGGAAGATTATCGCCGGAGCGCCGGCGGCCACGGCCGGACTTATTGTCGAGCCTGCCGGATTTATCCCCCAGGCTCCGGCTCAAAGCTACGGCCCGGATAATCTTTCAGATAAGATTAACGGCAAAGCGGAGTTGTATCTCTCAGCCGGATTTAAAGAAATGTCCTGCCGCAGCTTTACCCTGAAAAAACCTGAAGGAGCGCATCTCGAGGTCTTTATCTACGATATGGGCAATCCTCAAAATGCCTACGCCGTCTTCAGTTCCCAACGCCGGTCCGGCTCCGAACCCATCTCCCTGACTGCCAATGCCTATACCACGGCCAACGCCCTGTTCTTCACCAGGGGAAAATATTACGTGGAAATGGTGGCAGATCGCGCCATTGCCGGCCTCCCGCAAGTCCTGGGAGACTATACCAAACCGCTGCTGGCCAAGCTGCCGTCTGAGGGGGAGACGAAAATCGAAGCCGCTCTCCTGCCCCCGGAAGGACTGGCCCGGGACAGCGTCCGCCTGAATGCCGCCGACGCCTTTGGTCTGCAAGGATTCGACAATGTCTACACGGGCGAATATAGCCTCAAAGACGGCAAAGCCACGGCATTTTTTACCGAACGGCAATCTCCGGAACAGGCCCGGGCTGAGGCAGAACGGTATCTGGAATTCTTAACCTCTAATGGCTATAAGAAAATTGAGACGAAAGGCGCCTCCCTGGCGGCTACGCATCTTCGCTCTGGACGATTCTTTCGAAGTGGTAATGGTCCAGGGCCGCACCGTGGCCGGAGTCCATGACGCCACTTCCCAGGCGGCCGCAGTGGAGCTGGCCGGAAGACTGGCACAGGCTTTTAAGAAAAATCCCTAGTCCCGGAGGGGGAGGGTCACCCCGCCCTTACCACAACTTGAATACATCTATGAAATCATCTGAACAAAATACTGAACCGAACCATCCCGGCGACATGACTCGGCGGGATTTTCTGAAACGCCTGGGCTATGCCTCGGCCGCGGCCGTGGCCATGGGCGGGCTGGGTTTGGCTCTCCACGATTCCAAAGGCCCGGCCCCGGTCGGGCAGCAGCAGGTTTTGACCGGCTTGGGAAATTTTGCTGACCCGGCCCTGGCCGGGGAATCCGGTAAAATGGCCATTATTCACGGCCGGGACCGGGCCCTGATGGTCCAGCAGGGAGTGAAGGCCCTGGGCGGTATGGAGACCTTCATCCGCCCGGGAGATCGGGTGCTCATCAAGGTCAATGCCGCCTTTGCTTCCCCGGCCTCTCTGGGGGCGACCACCAACCCGGAACTGCTGGCCGCGGTGGCCGAAATGTGCCAGCAGGCCGGAGCGTCCCAGGTGCTGGTGACCGACAACCCCATCAATGATCCGGAAAGCTGTTTCGAAATTACCGGGCTCGCCCAGGCGGCGCGCACTTCCGGGGCTAAATTGATCATTCCCCGGGCCGAGCTGTTTCAACCCGTCAGCCTGCCGGGCGGCAGACTCATCCATAACTGGCCCACCCTGGCTGGTGCTTTCCAGGGAGTCGCCAAAGTTATTCTGGTAAGCCCGGTCAAAGACCACCAACGGGCCGGCGCTTCCATGACCCTGAAAAATATTTACGGGTTCCTGGGAGGGCGGCGCAACGTCTTCCACCAGGACATCAATGGCATTATCACCGAATTATCCCAATTGCTCAAACCGACTCTGTGCATCTTGGATGGCACGGTCAGTATGATGACCAACGGCCCCACCGGCGGTTCCCTTTCCGATTTAAAAGAAACCGGCACCATGGTGGTCTCCACCGACCCGGTGGCTGCCGATGCCGTCGGAGTGGAGCTTCTGGGGCGCTCCCTGGCCGATATTCCGTATATTCAAATGGCTGCTGCAGCCGGCGCCGGGGTGGTGGATTATAAGCTGCTGCAGCCTGTGATGTTGAATACTTAACCAGGTTTTTGTCATCCTGAACCAAGTGAAGGATCTATACTTGAGACAAAGATAGATTCTTCGCTGCCCTCAGAATGACAAGTATTGACCTTTTGAGAAAAAGTAATTATGCGCATAGTAACGGTCCGGCGAATCTCTCAGATATTTTTTCTGGTCGTTTTTTTGTGGTTCTGTATTTCGGCCTCGGTGGGGACGGCCTGGTGGCAGTTGCGGGGCTGGCCCATCAACTGGTTTCTCGAGTTGGACCCGCTCACCGCCTTAGCCACTCTCCTTACCACCGGCAGCCTTTTCGGTAACCTGCTCTGGGCTTTGGCGACCATCGCTCTGACGGTCTTTCTGGGGCGATTTTTCTGCGGCTTTGTCTGTCCTTTGGGGACCATGAATCAATTCACCGGCTGGCTGGGGCGACGCGGCCTGAAACCTGCGGATCGGCTGGAGGCCAACCGCCAGCGTCCGGCCCAGGCGTTGAAATATTATTTTCTGGTCTTTCTTTTGTTCCTGGCCCTCATGGGCACCCTGCAAACCGGCATTATCGACCCCCTGCCCCTGGTGTACCGGAGCGTCAACCTGGCTCTGCTGCCCCTGTTCGGCGCCGGCCTGACCGGGGCGCGGTTTTACGCCTCGGTGTGGCTCCTGGGACTGGTGTTTCTGACCGTGTTAGCCCTGAATCTTGTCCGGCCGCGTTTTTTCTGCCGGTATCTCTGTCCCCTGGGCGCACTTTTCGGACTCCTGGGACGCTTCAGCCCCTGGCGGATCGGCAAGGCCAGCCACGGCAAATGCGGTGATTGCCGACTCTGCGAAGGGTATTGTGAAGGCGCCTGCCGCCCCTCAGGCGTCATCATCACCGGTGAGTGCGTCATGTGTATGAACTGCCTGAATGCCTGCCCGGCCGGGCGCATCACCTTTGCCGGCCGGCCCTCGGCCGTGGGCGAGGTGGGGCTTCCGGATCTGTCCAGGCGCGGGCTGGTCATTTCCGGAGCCGGGCTGGTCCTGGCCTCCATGTGGGATGTGGGCGCCCTGGCCGGGGCCAATCATGATCCCTTACTGATCCGGCCCCCCGGGGCTTTGGATGAAGACCGCTTCCTGGCCCGTTGCCTCCGGTGCGGCCAGTGCATGCGGGTCTGCCCGGCCAACATTATCCAGCCGGCCCTTTTTGAATCGGGCCTTCAGGGCCTCTGGAGCCCGATGCTCAACTACCGCCTGGGCCGCAGCGGCTGCCAGCCCAACTGCGTCGCCTGCGGCCAGGTCTGCCCCACAGCCGCTATCCGTCCTCTCAGCCTGGAGGAAAAACAGGGGCTGGGCGATTTCGCTTCTCAGGGCCCCATCCGCCTCGGCACCGCCTTTGTGGACCGGAGCCGCTGCCTGCCCTGGGCCCTGGACCGGCCGTGCCTGGTCTGCCATGAATTATGCCCGGTCAGCCCCAAGGCAATTTTTACCCGTACGGTGTTTGAGGTCATCCGGGATGGGCAGGAATTGCCGGTCCGGCTCCTCAGCGATGGGGTGGAGTTATATGCCCCGGTTCCCCCTGCCGGTAACCTGGCCGGCGGCGATTACTACCTGCGGCTCAGCTCTCAGCCTGAGGCAGCCCGGCGGCGCCTTACCGGGTTTTCTGGCAATCGGCTGACCCTGGACGCCCCCCTGGCCGACAAACCCTCTTTTTACGAGACTAAAATCGATATTCTGGTAAAATTAGAGCGACCCTTTGTGGACCCGACCAGGTGCATCGGCTGCGGCATGTGCGAACATGACTGCCCCGTCTCGGGCCTGCGGGCCATTCGGATTTTCAGCGAAAATGAATCCCGGTCCAAATCGGGGCGCCTGCTGGCGTAAGAAAAATTAAAATCCCAGGCGTCAGGGCAGGGCTACCTCGCCTTTATAACCTGGGAACATAACCTTCTATCAATTGCCAAAAGTCATCATGTGTAAAATCACCACGAAGCATGAAAACCAATCTGAGCCTATTGATCGATCCATTCTTTTCGGCTCACGGCTCACGGTTTTCATACAAGCCGCTAAAGGAGGCTATCATGAGCAACGAGACTAAAGGCGCCGGCTTTACCCGCCGTGATTTTGTCAAGACTGTCGGACTGGCCGGCCTGGCGATTGCCGGGGCCGGAGTTCCCGGAGCCATGGCTGCCCCGGAAAAGGAAACCGGGGCCAAAGAGGGAACCATGCCCACCAGAGTGCTGGGCAAGACCGGGGTAAGCGTGCCCATCCTCAATTTAGGAGGCATGTTCGACACCATCAATAACCAGTTGCTGATCAAGCAGGCTTTGAAATTGGGAGTTAACTACTGGGACACGGCCGAGTCCTATGGCAACGGCCTCAGCGAAGAAGGCTTCGGCCGCTTCCTGTCCCGTAACCCCGGCGTCCGCAAAGATCTCTTCATCGTTACCAAACTGACCCCGCAGGAAGGAAACCTGACCGAACGCCTGACCAAAGGTCTGGCTCGCCTCAAAACCGATTATGTGGACCTGTTCTATATCCACAGTATCAAAGACATTAGGGAGATGACCCCGGCCTTTAAAGAATGGGCCGCCGAAATGAAAAAGTCAGGAAAAATCAAGCATTTTGGATTCAGCACCCACACCAGCATGGCCGACTGCCTGGCGGGCGCGGCAAAACTGGACTGGATCGATGCGGTAATGTTTACCTATAATTTTCGGGTCATGAACGATCCTAAAATGGTGGCGGCCGTCAATGCCTGCCACCAGGCCGGGATCGGCCTGGTGGCCATGAAGACCATGGGCGGCGGGCCGGGTATGCCCAAAAATGAAAGCCCGGGTGAATTCAAAATGGGTGAACGCTTCCTGGCCAAGGGTTTTACCGACAAGCAGGCCAAACTAAAGGTCGTCTGGGAAAATCCGCACATTGCCACCCTCTGCTCTCAAATGCCCAATCTGACCATCCTTTCGGCCAATGTGGCGGCAGCCCGGAATCAGACGAAACTGGCCCGGGAGGACTTTGAAGCTATCTTCCAATATGCCCGGGAAACCGGAGACGGCTATTGCGCCGGTTGCGGCCATATCTGCCAGGCTGCAGTGGGCGGGGCCGTGCCCGTCAACGAGGTCCTGCGCTCCCTGATGTATTACCGGGATTACGGCGAACCGGAGATAGCCCGGCAGACGTTCGCCTGCCTCCCGGCCGCGGTGCGCCGGCAGTTGACCCGGGTGGATTACTCCAGGGCCGAACAGGCCTGCCCCCAGGGTCTGGCCATTGCCGAACTGATGCGCCAGGCCGAGGAATTTTTAGCCTGATAAACTATAGTGATTCTCATAAGTATCTTCCCATTTATGTCATTCTGAGGGAGCACAGCGACCGAAGAATCTATGTCCTT
>CAWBKT010000010.1:0-38593 GCA_963789385.1 uncultured delta proteobacterium | reverse complement strand
GAATTTCTGATTTTTCCTTGGGATTTATAGAACCATTTCATATATGCAATTTGATCGCCGGACATACCAGGAGCAGACCAATTCCTGATAAGGTCTTCTATCCTCAATTTTGCCCCACTGTGGCGATTTGACTGCAAGCTTTGATCTTAACCACCAGGTGTCAGGCACTCCCGCATTGATGTTGAAAGATCAAATCTTCATATCGCGTTTGTCAAAATTTTTCATATTGAGAAATCACAACGAGGCATGAGAATACCAACCAAAAGGCGGGAGGCGTTGCGGTTTCCCGCCTACAACTCGGGGGGCCGAGCTGCCAATCAGGAGCATTCTTATATAAAACTTTGGAAAATTGGTTTGATTATCTTATCTGGCAATGCAGCTTTCAAAACACGTTTTGGAAAAATCGCCGGCTAATTCGACGGCATATTCCCCATTAAAGCAGGCCAGGCAGAAGTCATCGCTGTTCATGCCGGTTGCCCTGACCATGCCGTCCAAGCTTAAATAGCCCAGATAATCCAGGCCCAGGTAATCCCGAATCTCGGCCACGGTCTGATGAGCTGCGATCAGCTCGCCTTTGCTGGAAAAATCAATGCCGTAGTAACAAGGGAAGCGAGTCGGCGGGCAACTGACGACCATGCTCACTTCTTTGGCCCCGGCTTCCCGCAAGGTCTTTACCCGGGTGCGGGAAGTAGTCCCCCGGATAATGGAATCCTCCACCACCACCACGCGTTTGCCCTGTAAAATTTCCCGGACCGGGTTAAGCTTCACCCGAACCGAAAAATCACGCATACTTTGAGAAGGTTGAATAAAGGTGCGGCCGACGTAATGGTTGCGGATAACCCCCATCTCAAAGGGAATTTTAAGGCCGGCGGCATAGCCCAGGCCGGCATAATTACCGGAATCGGGGAAGGGCATGGCAAAATCAGCGTCAACCGGATGTTCTTGGGCTAAGGCTAATCCTAAACGTTTCCTGATCTGATAAACGTTTTTACCGAAAACCAAACTGTCGGGGCGGGAGAAATAAACGAATTCAAAAATACAGAATTTTTTCGGAGCCGGGGGTAAGGTCTTATAGGAGGTGAGGCCGTTATCATCCAGGACGACAATTTCGCCCGGCTCCACGTCACGCAGGTATTCGGCCTCCACCAGATCCAGGGCGCAGGTTTCCGAAGCCAGCACCAGAGCGCCATTGACTTTACCCAGGCACAAGGGCCGGAAGCCGTTCGGGTCTCTGACGCCAATGACTTTATCCTTCGTGGCCAGGACCAGGGAATATGCCCCGCGCACCTCGGTGAGGGCCGCCGTCAAGGCCTCCACCAATCCTTCCCGAAAATGCCGGGCCATGAGGTGCACGATTACTTCGGTGTCCATGGTGGATTGAAAAATGGAACCTTCCTGCTCCAGGCGGTGGCGGAGTTCCTGGGCATTAACCAGATTGCCGTTGTGACCGATGGCCAGGGTCTCACCACCGTGATGCACGACAAAGGGCTGGGCATTGCGCATCAGGGTCGACCCGGTAGTGGAGTAACGCACATGGCCGATGGCTAAGTGACCGGACAGGCTGTCGAGCACCGGCTGATTGAAAACCTCCGGGACCAGCCCCAGGCCCTTGTGCTGCCGGACCTGATAATTGTCGCCGGTAATTATGCCACAGGATTCCTGGCCGCGGTGCTGCAGGGCATACAGGCCGAAATACGTCAGACGGGCCGCTTCCGGATGGCCGTAGATCCCGAAGATACCGCAGTATTCCTTGGGACGGCTACTGCCTGACAAGCAGGGAGATAAGGGATTGTAGAGAAGCATGCTTTATTTTAAATGACTATCAAAATGTTCAACTAACGAAAAATAAAAAGGCGGGAGGCGTCAGCATCCTGCCTTTTAAGGTATTCTAACAGTATTTTTATAAAAACAATATCATTTTTTTCTGTTGAATTATCCGGCTTCAATTACCTCAGGCGCGGCTTTTGATATCCCGGAGCATGGTTTTAATCTTGTCAATCCGGGCCAGGAGCTGGTCAAATTTCTCGGTTGCGAGGTCCTGTTGATCCCGGGCGGCAAGCAGCCGGCTTTCCAATTCCGCCAGGGTGTTTGCGATTCCTCCAGGAAATGCAAAGAGTCCTCATCATGAAGACGATTAAGACTTTCCGTGATATGGTTGGGGAGGGTTATGGCAACCCTCCTGATGTCCATAACCAGGCTGAAATTTTCGGCCGTCGCAGTCGGCCAGGTATCTGTAAAGGTATAGATATCTTTAAATAGCTGGACGGCTAATTCCAGAACCTTGTTATCATTGGTTGATGAAGTATTAATATAATGTCCTCCTTAAGGGATGATTTATGGTATTCCTGCAAACTCTGAACCTCTAACTGGCCGGTTTTCACGGCCCGAATCGCCTCCAGAGTGGCTTTGGCCGCGGCGATGGTAGTGGTATAGGGAATGTCATATTCCAAGGCGGCGCGACGGATGGAGAAAGAATCATCGGCGGTATAGCGGCCCATGGGAGTGTTGATCAGCAAGGCAATATCCTTGCTCTTGATGCGGTCAATGATATTTGGCCGACCGGCTCGTATTTTGTGAACCATGGCGACCTTAAAGCCCTTATCAGTTAAAAATTCGGCAGTCCCATGGGTGGCAAAAAGCGCAAAGCCCAAGTCTTTGAATCCCCGGGCGATTTCAACCAGGGCAGGTTTGTCCGGGTCCTTGACGCTGAAAAGCACGCCGCCGCCGGAAGGGAGGCGCTGCCCGGCCGCGAGTTGGGATTTGGCGAAACTGAGGGCAAAATTATTATCCAAACCCATGACTTCGCCGGTGGAACGCATTTCCGGCCCCAACAACGGATCCACCCCGGGGAAGCGCCGGAAAGGGAAAACGGATTCTTTAACCGCAAAATAACCTGGCGTGATTTGGTCAGTGAAGCCTAAATCATTCAGAGAATGCCCCAACATAACTTTGGTCGCCAGTTTGGCCAAAGGCACCCCGGTCGCTTTGCTGACAAAAGGAATGGTCCGGGAGGCCCGGGGATTTACTTCCAAAAGATAAATTTCTTTATTTTTGACGGCAAACTGGATATTCATCAAGCCCACGACACCCAACTCCGCGGCCAGGGCTTTGGTCTGACGGGCTATTTCCGCCTGGAGAGATTGATCCAGGGAATACGGCGGCAGCACGCAGGCGGAATCTCCGGAGTGGATGCCGGCTTCCTCAATGTGTTCCATGATGCCGCCAATAATGGTCATGGAGCCGTCAGAGATGGCATCCACATCCACTTCAATGGCGTCTTCCAGAAATTTGTCAATCAGAATCGGGTGTTCCGGAGAGACCTCCAAAGCCCAGCTCATGAAATTAGCCAGGGCGCGATCGTCAGCGACAATCTGCATGGCCCGCCCCCTAAAACATAAGAAGGCCGGACAACCACAGGATAACTGATCTGTCGGGCAATCTTGAGGGCCTGGGCCGTGGTGGTGGCGGTGCCGTTGTCAGGCTGTTTCAGGTTTAATTTCGCGAGCAATTCCTTGAACCGTTCCCGGTCTTCGGCCCGGTCGATGGCATCGGGAGAGGTGCCCAGAATGGTTGCGCCCGCCTTGGCCAGCGGCACGGCCAGGTTGAGCGGAGTCTGGCCGCCGAATTGAACGATCAGGCCCAAAGGTTTTTCAGTGTCGATAATATTCAGCACATCTTCCCGGGTCAGCGGCTCAAAAAAGAGCTTGTCGGAAGTGTCATAGTCGGTGCTCACGGTTTCAGGGTTGGAATTGACCATGATGGACTCGATACCCATTTCCCTCAGGGCAAAGGAAGCATGGCAGCAACAATAGTCAAATTCAATGCCCTGGCCGATGCGGTTGGGCCCGCCGCCTAGAATGACCACTTTGCGTCGATCATTCTTGCGGCTTTCATCTTCCACTTCATAAGTGGAGTAATAATACGGCGTATAAGCCTCGAACTCGGCGGCGCAGGTATCCACCAGCTTATACACCGGTCGAATATCGTAATCCAGCCGCAGGCGGCGGATTTTATCTTCGTTCAGTCCCCAAAGATGGCCCAGTTGGACATCTGAAAAACCGTGTTCCTTGGCCCGTCGCAGCATATCCGGCAGGTGCGCCCCTTCCCGGCCCTGTTGCAGCATGGTTCCGTAAGAAGCCAATTCATCACTGAATTGCACCAGGTCGCGGATCTGATACAGGAACCAGGGATCGATCTTGGTCAGATCAAAAGCCTCTTGAATCGTCATCCCCTGGCGAAAAGCCTGACGCAGGTAGAACAGCCGCTGGGAGTTGGGAGTGGTCAACCTGGCCTGAATAATTTCCCAAGGCTGTTCTCCCAGGTCTTTGCCGTCCGCCCCCAGCCCAAAGCGGGATATTTCCAGAGAGCGCAGCCCCTTCTGCAGGGCCTCTTTAAAAGTGCGGCCGATGGCCATAACTTCCCCCACGGATTTCATGGAGGTGGTGAGCAGATCTTCGGCCCCGGGGAATTTTTCAAAAGTCCAGCGGGGTATTTTCACCACACAATAGTCAATGGTGGGTTCGAAGGAAGCATAGGTCTCTTTGGTGATATCGTTGGGAATTTCATCCAGAGTAAAGCCGACGGCCAGCTTGGCGGCAATCTTGGCAATGGGAAAGCCGGTGGCCTTGGAAGCCAGGGCTGAGGACCTGGAAACCCGGGGGTTCATTTCGATGACTACCATTTCGCCGGTTTCCGGGTGAATGGCAAACTGAATATTGGAGCCGCCCGTCTCCACGCCGATCTCACGGATAATGGCAATGGCCGCATCCCGCATCATCTGATATTCCCGGTCGCTCAGAGTCTGGGCCGGAGCCACGGTGATGGAATCGCCGGTATGCACGCCCATGGGATCCAAATTTTCGATGGAGCAGATAATAACGACATTGTCTTTAAAATCCCGCATCACCTCCAGCTCAAATTCCTTCCAACCCAGAGCCGATTCCTCCAGCATGACCTCATGAATCATGCTGGCCTCCAGCCCGTAGGAGGTAAGTTCTTTCAAGTCTTCCAGGTTATAGGCAATTCCTCCACCGGTGCCACCCAGAGTGAAGCTGGGCCGAACGATGATGGGATAATCCAGGACTTCCGTGGCCGCCAGGGTTTCCGCCATGGAGCGCACAATCACACTCTCAGGGACCCGCAATTTTATGTTGGCCATGGCGTCGCGAAAAAGTTGCCGGTCCTCCGCCTTTTTAATGACCTGTGGATTGGCGCCGATCATTTCGACGCCTAAACGCTCCAGGATACCGGTATCCGCCACGGCCACGGCGCAGTTGAGGCCGGTCTGGCCGCCCAGGGTGGGAAGAATGGCGTCGGGGCGCTCCCGTTCGATGATTTTACAGACGATTTCCGGAGTAATCGGCTCAATATAGGTGCGGTCCGCAGTCTCCGGGTCGGTCATAATAGTGGCAGGATTGGAGTTAATCAGGACTACCTCATAGCCCTCTTCCTTAAGGGCCTTGCAGGCCTGAGTGCCGGAATAGTCGAACTCGCAGGCCTGGGAAATAATAATAGGACCTGAGCCGATGATAAGTATTTTTTTGATATCAGTGCGTTTGGGCATGGGTCTTAAGGACTTTCTACAGATTGAATTGCAGCATTAATTAATGGTTTAGTTAAAAAATATCTGTCGTGCAAGAAATTTTTTGGCAAATTTGATTCATTTTTTTCCGGTGCGCTGCCGGATCTTTAAAAAAATCAGACCTCCCAAAATGGCCATGCCGAGCAGGCCCAGGGCAAGGATGGTCCGATAAGCAGTGCCAAAATCCCCGCCGCCGCGGTGCAGCAGGTTGGACCAGCCGGTAACTGCGGCAACATCAAAAAGATCTTCTAAATTGAGAATCAGGCCCGAGAGGGTTTGCAAAACCACAAATGCAACAATACCAATTCCCAGCCAGCGATGCCATTTCCGGAGAGATGCTTCATTCATATTTAGACCAATCTTTAATTAGCCGATTGTGATTACTGCATTGGCGCAATTAAGGTGCAGAAATTAAACTTAAACATTAAACCTGATTTCAACAATGTCCCCGTCTTCAATATGATAATCCCGGTCTACCAGGTGGACCAGTTTTTTGGTCCGGGCCTCCTGCATATTGAAAACATTGAGAAAATCATCATATTTGACTATGTCGGCCTTAATGAAGCCCCGGGCCAGATCGGTGTGAATCTTACCGGCGCAGGTGACGATATCGGCATGAATAGGCACCGGCCAGGCATGCACTTCTTGCTTGCCCACAGTGTAGAAAAATACCGTTCCGGCTTTTGCCAACACCCTGGTGATAATCTCGTTGACCGCCACCGCCTCGGATAATATCAGAGTCGGTTTCAGGCTCAGCGGGGCCAGGGCCTTTAAAAGAGACAACTCCTCCGGAGAATATAAGCCATCACACAGGGGTTCTTCGCTTTCCAACATCTCTAAACATTTGGCCATCAGATCCTTTTCAAAGGCATCTTCGGTGCGGTCCCGCCGGGCTTCCAGTTTCTCCATATCCAGGATCAGCAGATCCAGAGCCCGATCAGCTGCCACGACAAAGGCGTCGGCATGGACAAAATCGTCTTGCATGAATTCCATATAAAAAGGGGTTACCTTCAACGGATCACACTTTTTTACCAGTTCCACAAACTTATCGTCATGATACTTGACCTTGCCCTCGGGCAGATCAAGACCTATTGTGCATACCTTCATTGACTTTTACCTCGCTTAAAAAATACTTAAGAATATTTAATTGTAAATTTTAAAGTTTCAGGCATACAGAAGACGGCCTTTAGGTTCTGGAATAGGCCTGCCCAATTCCAGTGCAGTTTCTATCCACTCTTGAATAATAGTCTCGACGTTGGACACCGCCTCCTGATAAGTATCGCCATCGGCAGCGCAACCAGGCAGTTCGGGGACTTCAGCAATTAAGGCCTGATCTGCATCGCTCCAATAAATAATGACTTCATAGCGGTAGTTACTCATTCTTCGCCTCCCAAACGATATTTCAGGAGAACCTGGCGGATCTGCTTAACCTGATAGGTTTTGGCCTTGCCTTCATTGGGTTGCAGGTTTAATATTTCCACAATCCCCTCCTTAGAGAAAATTTGATGACTTCCCTTGATGCGCTCCTGAAAACCATATTTTTTAAGCAAATGGCAGATCCCATCAAAAGGAATATTATTATCTGAGATCCCCCTTAAAATTCTAAAGAGGAGTTTTTCGATTTCAGGCATACTTAGAATCTATCAGCGAACTGAAGTGGTTACCCTTCGAGATACAAGGATATCGCTTCATGTATGTTTGCCAAGGCCTCTTCCATCGTGTCACCTTCTGAAATAGATCCAGGAAGTGACGGCACGTAAACTGTGTATCCGCCTTCATCGCTCGACTCAAACACGACTTTTATTTCATAGAATTGCCCCAAAATATAAAATTTCATCTTATTTTATTTACCATACCCGTATAAACTCATCAAACAAATAATCCGCGTCATGCGGGCCGGGGCTGGCCTCCGGGTGATATTGCACTGAAAAGGCCCGGAGTTTGGGATGCCGCAAACCTTCCAGGGTATTGTCATTCAGATTAACATGCGTCAGTTCCACGGCAGGGTCGGCAATGGAATTGAGGTCCACCGCAAAACCGTGGTTCTGGGAGGTGATCTCCACCCGGCCGTTGAGGAGATTCTTCACCGGCTGATTGCCGCCCCGGTGGCCGAACTTTAATTTGAAGGTGCGCCCGCCCAAAGCCAGGCCCATGAGCTGGTGACCCAGGCAGATGCCGAAGACCGGCTTCCGACCCAAGACCTGGCGGACATTGTCCACGGCGTAGGTCACCGCCGCCGGGTCGCCCGGGGCCGTTGGAAAGGACCACGCCATCCGGGTTGAGGGCTAAAACCTCCGCGGCCGGAGTCGCGGCCGGGACGACCAGAACCTCGAGGCCCCGGGCCTTAAGGTTCCGAATAATATTAAATTTAACCCCATAGTTGTACAATATGATTTTTTTGCCGGTACGTTCCTGCCAAAGCGATTGCAAGTCTTTAGGTGCGGTATTTTCGCCGAGGGCAGATTCATCCCACCAGTAAGGTGCCGGGCAGGTAACCTGGTCCACCAGGTTGGCGCCTTCCATGCCGGGAAGTGCCCGGGCCCGGCGCACCAGTGATTCCGGATCCAAATCCTCGGTAGAGATAAGCCCCCGCATGGCTCCGGCTTCCCGTATCCTTTTGGTGACCGCCCGGGTGTCGATGCCTTCCACGCCCAATGTACCGCTGGCTTTTAAGTATTCCGCTAAATTGCCTTTGGCCCGCCAATTGGAGGGATAGGGATGATATTCTTTGACGATAAACCCTTCGGCCTGGACCCCCCGGGATTCCACATCTTCAAAATTAATCCCGTAGTTGCCGATAAGCGTGTAGGTCATGGTGACAATCTGGCCGGTATACGAAGGATCGGTAAGAATTTCCTGGTAACCGGTCATGGAAGTGTTGAAGACTACCTCTCCCCCGGCCTCGCCCGGCCCGGTAAAAGAGCGGCCGGTAAGCACCAGGCCGTCTTCAAGTGCAAGGAGTGCTTTCATATGGTAACCTGCTCTTTATGGACAAGAATATAACTAGATTATTATAGCAGATATTTTTAAAAAAAAATAAAAAATACGCGCCTGTTAGTAGCCCGAAAATTGTTTTAGCTAGGCAGGTTATTGCAGATTTTTTTCCGATTCATTGACAAGTGCTATATTCAGGGTTAAAATTATTATTTAATATTTTTAATATGGCCTCCAATGATTCCATAGAAAAACTCTCCACACTTGAAATCATATGAAACTAAAAGTCGTTGCCTTTGATTGCGATGGGGTCTTATTCGACTCCCGTTCTTCAAATATTGCTTATTATAATCATGTCCTGGAGCATTTTAATTTCCCGGCCATGGATGAAGCAGCCATTGATTATATTCATGCTCATACGGTTTATGAATCTTTGGCTCATATTTTTCCGGACCAGGTCAATATGGATGATATTATAAAGTATTGCTTCAGTATGGATTACATGCGGTTCATTCCCCTCATGCGGCGGGAGGCGCACCTGATAGAATTCCTGCAATTTCTGCGCCCCAAGTTCGGCACTGCCGTGGCCACCAATCGCACCATTACTACCAAGGCCGTCTTTGAACACCATAGTCTTCAGGATTTTTTTGACATCATCGTTTCCGCTCAGGACGTGCAGCATCCTAAACCTCACCCGGAGTCTTTTTTAAAAATATTTCAACATTTTGGTATTGGACCGGAGGAGGCCCTGTATTTTGGCGATTCCAGCGTCGATCAGGAGTTTGCCCGCAACTGCGGGGTTAAATTAGTAGCCTTTCGCAGCCCTCATCTGGAAGCGGATTATTATCTAGACTCTTTTGCCCAGGGACCGGAGTTAATTCGCCGGTTAACCGACTAAACTCCAGGAATTAGACTGGAACCACTTCCCGTCAATTGTATGAATCCAGAATATATCCGAAA
Source organism: uncultured delta proteobacterium (assembly GCA_963789385.1). Taxonomy (GTDB): domain Bacteria; phylum Desulfobacterota; class Desulfobaccia; order Desulfobaccales; family Desulfobaccaceae; genus Desulfobacca. Next base: position 29,118 of record CAWBKT010000010.1, on the reverse strand, counting down.
TTTTTCGATAATTGCCCATATCGACCACGGCAAGTCCACTCTGGCAGACCGATTGTTGGAACATACCGGCGCCATCACCTCCCGGGAAAAGCGGGATCAATTCCTGGACAGTATGGACCTGGAGCGGGAACGGGGAATTACCATAAAAGCCGCGGCAGTACGTCTCTGGTATCGTGCCGGAGATGGACAGGAGTATCTCCTCAATCTGATCGATACCCCCGGCCATGTGGATTTCAGTTATGAAGTTTCCAGGAGCCTGGCAGCCAGCGAAGGGGTTTTGTTGGTAGTCGACGCCTCCCAGGGAGTAGAGGCGCAGACCCTGGCAAATGCCTACCTGGCTCTGGACAACAATCTGGAAATCATCCCGGTGCTCAACAAGTGTGATATGGCCAACGCCGACCCGGACACGGTGGCCGAGGAGATTAAGGAAATTATCGGCCTCGATCCCGCTCTCGCTATCCAAGCCAGTGCCAAGACCGGCCAGGGCATCGAAGAGATTCTGGAGGCCATCGTCACCCGCGTGCCGCCGCCGCAAGGCCGAGCCGACGACCCTCTGAAGATGCTCATCTTTGATTCCTGGTTCGATCCTTACGTAGGCACTGTGGTCATGGTCCGGGTCTTGGCCGGCACCGTGCAGCAGGGCCAGAAAATACTCCTCATGGCCACCGGCAAAACGTATGAGGTCTATCAGTTAGGCATCTTCAGCCCCCATGCCACGGTCGTGGACAGCTTAAGCGTGGGGGAAGTGGGTTTTCTCACCGCCACCATCAAAAACCTGGCTGACGCCATGATCGGCGATACCATTACTGATGCCGTCAACCCCACTTCGGAACCTTTTCCCGGTTTTAAACAGATCAAACCCATGGTTTTCAGCGGTTTTTATCCGGTGGATCCGGGGGAATACGGCCGCCTCAAAGAGGGGCTGGAAAAGCTGCGCCTCAATGATTCTTCGTTCACGTATGAACCGGAAACTTCTGCGGCTCTGGGTTTCGGTTATCGCCTGGGTTTTTTGGGTCTGCTCCATCTCGAGATAATCAAGGAACGTCTGGAGCGGGAGTATGAATTATCCCTGTTGGCCACCGCACCCACGGTAGTCTATAAAGTCATAACCACCAAGGGTGAAGAGATCTGGGTGGACAACCCCCTCAAACTGCCGCCCTGGGGCAGAATTGAGCACCTGGAAGAGCCCATCGTCCGGGTGGAAATCCATACGCCTGCTGAGTACCTGGGAAATATTCTGAACCTGTGCGAAGAAAAGCGGGGCCGGCAAGTGGAAATTCGTTTTTTCCCCAACCAGAAGGCGTTGCTGATTTACGAATTACCTTTGAACGAAATCCTCATGGATTTTTATGATCAGCTCAAATCTCTGAGCCGGGGCTATGCCTCCATGGATTATGAGATGCTGGGGTACCGGCCTTCTGCCCTCATACAGATGGACCTGATGGTAAATGGTGAACCGATCGATGCTCTGTCGATCATCGTACACAAAGACAAGGCTTACCGCTGGGGCCGGGAATTAACCGAAAGACTAAAAAAAATTATCCCCCGGCAGATGTTTGAGGTGGTAATTCAGGCGGCCATCGGCTCCAGGGTCATTGCCCGGGAATCGGTGCCGGCCCTGCGTAAAAATGTCACCGCCAAATGTTACGGCGGCGATATCAGTCGAAAGCGCAAGCTTTTGGAAAAACAGAAAGAAGGCAAGAAGCGCCTGAAACAGATAGGCAAAATTCAAATACCCCAGGAGGCCTTCCTGGCGGTGTTCGGCTTACGGGAGTAACCATGTCCAGAGCAACTGAGGCGCCTTTCGGTAATTCGTCAGACGCACTTACGAAAAGAAAAAAACCTCTATGGCGAGAATATCTCGAAGCCATCGTCATTGCCCTGTTCCTGGCTCTGTTTATCAGGGCTTTTATCGTGCAGGCTTTCTCCATACCTTCCGGGTCCATGTTGGAAACTTTGCAGATCGGCGATTACCTGCTGGTAAATAAATTTTCTTACGGCATTCGCAATCCTTTTACAAATCAAATAGTTATTGCCAACGGAACGCCGCAGCGGGGAGATGTCGTGGTTTTTATTTATCCCAAAGACCCCACCAAAGATTTTATTAAACGGATCATCGGCATACCCGGGGATAAAATCCAAATCATTAATAAAAAATTGTATGTGAATGATACATTAACGGAAACGCCTCAGGCAATTTTTAAGGATTACCATATTATTGATCAGAATGATCAGTGGATTTCAGGTTCTGAAGGCAGCCACCGGGATAATTTTGGCCCTTTTACCGTGCCGCCGGGCCAACTGTTTGTCATGGGTGACAACCGGGACCACAGTTATGACAGCCGATTTTGGGGGACTGTGCCTATAGATAATGTTCGGGGAAAAGCCTGGATTATTTATTTTTCCCTGGATAAAAACAAATTCTGGCCACGCTGGGACCGGATAGCTAAAATTATCCATTAATTCTGAGTTTGGTCGCCCGGCCCGCAATATCCATGATCAAGGCGATATTCCTCGGTCAATAACCGGATGTGATGAACAAAAAATTTCTCCTCGTCAGCTTGCTTCCTCTGCTGCTCTTCCTGGCTCCAGTCCAGCCGATTGATGCCAAGGATGATATTGAGGTTTTTTGCTGGGACCTTACTCCCCAGGCTAAAGCCGTTCTGAGTGGGATGGAACGTGTCCTGGAACAAAAATTACCGGTGGTCGATGCCGCAGGGAATTATCACCAAGGAGAAATTTTCCTAAAAGAACTGGCCCTGAAGCAGCCCCGCCTTTTAATTGTCTTGGGCACCCAGGCTTTGGCCTTGACTGCTCCCAGAATAAAAAAAGGATTGGTTGTCTTTGCCATGGTGGCAGATCCTTTTCACACCGGCGCCGCCTACAATAAAGACCATCCCGATGACCACCAGGCAAATATCACCGGCATCGCCAGCCCGCCTCCCCTGAAAGAAGCCATTGAGAAGACGGCACAGTTGTTTCCGGCCAAACGTCATTGGGGGCTCATCTATGATCCCTCTGAAGGTCCCTCGGTTGAACTCAAACAAAATTTTGCTGCCCTGGCCCAGTCAGCCGGCCTGACGTTGACCGCGCGGCCGGCTCAGTCAGGCCCGGAGGCAATCGCCGCTCTTGATGAACTGAGAAAGCAGGGTATTCAGGTAATTTATATTCCACCGGACCAATTCTCGAAAAATTACGCCCGGCACTTAATGACCCTGGGCCTCGAGCGCCGGTTTGTGGTGGTAAACGGCAACCCCCGCCTCGACCGCCGAGGCGCGGTTCTGAGCGTCACGCTCAATTATGACACCATCGGCCAACAAGCCGCGCAATTGGTCCAGAGATTGTTAAACGGCGAGAAACCCAAAGCCATACCCATAATGCCGGCATCACCGGCTGAGGTGGAAGTGGATGAGTCTTTGCTCACGGATTGGGCGGGGTATCCGCCGGGTAAAAAATAAAAAGGCTTTCCGCAGTCAGCGGTCAGCTAAAAAACAACTTTTTTTCTGTGCTGCAAGCTGACCGCCATGACGATAAATGTTTGATTCAAACTGCTAAAAATGGGGAACACTATGCCAAAAAATCTCGACCCCAAGAACTGGAACCCGGCCATTGAAATCAAGGAATATCGATTTGATAATGGTTTGAAACTTCTGGTCTTGCCCAATTCCAGTCTGCCTATAGCCTCCTTTCAACTTCATTATGCCGTCGGTTCCCGCAACGAAAGGCAGGGAATCACCGGTATCAGCCACCTCTTCGAACATATGATGTTTCGAGGTTCCAAGGAACTCGGCCCCGAAGAATTTGCCCGCATCATCCAGGCCAAGGGAGGGGAAGTCAACGCTTTTACCACTCAGGACAATACCTCCTATTTTGAAAACATTCCGGCGGAACATCTGGAACTGGCGGTAAGGCTCGAGGCGGACCGGCTCCTTAACCTGGACCTGACGCCGGAGAGTTTTGGTTCGGAACGGGAAGTAGTGCGCAGCGAACGAAAATTGCGTTCGGTGGACAGCCCTTTTGGCCTGCCCCTGGAATTGCTTTTTGCCACTGCCTACTCCCAACATGCCTATAAATGGCCGATAATCGGCTGGGACAGCGATTTGGTGGCTATGACTCTGGAAGATTGTCAGGAATATTTCCGCACCTATTATAACCCGGCCAATATGGTGGCCACCGTTGCCGGGGATGTGGATCCGGAAAGAGCCAGAGAATTAGTTGCCAAATATTTTGGCAACATCCCCGGTTCCGGGCCCGTGCCGACAGTGCATACCACGGAGCCGCCGCAACGGGGCGAGCGCCGGGCCATTTTTAAAAAAGTTTCCCAGGTAGAGGCATTTCTGGCGGGTTTCCATATACCTGCCATTGATCATCCGGATACCTATACTATCCTGCTCCTGGCGGCGGCTTTGGGTCTGGGGAAGGCTTCACGCTATTATCAAAAATTGGTTCGTCCCGGCCTGGCCATCCAGATTGAAGTAGATCTGTCACCGCCCCCATTTACCTCCCAAGACCCGGGGCTGCTGGCGATTACCGGCATTGCCGCTCCTGGACAGTCACTGTCGGGGCTGGAAGAGTCAGTCTGGGAGGAAATCGATCAGATCAAAACTCACGGCCTGGCAGAATCTGAACTGGCCCGGGTCAAAAAGCTGCTGCGCTCACAAACCGTGCGGGTGCTGGCGAACAATTTTTATCGCGGTCTGCTGGCGGGCCTGTTGTTCCTGAAGACCGGCCAGGCCGATGGCATCAATAGATTGCTGAGCTATTATGAGCAGGTGACTTTGGAACAGATTCAAGAAGTTGCCAACAAATATCTTAGTGCCGACAACCGCACCGTAGTTGTGGTGCAACCGGTGTCTCCCGAGGAAAATGCCGCTCTGGGGCCGGTAACGTAAAAATTGCCGCCTCAATTTCATGCTTTGCACCTGGAGCTGATGAGAAGCTCCGCCGCTGCTCAATGAGGATCCACTATGTCATTAAATGATGATTTTCTCCCGACGATATATACTCACAGTCTCCCTAACCGTATGAAGATCATGGGGATGGAATATACCCGCACCCCCTGGGTAACGATCACGTATATGGCTAAACGCGGGTCGGAGACCGATCCCCCGGGAAAAGGCGGAACTGCCGACTGCCTGGCCGAGTGCCTCACTCTCGGAACCAAACACCGGGATCAACTGGAGCTTGCCTTAACCATCGAAGGCCGCGGCGCCATGCTCAAAGCCCATGGCACCTGGGACCACACGTTGATTACCGTGGAAGGCCTGGCGGAAGATTTTGCCGATCTCATGGCGCTTTTGGCGGAGATTGTTTTGGAACCGGGTTTTCCGGAGCAGGAATTCCTCTTTTTGCAGGAGCGCCGGAAAGCTGAGCTGATCCATTACCTGGATGACCCCCGGGAATTGGCCAATCGCACCTATGTACCCCTCTTTTTTGGCGCCAGCCCTTATGGCCACGCCGTCGACGGCAGCCTTGAATCCTTAGCTGCTTTAGACCTGGCTGATCTGAAGTCTTTCTATCACCATCAGTTTCACCCCAAGGAAAGTACTCTGGTGATTGTGGGTATGGTCCCGGAAGCTGACTCTCTAGCCATTGCCGAACGATATTGGCGCAATTGGTCCCCACCCGGTCAACCCTCAGCACCTTTTCAAGAAGCTCCGGAAGCCGTATGTCCATCCGGAATTTACCTGTTGGACCAGCCGACCCTCACCCAGAGTGAGATTCGCTGCGGCCATTTGGGGCTGCCGCGCCACAATCCGGACTTTTTCCCGCTGCGCCTGATGAATTACATTTTTGGGGGTGGAGGATTTTCGTCCCGCCTGATGATGCGCATCCGAGCCGAAAAAGGTTTAACCTACGGCGTCCGCAGCCATTTTCAACTTACGCCGGGCGCCGGGCCCCTTTATTATTTCTACCTTTACCCCGGCCGAACATACTGCGGCAGTCGTCCAGGAAATCAAGGAAGTTATGACCGATGTCAAAACCAGCGGCGTTACCGCGTCCGAACTGGCCGATGCCCAAAGCTATTTTGTCGGGAGTTTCCCCCTGAGCCTGGAAACGCCCGGCGGTTTGGCCCAGCAATTACTCAGCATTGACCTGTATAACCTGGGCAGCTGACTATTTACATCTCTACCGGCCGCGCCTTTTGGCAGTTGACCAAGCGGCCGCCCAGGCCGCGGCGCAAAAATATCTCCAGCCCGAGGCTTTGGTAACCCTGGTGGTCGGACCCGCGGAGAAATGTGTCAAGGAATTGGAAAAGCTCGGTCCTGTAAATTTCCTCACAAATTCTTAATTAATCATAAGTTCTTTCCTTAGCCAATTTTAAATTGGTTTGAGCCGAAATCACCAAATCTATTGATATCGGACAATTTTTTTTGTTGACAAGATTATTCTTCCAAATGATATAATGACTTTGTTTGTGAAAAAAAGGATAAATTCAATATTGCTTACTAATCCAAAGGGAGGAAGTTTTCATGCACAAAACCCCATTACTGGATCAACTTGTATCCGGTCCGTTCCCGAGCTTCGTGAAGGATCTGAAGCGGTTGGCCGCGACGAAGCCTCAGGTCGACGACCTGCTGGGGCAGTTGGAAAGATCTTATAAAGAAAAAATCACCCACTGGAAACACGGCGGCATCGTGGGTGTGCTGGGTTATGGCTCCGGCATCATTGGCCGTTACTCTGACTTGCCGGATGAATTCCCCGGTCTGGCACATTTCCACACCATGCGGATCAACCAGCCCTCCGGCTGGTATTATACCTCCACCGCTTTGCGGGAATTATTTGACATTTGGGATCAAGTACGGCAGCGGCATCCTCAATATGCACGGCGCCACCGGCGACCTCATCTTCCTGGGCACCACTACCGACAATCTGGAGCCTTGCTTTCAGGCCGTTGCCCAAAAAGGTTGGGACATCGGCGGTTCCGGTTCCGCCATGCGCAGCCCTTCCTGCTGCTGTGGTCTGTCCCGCTGCGAATGGTCCTGCTACGACACCCATGGAAGCCTGCTATCAACTGACCCAGGAATTCCAGTTCGACCTGCATCGGCCTTCCTTCCCCTACAAATACAAACTGAAATTCTCCGGTTGCCCCAATGACTGCGTGGCCTGCCGTAGCCCGTTCCGACATGTCCATGATCGGTGTCTGGAAAGATGACATCCGCATCGACCAGGCCGCCGTCGCCGCTTACATCGGTGGCGAGCTGAAACCCAAGGGCGGCGGCTCCAATGTTGATAAATTAGATGTCCAGGCTGATGTCGTCGATCTCTGCCCCACCCAGTGCATGATGCTGGACGGCAAAACCCTGAAGATCAACAACCGGGAATGCAACCACTGCATGCACTGCATCAACCTGATGCCCCAGGCCCTGCGCACCGGCACCGATAAGGGCTGCACCATTCTCCTCGGCTCCCACGCCCCCATCCTGGAAGGCGCCCAGATGAGCTGGGTCATCGTGCCCTTCATGCGCATGGAAGAACCCTTTGATGAACTCAAAGAACTTACCGCCAATATCATGGAGTGGTGGGCTGAAAACGGCAAGAACCGGGAGCGGACCGGCGAACTCATCATGCGGCTGGGCATGCGGGCCTTCCTGGAAGGCGTCGGCTTACCGCCGGTGCCCCAGAGTGTGCACGTGCCCCGGGCCAACCCCTTCTTCTTCTGGCATCAGTCTGACTTCGACAACGAAGCTGCCGGGAAGAAGTACTTTACCAATAAATAAGTTATCAGTCAGCTAATTAACCTAATTTTGAATTTCGATCCGTATTGAGTAAGGAGGAAAACTTAACATGTCCGAACGGATTACCGATATTGGCCCCCCGCATTTCAGCAAATTCATGCCGCAGGTCATCAAAGACAACTTCGGCAAGTGGAAATACCACACCATCCCGGAACCTGGTGTTTTGGTTCACGTCTCCGAATCCGGCGCTGAACTCATTAGCGTGCGCGTCGCCTCCCCCCGGATTATGACTACCTTATTCGCCCGGGACCTGTGCGACATCGCCGAAAAATACTGCGGCGGCCACCTGCGCTTCACCAGCCGTCACAACGTGAATTCCTGGTCTCCGACAAGGCCCAGTTGGAACCCCTGAAAGCCGAACTGGTCAAACGGGGCCTGCCCAAAGGCGGCACCGGCCACTCCGTCACCAACATCGTCCACACCCAGGGCTGGATTCACTGCCATACCCCGGCCATCGATGCCTCCGGTGTCGTTAAAGCCGTCATGGACGACCTGTTTGATTATTTCGGCTCCCATAAGCTGCCGGCCCAGGTCCGTATCTCCCTGGCCTGCTGCCTGAACATGTGCGGCGCCGTGCACTGCTCCGACATCGCCATCTGCGGTGTGCACCGGACCCCGCCCAAAGTGAAGCATGAGGTTCTGCGCCATCTGTGCGAAATCCCCACCACCATCGGTTCTTGTCCCACCGGCGCCATCCGGCCGCATCCCGACAAGAGTATAAAGTCCGTGGTCATCAACGAAGAACGGTGCATGTATTGCGGCAACTGCTACACCATGTGCCCGGCCCTGCCCGTCTTCGACTCGGAAAAGGGCGGCGTCGCCCTGTTGGTGGGCGGTAAAGTCTCCAATGCCAAGAGCCCCCCGATGTTCTCCCGCTTGGCGGTTCCTTATATTCCCAATGACCCGCCGCTTTGGCCGGACACCGTGGCCACCATCCGCAAGATCCTCGTCAAGTACGCCGAAAGCGCCATGAAGTACGAACGCGTCGGCGAATGGGTCGAGCGCATCGGTTGGGAAAAGTTCTTTGAGGTCTGCGACATTCCGTTTACCTTCCAGCATATTGACGACTATAAGTTCCAGGCGTATGATACTTTTAGAACGTCCATGCATTTTAAATTCTAAGCAGGTGAATTAAATGGCTCTATCCAAAGAAGACTTATGTAATTATATTTTCGACCTGATTTCCAAGGCCCAGGGGAAGAAAAACCTGAAGGCCATGGATGTCCAGAAGGCCGTGCTGAAAGATCATCCTGATCAGCCTAAGAATGACATCAAGTTCGCGATCAAGGATCTGATTGACGGTGGCCGTTGCGTCTATACGTATTTTGGGGGTAGTTATATAGAAATCCCCCACCAGGAAGGGGCGGCCAAGAACCTCTAATGGCCCAGTTCTGTCCCCGCTTAGTGCTGGCGGCCCTGCGTGGCGGCTCCGGCAAGACCACGTTGACCCTAGGTCTGCTGGCTGTCTGGCGCCAGCGGGGACGGAACGTTGTACCCTTTAAAAAGGGGCCGGATTACATCGATCCGGCCTGGCATGCCCTGGCCGCCGGACGCCCTTGTTACAATCTGGACCCGTTTCTTATGCAACGGGAGCAGATGCTCTATACCTTGAGGCAGCACACCGTTGCTCAGGATGGCGCACTTATCGAGGGGAACCGGGGACTGTACGACGGGTTGGACGCCGCCGGGACTTCTAGTACGGCGGAACTGGCCAAATTAATCAAAGCTCCAGTGGTGCTGGTAGTTGATTGCACTATGACTACCCGCACCGCTGCTGCTATTGTTCTGGGTTGCCAGAAATTTGATCCCGACGTGGACATCCGGGGGGTTATCCTAAACCAGATAGCCCGACCGCGCCATGAAGGGATTTTGCGCGACTCCATTGAACAGTATTGCGGCATTCCGGTACTGGGAGCAGTCCCGCGCCTGAAATGCGCCGTCTTCCCTGAGCGCCACATGGGCCTGGTGCCTCCCCAGGAGCACACCGCCGCCTGCCAGGCTGTGATTACGGCCCAAAACCTGGCTGAAAAATATCTGGACTATGAACGCCTGTGGAACATTGCCCAGGCCGCCCCTCCCCTTCCCACAACAAACTATCAACCGGCCTACGCCTTGCAGTCTCAATCCGACCTGGTGACCATCGGTATTATCCGGGACGCGGCCTTTCAATTCTATTACCCGGAAAATCTCGAGGCCCTGGCCGGCTCCGGCGCCCGCATCGTCGAAATTAATGCCTTAACCGCTGAAGCTCTGCCCCCCGTGCATGGGCTTTATATCGGCGGCGGCTTCCCCGAAACCAATGCCGAAATGCTGGCCAAAAATGAAAAGTTCCGCCAGTCTTTGAAAAATGCCATTGAGGCGGGGTTACCCGTATATGCCGAATGCGGCGGCTTGATGTATTTAGGTGAGCACATCATTGTCCGGGAGCAAAGCTACCCCATGGTCGGAGCTTTACCCTTTACCGTGCTGCTGGAGAAAAAACCTCAGGGCCATGGTTACACCATCCTCGAAGTCGACCGTCCCAATTCTTATTTCCCGGCCGGCACCAAGTTACTGGGACATGAATTTCACTACTCCCGCATTATCGAGAGCGACCTGGAAAGATTAAATCTGGTCTTCCGAATGGAACGCGGCCACGGCGTCACCGGACAGCGGGACGGCATCAGCTATAAAAATGTCCTGGCCACCTACAGCCATACCCATGCCCTGGCCACCCCCACCTGGGCCCTGGCACTCGTCGACCAGGCCAGGAAGTATCGGGACCGCCTGCATCCCGCCGAAGACGACAACCTTGCAGAACAATCCTTCTCTTTGTCAACCTGCTCCTGCGGCCGGAACCATTCCTAAACAGAAAATAAATCAGTTCTTATTTCCTCTTAATGTTCGTTTCCCCCCTTGACAATCTGATACTCTACCGCAGAGCATAAATATTTTACGATTGTCATTATTAGACTGATCATCTTATTAATGAATTATACTTATTTCTCTAAATAATTTGCTAATTAGGCACTCACCTGTTGCGCCGGTAGGCACTGAGGAGTAAATGTCGGACTCAGGCACACCCATCACTGTTGATCGACGCAACCCGACAGGCCCCAGTAGCCGTGCCTCTTATCCGGTATAATAAGTCCAATGAAATTCAAGGACATGCCTCCCCGTGACCTCCTGCGCACCTGTTTTGGCTATCACGATTTCCGGGGCCACCAGGAAGCGGTCATTCACCATGTGCTGGCTGGAAAAGATGCCCTGGTCCTGATGCCCACCGGCAGCGGCAAGTCGCTCTGTTATCAGATTCCCGCCATGCTCCGCCCCGGCCTGGGCGTGGTGGTCTCTCCCCTGATTGCCCTCATGCAAAACCAGGTGGACGCCGCCCGGCAGGTTGCCATCTCTGCCGCCTTCCTCAACTCATCTTTGGACCCTTCCGAAGCCCACGCCGTTCAGCTCCAGATGCTGGCCGGCCAACTCGATCTGCTCTATGTGGCTCCAGAACGTCTGGTAACTGCCGAATTTCAACAACTTCTGGCTCAAATCCCCCTGGCCCTCTTCGCCATCGATGAAGCCCACTGCGTCTCCCAATGGGGACATGATTTCCGTCCGGAATATCTGCAACTGTCCATCTTGCCGGAACGTTTTCCCCAGGTCCCCCGGATTGCCCTCACCGCCACCGCCGACCCGGTTACCCGGAGAGAAATTATTGCAAAACTTAAACTGGAAAACGCCCGACAATTTATCTCCAGTTATGATCGGCCCAATATTTATTATCGGGTCGAACTCAAAACCAAAGAAAAAGATCAGTTGCTGAACTTTATTCAACGGGAACATCCCCGGGACGCCGGGATCGTCTACTGTCTGACCCGGAAAAAAGTTGACGCCGTGGCCCAGTGGCTTGCTGCCAAAGGTCTCACCGCCCTACCCTACCACGCCGGTATGGACCAGGAAGCGCGGTTGCGACATCAAACCAGATTCCTCCAGGAAGAGAGCGTCATCATGGTCGCTACCATCGCCTTCGGGATGGGCATTGATAAACCAAACGTCCGCTTTGTGGCCCATCTGGATCTGCCCAAGACCTTGGAAGCGTATTATCAGGAAACCGGACGGGCCGGCCGGGACGGCGACAAAGCCGACGCCTGGATGGTTTACAGTCTCGCCGATATCATCGGTTTAAAAAGGTTGCTCGCTCTCTCCGAGGGGGATGAGCAGTTCAAAATGGTTCAGCAGTGCAAAATGGAAGCCATGCTAGGCTATGCCGAGTGTCCCGGCTGCCGCCGGCGGGTTCTTCTGGCTTATTTCGGGGAAGACCTGTCTGATCCCTGCGGTTTCTGTGACACCTGTGACGGCAACGTCGAAACCTGGGACGGCACCGTCGCCGCCCAAAAAGCCCTCTCCTGCGTCTATCGCACCGGCCAGAGGTTTGGCGCCCTCTATCTCATCGATGTTCTGCTGGGCAATATCAGATGACCGCGATCCGTCGCTTCGGACATGATCAGATTTCTACCTTTGGCATCGGCACCGAATTGGCCGAGAAAGAGTGGAAATCGGTTTTCCGCCAAATGGTCGCCGCAGGTCTTCTCAAGGTGGATATCGAGGGCAAGGGAGGCTTCCAACTTACCCCTAAAAGCCGGCCCATCCTCAAAGGCGAACAAAAATTCCTGGTCCGCCGGGATCCGGTTTCTGACACCCAATAAGAAATCTTCCAGCCGGAAGGATCATCAAGACGATTCGCCGCTCACCCCTGAATCAGAGCAGCTTTGGGAAAAACTGCGCACCCTGCGCCTTGAGCTTGCTCGAGAGCAGAATATCCCTGCCTATGTGATCTTCCATGACAGCACTCTCAAGGAAATGGTGAGAAAGCTGCCCCGAAGCCTTGGGGAGATGCGGCAAATAGCCGGGATCGGTGAAAGAAAGCTGGACCTGTATGGCGAGCGGTTTTTGGCGGTTATTCGCGCATATGTCCAAGAACAAAATTGAAACAGGCAGACAAAATTTTCCCTTCATTCCTAAAAATGCTCCAGTGGAAAGGCCCTGTAAGGACGTTATAAATGCCTAAATTGGATTCTAACCCCGTTCCTCATAACCATGAAGCATTTCTTCAAAAAGCTTTAAAACGTAAGGAATTCGAGGCAGCTTACGAGGGGTTGTCAGAGGAGTATGCTCTCGCCCGAGAAATGCTGGCTGCCCGTTCCCGGTCCGGTCTTACCCAGGAAGCCGTAGCAGCGTTAATGGGAACAACCAAAAGTGCCGTCTCTCGCTTGGAAGCAGGGAGCAAACACTCTCCTTCCCTGACCACCCTGAAAAAATATGCTCAAGCCGTGGGCTGCCGCTTGGAAATCAAATTGGTGCCGGAAATCTGAGAAAAAAGGGGGAGGCGCTGGTAATTTCAAGTTACCCCCCTGTTTCTCTAATTATCTCCATCAAAAATCCCACATCCAGACTCCCCCGCACCACCTCGGCCAGCCGGTCAAACTGCTCTTCCTGAAATGTCGCAAAGGTATAATTCTTGTCAGCATGCTCTTCCAGGCCCTTGTCTTGCCGCAATTCCGCCAGCCAGGCCTGCCGAAAGGCGTCACTGTCAAACAACCCGTGGATGTAACTGCCCCAGACCTGAAAGTCCGGTGCGGCCCAGCCGTCGGTAATAACTAGCGGCTGGTTCAGGCGGCGCTCAATCTGAAATACCGCCCTCCCCTCCCCCACCGGTTCGGTCCGCCCCATATGAATTTCATACCCGGATACCGCCGGCTGCGCACCATCCAGCCCTAAAAACCGCGCCTCTACCTGGGTAGTGGTCTTGTCCCCGGCCATCGTCGTCACAATAGGCAAAAGACCTAATCCTTCTGCCTCGGAAACCTTGCCCTCCACTCCCATTGGGTCAGACACTGCCTGCCCCAGAATCTGAAACCCGCCGCAGATGCCGATGACCCTGCCCCCGGCCCCGGCATATTTTTTAATCTTGGCAGCCAGTCCGGTGCGCTCCAGGTACAGCAGATCGGCAATAGTATTTTTGGTCCCCGGCAGGATCAGCACATGGAAATTTTCCAGTTCCTGGTGGTGATCCAGATAGCGGACGCTCACGCCGGGCTCCTGCTCCAGGGGATCAAAATCCGTGTAATTGGAGATGTGGGGCAGGCGAATAATCCCAATGTTTACCGTCGCCCCTGAAGAATTGACCTCCCGCCCCATTTTCCGTTCCAAAGCGACGCTGTCCTCCTGGGGCAGCAGCAGGTCTTTCATGTAAGGCACTACCCCCAGGACCTTTTTTTGGGTGCGCGCTTCAATGATCCGCACACCTGAATCAAACAAGGAGATATCCCCCCGGAATTTGTTGATGATAAAACCCTGGAGGAGCCGCCGTTCGCTCCTCGTCAGCAGATGGTAGGTCCCGATGGTGGCGGCAAACACGCCCCCCCGGTCGATATCCGCCGCCAATAACACCGCAGCCCCGGCCCTTTTGGCCATGCTGAAATTGACCAGGTCGTTCTGCTTCAGGTTCAGTTCCACCGCGCTCCCCGCCCCTTCCAGAACGATAAGATCATAGGCGGCAGCCAATCGGCGGTACGAGGCCATCACTTTACGCACCAGCCTGGGCTTATGGTCATAATATTCCCGGGCCGCCAGGTTCCCGTAGACCTTGCCGTGCACGATGACTTGAGAACCCACGTCGCTGCTGGGCTTGAGCAGAATCGGGTTCATATCCACCTGGGGCGTCAATCCGGCTGCCTGAGCCTGCACCACCTGGGCCCGGCCCATCTCACCCCCTTCGGGGGTGATAAAACTGTTCAGGGCCATGTTCTGGGCCTTAAATGGCGCCACTCGAATACCTTCCTGGCGAAAGATACGGCAGAGGGCCGCCACCAGAATGCTCTTGCCGACATCCGAGCCGGCGCCCAAAATCATCAGGGGACGATATTTCAAAGTGGAGTTCCGAGTTGCGAGTTTTGAGTTTCGATTCCAGTTCGAGTTCCGAGATTTCTTTTCATCCAGACATATCCGCCAGCCTATATGCTTTGCTGGCCGCCTCTTTCCTTCGATTCGCTCTTTCGCTTATTCTTGCCTTTGGCCGAATAGTCAAAATAGCCAGTGGAGCTTAGCCCTTTAAGATTTCTTCTCGTCCAAGTCGTACTTATCCAGATACCCCCGGGGTGTTATCATGTGCCCACCCGCAGCATACGTCTGGGAATTACCGATAATGATAATGGTCTGCATGTCCACCGGGTGCTGCAACATCTCTGCCAGGCTGGTAATGATGACTTCCTGGCCTTCCCGCATGGCCCGGCTGACGATGCCCACAGGAGTCTCCGCCCGGCGATGCTGCAAAACCATCTCCCGCACCGCTCCCAGTTGCCAGTCCCGTTTCTTGCTCTTCGGATTATACATGACGATGACAAAATCTGCCGCCGCGGCCGCCTCCACCCGCTTTTTAATGATTTCCCAGGGTGTCAGCAGGTCACTCAGAGAAATGGAGACAAAATCATGCATCAGGGGCGCCCCCAACAGGGCCGCGGCCGCGGCCAGGGCCGGTACGCCGGGGATGACCTCCAAAGGCAGATCCACCTCCGGCCCGCCGCTTCCAGCGGTCCCAGCTTCAGCCCCCGCTCCCGGCAGATTTCCAGGGCCAGTCCGGCCATGCCGTATATACCCACATCCCCGCTGGACACCAGGGCCACTTTGGCCCCGGCCAGGGCCCGGTCAATGGCCAGTTGGCAGCGCTGCAGTTCCCCCATCATGCCGGTGGCCACAATTTCCTGACCTTGCAGCAACGGTCGCACCAGCTCCACATACATCTTATAGCCCACCACCACTTCTGAGGCCGCCAGTGCTTCTAACGCCCGGGGAGTCAGATACTCCTCCGAGCCGGGCCCTAAACTAACCAGGGTCAGCCAGCCTGGGCCACGGCCAGGGTGACGTTGGCCGTCTTTTGCTTCGGCACCAACAGGTGCGTCGCCCCGGCCGCCTTCAGCGCCGCCGCTTCGCAAACGCTGGCTACTCCCATATGTCTCCGGACCATGGCCGAGGGATTCGGCACCGGAATCTGTTCCAGTTCTTCGTTGGCATACCATATAAAGTTAACTCCTAAGTGCCGGGCCGCCGCCTTCAGGCCCGGTTCCCCTTGCTTGGCGGCAATGGTTGCCACGGTATGCAGGGACAATAATGACAGATTGAAGCGCTTGAAGGTGTCTTGTCAAAAGTTCCAGAATTTCTTCCGTCCGAGTTCCCTTGTTGCAGCCCATACCGGCCATCAATATCTTCGGCCGCAGGCGCAGCCAGCCCTCCGGCCATTGATAATCTTTGATTCCCACATACACAGCCGGGCCCCGTTGCTCCAAAAATTCCGGCTGCTCCGGCTGCACCTCGATACGTTCCCGGTATCCGGCCAATTCTCCCCGGAGAAACCCGGCCGGGTCAACTACTCTGACCTTTTCACCGTTAAGCCAGGCCATCTGAATTACCTTGACCATCTCCAGGTTTTCAATGCCCAACCCCAATCTCGGCGGCCAGGCAATCCATGGCCGGCAGCCCCTGCACGTCTGTGGCCGTGGTAATGACCGGCGTCGCCCCCATGAGATCGGCCACCCGGCGGGCCAGATCATTAGCTCCCCCTAGATGTCCCGAAAGCAGGCTGATGGCAAATCGACCCAGTTCATCCATGATCACCACGGCCGGATCCGTTTCTTTACCTTTCAGGAGCGGCGCCAGATGCCGCACCGCGATACCCGTCGCCATAATGCCGATCAGGGAGCCTTTGTTTTCAAAGGCTTCCTTAAATACGTCCCGCAGCGAATCAAACGGCACCGCCCAGGGATAATCCGGCTGCAGTTTGGCCGGCAGCCACAACCTGGCCCCGTCCAGCTTGTCATAGAGGCGGCGGCCCAAAGCAGCCCCGGCCGGGGTCAGCGCCACGATGCGGACAGCAGCAGCCGGGCGCTCGGTCATGGTTCAATCTTAGCCTGGCGGTAGCCGTGGCTGAAGGCTTCGTCATAGAGCTTGGAGCGTTCCCGGCTGGAATCTTCTGGCCAGGGCCGGTCCCACTAAAATCAAAGCCTGGCGATTGATTCCGGCGGCCTGGACTTTACCGGCGATAGTGCTCAGCTCGCCCCGTATAACCCGTTCGTCCGGCCAACTGGCCCGGTAGACCACGACTGCCGGAGTCTGCGGCCCATAGTGCGGCAGGAGCTCCGCCACCACTTTCTCGATTAAACCGGCGCTCAAATAAATAACCAACGTGGCCCCGTGAACCGCCAACTTATCCAGGGATTCGGCCTCCGGCACCGGGGTGCGGCCGGCGGCCCGGGTATAGATCACCGTCTGGGTCACCTCAGGGATGGTAAACTCCCGGCCCAGGGTGGCCGCCGCCGCGGCCCCCGCGGTCACCCCCGGTATAACCTGGAATGGCACCTGGGCCTGCTGCAACAGAACGATCTGTTCCTGAATGGCGCTGTAGAGGCTGGGGTCGCCGGTATGCAGCCGCACCGCCCGCTTCCCGGCCCGATACGCCTCGATGAGACGTGAGACAATGGCCTCCAGGTCCATGGACGCGGTATCCACCACCTCGGCCTCCGGCCGGGCATGGACGAGCAGATCTGCTGGAATCAAGGACCCGGTATAGAGGATGAGATCGGCCCGGGCCAGGGCCCTTTGACCTTTTATAGTAATCAATTCCGGATCGCCCGGACCGGCCCCCACAAAAAGCACCGGCTGCCGTTCGGTCATAGATTCGCCTCCTTCGGCCAGGCAGATATAATCCAGATCGGGTTGAGGGCCTGTAAATAAGCACTGTTTCCCAAATCCCGGGACCGACTTACCTGCACCTGACAGATCTCCGTCTCCCAGTTCCCGGATTGCAAGAAATTAGCGGCAGTTTGTAAAGTTGCCAGCAAAGTAGCCGTTACCACCAGCCGGCCTTGAGGTTTCAGCCGCGCCAGCACTGCTGCCAAAATCTGGTCCAGCCGGCTGCCGCCGCCCCCGATAAAGACCCGGTCCGGCTGCGGCAGCGCCTCGAAACCAGCCGGCGCCGAGAGCACAGATCACCTCTAAATTGTGCACTCCCAAGCGGCTTTTATTGGCTAGTATCTGCTCGGCCCGCTCCGGCTGCTGCTCCACGGCGATTATCCGGCCCCCCGGCAGCAGCAGGCTGGCCTCCAGCCCCACCGAACCGCAGCCGGCCCCCACATCCCACAGGACCTGCCCCGGCAAGAGCTGCAGTTTGGCCAAAACCACGGCCCGAACTTCCAATTTGGTGATCAGACCGGCTTCATGGGCCAGCGCCGCTTCGGGCAGCCCCAGATGCAGGCGAGTCACGTTATCTCCCGGCTTTTCCAACAGCACGACCAGGTTTAACGGTGAAAAAATCTGCTCTGCCGTTTCTGCCGGGCTCAGCCAGGTGAATCTCTGGTCTTTCTCCCCCAGATTCTCCAAGACGCACATCCGGTATTCCGGCATCCCCGGCCCCTGCAACAATCGGGCAATCTCTGCCGGGGTCTCGGCTCCAGCGGTATAGACGATTATTTTTGCCGCCGTCCCTAACACCTCGATCAGTTTATCAATGCCTCTGCCATGGAGGCTGACTATGGCGGCGTCGTCCCAGGAGATTTTCAGCAGGCTGCAGGCGCTCTGCACCGCGGTGATATTCGGCTGCACCACCACATTTTCCGGGCCCTAAAAATTCCGTTAACCTGCGGCCGAGGCCGTAAAAAAAGGGGTCTCCCGAGGCCAGCACCACTACTTTCTGGCTTGCCGCCGCCTCCTGAATCGCCTGCATGGCCCCGGTCAGATCCTTGCCGACGACGATCCTCTCACCCCGGTGCGAAACAAAATAATCCAGGTGGCGACGCCCCCCTGCCAAGACCTCGGCAGTGGCGATAACGTCCAGGGCTTTCGGCGTCAGATCGTCAGGAGACATGCCTAAACCGATGATATGAACCGGAATCGTAAGATGGTTATTTTTATCCTTGCCACAGAAGCTGCCCTTCGGAGGAAAAAATCAACGCCTCCAGGTTAACCGGCCGCTCAGTAAAAGTTTTCAGAGTGTAAAGCATCTCGTTACCCACCCTGGCCACCACTGCCTGCCCCCCGGCCGGCAGGAGCAGTTCCAGGGCCCCCCGGGCCGTGTTGGCCTGGGTCACCGCCCCGGCCAAAACTGCATTCCCGGTCAGGTCCCGGGTCCATTCGGCCAGGAGATCTAAATCGACCTCTCCCCGGGAAGCGTGGGTGTGCCCCAATCCCTGGGCAATTTTCATGGCCTTGCCGAAAAAGGCCGAGACGATGATTTGGCGAAAACCCATACGGCCGGCCAGCCGGATGGCAAATTGGACATAGTCCCCCATTTGCACCAAACTTTCCACGGGCAGGCCGGGGAACAGCGTCCGGGCCAGGGCTTCACTCTTGCCGCCGGTGCTGAAGACTATCTGATCCAGACCCGCAGCCCTGGCTACCTTTAGAGCAGCAGCGATGGTGGCGCGATAGGCCTGATGGGAAAAAGGCTTCACCAGACCCGTGGTCCCTAAAATGGAAATGCCGCCGAGAATGCCGAGCCGCGGGTTGAGGGTCCGGATGGCCAATTCCTCCCCCTGAGGCACAAAAATTTCCACTTCCAGGTGCAGGGGCCGGTCCGGGAAAAGCTGCGGCCACCAATGATTAACGACCTTGCGGATGATTTTCCGGGGCACCGGATTGATGGCCGGCTCCCCGGGGAGCACCGGCAGGCCGGGTTTAGTGATCAACCCTACCCCCTCGCCCCGGCGAAAAATTAGTTCTCCCTCGGGTCTGGAGCCGTCAAGAACCTTTAGCCGGGCCCCGATTTCGGCCCCATGGGTGACATCCGGATCATCCCCGGCATTTTTAATGACCCGGCCTTCCCCCACAGAACTAACCAACGTTTGCCGGTGCACCGGCACCGTGAGAAAACCGCCCCCCGGCAACGGCACTTCAACGTCGGCCGGCGCTTCTTGTTCCGCCAGGGCCAGGAGGGCCGCAGTCACCGCCCCGGCCGCAGCCGTGCCCGTGGAAAAACCGGTCCGCAAGCTCCGGTGGCGGGTAGTGCGGCTCATCGTCTCATCCCAACCATACGTACGGGATGGTAACGACAATCAAGCTGATGATGCGCAGCCCCTGGCTGGTCAGCAACAATTGCGTCCCTAACCTGGGCGAGAAAATGCCGGCGTGGGTGGGAAGCTGATGCCGCAGGGCCCGCACCGGCGTGGCCACAATCGAGCCCAAGATCAAGGCAGCCACAGTCTGCTGGACCGTCAGCGCCCCCGAGGACAACAAAGCGCCGGCCGCGGCAATACCCGAACTGAATTCCGCCGCCACACTAAAAATTACCACCGAGGCGGCTTCCACCGGCAGAAAGGTCACAGATACCAGGTTCGCCGCGGCCTCCCGCAGCCAATTGAAAAACCCTCCCTGTTGGGCCACAAAGATCAGGATGTAGATTGGCATGGTGTAACAGACCAGGCGGAAAAAGCGCCGGTAAAATTTTTTCCAGATGGTCTCGAATCTGCTTTTGACAGGTGGTCTGACCGCTTCGACCACCGGTTCGGTCCCGGTGGGTTTTAACGTCCAACGGCCCACCGCCAGAACGCCGACGGTGCGCAACAAGGCCGCCAGCAGGTTGAGGCCCAGATAAATTAAACCTGCGGTCCGGGTCAGGGGCACCAGAATGAAAAACGTTGTGGGGAGATGCAGGACAAAACCGGGCAGTCCGGTATTCAGGAGATAGCTGAGCGTCAGCTCACGACGGGTTAGCTTGTCGTCCTGATAAGAGCTCATCAGCATGGTATTGGCCAAAATTCCCGAGAAGAAAGAGGCGCTGAAAGCCGCCGCACTCTCCGGACCGAATCGGCCCCAGCTGACCAGAGGTCGTACTTTAGCCCCGACCCTGGCCGACCAGCCCAGACTTTCCATGGCCTGACCGATGAATAAACCCACTCCCAGGTAGAGGAGCAGTTTGCCGAATGGCCAGAGCAGGTGGTGATACACCAGTCCCGGGGATAATTTCACGGTGGAGGTGCTGAAAAAACCGACCAACACCACTCCCAGGCAGAGCAGGAAGAATAACATGGGGTTGAGCAATGAGCGGTTCTTCGTGGCCGCATGACCAGGCATGCCTGATTCTCCTATGGTTAAAAAAATACTTTCTTATCCTGCCATTCTTTATTAAAAACCTCTCCCCTTTTTCTTGATGATAATCAGGGAAAGATAGGGCATTTTTTGTTTTTTCAGGGGCCTCAGATCATGGGCCACGGTTTCCCCTGACAAACCGCACATACTGATGCAGGTGGCAAAGTCCAGCAACTCAAGCTCTTCCAGGGTGTCGTAAATTTCGTCAAAATGCCGGTAGGTTTTCAGCATGACGATATTGTCGCTAGTGCCGATGGCCTCCCGCAGGCGCTCGCCCCCCTGGGCCCCGGAAATCAGATAGAAAGATTCCTCACCTTCGGTCAGGGGGATGTTGGCCAGGGCCGCAGCCGCGTTATAGGAAGTGATGCCTGGAATGGTAACGGCTCTGATCTCGGGATTCAGGCCCTTTACCGTTTTCAGGAGATAGCCGTAGGTGGAATAGGTCAAGGGATCGCCGATCGTCAGAAAAGCAACGTCCTGGCCGCGTTGTAATACCTCCAGCACCTTACCGGCATTCTTTTCCCAGGCAGCTTCCAGAATCCGGCGGTCTGAAGTCATGGGAAAATACAGGGGCTCCACCGTGGCCTGGGCAATATAATGCCGCACGATATTGAGGGCCAGACTGTAATCGTTTTTGGTTGACGCGGCGGCAAAAACATACGGCACCCTCTCCAGAAGGCGCAGCGCTTTTAAGGTAATCAATTCCGGATCGCCGGGGCCGACGCCAATGCCGTAGAGAATCCCAGGTGCAGTTGTCATTGCGGCTGCTCCCCTTCTGCCAGGATCGCCAGGGCGTTCAGGGCGCTGGCGGCCAGGGCCGAACCGCCCCTGGGGCCGACTACGGTAATATACGGGCAGGTCACGGACAATAAAGCTTCTTTGGATTCCGCCGCGTCCACAAACCCCACCGGCATACCGATGATCAGCGCCGGCGGCGCCATTCCCTGTTCCAAGAGCGCCAGCAGACGGCGCAACGCCGTCGGCGCATTCCCGATGGCCACAATGCTGCCCGGCAATTTCGCCTGGGCCTGTGCCACTGCCGCCGCCGACCGGGTGAGGCCCAGCTCTTTGGCCAGAGCCGCCACTCCCGGCTCATCCAACAGGCACTGGGCCGGGATTCCCTGACGGCTGAGGCGATTGCCGATACCTGCCAACAACATGCGGGTATCGGTAAAAACCGGCCGGCGCTGCCGCAGAGCCGCCACGCCGGCGGTTATGGCCTCAGGGTGAAAGTGCACCAGCGACAGGAGCTCCACTTCCGCCGAAGCGTGGATCATGCGGCGGACCACGGCCCACTGCCGGTCCGGCAAACCATGGGCGCCCACCGCCGCTTCAATGCGCCGGAAGCTTTCCTGTTCAATTTCTTGGGGAAGCAGGGGTTGAGTCATCTTTTTTCCTTGTACTTATGGCAATACGCCACAAAATTAGCGGCCAGGCCGGGATTGCTGCCGAAATGCAGATGCACGTAACTTGCCAGAGTCCGGTAGCGGCAGTATCCTTCCGTAATCCCCGCCTCCCCCAGGCGGTCCGCCAGGCGATAGGCTTTGGCAAGTCCGGGGGCCCCGGAGATTATTTCCGAATAATGAAACTCATGCCCCCGGCCCTGGCAACCGGCCGGTCCCAACAGGCAATCAGCCTCCAGGGTCACCTGGCGATAGCCCAAAGATTTCAGTTTCGGCAGCATCCTCACTTCCAACGGCAGCACGCCGGCCATGGGGGTTCTCTCCCCGCGTCAGATTGGTGAGGCCCCGGCTCAGATACATCAAGCCGCCGCATTCGCCGTAAACCGGCAGACCGTCTGCAGCCATTGTCTGAATTTTATTAATCATTTCCCTATTGGCCGACAATTGCCGGGCAAATACCTCCGGGTAGCCCCCACCCAGATACAGGCCGTCCAGGTTATCGGGCAGACGGGGGTCATGCAAGGGGGAAAACGGCACCAGTTCGGCGCCGAATTTTTTCAAGTAGGCGAAATTTTCCGGGTAATAAAAGCAAAAAGCCTGGTCCCGGGCCACCCCCAGTCGGATTCGGCTCGTAAGCTCGGGGTCCGGGACTGCTTCGGCCTCGGCCGGGGGAATTATCGGCATCAGGTTCAGCAGCGCCTCCAGATCCAGGTGTTTCTCCATGGTCTCGGCCAATTCCTGGAGATACGTTGCCGTCAACGGGTGCTCTTCCGAAGTCACCAGACCCAGGTGGCGTTCGGGAATGGCCAGCGATTCCTGCCGGGGCAGCCCCCCCAGGCAGACAACGCCCGGCACCTGGGCCAGGGCCTGCCGCAGATAGGCAAGATGGCGCTCGCTGCCGATGCGGTTCAAGATAACGCCGGCCAACTTCAGGTCCGGGTCGAACGTGGCAAAACCGTGGGCCACGGCGGCGGCGGACCTGGCCATGGAGCGGGCGTCCAGGACCAGGACGGTGGGCAGCCCCAGCCATTTCGCCATCTGGGCCGTGGAACCGGCTTCGCTCTCGCCGTCATAGCCGTCGAACAGTCCCATCACCCCTTCCACCAGGGCAATCTCGGCCCCCCGGCAATGCCGGCGGAAGATCTTTTGATTTTCCGAGGCCGCCAACATCCAGCCGTCCAGGTTGGCCGACTCCCGCCCGGCCGCCTGGGCGTGATGCCCCGGATCGATGAAATCCGGCCCCACCTTAAAAGGCTGCACCGTCAGGCCCCGGCGGCGAAAGGCCGCCATCAGGCCCAAAGCAATCGTGGTCTTGCCCACGCCGCTGGACACCCCGGCGATTATCAGGCCCCGGCAGCCGGCGCTCATGGCTTCCCCTCCGGAAAACTGGCGGGATGGAGGAATTGTGCCAGTTGGGCCACCGCGGCCACCGCCCTGGGGCTCGGCCTGGAATACATCTGCTCCGGCACCACCAGGACCCGGTCAGCGCGCACCGCCCGCAGGATGGTATAATTCGGCCGCTCGCTCACCTTTTCCGGGTTCGGGTTCATGGGCCCCTGCTGCACGAGATACACATCCGGGTCGGCGGCGATGACCGCCTCCAGATTCAGGCGGGCAATTTTCTTCGGCACCGTCAGACAATTAACCCCGCCGGCGTGGGCAATAATATCATTCACCAGGGACGCAGCGCCGGCCCCCAAAAGGTTGGGATAGCGGATCTCAAAGAAGACCCTGGGCCGGTCCTTGATATCGGCCAGCCTGGCAGCCACGGCCGCCAGTTGGCCCTGTAATTTTGCCGTTAACGCCGCCGCCCGGCCGGTCTCACCGGTCAAGACCCCCAACCGCTGGATAACTGAAAACAAGTCCTTAAAGGTCTCCGGGTGAAAAACCGCCACCGGCACGCCCTGCTGTTTTAACTGGTCCAACCCCGGCATGGCATCCTGGGCCCCGGCATTTTGGATAATCAGGTCGGGTTTCAAGCCCAGGATCATCTCCACGTTGGGGCGCATGTGCGTGCCGATGCTGGGTTTGGCCAGTATCTCCGGCGGTTCGGTATCGGCCTTGGTGCGCCCCACCAATCGGTCCAGCAGACCCATTTCGGCCAGAATCTCATTATAGGCGCCGTACAAGGCGATGATCCGCTCAGCCGGTCTGGCCAGTACTACCGCCTGCCCGGTGTCGTCACAGATTTGCAGATTGCTGCCCCAGGCCGGTAGTGCCGCCAGCAGCAGCGCCAGCAGCGCCAGCGCCGGTCCCAGGGACAAAATAGGCCTGCGGGTCGCCGGTGCTCGGATGGCGCCCCACTCGAATCTCAGTTTCATACAGCTCCGATAAAAAATCGGCGGTAAAGGTCGCGGCCTTGGGGCCGTCCGCCATTATCCGGCCGTTCTTCAGAAATACCAGTCTCCGGCAATACAGCGCCGCCAGGTTGATATCGTGCATCACTCCCAGAAGGGTCAGCCCCTGCCGGTTTTTTTCCTTCAGCAGATCAAAGATCTGAATTTTATGGGCCGCATCCAGGGCGGAAGTGGCCTCGTCCAGCAGCAGGATGGGAGCCTCCTGGGCCAGGGCCCGGGCAATCATCACCATCTGCGCCTCGCCCCCGGAAACCTCCGGCAGCAGCCGGGTCGCCAGATGCAGAATGCCGGTCTGCTCCATGGCCGCCAGGGCCAGATCCAGATCCTGCCGGGAATAGTCGCCCCACCCCTGTAAATGCGGATACCGGCCCATGAGCACGGCGCTCAAACACTTGAAGGGAAAGGAGACGGTTATTTTCTGCGGCACCGACGCCATCTGCCGGGCCCGCCAGCGGGCCTCGGACGCATGGACATCTTGGCCTGAGACTCTGACGCTCCCCTGACGAGGTTTTAACACCCCGGCCAGGGCCAGTAACAGGGTGGATTTGCCGCTGCCGTTCGGCCCCAGCAACCCGACCATCTCCCCGGCCTGCAGGCGCAGATTAATATCCCGCAGAACTTCGTGCTCGCCGTAGGCGCAACTCAGAGACTGGATTTCTATTAAAGGCGTCAAATTAACTCTCTCAGCTCACCGCTCACTAGTGAGAGGCTTTCAGCAAAAGCCAAGACTGATCATTGGCATGCCGCTCGCACCGCTCACTGTTAAAGGATCTCCCCCTCCCGCCGCCGCTTCAGCAGCAGGCAAAAGAATGGCCCCCCCAGGATGGCCGTGACCACGCCCACGGGCAACTCCTCGCCGCCCGGCAGGATGACCCGGGCCAGGACGTCGGACCACAACAGCGCCAGGCCGCCCAGCAACGCGGCCAGGATCAGCAGGGGGCGATGCTCGGCGCCGATGAGCATCCGTAAAAGGTGCGGCACCACCAGGCCCACAAAGCCGATAATGCCGGAGACCGATACCGCCCCGGCGGTTAACAGGCTGGCCCCGATGAGCAGCCGGCGCCGGGCCTGATCAACTTCCAGCCCCATCTGCCGGGCCTGCATCTCCCCCAGGGCCAGCAGGTCAAGCTCCCGGGCATGCGCCAAGACCAGCGCCATACCGGCGACGATATAGGGCAGGGCAAAAAGCAACTGGGGCCAGCCCCGGCCCTGAAAACTGCCCATGATCCAGAAAACGATGCTGCTCACGGAGTCTTCGTCCAGGGATTTCAACAGGGAGATGAGCGCCGAGAGAAATGTCGCCACCACAATGCCGGCCAGAATCATGGTGTCCCGCCGCAGCCTGCCGTTGATCCGGCCCAGGGCCAGCACCGCGCCCAGGGCGGCCATGGCCCCGGCCAGGGCCGCCAGCGGCAATAAGTCCCATGCCGAAGGCGGTTTTGGCCGCCACGCCCAGAAAAATCGCCAGGGAAGCCCCGCAGGCGGCCCCGGTGGACACCCCCAGGGTAAAGGGGTCGGCCAGCGGGTTGCGTAAAATCCCCTGGAAAGCGGTGCCCGCCACCGCCAGGGACATGCCCACCAGCAGGGACAGGCAGATCCGGCTCAGGCGAATCTGGAAAATAACGTCCTGCCAGGTGGGGTCCAGGGCAGTCGCCGGCAAAATCCCCAGTTTGGCCAGGAAAGCCTGTACCACCGCCGCTATCGGGATCGGCAGCCGGCCAAACATGCAGGCCAGGAGGATGGAGACGATGGCGGCGGCGATTAAACCGGTCAAACAGTAGCCGAATCTTCGCCCTGCCCGCGCCTCTTGCTGATAAATAATTTCCCGGCTCATTAAGCATTTCCATCTGCCAAATATTGATGTGCAGTTCCCAATGCTTTTGATTCTGGGTAGCCGAAGAATCAACGTTGCATTCCGCTTCGCTACTTATTTCCCCTATCCGCCAAAATAAAAAATCCTCAAGTTCCCACAAAAGAACTTAAGGATTACCCGGTTTTTTTCCTTAAGAAACCTGCCGACACTAACGCCCCGGCAGCGCCTCAGCCGGCGTCCCACGCCAAAACTGGGGCAGCAATTGGGCAGGTCTTCTGGCTCCCGGATCATTCTAATTTCTGCGCCTTCCCACTCCCTACTTCAGAGCAGTGGCCTGTGGCAGATTTTGTCCCCGGTCACAGCGGCGGGTCCGCGACGGCTCAAACCGTCTTCCCTTTTAAACACGAAGTACCCAAATGTCTGCTTATAGTATCGATTATTTGCCAGTTTTGTCAATGGCTTTTTGCACTTCGGCCCTATCTCCTCTATTACTCCCATAGCGGTTCTCAAAAATAATTTCTTATGACCCACTGTGGGCCTTGAGCCCCCGGCTCTCCCCCTGTACCGGTTTTCTAACTTTCCCATGATGTCTACATATACTTCAGGACATTTTTAACATCCCCGAAGATGCTGCGGCTGTGGAAATCCTCCTCCAGGCGGCGATTGGGGATGATTGGGGGAGGATTGTTCCGCTTGTAGCCGTGGGAGATTTCGAAAAGCTCATCGGCCCGGGCGGGAGGTCTCGTCATAGGGGGGAGGAGGTTTGGGGCCGTTAAAAAGCTGGTTTTCAGTTTCCGGTTTTCGGTTTTCGGTTTCTAACAGACCAGGATCAGTGTCGGTTTTCGGTTCCTGGTTTTCGGTTGCCGAAAAAGAAGTGTCTGGTTCCAAGTTTTGAGTTTCGAGATGATCCGTCGGTGGAACAACAAGTTTCGGGTCGGGAGAACAGGGCCCAGGTTCCGGGGAGAGCCAGGGATCGAGGTCCGGGGAGAGCCAGGGATCGGTAAAAGAGTGGTCAGTGGGCAGTGGCCAGGGGTCAGAAAAAGCAGTTTCGAGTTCCGGGTTTCGAGAGTTTCGAGAGCGGCGGAGTTTGCGAGAGCGGCGGGAGGCGGGGCGCTTTCCAGGCCGAGAGTGAGATTTTGCACGAGTTTTTTTGCTTTGGAGATATGTTTTTGATTTCGCAGCATTTTTCGGAGCAGGCGGCGCTGGCGTTTCGCATTCTGTCGCGCTTTTGTCGCGCTCAGGTTTCGGAGCTTTGGCGGCCGATGACGCATGGGCGGGAGAGTGGTCAGGGGGAGTTTCGAGTTGGGTGAGTTCCTGAACGGCGGGAGGCGCTGCGCTTTGGCTTTCGCCGCCCTGCGGGTCCCGCCCTACATTTGCGTCATGGGTCGGGAGCCTGAGCGGCAGAGGTTTCCGGAGGGTCGGGAGGGGCGTCGCATTCCCGGCCGGCGCCGAAGTTTTGGAAGAGATTGTTTTCCTGGAAGAGATGTTTTTCTTGGCGCAGCTTTTTGCGGAGAAGATGCCGGTTTTGGCGGGCGGCTTTAGCGTGTTGGCGGCGCGCTTTTTTGATTTCCCGGGCGGCGAGAGGCTGGGGCAGGTCTTTTTCCCGGGCCGGGCTGGCTCTGCCGCCTGGTTCTCAACCGCTTCCTCGTCTTCGTCACTTGCCGGGGGCGGACAGGGCGTCAGGGTTTTGTCCCGGAGGGCCTGGTGCAGGTCGGCGATGATTTGGGGGCCGGCGGGCAGAAGGCTGTCCGGGAGACCAGGCCGGGGGAGGAGAGCAGGCGATAGGCGGTATCCAGTTCCAGGGGGACGTCCATCTTATTGATCTGGTGAATGATGCGGCAGCCGATATGGGAGCCTTTGTAGACCCGGTCGGTGTCGTCGTCAGCGGCGGCAGCCTCAACCCGGGTCTGGACATGGTCCAGGAAGGCGCTGAGCTTGAGGAGGGAGACCTGTTTCCGGTTATTTTCCAGGCGCTCCAGGGTTCGGGCCATTTTTTTCTCCAAGTGCCCTTTATGGCGGTGGAAGGCCGAGCGGCTGGGGCCGAAATTTTGGCTGAGTTCGTCCAGGGTGTAATCCCCGGAGAGGATGGCCAGGTTGATGTCGTCGATGAGGGTGTGATTGCAGACGGTGCATCTGGATTTCATGGAAACCTCCGGTATTAGTGGTCAGTGGTCAGGGCCAGGGGCCAGTTAAAAAGGCTGTCGTGCAGTGAGCCGTGAGCCGAAAAAGTCGGTATATGTAGGGTGGGCACGGCCCACCGCATTTTTTAATCATCTTCATATCTTGTATATACTAAAAATGGGCTGGAAATTACAGAACACATAGGACAGATGGCACGAAATCAGGCGAGAGGCTATAGGCTATGGGCAATAAGGCTATGGGCTATGGGCTATGGGCGAGGGGGGGAAGGCAGCAACGGGGACTGAGGGAACAGAGGGAACGATGGTAGGGCGGGACCCGTAGGGCGGCGAAAGCCAAAGCGGAGCGCATCCCGCCTTTTGGTTTAACACGGCAAAAAAAGGCGGCCATGGGCAGTGCTGTAAGGTAGGGGGTGAAATAAACCGAATTTTTAGCAATGACCATAAAATAATATAACCTTGTCCGGAGCGCCCCTTGACAATTATCTAAAATAAACTATTATATCCTATGGTAATGGGGATGTAGCTCAGTCGGGAGAGCGCTAGCCTCGCATG
>CAWBKT010000009.1:0-74860 GCA_963789385.1 uncultured delta proteobacterium | reverse complement strand
GCCAGCGTTGAACTGATGGCTTTGCTGATTTCCTGAAAACTAATGAGGTAGAGTCTTTCTTTGTTACTCATTGGATCAACTCCTTAGCAAAAAGATTAATTTCCGCGGGCCAGGGCGGTAGATTGATAACCCATCCACATATTCCTGCCTGACGCTGAATCTCTGCCAAGCTACTCCCTAATAATACCTGGAGATTAACAGAATTTAAAGTTTTTTCAACTAGAATGGCAAGGATTATTTATCTAAATGGTTAGCGGCAAACCCGACGCGCAGGAGATCCTCCCGGCTCACCATGCCTTTAAATTTTCCCTGGACATCCAGGACCGGCAGGCGTTTAAGAGACTTCTCCAGCATCAGGCGTATGGCTTCATTCACAGGGGCATCTTCCCGGATAGTAATGATATCGGTTTTCATGATTTCAGCCGCGGTTTTCGC
Source organism: uncultured delta proteobacterium (assembly GCA_963789385.1). GTDB lineage: Bacteria > Desulfobacterota > Desulfobaccia > Desulfobaccales > Desulfobaccaceae > Desulfobacca. The sequence goes on along the minus strand of CAWBKT010000009.1, from coordinate 74,425 downwards.
CCGCAGGTATTTCTGTAATTCCTGATGCCGGCGCCCCCGCTCGGTAAAGGGAGTCTTGCTGGCAAAATAATCCCAGAGGCCCTGATGGTGTTCGGCAAAAGACAGCAGGAGATCACGGTCCGAGATCAGGCCCAGGAAATCTCCCTGCTGGTTTACGACGGCCAGCCGATGCATGTCATTGCAATCGATGAGGCGTATTACCTCTTCAACCGGTGTCTCGGGTAATACCGTGATGTTGTCCCGGCGCATGATATCGGAGACGAAGCGGAGATTGTCAACAATGATGTCCCGCTTCTGAAAAGCATGCCAGTCAGGGCACTCCCGGATTATGGAGTGAAAGACATCCTGGCGGGAAATAATTCCCACGAGCGTACCGTCAGCATCTATGACCGGCAGCCGCTTCACCTGTTTAGCCAGCATCAGGTCTACTGCCTCGGAAACATATCTATCCTGATCTATCGTCACCGCCGGCTGAGTCATAATTTCTCCGGCCTGCCGCGCCCCCAGTTTTTCCAGGACCGCGCTAACGTTGGCCGCATCTGTTTCCGCCAGCAGGCCCAGCCGCATGGGTATTCCGGCCCGGTAAATCAGGTCTGTCTGGGAGATGACGCCCACCGGCCGTTTTTGGCCGTCTACTACCGGCAATCCCGTAAAGTCGGCAGAAAGGAGCAGCCGGGCAACTTCAGCCAAGGGGGTCGCCAAGGTAGCCACCTGGGGGGATTTAGTCATAACATCCCGCACTCTGGTGTGTTTGGGGATGAGGTAGCCCCGAGTCTTATGAGACCTGACCTTCACCTCCTGAACGGTCACCATCCCCTCTGTCACCATTTCTTCGGCCTTGGCCAGGATTATCTCGGACTCCGAAGCGGGAGCCACAATAGTAATGCGTATCGGCATGTTGTAGGACAAGACCTCGATCCCCCCGCTGGCAATCTCGCCATTTTCGTAAGAGCCCGCTATCCCCCTGGTAACCAGACATCGGGCCGCAATCTTGAGATCATGAACCAACTTGACCATAGCAGTAAAGAGGGGCTCCCCTTGCCAGCGGGCCTCCTCGTCAATAAATATCTCGATTATCGTATAAGGTTGCATAACCAGCCCCTCCTTATCTCAGTCGGCCCGCCGCCATACCTAAAAAAACCAAAGCGATACCAATAACATTGTTGGCCAGAATATTTGCCGCCACCACGATGTATCTCCCCTCCTGCAGCGCCGTCACCGTCTCCAGGCCGAAGGTGGAAAAGGTCGTCAAAGCCCCAAGATACCCGGTCATAAAAAAAAGGCGAACCGAGGGATTCATGAGAGTAAAACCCCGTTCGCCCCAGGCAAAAGCCAAGCCGATGAGAAAACAACCTGAGAGGTTGACGATGAGCGTCCCCCACGGAAATTTGACGCCGAACATCTTGACTGCCAACAGCGACACCGCATAACGGGAAAGGGCGCCGACACTGCCGCCCAACATTACCAGGAGTATTTTCATGGACCACCCATTCTGTGCCAACAGTCTCCGAAGCCAGTGGAACTTCACGTCCTTAGCACCCGTTTTCTTTTTGCTATTTTGAGAAAAACGACCCGGTTCAATTATACCTTTAGTCCGGTTTCCTCAACCTTTAAAAAAACATTTGATTTTATAAAAAATGATGGTCTATTATGCTAACAGCACTGCTCCCTGGCAGCATGGACTGGTGCTCATCCTTTTATTATCGCCCTCTCACATTGGAAAACCTTAACTTTTCAGCCAGCACGGCGCAAGGGAGGAAATAGCCACCTTGCCCTGCCCGCGCTGTGGCCAGATGACCCTCAATACGAAAACTCTGATGAGGTTCGACTAGTTGTATCGCAATGTCGTGAGGTTGACCCACCCGGAGATGTATCCATGCTGGAACTGATTCGCCGTCTTCTCCTCCTGGCCGGGATTGCCGGATGTATTATCCTGGCCGGTACCACCGTACCGGATTTAGTAATAGTCGCCCCGGTTGATTTTGCCGGGGAAATGGCTGAAAAATATCGTTCCAAACCCGGCCCCCGCTTAATGGGCGTGATGGAACTGGCAGAGGAATATCTCAAAAAAACCACCAAACCCGGCTCTCTGCAGGAATATATTGACCGGCAAACCGAGCATCGACTTATTGAAGTCACCGGAAAAAATTGGGAAGAGTTTTTCCATGAGGTAACAAAAGGTGCTGACAGCCCCTTGGCGCCGCGATTCTTGCCGCACAAGCGAGCCTTCGTTTTTCTTTGGGGGGAAACCCCACTGGATACCCTGAAAAACCAGTTGGAACAGATGAGCCGGACTTGGACGGTGAATTATCTGGTCTTGAAGAACACTCCTGTCACGCAGTACCTTGAAGTTCGATATGGCTACGGCTTCGAGCCCCGGAACATCGGGGCGCCTGATTCATTGGTCTTCCCCTGGCGCCGGTATTGCTGGGTCCCGCTCCTGGCAGGGTTGGCCGGATTTGCCCTCCTTCGGTCCCGGCGGCCCCAGGCTGGAGAAATCTATCATAACTATCTGGGCAGCGGCCTCCCTTTAGATATTTGTGGGTTCTTCTTTTTTACCCTGTTTTTTGCCATTCCTTTCTGGGTTTCCGATCCCACCCGACAGATGTGGACAGAGGACCTGGGGGTGACCATGCTATGTTGGCTTGCAGCCCTGGGCGCCCTGAGTCTCGTGGTCTGGGCTGCCCGGAACGCCAGTTTTGCCATCCGGGTAGAGCCCGGCCGGCTGGTCATTGCCAGGCTTTTCAGGTCCCGCCGCCTTAACTTGGGGGAGATTGGGGCGGCCAGACCGTTGCTCGAAGGTGACATCGATGCAGGTGTTATTCTGGAACTCAAAGACTCCAGCCGGATCGAGCTCCCCTGGAATAACATGGTAAACTATACCCTGTTGCTGGATACCTTAGGACAAAATGGCATTCATGTTCAATCCGCCACCGTCACGCCAACTGCCTCAGTCCCCCCTGCCGGCCACAAAGACCTTGAAGAACAGGAATCCCGGCAGACCCAGAAAATATCCTGGCAGATGAATATCCCTCTCCTGACCGACCAATTCATCATGTATGATCTTCTTAAGGTCTGGGGTTATTCCACCCTGTTTCTGTTTCTTTTGATGTTCGTCATTCTCGCTTTTGAGCGAAATTGGCAAGGCTTTGTGAATGTCCTGCCGCCGTTAAGTCTGACCGCCGTGGGCATTTTAATTCTTTTTATCATGGTCATGCTGGTCTTCTTTGGCAATCGGTATCCCATGGGGTTCGTCATCTCTGAGCAAGGGGCCGGTATCGTCAGTCTCAGCCGACGCGGGCGCTGGGGCAATCGCCTGGCAGTCATTTTGGGAGCTCTTGCGGGCAAACCCGGGGTGGCGGGGGCCGGTCTGCTGGGGATGGCCCGGGAAAGTGTCGGCACAAGCTGGGATGAGGTGTGCCGTCTCAAGGTCCACCCTGAATCACGGACCATTAGCCTGATGGATAGCTGGCATGTGGTGCTCAGGCTCTACTGCACTCCCCAAAATTACGCTCAAGTCCTGGCAGCCGTGGAAAAATGGGCCGCCAAAGGGATAAAAAAAGCCACGGCCGCGCCGCGGCAACGAGGTCTTTCACCAAATCTCCGGTTGGGACTAAAGACTATCTCGGCGTTGGTCGCAGCCGTCTTCATCATCGCCTTGCCCCTGGAAGTTCCGCCGCTGGCTATCTGGTTATTGTTAGCAGGAGGGCTAGGCGCCATCTGGTTGGTGCCCGGGAGGCGCTTGTGCGGTATCGTTACCCTTTTAGCAGTCAGCCTCATCCTGGCGGTTTTTATTACCCGGAGTCTGGAAGTCCGGCAGAGAACCGACCCCGACGAGTTCCGTAAATTCGCCCGCAGCCAAGGAGTCCATATTGAAGAAGTTCCTGATTGGGTCATCGGCAGGTATCGTCGTTTTGAGCTGTTCTATCCTGACGACTGGCTGCGAACCGGGATCGCCGGCCTGGGTTTGTCATTTTTTATGTGGGTCGGGCTTGCAGCCGTGCAGCCCCGTAGAAAGAAATCCCGAGGGCGCTCAGATCCTGATACAATCAAGAAGGGAACGTCTTAGCGGATAAAAGTTATAAATTGTTTGCATTCCAATGAGACCAAGGAACCTTGTTATGAATCCAAGAAATGCCCGCCCGCCTGTTCTCCTCCTGGTGCTGGGAGCAGTCCTGTTCAGCACCTGGAATCTGACCCATGCGGTCCAGGATACCACACCGCCGGCTTTTACCGCCGCCATGGCCAAACTTCCGGACTCCCTGAAACAGAATAATGTCCTGAGAGCCGATCTCAAAGTACTTTTTGAGACTTATGGCTCTGCCATCGGAGGGTTGGACGTCACTCCGCCAAACCGGGTATTTCTGGTCATACGGGATGGACAGAAGATTCTCTATGATGATGGCCGCACCAAGAGTTTTGAAGAAAAACTACAGCATCCCGATCTCAAAGATATGTTGTCCCAGCCTTACAGACCCGGCAAACCCATTTTGGTGACCATCCCCGACCAGGATCCCGGCAGGATACGCCTAAGGGCTTTTTTCGATGCGGTCTACGGCAACACTGCCGGACAAGTCCAGGATAATCTGGTTCCGGTAAATTTTGCCGGGGCCAGGGTTTCGTTCAACTCGCAAAACGGCGCGGCGGCGGCTTTAGCCAGGGTGGGGGAAAAGCTGAGTCAAGTGCTGGCGAGGGACCCGGGTCTGCGAGCCTACCTGTTTCCGTTGGGAGGGAGTTACAACCGGCGCAGCATTGCCGGCACCGACCGTCTGAGCCCCCATTCCTGGGGGATAGCGCTGGATCTCCACAAAGGCAGCTACTGGCGTTGGGGGAAGAATTTAAATCCCATGGAACTCCTGGCGTTGCAGACGGAATATCCCCGGGAGATTGTCGCGGCTTTTGAAGAGCAGGGATTTATCTGGGGCGGGAAATGGTATCATTATGATGTCATGCATTTTGAATATCGGCCGGAGTTGTTGGCCAAAGCCAGGCTGGTAGTTCCAAGCCCCAAAAAATAACTAATAATTTTTACTGTTAAACTAAAATTACCTGCAAACTCTGGCCGCAGCGGCCTTGTAGAGATCGTTGAGGATCTGCACCGACAACACTTCCATGGCCCGGCTCATACCCTGGGCCAGGCCGGCCGGCGTCTGTTCCGGCATAGGTTCCGCCTGTCGATAATTTTTTTGGAAAATTACCCGCTTGGTTACTTCGGCCTCATTGAGATCCAGCAAAGTCACACTGACCGCCAGAAGCGCCTTCCAGCCGTCCGGTTCGTCCACTTCGGCGAACTGCTGCACCGCACCCTCAACCCTAAAACGGCCGAGGCCGGACTGCTGATAACCGAAGACGCCCTTGAAGAGATTTGATTTCCTCAGATCGCGCAGGAGATAATCCGTCACCAGGTGACTCGGATCCACCTGCCATCTGTTATGAACATAGGACTTCATCTCCAGCGGCCGGGGCAGGTAAACCATGGCGTTGCCGGTGATGGATTTATCCGCAGCAAACAATTCCACCCTGATGCTTTCATTCAGGGTGGGTCTGCCACTAAAAACCGGAGCGGGATATTCTAAAATAAAGTGGTTTGTGACCACAGGTGGTTTGCCGCAACCAGAAATTCCGACGATCAACAGAATCAGTGCTGCCATCCAAACTATCCCCGTTAATCGTTTCATCCGTATGTGCACCGGTCACTCCTTTGAGGTTAACGTCGGTCTTCCCGGCCGCTCTCATTAAATCTTGGGACGGGTGGTTTGCCGAATAAAAGATCAGGTGGGCGCTCATAAATTCTTTCGGAAAATTTTTCCAAAGTTTCAGTGGTGCGCCGCAGATTTTCAGCCACTGATTGTGCTTCCATGATGACGCTCCGGGTCCTGGTCATCGTCTCCGGCAGTTTCATGTCATTAAGCTTATTTTCCAGGTTGGCCACAAATCCTTTGGCGGCAATGACCGCGGCTTTGGTTTCGGCAATGGTGCCGGCAGTTTCTTTGAGAATCTTGTCGACTTTGATTTTATCCACCACAGAATTGGCTTTGCTCGTCAGGGACTGGAGGTTAGCGGAGGCCTGGTCCACCTGCGTCAGGATAGACTGCAATTCTTTTCTTTTAAAAAACCTGCCGATATCTCCCGCAGTGGCCGTAATCTGGTTTGAAATTCCCTGAAAGTCGATGGAATTTAATTTTGTAATGATGGCATTAATGGCCGAGATAATACGGGCATACTCTGAGGGCTTCGAGGGAATAACCGGATACTCCGAGGGAAAGGTCAATTTGGGAGACAGGTCGGGTGAGTCTGGTCTGCGGTAGTCCAGATCGACATACATGATGCCGGTGATGCCGGCGCTGCTCAACTGAGCCAAAGTGGTCTTGGCGAGATCGCCCCGCATGTTGATCTTCATAATAATGGCCACTAATTTGTTGTCTGGAGCTATACGGATAGCCTCCACGCGGCCCACATCCACCCCGCGATACTTGACTACGGAATCCTTTTGCAGACCCTGAACCGTTTCATCCAGGTACGTGACATACGTGGTGCCCGGCTGGAAATAACCGGTTACACCGATCCAAACAATGGCCCCTGCTAATAACGCCACTCCGACAATAACAAAAACTCCAACCAGAAAGCTGGAGGTTTTCTTGGCCATTGATTTTCCTTTCCTCTAATACTCAATCTGTCATCGGGGTCCGATTGAAAAAATGAATCACCCTGGGATCGGTGGCATGATCTTTTAAATATCTGGGATCGCCCTCCGCAATAATTCCTTTGGCCTTTTTATCCAGCATAATAATCCGGTCGGCAATCAGAAAAATGGATTCCAATTCATGAGTAACAATGACCATGGTGGTGCCCAGTCCGGCATTTAGATTTTTAATGAGCATGTCAAGTTCCACCGCGGAAATCGGATCCAACCCGGCGGACGGCTCATCGAAGAAAAGAATAGCCGGGTCCAGGGACATGGCGCGAGCCAGACCGGCTCTTTTCTTCATCCCACCGGAAATTTCCTCCGGCAGATGATTTTCATATCCCGATAAATTTACCAGGTCCAGTTTCATCTTAACAATGAGATCGATCATGCTTCTGGACAGGTCGGTGTATTTCTGCAAGGGCAGCGAAATATTTTCCGCCAGGGTCATGGAGCCGAACAAAGCCCCGGCTTGAAAAAGCATACCAGTCTGCATGCGCACCTGTTGCATGAGCTTCGGGTCCTGCTGGACAATATCCACGCCATTAACCAGAACTCGGCCGGCAGTGGTCTGATAAAGGCCGACAATATGTTTGAGCAGGGTAGTCTTTCCGCAGCCGCTGCCTCCTAAAATGACAAAAATTTCCCCCCGGTTCACTTGAAAACTGACGTCTTGGAAAACCAGATTGTCACCGAATTCGGCTCTCAGATGCTCAACGACTATAATCGGTTCCGGCTGTTCTGATATCAATGGACGCTCGTCTATGGGTCATTTAATCATCGCGGAATATAGGTCAGCACCACGGCAAATGCCGAATCCACCACAATAATAAGGAATATGGCTGCCACCACCGCCGAAGTGGTCGCCGTGCCTACCGCTGCCGCCCCACCTTGAACTTGAAAACCCCTTTGACAGCCGATAGCTGAGATCAGAAAGGCGAAAAATACGGATTTTATAAAGCTGGTCGTAAAATCAAAGACTTTCAGGATATTTTTAGTCTCCTGAATGTAGGAATAGACGGTAAGGTCCAATAAACCGACACCGACAATGAGTCCGCCGATGATGCCAAGCAGGTCGGCATAGATAGTCAGGAGCGGCACTACAATCATGGAGGCTATAACCTTAGGAAGCGTCAGAAAGAACATCGGATCCATCCCCATAACGGTAAGGGCGTCCACTTCTTCATTCACTTTCATGGTCCCGATTTCCGCGGCAAAAGCGGAGCCGGAACGGCCGGCCACCAGAATTGCAGTCATGATCGGTCCCAATTCCTTTACCATGGCCAGGGCCAGGAGGGAAGCTACATAAATGTTAGCTCCGAACCGCTGCAACTGCACGGAGGACATAAAGGCAAGGATTAATCCCAGCAACAGGGCGATAAGACTGATAATCGGGAGTCCTTCCACGCCAGCCCGCTTCATGTAAAGGATGACATCGGACCAACGGACCAGACGGGGATTAAAACAGGTGGCGACGAGGTCAATAATCACTTCACCAAAAAAGGATATGACGTTGTCGACGTCTCGAACAAAAGCTAGAAACCTTTCCCCTATTTCGCTGATAATACCAATTTTCTTCCCTCCGCCGAGGAGAGGCTGGCGCTTGAGAGACTCGATGTCTATGAGATCTAAAATTTTTTGAGCTTTGGCCGGGACATTATCCAGGGAACAGCTACCACCTTGAGTCTTAATGCCGGCAGCCAGTTCGAGAAGGGCCAAAGCGCCGGCGCTGTCAATAAATTCTAACTCTGTGAGGTCCAGGGAAGTGTGAGTGGATCCGGCTTGGGACAGATGTATTTTTAAATCTTTTTCAAAATTCTCCACCTCTCGCAGCCCCAGATGGCCTGCAAGCAGTAGTTTTCTATTTCCGTTTGGCTGGATTTCAGCTGTTAAGCTAAATGATCTATGGGCGGGTAAGCTATTATTCATATCCTGGAAAGGATCAGCAGCTTTAGTGATTACCAGTGGTATTAAAATTAAGGTTAAAAAATTCTTTTTCTTCGAGATGCCATTTCTCGATATCTTTAGGTGTTAAGGCCAGAACGACAACTCCGGCGACCCTGTCGTTATCCAGCAGAGGGGCCGAAATAAAATATATTTTGGCGCCACTGGCCAAGTATGCCAGACTCTGAGTGATCTTCTGTTTTCGTAAGGGTTCCGAAACCATTTTATACGAAGAAAAATTCCGGCCGACAACTTCATTATTCGGAAAAGTAGTTATTAATGTGCCCTCTTTATTGAGAACGGCAGTTTTATAAGGACAGTCAATACAGATGCCGGCAGTTTCCCGGGAAAGATTTTTTAATGCAGCATTTATAGCGACTAGATTACCTTTAACTACCGGATCCGTTAACGACTGCTGCATCTGACGAATAATTCTGCTGACTTCCTCTTTAAAAGCTAGACCCTCAGGACTTAAAGGCGGCGCCTTGGAGCCGCATCCCATAACGGCTAATATCAGCACCGTCAGCAAAATAAAAGCCGGTAATTTCAAGCTCGTTTTAAGGCGAGCGATTTTAGAAATCATATGATACTCCAAGTCAGGCTGAGGGAATGATCCGCATTGATAAGAGGGGTCGATAATGTGAGGTAATATATCGAAATTTATTTTTTATTTCAATATATTTCAGACAATTTCCGTCGGCTGGCATCCCAGGCGGAAATATTCCTGAGGACAAGCTTTATGACCATAATCAGCTAACGTCGGACTGTCGGGAATGTGGCGCTATCTGGGAGTTTCGGGATTATTGTACCAGGGACTGAACCAATGCAAATAGGCAGGGTTATAGTCATACCATGATGGCGGAATCGTCCCGGGTCCTGTCGGCCATTCCACATTCTCAGCAGTTTGCTGACTTGAGTGGGTGGTGGCACAGCCATGTAAAGCCAGAGTTGCCAGCATCAATGCAATTAATACCAGTAGGCGCATTCCTTACTCCTGTGAGTAGCTTTTTTCAGTTTTCCGGTGACTGTTTCTCGAATAAAAATTTTTCACCAATAATTATCTCAATTTTATTGAACAGATACATTGAGTGATTGCTTTTGGGCGCTTATTTCGCAATAATTCCACGCCTATTTTTCGGTTGCTTGCCGATAACTCGTCCCTGTCAAATATTATAGATGGGGGATGCCCTCACAGACTGGGAACGATGCCATCAGAAGTCGAAAGCAAGTGCCTACTAAACACTACTTCATATTATACAAAATCGATTGAGAAATAGAAAGAACAGGGGGGGCAGATGTCAATAAACGGGGACGCCTGATACAAACCCGGGAAACTCTGTTGCATCGATGATCCTAACCAAATAGTTGACAGGACAGTCACGCTATCGAGGTGGATGGCATCGGACGAAAATAAGGATTATGGAACTCAACCCGGAAAAAGTTAATTTCGACATGCAGATCATACCTTTAACTATTTGATATTTATAGTAAGTTGTGGCTTTGGCAAGATATCCGGCGCTGGGTAAATCCTCCAATACTGATTAAAAAGCTTACATAAAATATTTTTCAATTAATTAATAGCATTATCATCAAGTTAAATACTTCTGCAGGTTAAGTTTCAGCCTTTCCTGCTTGCATTGATGATATTGAGGACTTATTTTTGTTATAAAAGTTTACTAGAACCCGAGCCGAGAAACAAAAAAAATTGAAGGTTTTCCATGAACCCTCTCGAAGTGATTAACCTCACATCAGTTATGAACTTAACGTCAGGGCGGCCCGAAATTGTCATTGGCTTGATCGACGGACCGGTGGCAATGGGCCATCCGGATTTGACCAGGGAAAGTCTGCGGGAGTTATCAGGGATAGAAAGTAAATGTCATCAAAATATGAGCGCCGCCTGCCTCCATGGAACATATATAGCCGGTATTCTCTGTGGCTCGAGGCGTTCTCCAGCCCCAGGCATATGCCCCAATTGCACGCGTCCTGGTGCGGCCCATCTTTGCCGGGGCGGCAGAAGGAATGGACCAGATGCCCAGCGCCACGCCGGAGGAACTGGCGGCAGCCATCGTCGAATGCATTGATGCCGGCGCCCGCCTGTTGAACCTGAGTGTGGCCCTGTTCCATCCTTCGGGGCGCGGCGATCGCCGGTTAACAGAAGCCCTGGATTACGCCGCCTTAAGAGGGGTGATTCCCGTGGCTGCGGCGGGGAACCAGGGAACCCTCGGAAGTTCGCCCATCACCCGCCATCCCTGGGTCATCCCGGTAATCGCTTATGATTCGCAAGGGAGGCCGCTAAGTTTTTCAAACCTGGGAAAATCTATCGGCACCAGGGGGTTGGGCGCGCCGGGGCATAACATTACCAGCCTGAACGTGGGGGGCCAACCCCTGAGCTTGAGCGGCACCAGTGTCGCCGTGCCTTTTGTGACCGGGGCCCTGGCGCTGTTATGGTCGGAGTTTCCCGCCGCTTCCGCGGCGCAACTGAAGTTGGCCATCGGTCAGGCCAAAGGGCCCCGGCGGCCGGCCGTGGTGCCCCCTTTAATGAATGCCGGGGCGGCATATGAACTCTTGCGGCAGTCTTGGCCCGGTTAGCCATTTAAAACGGAAAATATTTTCAAGGAGGAAGGTCTATGGATCGGAATGCTGTTCTAGAACCACTAGCCGAAGGAGTAGGCGAGCCTGCACCTTCCGAAAGCAATTCGCACCCGGCTGCGGCTGCGGTTACAGGGGTTACCGCCTCTGGTTGTGGGGCCCCGGCAGGAGGGTCGGCTCCTGCTGATAGCCCGGCAAATATGTCGGCCACTGCCGGCGCCGCCCCCCCTCCTATGTATATGCCTTAGGGCGTGTCGAACCTCGCTTCCCGCGCCTGGGAGTGGAAAAGGAGTTTGCCCAGGCCACCGGACGAGCCGCCACCGCCGGTCTCACCGACCGGGAGGCCCTCTACGCGGTGTTGTCCAAGCCGGAGAATCGCTATCTGTCACGGCAACTTTGCTGGGTTTTCACCGTCGCCGGTTTGGAGACCTACATCCTCCACCCCACCTGCTTTGGCGATTTCAATTTATTAGTGGAAGCTGTCCGCCCTGGTCCTCGCCCCACCGATGTGGATGTCGTCATCGGCGTCAGGGGGCCTTTGGCACCGCCGGAACTGTGCAACGGCCTGGTGGTTCCCCTCGTGATGTTCGACCAGATCTATTCCTTTGACATCGATTCCCTCATTGCCACCATCCCGCGGCCGGAGAAGACCAAGAAAGAAGAGAGATTCGATGCCGCGGCCGAGGAATTGTTCTGGCGCATCATGCAGATGGCCGACAACGCCGGAGCCACGGATGAGCACCGGGCCTTAAATTATCTGGTGGTGCGCTATCCCGGTATCTTTGCCAAGGCGGCCGAAGAATTCGGCAAAGATTTTTCCTTGACCGCGGTGGAGACCCGTCCTTCACCTTTAAGTGGCACCCGCAAGATCATGGAGGTCGTTTTCTCCTTCACTAACCGAAACACAGACTTTACAGAGAAATTCTTTGTCCGGGTGGATGTGACGGAGGAGTGGCCCTTCTTGGTTACCAAGATGTCGCCGTACTATGATCGGTGAGGTTGATAATTTAAGGAGGTAAATACTAATGAGTAAAATGAAGTTACCAGGATTTACCGCGGAAGCAGCATTGCCCACGGCAGGAGGACGCTACCGGATGGACGGCAATTACGAAGGTCCGGAAAACGCGGACCGGGTCTTGCCACAGATACCAGTCCGTTATTGCTATAAGCCGGAAACGTGCATTTGTCCGATGCTGCACCACGACGATCGACTACGTGGGTCCATACAAGTTACCAGTCGTGCGCACCACGTGTGACCCGGACTCCTGGATTTGCGGTCATAGAAGGCCAGATGCGGGAGTCTTTTACGATTTCTAGACTCATGCCGGAAAGGAGTTAAAACATGAACATGCCAGGGTTCACCGCCGAAGCGGCAATCTACAAAAACACCGGTGTCTATCGCCAGAGCCCGGGAGGAGCTCTTTCTGCCGACGCAGTAACGCCGCAGTTAATTTGGGATGGCGGAGGCGGAGGCGGGGGCGGGGGAACTTATTGTACCTGCCTGTTGCCAATGCCTTTTCGATGTCACCCCCGCCTTATTTGTAGCAAAACCTTGGGGTGCATTATTGAGTGGGTCTGCGGCGACTCGGGGTGCTGGATCTGGATATGCCCCTGACAAACCCGTCGTCCGAAGCAGATACACCGCTGCGGGGTCTGCTCAGGGTTAGGCGGTTTGTTTAATTTCATCATTTCAGATTTAATCAAATCTCGGTTTGATGTTTACTCAAATCTTGATCGTTACACCTATAATGTAACTTAAATATTTTGGAAGGTTCAGCGCCGCCATTTCAGGAACAGGCTGAACAGGGTCTTTAGCCGGGGGGTGAGCCTGGTGCGGTTGTAAAGATCTCCGGCTTGACGGATGGCCTCGGCCTGGGTGGGATAGGGGTGGATAACGTTTGCCAATTTTCCCAGACCCAGGCCGGCAGCCATGGCGGTGGTGATTTCGCTGATCAGGTCGCCGGCGTGCCGGGCCACAATGGTGGCTCCCAGAATCTTGTCTGAACCTTTTTTGACCAGAATTTTGACGAACCCCTCCTCGTCGCCGTCCACGATAGCCCGATCCACATCCTCAAATTTTCTTATAAAAACCTTGTATTCCAGGCCTTTCTTTCCGGCTGCCGTTTCACTGAGGCCCACATGGGCCACTTCCGGATCGGTGTAGGTGCACCAGGGGATAATGAGGGCGCTCATTTTCTTATGACCGAAGAACAGGGCATTCTGGATAACGAGGCGGGCCTGGAAGTCGGCCGTATGGGTAAACTGGTAGGGACTGCAAATGTCTCCGGCGGCGTAAATTCGGTGGTTGCTGGTCTGGAGATAGTCGTTGACCGGCACTCCCCGGCCCTTGCCCGGCTCGTAGGCAACCTCGGCGGCTTCCAGATTAAGACCCTCGACGTTGGGAGCCCGGCCGGCGCCGATGATAATCTCATCCACTTCCAGAGAACCAAAGCGGCCGTTGCTGTCATATTCGATGATCTTGCCGGTGTCGGTCTTTCGGACTTGCACTGGTTGATAATTGAAGATCAGTGTAATCCCTTCCCGCTGAAACACCTCCTGGATAATGGCGGCGGCGTCAGCATCCTCCTTATTCATAATCCGATCGTATTTATGGAGGAGCGTCACCCGGGCGCCCAACCGCTGAAAGGCCTGGGCAAATTCGCAACCGATGGGGCCGGCTCCCATGACCGCTAGGCGCGCCGGTAGTTTGGTAAGGGCAAAGACGGTTTCGTTGGTGAGGAAGCCGGCTTCGGCCAGACCGGCGATCTTTGGCTGTACGGCCCGGGCTCCGGTGGCGATGACCGCCCGTTTGAACTGCAGCACTTTGCCGTCCACCTGCACACTGTGGGGGGACAGGAAGCTTGCCTGACCCAAAAAGACGTCAACTCCCAGATCCTGGAAGCGCCGGGCTGAATCGTGGCGGCTGATGCCGGCCCGGAGGCGCCGCATCCGCGCCATAACTGCACCGAAATCCACATTGAGATTCTCCGGCGCCTCAACCCCATACCGGGACGCGTCCCGAAGCGCGGCCGCCGCCCGGGCGGAACGCAGGATGGCTTTGGAGGGGACACAGCCGTAGTTGAGGCAGTCCCCGCCAAGGTGGTGGCGCTCGATGAGAGCTACCTTGGCCCCCAGCCCGGCGGCGCCGGCCGCGGTCACCAAACCGGCCGTGCCGGCCCCGATCACCACCAGATTGTAGCTGCGGGCCGGCTCCGGATTGACCCAGTCCGGGGGATGCACATTGGCCACTAACTCGCGATTGTATTCATCCAGGGGCTCCATCTCCGGTATAACCAGAGGTCCCAGGTGCGATTCAGTTGACATCGGCGCCTTTATCTTTCTCTTCCTCGGGCATTCAGCTTGCACCTGGCCGCAGCTGCGGACCAAGCTATCTTTGCAAGGTTTGTTTTAATTTTTCCGCCAGGTCAGGATTGAGACTGGTGAGGGTGCGATATTCCTGCCAGGCCAGGTCTTTATTGCCGGATAAAAAATAAGCCAGCGCCAGGTGATAATGGAAATGCGGCGCATTCGGCTGCAGCCGCACCGCCTGCCGGAAATTTTCCACTGCCAGATCAGTCCTTCTCATGGCGCCATAGGACATGCCGGCACCGTCATAGGCTTCGGCAAAATCAGGTTTGGCCTGAATGGCTTCCTGAAAAGCCTGAACTGCCCTGGTATAATCTTTCCGGGCGTGGTAAGCTCGGCCTTTCTGATACATTTGTAAGGCATTCCCAGGCATTTCCTGAGAAAATTCCCTGAAACTATGGCCGCCCCCGGCTTTTAATTCCAAAACTTTTTGTCCGGGCACGGCGAAATTCAAATTCTGGCCGGTGCGATAGGTGGCGCGCGCCACCCCGATAACCACGCCGCTGGTATTAAAAACCGGACCACCGCTGGAACCGGGGGAGATGGCAGCCGTTATTTGGATTATGTCTCCAAGTTTAGGCATCCTGCGAATGGCCGAGACAATACCCTCGGAGACCGTCTTTTCCAAACCCATGGGGTGGCCGATGGCATAAATTTTTTCCCCTACCTCAGGCATTTTTCCCGAAACTTCTACGGGCGAGATTTCCGGCGCCGGAATATCGGCAGTAATTAAGACGAGGTCGGCTTCTTTATTCTCGGCCACAATCCTTTGCACCGGATAGCGCCGGCCGGCTTGCGTCCTGATCACGGCCTGATCGGCCCCATAAATGACATGGTAGTTGGTAACCAGGTATCCCCGGGAATTGATGAAAAATCCTGTCCCCATACCTTTTTTAGTCCCTCTCTGGGTTTCCACTACCACTACCGCCGGGGAAATGCGTTTGACGATGGCGGGAAGATTATCCTGAGCCCATGAGGCCGAAACCCCGGCCAAGATGGTCAAACAGAGCCAGAGCAGAAAAATTTTTCTAACTTTTTGTATGGCCGTCGTGGTTAAAAGTGATATCTGTTTCACCCCTCACCCTGACCCTCTCCCCTCAAAGGGAGAGGGGAAGAAATTAATACTGTTGGCAATGTGCTAATAATTTAACAAACCTAGATGTCTGAAAAAATAATACTACTCATTACCGGAATATTCCAGAAAAATAAGTGGCGGGAGTGCCGGAGGAGCGGTTTCAGCTACGGTAATCGGCATTGATATGGATGTATTCGGAAGTAAGATCACAGGTCAGATAGTAATCCGTATAGGCACCGAGATTGAGGTGGATGCGCATATCAAAATTGCCGGTGGCCATCAAGGCCTGGGCCGCCTGTTCGGCTGTTGGCCCGACGCCAAGCCCTTGCCGGACGACCTGATGCGGACCGAAAAATATATCCACCCTGTTTTGGTCCAGCCTAATCCCGGCCCGGCCCAGAGCGGCCATGATGCGGCCCCAATTGGCGTCATTCCCGGCCACGGCGGTTTTTACCAGGGGAGATAAGGCCACGGTCCGGGCCGCTTTCACAGCCTCGCCAGGTGTGGCCGCACCTTCTATGATAACTCTAAAGACATGGGCGGCGCCTTCGCCGTCTTTAATCACCTGGGCCGCCAGGTCGGCCATGACGGTGTGCAATAAAGAGCAGAAAATTTCACCTTCGACAGATTGCAGTTCTTCTATGGCTGGGTGCCCGGCAGCGCCGCCGGCCAGCAGCAAGATGCAGTCATTGGTGCTGGTATCGCCGTCAACGGTAATGCGATTAAAACTTTTTGACAAGCCGTTTTTGAGTGCTGCTTTCAGCGTTTTTGGCGCCACCACCGCATCAGTGAACAGGAAAACCAGCATGGTGGCCATATCCGGGTGAATCATGCCCGCACCTTTGGCAATTCCCGCCAAGGTAACCAGTACGACCATTAATCTGTCCCGTAATACGGGAAGTTTTTGGAAAAGTGTCCGTGGTCATAATGGCCTGGGCCGCCGCCGCCAAACCTTCCGGTTGTAAGCGGGACACCAGGGAAGGGAGGGCTTGATCTATCCGGTCCAGGGGCAGGGGCTGACCGATGACGCCGGTTGAAGCCGGTAAAACCATGGCCTCAGGTAACCCTAAAAGTGTCGCGGCCGTTTTCGAGGACACAGCCGCGGCTGTCAGCCCGGCCGCGCCGGTACAGGCATTGGCATTGCCGCTGTTCACCAGGATAGCCTGGGCCTGGCCACGACGCAGCCGTTTGTTGGCAGAGAAGCACCGGGGCGGCCTTCACCTTATTAGTGGTAAATACCCCCGCGGCAGTGGCCGGCTTATCCGCCACAATCAGGGCCAGGTCCAGACGACCGGGCTTTTTGATGGCGGCCTCTACCGCAGCGGCTTTAAATCCGGGGACGAGCAGGTTTTTTATCTGTTCCATGGCATCATCCTGAAAAAAGTCGACTAGCAGTTAGCAAATAGCGCAATAGCGTTCCAGGTGAATTTAAAGAGTAGTGGCTGCTGAGGCATGCCAGGCTTAGAAACTGCGTGCCACCCAAAGCTGACTACTGACCACTGATCACTGGATCCTGGCCCCTGGTTTATTGGCGCAGCACTTTTTTGTACTTCTTGCCGCTGCCGCAGGGGCAGGGCTCATTCCGGCCGATTTTTTTTCCTTCTTTTTTCACCGGCTGATTCTCACCATTGCCAGCGTGGCTGTAGCTCATCCTGGTCTGGCGCTGTTCCCAGGAAAGACGCCTCTTCCTGTTGGCGCAGGCGGATGAGAAAGAGAGTTCGGACGGTATCGGCTTGAATCCGCTGGATCATGTCCATGAACATGTCGTAGCCTTCTTTCTGATAGGCTCTTAAAGGATCTACCTGGGCATAGCCCCGCAAGCCGATGCCGTCACGTAAATGATCCATGGCCAGCAAGTGATCTTTCCATTGCGTGTCAACTATCTGCAACATGATTTGCTGTTCCAGGGATTGAAAGATCTCCGCACCGATGGTTTGGCGCTGGGCCTCAAAGGCAGCCTCAACCTGCAGGTGGGCCGCTTCCCGAAGATCGTCCAGCACCAGATTATCCAGATCCAGATCCTGCAGATCGAGTTGCAGACCGAAGCGCTGTATAAAGGCTTCGACCAATCCTTTCAGGTTCCAATCTTCGGGCATGGTGCGCTCATCGGTGAATTGATCCAGCAGGTCGTCGGTGAGTTCCTGGATCATTTGACCGATTTCTTCAGATAAATTGGTGCCCGCCAAGATTTCCCGCCGTTGATTATAGATGACCTCCCGCTGTTTGTTCATGACGTCGTCATATTCCAGGAGATGCTTACGAATGTCAAAATTGTGGCCTTCAACCCGCTTCTGAGCCCGTTCAATGGCGTTGCTGACCATCCGATGTTCAATGGGCTCCCCATCCTCCATGCCCATACGCCCCATTAAGTTCTTGATCCGGTCCGACCCGAATATCCGCAGGAGATCATCTTCCAGGGAAAGATAAAACCTGGAGGAGCCCGGGTCGCCCTGGCGCCCGGAACGGCCCCGCAACTGATTGTCGATGCGCCGGCTCTCATGACGCTCGGTGCCGATAATATGCAAACCCCCGGTTGCCACCACCCCTGGCCCCAGAACGATGTCAGTGCCTCGGCCGGCCATATTGGTGGCAAGGGTGACTGTGCCTTTTTTCCCGGCCTGGGCCACGATCTGGGCCTCTTTCTCATGCTGCTTGGCATTGAGCACTTCATGCTTGATACCCTGCAGCCGCAGCATCCGACTCAACCGCTCTGATTTTTCAATGGAGGTGGTTCCCACCAGCACCGGCTGTCCGACATTATGACACTCTTTAATTTCCTCCACCACAGCCTGAAATTTTTCCGCTTCACTTTTGTAAATGGCATCGGGATAATCCACTCGAATCATTTTTTGGTTGGTGGGGATGACCATGACGTCAAGTTTATAAATCTTTTTAAATTCCTCGGCTTCGGTATCGGCGGTGCCGGTCATGCCGGCCAGTTTTTTGTACATCCGGAAATAATTCTGGAAGGTGATGGAAGCCAGAGTCTGATTCTCATTTTCGATGCGAACCCCTTCTTTGGCTTCCAGAGACTGGTGCAAACCGTCGGAATAACGCCGGCCCGGCATTAAGCGGCCGGTAAATTCATCCACGATAATGACCTGGCCGTCTTTGACGATGTAGTCGACATCTCTTTTAAAAAGGGCATGCGCTTTTAAGGATTGATTTAAATGATGCAAAATC
Organism: uncultured delta proteobacterium; assembly: GCA_963789385.1. Lineage (GTDB taxonomy): Bacteria > Desulfobacterota > Desulfobaccia > Desulfobaccales > Desulfobaccaceae > Desulfobacca. The sequence continues at coordinate 55,583 of CAWBKT010000009.1, read as the reverse complement.
TCAATGTTCCTGGGATCGTACAGGTTTTCCACGTTCATAATTTTTTCGGCGTGGGCCACACCCTCTTCCGTCATAATGACGGCCCGGGATTTCTCATCGACAGTATAATCTTGTTCTTTTCTCAGCATGTTGCCCACCCGGTTAATGCGGTGGTACAATTCGGTGGACTCTTCCGCCGGGCCCGAGATAATCAGCGGCGTCCGGGCTTCGTCGATGAGAATCGAATCCACTTCATCGACGATGGCATAGTTAAATTCACGCTGGACATAATCTTGCAGCGAAAACTTCATGTTGTCCCGGAGATAATCAAAACCGAACTCATTATTGGTGCCGTAAGTGACATCGGCATTATAAGCCTGCCGCCTTTCGTCGTCATAGAGGCCGTGGACAATGGTGCTCACAGTCAGACCTAAAAATTTATAGACCTTGCCCATCCACTCGGCATCACGCTTGGCCAGATAGTCGTTCACCGTGACCACGTGCACGCCTTTGCCGGTGAGGGCGTTAAGATAAACCGGCAGTACCGCCACCAGGGTTTTGCCTTCCCCGGTTTTCATTTCAGCTATCTTGCCATTGTGCAGCACCATACCGCCGATAAGCTGGACATCGAAGGGACGCATGCGCAAGACTCTGAGCGAGGCCTCCCGGGCCACGGCAAAAGCCTCCGGCAATAATTCGTCCAGGCTCTCACCCTGTGCCAGACGCTCTTTGAAAGCCGGAGTTTTGGCCTGGAGCCCCGCATCGCTCAAGTTACGAATTTCCGGTTCCAAGCTGTTGATCTGGTCCACCAGGGGCGCCAGGCGGCGAAGGTCCCGTTCATTTTGACTGCCGAAAATCTTCTTCAGAAAATATCCAAACATAATATTATTTCCACTGGAGCAGGCGCCGACAAGCTCTTCGCCCCAGAGTTGTTCTCCTTTTATGAGCAGCTAATTTCATGGAGGAAACTAAGGTGTGTAATAAAAACGCGTCTGAATTAAATTCGAAAAAAATAACCTCAATAGTAAATTCTATTCCCCGCCGTGATTCTTGTCAAGTATTGCCGCCGGGTCATAGTTAAGGCGCCATTTTTTAATAAAATTCTAAAATTTTAAAAGCATGGCAATTTCGTCACATTCAGGAAATTTGGTGCAACGGACGCAGTCGGCCCAGACAATATGGGGCAGGGCATTTTTATCCACCACTTCGAACCCGAAACGGGAAAAGAATGGGGGGCGATAGGTAAGGACAAAAACTTGCTCCAAACCCAAAGTTATGGCTTCGGATAAACAGGTCTCCACCAGGCGGCTGCCCACGCCCCGGCCTTGAAATTCTTCCAGGACGGCAACCGATCTCAGTTCTCCAAGCGCCTCCCAGCAGACGTGTAAAGCTGAAATTCCGATGATGGGACTGTGATCATTTTCCTGAAAGACGTAATAATCCCGCACCTGGCTGTAAAGTTCCGCCAGGGTGCGTTCCAGTAACTGTCCTTTGTCGGCGAATTGCCGAAGTGTCTGTCGAATATCGCCGATATCGGCAATGCGCGCTTTTCTAATTAGTCCCATGGTCAGTCTTTTTAATTAGGATTTTTGGCAGGCTGCTCAGCCATAATTTTACCATAGGGCGGCTTGCCGCTGCCTGAAAAATTTTCATTTATTAGCAATCGCCGACGTTGGTAAAACCGCGTCGACATCGGGATGCCGATGAATTCCTGGTCACTCCTGCAACTATCGTCTTGCCCTCAATCGACGATGGTTGACACATCAATTTTCAGATACTATAAGTAAAATAAACTTTTGTTTGAATTTCAAGGAGTATTATTCGTGATTATTCATCGTGACTGTTTTGTGAGGTTGGCCTACCGCCTTCACCTCGGATCCGGAGAGTATATACGCGGTTCGGCAACCCAGCCGGAGATTTTAACCTATATCGCCGGATACAAAGAACTTTTGCCGGGTTTGGAAAATCGACTGTTAGGCTTAAAACCGGGAGATGAGAGCCAGTTCGTAATCCCGGCCCAGGAGGCTTTCGGCCTTCGAGATCCCTGGCTGGTGCAGGAATTTAACCGGCAGAGGTTCCCGGCGGGCGCGGATTTACGTCCAGGAGCAGCCGTAGTGCCTTATCCCTGCGCCATCGAAGTGGACTATCCCTATAAAGTGGTGGAAGTGAAGGGCGATATGGTAGTTCTCGACCAGAACCATCCGCTGGCCGGAGAAGATTTGCATTATGATGTCAAGATCTTAGAAGTGCGCGATGCTGCTCCGGAAGAATTGGAGCCTTTGCAGCAGTGCGAATCCTGCGGCACTGGTGAGAGTTGTGAAACCTGAGACATACTGAGAAATTACGGCAAAAAATAACGCTGGCTACTCTATGCAGCCAGCGTTTTACATCTAAACCCGGTAATTAAACTTCGGTTACGGTAATGGCACCCGAGGGACAAACTTCAACGCAGCTCTCACAGCCCAAGCATTCATCAATGTTGGCTACAACAGCTTTGCCGCCTTCCATTTCCAGGACGGCGGAGGGGCAGACATTGACACATTCTTCGTCACCAGTGCATTTTTCTTCATCAATTTCGACATTCCAACCCATGTGAGATTAAACCTCCTTAAAAATATTGCCTTCGCAAAATATTGCCTCGTAGAGAACTATCATAAAATTATCCTTCACAAATTAATCTGTCAAGTTATTCTTGCCTCTGGCATTCCTGTCGGATTAATGAGAAAATAAAATGAGTTAATCTATGGCAGCCCTGTGCTGAGGCGCCGATGGGCGCTTAAAAAAAATATATTTCACATAAAAGGCTTTCCTTGATATTTTTAAATATGTTATCTTGTCAGCGATTACACAAGTAGACTAGTCGTGAACTAAGGAGGTTTTTAATGGAAGTGCAAACCATTCTTTGGCCCACCGATCTGTCCAGAAATTCTCTAAAAGCTGCACCGCAGGTGGTATCTTTGGCTCAAAAATATCAAGCCAAAGTTATTCTGATGTATGTGGGCACCGATCTGACATCGATGGACAAGTCCTACGGCTATCCCAGCCAGGAACACCTGCGCCATTTTGGAGATTGGGAGTTGGATAAGGCGAAAAAACAGCTGGAAGGAATCTGCGAAAAAGATCTGAAAGCCTGTCCTATGATGCAGATCAAGCTGGTGCAAGGGCTCCCGGACTTCGAGATCCTGAAGGCCATCAAGGATGAAAAGGCGGATTTGCTGGTAATGACCACCCATGGGAAAGGTCATGACAGCCTTGACCAGAAAAGTGCAGATTTTGGCAGCGTCGCCCGCCGGGTTCTGGCCCAATCACCCATACCGGTACATCTGGTGAATCCCCTCAACTCGTAGTGGAGCGGCAGCGAGATATTCATCAGAATATGCAACTGCCTGTCAAGTCGGGCGGGCAGTGGTATTGGCTATGACATTAAATTTATTTGAGTAAAAAATATTTTTGGCATTCTAAAGCGCAGCGACTAATCCGGTTCCACGTCGTCTCCAGATTGTTCAGACGCCGGGCTCCCTTAGAATGACAATTATGTGAAACAATTTAATTAATTAAAATAAAAATGGTTTTCGGATTCTGCCTGCGCTTTTTTTGTAGTTTTGTGGTCGCCAAATTGCTGTTGAGAGCCTTCGAGGCGGATAGCACGGGATATCTGCTGGGGTTGACCCTGCTTTTCACTATCAACCTCTATTGGTTCGATTTATCCAAATACAGTGGGCGATTTTCAATTGGAAGTTCGAAAAATCGTGAATAAAAGAACAAGTCGTTGGCCGGTCTCGACCGCTGCCGCTGTTAAGGAATTAATATCAATATCCTTAAGAAACAGGACATTATCAGGATTAGATCAAGTCAACCCGGGTTCATTCGGCAGGCGAATGACGAAATATTTTAAAATATAAAATATATTATAATATCAATATATTATCACTGTCTGGCAATTGTGCATTTTTCCCTTGAAACCTTTTTGAGAATGTTGTATCTTTCACAATCAAATTACCCTGGAATTATCTGGCTATGACTTTAGTTGAGTTGCTCTCTAAAAAAAAATCTGAAATTTTGGAACGGTGGCGAGATTTGGTGTTCGATAGTTACGCCCCCGAGACCGCCCGTTTCCTCAAATCCCAGAAGGACCGTTTCGCCAATCCCATAGCCTACCAACTCACCCGGGGCTTGACCGGAATTTTAGACGGTTTTCTCCTCGAGGCAGAAACCGACCAAATCTTAGCTCAACTTGATGAAGTGATAAGGCTGAAGGCCCTGCAGGAAGCCACCCCATCCCGGGCGATGGCTTTTATCTTTGTGTTGAAGTCTGTAATCCGAGAAGAGCTCGCCCAAGATTTACTTGATCCCGCCAGTGCTGCCGAAATGACGGAACTTGAGTCCCGTATCGACGGACTGGCCCTGTTGGGTTTCGATGTCTATATGCATCGCCGGGAAAAACTTTGTGACGTCAAGGTGGCGGAAATCAAACGCGAGGTCAGCGCCTTATTGCGGCGTCTTGGGTTGGGAGATGACTATTTTGAGGAGCAATCCGGTGAATTAGGTAAGAGATAGTCATGGTTGTCAATCTTAAGATGAGGTGACTGTAGATGGATTTTTTTAAACGGCATTTTTCAGTGCCCTTGATTGCGGTCTTAGGCCTCGTGGTCATAGCCTATATCGGGGTCGCAGCCAACTTGCAGCTTGTTTTTGGGGTGGTTGTTCCCTATCTGGCTGTGCTCATCTTCTTCGAAGGCCTGATCTTTCGGGTCATCAGTTGGGCTCGGTCTCCCGTCCCCTTCAAAATTCCCAGCACCTGCGCCCAGGGCAAAACTCTTCCCTGGATTAAAAGAGACCTGGCCGATAAGCTGGACAACCCGGAGAACAAACTTCAGGTCTTCGGCCGGATGGCCTTGGAAGTTCTGGCTTTCCGGAGTCTTTTCCGCAATACCCGTTCCGAACTGCTGCGGAATCAAGAAAAACCGGAAGACTCCCGGTTGGTTTACTGGTCATACAAATGGTTGTGGCTGGGGGCCATCGCTTTTCATTATGCCTTTCTCATTGTGATTCTTCGGCACATCAGATTTTTTGCCGAACCCGTGCCCCACTGGGTTAATGCCCTGGCGGAAGTCGATGGTTTTGTGCAGTTTTATGTTCCCACCGTCTACTTGACCGGCGTCTTACTGGTGGTGGCGCTGACCTACCTGCTGGCCCGACGGATCTACACCCCGACGTTGCGCTACATTTCCCTGGCCGCAGATTACTTTCCCCTGCTGCTCATCATTACCATCGGCGTCACCGGCATCCTGATGCGTTATTTCTACAAGGTTGATATCGTCGCCGTAAGGCAGTTGGCCCTCGGTTTGGCCACCTTCAAGCCAGTGGTGCCTGCAGGTATCGGTTCTATCTTTTATATCCACCTCTTCCTGGTCAGTGTGCTGTTTGCTTACTTCCCCTTCAGCAAACTGATGCACGCGCCGGGGGTGTTTTTCAGCCCCACCCGGAATATGGCCGGCGACAACCGCTGGAACTTGCATGTCAATCCCTGGAATTATCAGGTAAAGTTCCACGATTACATGCATCAGGAAGATGCTTACCGTGAAGCTATGATTGAGGCTGGACTCCCAGTTGAAAAGGAGAAGTAATGGCTAAGATTCCTACACCTGCAGAATTACTACAGATAAATTATAAGCCCCCGGCCAGGGGTTGGATGGATACGAAAGTTGACCTTCGGCCGGGTTATTTGTCAACGCCGCCAGCACCAAGTGGATGAAGATGATAGAGTATCCCTATCCCAGGGCCTGGAATGTCTCCGACGATGACTGGCAACTGCCCGAAGACTGGAAAGAACGGATTTTACAAGGCATGCAGGATCGGCTGGAGCGCTTCCGGTCTCTGAAAGTCTTCTTTGACATTTGTGTCCGCTGCGGCGCCTGCGCCGACAAGTGCCACTTCTTTTTAGGCACCGGCGACCCTAAGAATATGCCGGTGCTCCGGGCCGAACTGATGCGGTCGGTGTATCGTCGGTATTTCAAAACCGCGGGCAAGCTCCTGGGCGAATTGGCTGGCGCCCGGGACCTGACCGAAGATGTCATCAAAGAATGGTTTTATTATCTCCACCAGTGCACCATCTGCCGGCGTTGTTCGGTCTTCTGTCCCTACGGCATTGACATGGCGGAGATGACCATATTAGGCCGGGAACTGCTGGCTTCCGTGGGCATCAACATTGACTGGGCCCTGGCTTCGGTGGCCCAGTGTTATGACAAGGGCAGCCATATCGGCGCTACGCCCCAGGCCTTCAAAGATATGATCGATTTCTTGGCTGAAGAGAATGAGCGCATCACCGGCATTTCTACACCGGTGCCCATTAACAAGAAAGGCGCCGAGATTCTTTTTGTGGTTCCCTCCGGGGATTATTTTGCTGATCCCGGGACATATACCCTCATGGGTTACCTGCTGCTGTTCAAGTATATAGGTCTCGATTACACCATGAGCACGTATGCTGCCGAAGGGGGTAACTTTGGCTGGTTCGTGTCGCATGAAATGGGCAAACGTTTGAACGCCAAAATCTACGAGGAAGCCAAGCGCTTGAAGGTGAAATGGATTTTGGGGGGCGAATGCGGCCACATGTGGCGGATCTGCAACCAGTACATGCCTACCTGGTGGGGACCGGTGGATTTCCTGGAAGAGCCGGTCTCTCCCATCACCGGCACCAAATTCGAGAACACCACGGTCCATAAAATGGTGCACATCTCCGAGTTTACCGCAGACCTCTTCAAGCACGGAAAATTAAAGGTTGATCCCGCAACGAAATGCCCATATCAAGATGACGTTACCACGACTCCTGCAACACCGCCAGGGGCATGGGCATCTTTGAGGAACCCCGCTACATCATTAACCAGGTTTTACCTGAAGGCAATTTCTTAGAAATGCCGCCCAACACTATCCGGGAAAAGACCTTCTGTTGCGGCAGCAGTTCCGGTATCAATGCCAATGAAAATATGGACATCCGGATGCTGGGCGGTCTGCCCCGGGCCAATGCCGTGAAATATATCGGCGAAAAATACGGGGTCAACCACATGGGCTGTATCTGCGCCTTGGACCGGGCCACTCTTCCTACTCTGATGAATTACTGGGTGCCTGGGATGGAGATAACCGGCATTACCGAACTGGTAGGCAACGCCCTGGTGTTCGATGATGAAATTGAACGCACCACCGACCTGCGGGACCGGGACCTGGTTGGGTTCGGAGAGGCCGCCGAAGAGGAGGAAGCGGAATAAATGGACCACAACGGCAACGATAAAAACGAATTCGGCTGGTTTGCAGATAAACCCAAGGTTCCCAAAAGGCTTTATAATTTTAAAGCTGTGGTTATAGGTTTGGCCATCTTCCTGATCCTGGTGACCTCCCCCCTCTGGCGGAGCCTCGGCAAGGTAGTGCCGGCCCCGGATCCCCAACTCAATACGCCGGCCATTATGGCCCTTCCCGAAAAAGACCGGACCTGTGTGGAGAGCAAGGAATTCATGCGGGCCAACCATATGCGCCTGTTAATCGATTGGCGGGATGAAGCCGTCCGCAACGCCAACCGGGACTACGTCAATAGCAAAGGGAAGAAATATTTAGCCAGCTTGTCCAACAACTGTATGGAATGTCACTCCAACAAGACCCAGTTCTGTGATCAGTGCCATAATTATGTGGCCGTGGTGCCGAATTGTTGGGGCTGTCATTGGGAAAAAGAAAAAAAGCAAGTGGCGCGGACGGAGGCGAAGTGATGACAATCAACAGAAGAGAATTCCTACGCTTGGCTGGTCTCTCCACGCTCCTCGGGTTGGGAGGCAAAGCCGCCTTTGAACTGATAGCTCCTGGCCAGTTGGAAGCCCAAACCTACGCCCCGGAGCCTAATGCGTTACATGCCAAAAGGTGGGCCATGGTGGTGGATATGCGGAAATTGGACGAAAAGACCGCCCAGAAATGCATCGATGCCTGCCACCTCAGCCATAATGTTCCGGATATCGCCAACCCCAAACCCGGCGCCGTGGCCTTCCCTCCGGAAGATCAGAACCGCTTTCGCATTAAATGGATCTGGAAAGAAGATTTTCACAACGCCTTCCCGGGGGATGAGCACGATAACCTGCAGGAAAAGCTGCATCACATGAAATTCCTGGTGCTCTGCAACCACTGCGACAATCCTCCCTGCGTTAGGGTCTGCCCCACCAAGGCCACCTTCCGCCGTCCCGACGGCATGGTCATGATGGACATGCACCGCTGCATCGGCTGCCGGTATTGCATGGCCGCCTGCCCCTTTGGGGCCCGCAGCTTCAACTGGAAGGATCCCCGCCCCTTTGTCAAGGAAGTTAACCTGAACTATCCCACCCGGGAGATCGGCGTCGTGGAAAAGTGCACCTTCTGCGATGAGCGTGTGGCCAAAGGCCAGTTGCCGGCCTGTGTCGAGGCTTCCGGCGGGGCGTTGGCCTTCGGCGATCTGGGTGATCCCAAGTCCAAGGTGCGGGAATTGCTGCGGACCTATTTTACCATCCGCCGCAAGGCCCATCTGGGCACTTTACCCCAAGTCTATTACATCGTGTGAGGTGGCTATGATTGAACAAGCCTTTACTGGAACGAAAAAATATTTTGGCCTCCTGGCGGGCCTGGGCTTCCTCATTGCCCTGGGGGCTTTGGGTTATTATCAACAGTTGACTACCGGCTTGGGCATCACCGGCATGGGCCGGGACGTTTCCTGGGGATTTTATATCGCCCAGTTCACTTACCTGGTCGGTGTCGCCGCCTCCGGGGTTATGGTGGTATTGCCGTATTACCTGCATGATTACAAGGCCTTCGGCCGCATCACCGTCCTGGGTGAATTTCTGGCCATCGCCGCCGTTACCATGTGTCTGCTGTTCATCGTCGCTGACCTGGGGCGGCCCGACCGGCTCTTCAATATCATCAAATACCCCACACCCAATTCGGTGCTCTTCTGGGATATGGTGGTGCTCAACGGCTACCTGCTCCTAAACCTCGTCATCGGCTGGAATGTCCTGGAGGCGGAGCGCAACGACACCAAATACAAACCCTGGGTGAAGTTTTTGATTTACGTCTCCATACCCTGGGCCGTCTCCATCCACACCGTCACGGCGTTCTTGTATGCCGGTCTGCCCGGGCGGGGCTTCTGGTTGACCGCCGTCTTAGCGCCGCGCTTTTTGGCCTCGGCTTTTGCCGCCGGTCCGGCCCTGCTCATCCTGCTCTGCCTGCTGGTGCGCAATAACACCAAATTTGATCCCGGCAAGGAGCAGATTCAGACCCTGGCCAAGATCGTCACCTATGCCATCCTGGTAAATATCTTCCTGTTCTTCTGTGAGATTTTCACCGTTTTCTATAGTCAGATCCCGGATCATATGCTGCATTTTAAATATCTCTTTGTGGGATTGGAGGGCAAGGGCCAGCTTGTACCCTTCATGTGGTTCTCCATGGTGGGCATGATCGTGGCGGCCCTGGCCATGGTTAATCCCAAGGTGCGGGCCAATGAAAACACCCTGGCCTGGGTCTGCTGTCTGATTATCATCACCACGTATATTGACAAAGGTCTGGGCCTGATCTCCGCGGGTTTTATTCCCAACCCCCTGGAACACATCACCGAATACTGGCCAAGCGGTTGGGAAGCCATGATCACCCTGGGCATCTGGGCTGCCGGCTTTTTCCTGCTGACGGTCCTGTTTAAAATCGCCGTCTCCATCAAGGAGGAAGTCAGGGCCTAAGCACACTGTCTCCGGCATTTTAAGAAAGCAAACGGGCGGGTAATCCGCCCGTTTCATTTGGTGCGCCAAAGCGTCCTGGGGTGATGGTCATTAACTTTCAGCTACACTTACTTCTTGATTTCCTCCAGAAATTCCGCATAAAGGTCGACATCGCCGTTGACCTGATCTGCCGGTCTTCATAAGGGGCCGCCAGGCGGCGGTAAAATTCATCGGCGATATTTTTGAAAGTGCCGGTTATGAGGGCGATAAGCCAATAGCGCAGCCGGCCGAAGCGCAAGCGGATTATCTTCAAGGCCAGTCGGGTGCAGGCGTAGTTCAGCAGGCCGGCAAAGGCTGCTTCCTGGTCCATCTTGCCGGCTTCCTGCACAATACGGCCTGCCAGTTGATCAATCAGAGGATCCAATTCCTGCCGGTGCAGAGGAGGCGATATAAGGCATGGGTAAACTCCCATACTTTTAGATGATTTACCTTTAATGCTCTTTTTCCTACAAAATCGACAGCCTCTCATCATAGATATATTCCCGGGTATGGCGGGCCACGCGTTCGGGCTCAATGTTGAGGCGGGCCACGCCTGAAGCCATGCCGGCCCGGGCCACGGCCTCGGCTACCGCCGGAGGCACCCTGAAATCCATGGCGCCGGGCAGGATATAGCCGGGGCGCAGGTCTTGGCCCACCAGGCCGGCAATGGCATAGGCTGCGGCCAGATTCATGTCGTCATTGATGGCACGAGCCCGGATATCCAGGGCGCCCCTGAAGATGCCGGGAAAGGCCAGGCAGTTGTTCACCTGGTTGGGGAAATCAGACCGACCGGTGGCCACGACGAGCGCTCCCGCTTCCCTGGCCTCATTGGGATGGATCTCGGGATCGGGGTTGGCCAGGGCGAAGACAATGGGGTCGGGGGCCATGGTTTTGATCATCGCCTGATTTAAAACGTTTGGCCCGGAGAGGCCGATGAAGATGTCGGCGCCTTTCAGGGCGTCTGATAGAGTTCCTTTGATTTTATCGGGATTGGAGATGGCGGCCAGTTCTTCTTTGATGGCGTTCATGCCCTTGGATCGACCCTTATACACCACTCCGGTGGTGTCGCAGACGATAATATTTTGGGCTCCGGCCTGGATCAGCAGTTTGGTCGTGGCGATGGCGGAAGCGCCGGCCCCATTGAAGATAATCTTAACCTCGGACAGGTTGCGATCCAAGAGTTTAAGGGCATTTGTCAGACCGGCCAGGGCTACCACGGCGGTGCCGTGCTGATCGTCGTGAAACACCGGGATGTCCAAACTTTCCCGGAGTTTTTGTTCGATTTCAAAGCAACGTGGCGAAGAGATGTCTTCCAGGTTGATGCCCCCGAAGGCCGGAGCGATATTTTCCACCAGGCGGACTACCAGGTCGGATTCCTGGGTGCTGATGCAGATGGGGAAGGCCTCCACCCCGCCGAAGGTTTTGAACAGGATGGCCTTGCCTTCCATGACCGGCAGGGCGGCTCGGGGGCCGATATTCCCCAAACCCAAAACCGCGCTGCCGTCGCTGACGATGGCCACCAGGTTGTTTTTGCAGGTGTAGTCATAGGCGGCCATGGGGTCCTGGCGGATTTTTTCGCAGACATCGGCCACCACCCGGGGAGAGTATAACTTCCGGTAGATGACCTCATCTTTGATGGGCACCTTGGCATAGATGCCGATGCAGCCCTGATAGCGGCGGTGCAGTTCCAGGGATTCCTCGTTGATGCTGAGCTGGCCGTAATCCTGGCCTTCGGAGGGCAGCCAGGCCAGTTCCCCTTCATAAATATAGCGTTCGGTGCGCTCGTAGACCTTGTCCGGGGACATTTCTTCGGGACCGATGCCGGCCACGCCGGTCTGCTGAGCTGCTCCGGCCACGGCCCGGGCAATGATCGGCGAGATCTGCCAGTCCATCTGCCGGGGGATGATCTGGGTGGGGGAGATCTTTTCCCCGGGGATGAGGTCAGCCAGGGCCCTGGCCGCAGCCAGATACATGTCCAGGTTGACCCGGTTGGCGCCCACATCCAGACAGCCCCGGAAGAAACCGGGGGTCACCAGGGAGGAGCGGATCTGGTTGGCGCTGTCCGCCAGACCGGTGGCCACTACTGCGGCGCCGGCAGCCTTGGCATCGGCCTCGCTGATCTCCGGTTCGGGCAGGGCCAGGGCAAAGACGATGGGGTCCGGGGCCATGGCGGCGATCATTTCCGGCCGGACCAGACCGGGACCGGAGAGGCCGATGAAGACATCGGCGCCTTTGATAACCTCCGCCAGGTTGCCCTTGACATCCTGGGGTCCCACCAGGCGGGCGATTTCGCTTTTGGCCCAATCCATGCCCATGGTGCGGTAGACCTGCAGGGCGCCGTGCCGGTCGCAGATGACGATGTTGTTGTTGCCGGCCACGATCAGGCCTTTGGCCACGCCCATGCCGGCGGCGCCGACACCGTTGATGACGATGCGGACATCTTCAAACTTCTTCCCCACCACCTTGAGGGCGTTGTAAAGGGCGGCCAGGACGATGATGCCCGAGGCATGGAATTCATGGTGCAGCACCGAGACCCGGACGGCATGGCGCACCCGGTTTTCCACCGTGAAGCACTTGGGCGCGGCAATACCTTCCAGGCAGATGCCCCCGAAGGAAGGGGCCAACACCCGCACTGTTTCGATGATTTCGTAAGGGTCCTGGGTCTTCAGGGCAATGGGGACGGCGTCCACGTTGGCAAAGGTCTTGAAGATAACGCTTTTGGCCTCCAGCTTGGGCAGCACCGCCGCCGCCCCGATATTGCCGAATTCAAAGACGGCGCTGCCGTCGGAGATCAGGGCGATGGAGTTGCCCCGGCAGGTTAAGCGGTAAGAGGAAATGGAATTTTTGTCGATTTCCCGGCAGATGGCACCGACGCCGGGAGTATAGATGCGGCTCATCACCGACATGTCCCGGATGGGCATCTTACTCTTGACACCGATGAGACCCCGGTGGCGCTGGCGGAAAGCTCAGGCATCGGATTCGTGGTGCATGGGATGTCCTTCGCACGGAATTACCATTGGCTGAACTTCTGCTTCAATATAGCGTATTTTTGCCTTATGAGCCAGAAAATCCTAACCGCTTTCGGTCTCCAACTTCCCGCCGGCGAATTTGGATTTAGAACGAAGCTCTGCTGCGTGACCGGGCAATGAAGCCTGGTTTTTTATACGGTGGCGAAGCGGAACTGCGGAGCCTTTTACAGGTTCCCCAGCGGGAACTCGGTACAGATAAAGGTGGCCCCGGGATGCCACCTGGAGGGTGCGCAAGGTGACATGGGAGAGGGTCTGAGGATGGCAAACGGAGGCCGGGGACAGTAAAACAGCTACTGCCGTGAGAAACGAGGCTTAATAAAAGTCCCGGAGGTTTCATTAAAAATTCATTTATAATTTAATAAAGATAAATTATAATCTTTGATTATAATTGGAAAAAATTACCAGTGGATAACAGGTTGTGACTGTGAAAAAGAAAGATCCGGAAAAAACCGAACCTCAACTTAGGGCTGGACCAAAGGGCAGGGCAGACCGATGACAGATAGCAAAGACCAGCCGCCGGAATTTCAAGATTTGCGGCGGCGGGCCGAAGAGCTATCGAGGGGAGAACTTGAGCCCGGAGCGATCTCGCCCGGAGGAATGCCGACCGCTGATCCAGGAGCTGCGGGTGCACCAGATCGAGCTGGAGATGCAGAATGAGGAGCTTCGCCAAGCTCATGAGCGATTAGCCGAATCCAGAGATACATACGCTGACCTCTATGACTTTGCGCCGGTGGGCTACCTCACCCTGGATGAGCAGGGCCTGATCCTGGAGGCCAACCTGACGGCCGCGACCCTGTTGGGGCGGGAGCGCAGCCGCCTTCTGGGCTATGTCTTCACTCACTTCCTGGCAGAGAAGGACCGATCGGCATTTTATCGGATAATGGCCAATATCTTGCAGCAGCAGCAGCAGCAGCAGCAGGAAATCCACCTCAAGAATGGCAAGGGTCAGCGGTGCGTCTTCCTTTTGGACATACATTTTGATCGGACTGGAGCAGGCCGGAAGCGGGTCCGCATCGCCATGACCAACATCACCGAGCTCAAGGACGTTCAGGAGGATCTGCGACGGCACAGGGAGAAGCTGGAGGAGCTGGTCACTGAGCGGACCGGGGAGCTGCTGCAGGCGAATGAGCGGTTGCAAGAGGCTAACGACAAACTGGAGGCTTTGTTTCAGGCGGCGCCCCTGGCCATCGGAGTATTTGACGACCAGGGGAGGGTGGTAAGCGTTAACCCGGCCGGTGAACGGATCTTTGGCTGGTCATTGGCGGAAATGCAAGGTCGGTTGATCCCTTCCATCCCGGAGGAGGAGGCGGAGGAACATCTGGCATATTTGCAGCAGGTGCTGGAGGGTGAAAGTCTGGTAGGGGTGGAACTTAAACAACGACGGCAGGATGGCAGTCTTTTCGACGCCAGTGTCTCGACCGCGCCCTTACGCGGGCCGGAGGGAACTATTCAAGGTTTCGTGGCCCTGGCGGAAGATATTACCGATAGGAAAAAAAAGGAAGCAGCCCTGCAGACCCAGGCCCGGGTGCTGGCGAGCATGGCCGAAGGAGTTACGGTCACGGACAGCCGCGGCACTATCCTGTACACCAACCCGGCCTTTGACGCCATGTTCGGTTATGAGCCGGGGGAATTAACCGGTCGGCCCAGTAACATCCTCAACTATTGCCCGCCGGAAGAAAATTCTCAGGTGGTAAAAGATATTTTGCAGTCGATTCATGCCACCGGCGCCTGGGTCGGGGAGTTCCGCAACCGCAAGAAAGATGGCCAGCCATTTTTCACGGCGGCCCGCATCAGCACCATTGAAATTGGTGGTAAACGACTCTTTATTTCGGTGCAGGAAGATGTCACCGAGCGCAAGCGGGTGGAGGAGGAAATTCGCCGTCTGGCCTCCTTCCCGGAATTGAATCCCAACCCGGTCCTGGAGATCGATGAACAAGGCACTATTGTCTATGCGAATCCGGCGGCCTTTAACACTGGGGCAAAATATGGGCATGCTGAGTGGATAAAAGCCTTTTTACCTCCGGATCTGAAGGATTTTTTTGCCTCAGCCCGGGAAGGCGGGCCCCGGCAATATTCCTTTGACAGGAGGATAAATGAGGCCGTATACGCGGTCATGTTGCACCTGCCCCACGATCTACCGACAGCCCGCCTTTACGCCGTGGACATCACCGAACGCAAGCGGACGGAGGAGGCGCTGCGGGAGAGTGAGGAGCGCTACCGCAGCCTGTTTCAGAACAACTATGCCGTCATGTTGATCATCGATCCCGAGACCACGGAGATCGTGGACGCCAACCCGGCGGCCAGCTCCTACTACGGCTATACCCGGGAAGAGCTGACATCCAGGAAAATTTCCACTATCAACACCCTGCCGGCGAGACAGCTCAAGAAGAAAATGCAGCGGGCCTACTCCGGTGAGCAACAGCAATTTTTCTTTCAACACCGTCTGGCCGACGGCTCGATTCGGGACGTGGAAGTTTTCACCAGTCCCATCATGATCAAAGGTAAAAAGCTGCTCTACTCCATTGTCCACGACAATACGCAGCGCTTGCAGGCGGAGGAGGAGCTGTACCGGAGCTATCAGCGCCTGGACCTGCTGGCGGGGACGGCCAGCGAACTGCTGACCAGCGCTACGCCGCAGCAGGTGATCGACAATCTTTGTTTGAAGATGCTTGATTTTCTGCAAAGCGAGGTCTACTTAAATTACCTGGCGGACGTCGAAGACAAGTTCCTGATTTTAAATGCTAACGGCGGCATCACGGACGAAGAGGCCGACCGGATCCGGTGGCTTAAGTTCGGGGAAGGGATCTGCGGCTACACGGCTCAGGAACGGCGGCGGGTGGTGGTGGAAAATATTCAGGAGAGTTCCGACCCGCAGGTGGAGATGCTAAAAACCTTCGGTCTCAAGACCTATGCCTGTCACCCGCTCCTGGTGGAGGGGCGGGTGTTGGGCACGCTGGGATTTGGCTGCCGCCACAGGGACCATTATAATCCCGATGAACTGGGGCTGATGAATGCCGTGGCCGATCAGGTGGCCATCGCCCTGGACCGGCAGCAGGCCCATCAGGCCCTGGCTGAGAGTGAGAGGCGCTATCGACGGCTGGTGGAGATGTCGCCAGATGCCATTATCGTGCACCAGAACGGCCGCTATGTCTATATCAACCCGTCCGGAATAAAACTTTTAGGAGCCGAAGATCCTCAAGACCTGATTGGCCGTCGCATTTTGGAATCGGTGCATCGAGATTTTCACGAGATCGCTAAAGGGCGGGAAGAGGTGGTTAATAAGCGGGAATCCACTAATCTTATTGAACTGAAAATCCTGCGTCTTGACGGGAAGGCCGTGGACGTGGAGGCTATTTGGGTCCCGGTGGCGTATCGGGGACAGCCGGCCATCCAGGTGATGTTGCGGGATATTACCCAGCGCAAAGAGGCGGAGGAGGCCCTCAAGCAGGAGCGGGACTTCAGTGCGGCGCTGCTCGACACCCTGGGGGCCCTGGTGGTGGTGCTGGACCGGGATGCACGGATCGTCCGATTTAACCACGCCTGTGAAATCACTACTGGATATTCATTTGCAGAGGTGAAAGGCAAATCTTTTGCAGACTTCTTTTTGCTGCCGGAAGAAAAGGCTTCAGTTATGGAGGTTTTTCAAAAATTGCAGCAGGGTAATGTGCCCAGCTCCTTTGAGAATTACTGGCTTAGCCGCAACGGCGAGAAACATCTGCATCAGCTGGTCCAACACCGCCTTGAGGGATAGCGACGGCAAGATAAGCTACCTTATCGGCACCGGTATTGACATTTCCAGACAGCGCCAGGCGGAAGAGGCTCTGCGGCAGGCTTATGACGAACTTGAGGAGCGAGTGGCGGAGCGCACCGAGCAACTGCGGTATACGGTGGACAAGTTGCTGAAGGAAATCACCGAACGGGAACGGGCCGAAACCAACCTCCAGAAAAGCGAGGCCCGTTTTACGGCGTTTATGAGAAACCTGCCGGGATCGGCGATTATGCGGGACCGGGCCGGACGATTTTTGTTTGCCAATGAGGCCTGGGAACTGACACTGGGGCGCCGCCCGGGTGAGACCCTGGGGAAAACGGTGGACGATCTCTGGCCGCCGGAAATAGCTGCGAAACTGAATGAGCTTGATCGGCAGGTTTTATCGGAGAAAAAGCCTTTAAAGGCCATGGTGGAACTGCCGGTGAGCGGCGAGAAGCGAACTTACCTGTCCTATCGCTTTCCCATCCGCAATCTTGATGGGGAGGTCGAAATGGTAGGCTCCATAGGCATAGATATTACCGATCGCCTGAAGGCTGAAGAGGCCCGGGACCGGCTGATCCAGATCCTGGAGGCAACGCCTGACTTTATTGGTTCGGCTGACCCGGAGGGCCGGTTGGTTTACCTGAACCAGGCGGCCAGAGAGATGTTGGGGTTGGAGAAAGAAGAGGACTATAGCGGTTGGAATTATAAAGACACCATGCCGGCCTGGGCCCTGGGCCATGTCTTGAGCGAAGGAAACCCGGTGTATTTGCGGGAAGGCTCTTGGCAGGGGAAAAGCGCCATCCGCCGGCGGAACGGCGAGGAAATTCCGGTATCCCAGGTAATCCTGACCCATAGGGACCCGGAGGGCCGGATCAAGTTCTTTTCCACCATCTGCCGGGATATCAGCGACATGAAGCGGGCCGAAGAAGCGCTGCGCAAATCGGAGGAAAAACTACGGCTGCTGACAATGCAGTTGCTTACGGCCCAGGAAGACGAGCGTAAACGTCTGGCCGCAGAACTCCACGATGAACTGGGTCACGCTCTGTTGATCCTGAAGCTGCACCTGAGTGAGGTCGAACAAAAGCTGCTGCCGGATCAGGCGGAACTGAAAGAAAAAATGGGTCAGATTGTGGAATACTTGACGGATACAGTGGCGGAGGTGCGGCGTCTGTATTATGCTTTGAGCCCTGGAGACCTGGAGGATCTGGGTCTGACGACGGCCCTGCGAAATCTGGTGGAGGATTTTCAGGAACTCTATCCCAATATCAACTGGAAAATTGAATTATCTAATATCGACAGGCTGTTTCTCCTGCCTGTACAGACCATGATTTATCGGATTGTACAGGAGGCCTTGACAAATATAGGCAAACATGCGTATCCTGACCATGTCAAGATTAAAATTAACAAAGATGACCAAAGGGCGATCTTTCAAATTGAGGACGACGGTCGCGGGTTTTCCATGGATGACGTGCTGGAGGGGGACAAACGGGGGATGGGCCTGGCGGCCATGGCCCAGCGGGTGAGTCTGGCAGGGGGCATTTTTGACTTCTGGAGCCAGAAAAACCAGGGGGCCAGGATTGTTTTCAGCATCCCCTTTTACCCGGCGGGAGAGAAGGATATGAGTCCGTTCACCATTGTGCTGGCTGATGATCACATGCTGTTTCGCCAAGGTGTCAAACGTATCATCGAAGAGAATCAGGACTTCAAGGTCATCGGCGAGGCCGGTGATGGTCTGGCGCTCCTGGATCTCTTGAAAACCACCAATCCTGATTTGGTGATTCTGGACATTTCCATGCCCCTGCTTCGGGGCCTGGAGGCGGCCCGGGAATTAAAGTCGAACAATCCGAAAATTAAAGTTCTGCTTCTCACCATGCACCGGAAAAAAGACTTTTTGCACCAGGCCATTGAAGCAGGGGCCGACGGCTTTATGCTGAAAGAGGATGCGGATTACGGCTTAATACAGGCAATTCAGGCTATCAGGCGAGGGGAGAGGTATTTTTCACCTTTGCTGATGGCTAAACTGGCAGAACTGGCGGAGAAGAAACCCAAATCAGATCCCTTGACGAACCGGGAGCGGCAGATCGTCAAGCTGCTGGCCGAAGGCAAAACCTCGCAGGAGGTGGCGGACTTGTTGTTTATCAGCGTCTATACGGTGCGCCGGCACCGGGATAATATTATGCGGAAGTTAAAGTTGGAACGGCTGGCCGACCTGGTGCGATACGCCATAGACCGGGATATGATCCAGCAGGAGACCTGAAATTTGGGCTGAACCGTCGTAACAGGCACCTGGGCAGTGGGAAAGGCTGCTTTTTTTTTGCCCCAGCTTATCTATTGTTCCGGTCTTTGACTGCTAAAGAGAAGCCGGATGGAGACAAGCAGGAGTTACAACAATGACGGAGATTAGGTTAAATGAAAAGAAAATATATATTTGTGCAAATTATATTATAAACATAACTATATAATATATCTGAATATTATCATTGTCATATAGTCATTTCTCACCATCCCCGAATAGTCCACCAAGTCTATAGTTTTAAATTCCCTGTGAAGTAAAATATGTAAAAATAGAAATCTGTAAGCAAGCAGATTATAAAAATTAATATATTAACAGTAAATAACAATTAAATCGGCGGAAATTCATGTCGGGTACTTAAAAAACCGGAATTAATTATCTGGTCGGATCAAATCATTTAAAAACGGTAATAAGTTGTATTTCGAGAGTGTAAGGAGAATGGATCATGGTGCAGAATGAGATCCTACTGATTAATGACGGTTCTTTTTTATTGCGAATGATAGGCAGGCGTCTGGAAAGCAAAGGGTATCCGACCTGGATCACCGATGATCCGGAAAAAGCTCTGGAAATTTTGAGCAACTTTGATTTTGACCTGGTAGTGATCAAGTTGTCGGAGGAAGACGTGGAGCGGCTGGCGGCCTTGCAGATGATTAAAGAATTAAGTCCGGACACGAAACTGGTTATCATCAGCGATTCCGATTTCCTGCCGATTGAGGTA
This sequence comes from uncultured delta proteobacterium, assembly GCA_963789385.1. GTDB lineage: Bacteria > Desulfobacterota > Desulfobaccia > Desulfobaccales > Desulfobaccaceae > Desulfobacca. The sequence goes on along the minus strand of CAWBKT010000009.1, from coordinate 36,061 downwards.
TTTGAAGCGGATTTTGACGATTATCTAAGTGTGCCGTGCTCGCCGAACAAGCTCTGGCGGCGTCTGGCAGTATTTATAGAAGAGCCTGTTGATCAGCAGAAGAATCTTTTCCTGCATCCGGCAAACTATCGCATCGTGCAACGGCTGGTGGACAATTTGCAGGAGATTTATCAGAATTTGCGTGACGGCGAGGAGGGACTCAATGTGTTGCAAGAGCAGGTTGCCTACCAGAAATCCCAAGATCTAGCGGCAAACCTGGAGAATGCGCATCAGAAAAATTCACAGTCAATATTTCTGGTGGAGAAGATGTTGCACAACTTCACCAGCCATGATTTTTTTCAGGATCAGGTCGATTGTTATGAAATTTAGAGTGTCAGCTAGATTGGGCAACATGGAGTTAACCCGGAAATTACCTGCAGGGAGGGAGGAATTGATCTATGCACCACTATAAGGAAATGGCGGATTTTGCTGAAGCTATTGATATAAAAATGGCAGTAGTGCAGGTAAAACCGGGGGAGTCGAATCGAGATGCCTGGAGTCGGCACTTACGAGACAATCCGCATGATGCCGGAGCCATGGTTAAGGTTTTTAATCAACCACAGGTAAAAGAAGCGGGCCAATCACGCCGGAACTGATCTGCCCGGGCCGGATAAAGAATCACTCATTAAAGTAAGGCCATGATTAAAAATAAGAAGGAGATTAAAGGCGAGGAATTTTGTCGCCTTAGAGTTTTTGCCTTACTGGACGGGCGGAAACGGCGGCTCTATTGCCGGCTGATCAAAGAGCGGCAGGGAGAGGCGGTTGTTTTCCGGCTGTATGAAGATTTTCGCGGACGGCAGTGGCTGGGAATGGAAGTCGGCGGTTTGGATCATGTGGAGGAATTGGTTGGGGAGTCTTTTGAACAACGGGTGGCGGCTGATATGTTGGCGCTGGGAATTAATAAATACAGTGGCTGAAAAAATGAAGGGTTTATGTTACATTGGATGAGCGAATTTGATTGATCCAGCAATTATTGGGAAAGGATGATCAGCCATGGAATTAAAAGGCTCTAAAACTGAGAAAAATCTTCTCATAGCTTTTGCCGGCGAGTCCCAGGCACGAAATCGTTATACCTATTATGCCAGTGAAGCCAGGAAGGCCGGATTTGAAATGATTGCCGCCATTTTTTTGGAAACTGCGGATAACGAAAAAGAGCACGCCAAAGTGTTTCTGAAACATCTGGAAAGCGGCGAGGCTGAGATTACTGCCAGATATCCGTTTCACCTGGGGGACACCCTGAGCAATCTTGAGGCGGCAGCCGACGGCGAACAGTATGAATGGACCACCATGTATCAGGAGTTCGCCAATGTCGCTGAGAAAGAAGGATTCAAGGCGATTGCCATGTCTTTTCGGGAAGTGGGCAAGGTGGAAAAATTTCACGAGAATCGGTACCGAGCCCTCATTGATCATGTCAAAAACGGCACTTTTTTTAACCGGCCGGAGATGATTACCTGGCATTGCCGCAATTGCGGCTACACTGTCAAGGGCCATCATCCGCCGGATCCCTGTCCTGCCTGCCGTCATCCTAAATCTTATTATGAGCCTCTGGCGGATAATTATCTTTAAAAGCCTTTGGTGATAAGCAGTCAGCTTTAAAATGGCTGGCGGCTATTTTGGGGCTGATTGCCGATAGCTGAAAGCTGAATGATAGATTAAAGATTTTTGGCCAGGGAAATAAAAAAGGTGACACCGCGATCGGGGCCAGGTTCAGCCCAGGCCTGACCGCCATGTCTCAGGGCAATTTCCCGGACAATGGCTAATCCCAACCCCGTCCCTTCCTGACCCAGGGATGAATCCCCCCGTTCGAAAGTCCCGAAAATTTTTTCACCTTGATCCTTGGAGATACCTACCCCATCATCTTCGACTGAAAAGATCTGCCGGTCCTCCCGTTCCTGATAGCCGATGGTTATCCGGCTGAGGGTCGGCCCGCCGTATTTCAGGGCATTATCAATAAAATTGCGAAAAACCCGCAGCAAAGACAATCTATCAGCTTTAATCTCAGGCAGGGACTCCGGTTCAGACCATTGCACCTGCCGATTGGTGAGACTCGTTAAAAATTCCTCCCTGACCTGGTTCAGCACGTCTTTCATATCCAGGTTTTCAAATTTTAACGGGTTCTCTTTGGTCCTGATGAAGGTATTGATTTCTTCAATTAAAAGCAGAGCATGCTGAGATTCCTTGACGATCTGATCACAGAAAAGTTTGCCTTTATCGTCGAGGCGGTCCTGGTAGTGCTTTTGCAGGAGATTGGTCAGGCCATGTATGGAAATAAGCGGATTTTTTAAATCATGGGAGATGGAATAGGCAAAACGTTTAACTTTATCCGCATAATCCTGGATTTCCCGTTCCAGTCGCTTTCGTTCGGTGATATCCAAAGAATATTCAATCATTTGGATAACATTGCCATGTTCGTCAAAAATGGGATAGGCATGCACTTCCATATCCCTGGGGTTGCCCTGTTTATCGTAATGAACGTGCTCGACAATAATTGGTTGTTTGGTGCGTTTCACTTCCTGAAGAGGACAGATGTGCTCCAGACCGTCGCAGGGCAATTGCCGGTGGTGCGTCAGGGCGTAGCACGTGGGGTGATCCTCTAGATTTCCCAGACGGGCTGCGGAATTGGCCATGATAATGGTGTAGTTGTTGGCGTCCAATACATAAAATGGGTGAGTGAGTGATTCCAAGACATGATGAAAAAATCTATTTTGCTGCCGGAGCTCGCCTTCGACGAGTTGGCATTTATCTTCCACGGACTCAAGTTCATTAATTCGCTGCTGCGCCTGCACTAATTCTTTTTGGAGAGAAGACGTTTTTGGATTTTTTGATGGCATAGCAAAACTTCCCCCGGACTCTGAGGGTCCGATAATAATATGTCCATAATGATAAACTATGACAAATTTCTCCTAATTATAATAAAAAATTAAAGTTTGCCGCTAAGAAAATTTTCACCCCTGCCTTCTTAAATAGATACCCTTTATCAGGCTTATTAAATTTTGTCTTAATAATTTGATTTTGCTCTCTGATTTGTGCTAAAGTAGATTCCATATCGACAGATTGAGTGAGGGTGGTTATGGGACTAAAGGTATTATTCTGCCTGGTTGTTATGCTAAGCTGCGCCTTCAGGCCCGGCGGTGCCGGGGCCGACATGTATGTGGAAGGCTATGCCGGATATGTTAAACCGGCTACTGTGTTTCGGGACTACTTAGTAATGACCACACATCACCCGAGTCTGGGGACGTATGAAGAGAATCGCACCAGAGGGACCTTCAGGCCCGCATTTATCGGCGGCGGGAAAGCGGGACTGTGGTTTACCCAGCAGGGTTTTTTGGGGCGGGCGTATCCGGAATGGATGAAATATTTCGGTTTTTATCTGGATTTCAGCTACCACCACCAGAATTTTCGGACCCGGGTAGGGATCATCCTTTATCCCCATCGCTGATACGACTACGGTTAATACCTTTTCAAGTAACGGCAATACCTTTACCCTGGCTTTTATGTTTGCCGGACGTTATGGTTTTCTGAAAGATGACGAAGTTCCTTTCGGGCGTTTGCAGCCTTATTTTGCAGTGGGGCCGGCCATCCTGGTCGCCACTCAGGATGTCACTTTGCAGAGCAATGCCCTGGTTAATGGGACTTCTGTGCCGTACACTCTGAATCCGGCCTCGCAGACCGTCGTCGTGCCGGCTCTGGCGGTCGAACCCGGTTTGAGATGGATGGTCCTGAAAAATTTTTCCCTGGATTTATCCTTCAAATTTCGATGGGCCCATCCCTCCTTTACCTATAATTATCTTGATCCTCTCAGAGGTACCAAAGAAAATTTTACCCTCAATCCTCAGTATCTTATCCTTAGCTTCCAACTGGGCGCCGCCTATCACTTTTAAAAAAGGTGGGAGAAGGGGCTGAACTGTCCCTTCTCAATGCCAGCCGCAGCAGCACCGGCCGGTATTTTTTTGGCCGTTTCCTCGAATAAAAATAATTTAAAGATTAATCTTTAGATGCCGAATTAAAAAATATCTGAGGTATTTTTAGGCGTCAGGGGTGATACGTCCGGAACATCAGATGGAACCGGAGCAGCAATGAACGACTATCCAAAATTTCATATTAATGATCTGCATGTCGGTGTGCGCCCGGAAGAGATTGACAGTATCTTCGCATTGCGGAATTCTTTCAATTATCTTGAAATAATAGAAAATTATGTCTCTTCCTACTTAGAATTAGACTGGATGGTCAAACTTGTTATTCCCTCTCTTGATATTGCTTTGGATGTAGATTTTCGGCAGGGGCGGGAAGTCTGGCATCAGGGCTTGACGGATCTGACGGTAAAAGGAATTCAGACTTCTTTAATGGTATGCACAGGCTCGGCCTCCAATCTTATGGTCTTGGAGGTGCATGGCAATAATTCTGAAAAAGCTCTCATGTTTGGGAGAGATTGGCGGGCTAGGTGCGTTATCCAAATGGGAGAAGACAGGGAGCAACATTTTTTCACCTGGCCCCAGGCTTTAAGATTGTCAAATAAAAAAATATTGGAAACCACTGACATTCTGGTTTATGGCGAGGGTGCTAAAATTACCTTGCCGCCTTCCCTAATTCACGGTGCAGAGGGATCGATCCAATGGCTGGCCCCGCCTTGGGAGAATCCGCCCAGTTCGCCGACACCACGCTTAATGGAATTTTTAGAGGGGAATTTCCTGAAAGAAACTGAAAACCGGCAAACTGACCCCGATATCCCGGCGTGGGAAGAAATTCTCGCTCAAATAGCTCCACATGGCCCTCTCATGGAAAGACTGCTGACACCTGAGGCCGATGCTGAAAGTTATTATCAAATGCTTTTAAAAGTAGCCAGAGCCGCAGGTCTGACAGATCAGCGCCTCCTCCTGGGCCTTCTCTGGCATGCGCCAATGGGAACGGCACGCCATGATTCCTCTGGTCTGCCCTGGCTTCAGGATTTAATCAAGGAGAACGATCAGGGAAAAACCTCTGCTGTTAAAATTCAAAAATTGGAGGGCCTGATCAAGGAACTTTCCAGAACCTTGGCCAATCTTAATAAAGACAGAGAAGAGATTTTAAAAAACAACTTTAACATACCTTGTTCGCCCCCAGTCTTACCGGAACAATTAAGTTTGGAAAACCAATCTCGGCCAAATTTGCCCAGAAGTTCCGCTTTTACGCCCGGGACGGAAACAAGCGCGGGCGCACTTCCGGGTGTGGGTGCCGCAACTGGAAAATCATCATTGTTTTTGCTCAATCCAAAGATGCTTCCGCAAGGAGAAATTCCGGTTAACCGAAAACAATATGAAGCGATGATTTATGAATTGGGGAGACTCAACGCTCTACAAAAATTTAATAATCAGGTTTCTCGTGAGGCCAAATTATTGAAAGCAAAATATCGACGCCCAACGGCAGGAGGAAATTAACCATCTGCGCCAGTTGGTAATGCAGAAAAAACCTAAGAAATGGTGGTGATGATGATGCTGGGACAAAATTTTCCGAGTGATCGACAAAATAGCCTTTCCTTCGGAAACTCACTGTGTTTGCAAGTAGTTAATAAATTTGGCGAAGAAGTCGACCAGTTTTCACTGGCAGTAAAAACTCTGACTACCACCGGCATTATTTTGAATATCCAACAGTTGGAAAATAATTGTAAGACTGAAATATGTAAGGGAAGAGATGTTCTTTTTAAGGTTTATTCCGCGGACATAGATGGCATGGTCGGATTGCCCGGAAAAATTTTATGGACGCGAAATAATGAAGATGATAATGCGCTAACGCTGGGATTGGAACTGTTGGATCCGTTACCCCCGTCGATAAGGAATATTTTGGAAGGCAATATGTCCACCGGCGCCAAGGATATGAAATTGTTATGGGATTACTGGGATGAAACCAAAGAAACCATGAATTCGTCTGACTTATCAGAACCCGTTGACAGTGTTCCTGTTATTTCTAAGGCTTGTGCGGCTTCTGAAAAGCCGGAAATTCGCCTCAGCAGGAATGGTTTCTGGATATATTGGCTCGGCTTTGGCACTATACTCTCGGGTCTTGCCATGCAATTGTCGCAGTCGGAATATTTCAGTTTTTCGGGTCTGGTAATGATGTTTGGTGGCAGTTTAACGGTAGCCTGGAAAAGTGTCATAATAATGTGGGAAAAAACAGTGGATTAAACAAGAAAAGGAATGCCAGTGAAAAAATTGTGGAGTATCGGCGGCGGCAAAGGGGGGATCGGCAAAAGCATTTTTACACTAGGATTGGGTATTACCCTGGCCCAGATGGGAAAAAAAATTCTTCTTATCGATGCTGATTTAGGAGGTGCCAATCTTCATACGCTCATGGGTGTAAGGTATCCTTCTTATACTCTGGAGGATTTTATTCTCAAACGGGTGGACCGGTTGAGCGACATTGTTATTGAAACTCAGATCGAAGGTATCGGTCTTATTTGCGGGGCTGATGATATTCTTGGGGCCGCTAACCCTAAGTTTCTGCAAAAAATCAGGTTGTTGAATCAATTGGAAGAACTGCCGGCCGATCTGGTTTTTTTGGACCTCGGCGCCGGCACATCCTTTAATGTTTTAGATTTTTTTAATTATTCGGCCGGGAAAATCGCGGTTTTAACTAACCAATCCACTTCCCTGCAAAATGTCTATGGATTTATTAAGAGCGCCCTTTTTCGCTTTCTCAGCCGGGAATTTGCGCGAGATGAAGACGTCCTCCTACTCCTGCACCATGCCGGCAACCGTCATGCTAAGATCAATTCCCTTGTCGATATCATTGCCCACCTTCAGGGCAAGGCCCCGGAGAAATACAATCGTCTGAAGGCCATGGTTGATCATTTTGACGTTTGTTTAGTGGTAAATATGGTGAAGACCGAAATGGATAAGAAGGCTAGCCAGGTTATTCAGAAAGTATGTGCTGATTTTTTAGATGTGGAACCGCAGTTTTTGGGTTCTCTGGTGTATGACCCGGCAGTTGAAAGTGCGGTAAATCTGATGCTGCCATTTCCCTTAAAAACACTGGATAGTCCGGCGGCCATGGGGCTTCGGACAATTGCCTCTAAAATCTTGGAAAACGCCGAGCATGCGGAACTAAGCGAACTTTAAAACTGACCGCCAGCGCCACCTGGGGCTAAAGTTTGAAAGTGAATTAATTTTTTCCAGCCACACTCGGTGCAGAGGGAAAAAATCTTTAATCCCTTAGCAACTCTATTTCGCGCTTTTCAAATCAGATTGGTTAAAATAATACTTGCTGTTCTCCCCCCCCAATTTCCCTTACTTCAAGTCCCAGTACGCCACTTTTACCTTGCAAATTAAGCAAAATTATTTGAAAATACTATAACTATGGCAATATTGTTATGCGGTCTCGGCCCCGGTTCGTTGCCGGTTAAAGGGTATCTACCCGGGAAAAGGTAACTGTAGCGGCAAAGGAGGAAGAGCATGAAGTTCAAGGGATTATGTACATTAGCTGTTCTGGTCTGTCTCTGCCTGGTTCCGGCAGTGGTAATGGCTCAGGCCCAGGCGCCGGCGGCTAAAACTGTGGTTATCGGTTTTACCGCCTCTCAGACCGGAAAGCTGAATGTGGAAGGCATGCGTCAAATTAACGGCTTAAACCTCTGGATGGAAAGGGCGAATGCGGCCGGTGGCATTAAATTGGCGGACGGTTCCGTAGTTAAATTCGCCTCTAAATTCTATGATGATGAAAGCAATAAGGGCCGGGTGCAGGAACTCTACACCAAGCTGATCAATGACGACAAGGCGGATTTTTTGGTCAGCCCTTACAGCAGTGGTTTGACCGATGCAGCCGCGGTTATCGCCCAGCAGAATAATAAAATCATGCTCACGGCCGGCGCGGCGTCTGATTCCACCTATAAAAAAGGTTTTACTCTGGTTTATCAGACCTATACCCCGGCCAGCCGCTATCTCACCGGTGCAGTCGATATCCTGGCTAAAGTAGACCCCAACGCCAAAAAAATTGCCATTGTCCATGAAAAAGATAAATTCTCCACTGACGTGGTCACTGACCTGAAAAAATATGCCGAAAGTAAAGGCTACAATGTCGTCCTCTTCGAAGGGTATGACAGCGGCACCACAGATTTTGCACCTTTTATCAATAAGATTCCCCCAGACGTAGACGCTATCATGGGCGGTGGTCATTTTGCCGACACCAGCACCTTTGCCAGACAAATTTTTGAAAAAGGGATGAAGCCGAAGTTGGTGGCCCTTTTAGTGGCTCCCCCGGAACCCAAATTTGCCGAACTTGGTGAAGCCTGCGTCAGTATTATTGGTGCCAGCCAATGGGAACCGGCTGCCAAGTACTCTCCGGAAGCAGCCAAAGCGGCCAATAAAACCTGGGTCGGACCTACCGTGCAAGATTTCGACACTGCTTATAAGAGCAAATATAAAGAAGAGCCTTCCTATCACAGCGCCGGAGGGTATGTTGCCGGTTTGCTTATCGAGCAGGCCATTCGTCAAGCCGGGTCCACTGCCACCGATAAGGTCAAAGCTGAACTCGACAAAATGGATATCGAAACTTTTTACGGCGACATCAAATTCGACAATACCCCGGCGAACCATGGACTGCAGGTCGGTCACGAAATGGTTTATGTCCAGTGGATGAAAGACGGCGGCAAATATGTCAAGGAAGTTGTCTGGCCCGAAGCTGCCAGAACCAAGAATGCCATAATCTGCTACACTGACAAAAAACCTTTCGAAACCAAAAAGAAATGATCTTATATGAGAACCGTGAGCCGTGAGCGGTGAGCAGTGAGCCGAAAAAACTAAATCGATCAACAGGCCCAGTGTGGTTTTCAGGCTTCGTTGTGATTTTTAAACATGATGACTTGTATAAAAGATATTTTTGTATGACAGATATTTTGAATCGACGGAGATAGTCGAATGATAAGCGAAGAATCATGCAATTATTAGCTTCCCTTATCGATGGCATCCTCATCGGCTTTGTCTATGGCGTGGCGGCGATGGGATTGACCTTAATCTGGGGTGTCATGAGCGTTATCAACCTCAGCCACGGACCGGTTATGGCCCTGGGCATGTTCGGTGCCTACGGTCTTTTCACCTCTCTTGGGGTCAATCCTTATCTATCCTTAATTGCAGTGGCCATCGGCGGTCTGTTTTTAGGTTTGTTGATTTATATCACTGCCGTGCATCGGGTCATTTCTGCCCCGCATCTTTCCAGCCTGTTGGCCACTTTCGCAGTTAACATGATCATCATCGGGATTGGGACGCTTTTCTTTAGTACCTCGCCCCGCAATATTGACTACTCCCTCGGGTCGTTAACCTTGGGGCCGATTATTCTGCCCACGACCCGCTTGCTGGCGGCCCTGGCCGCAGTTCTTTTTACAGCGGTACTGTATCTTTTCCTCTATTTCACCCGTCCCGGGAAGGCTATTCGAGCCGTGGCCAATAATCGGGTGGCGGCTGAATTAATGGGCATCCCGTCGGCCCAGGTGCTGGCTCTGAGTTTCGGCATCGGCACCAGCCTGGCCTGTGTGGCCGGCGGCCTCATCGCCACTTTTTTCCCTTTTACCATCCTGAGCGGCGGGCCCTATGAGCTGAAGTCGTTTGTCATTTGCGTCCTGGGAGGCCTGGGCAACCCCTTGGGAGCCCTTCTGGGAGGCCTGCTTTTGGGTGGCCTGGAAGGCCTGATCCCCACTTTTATGCCGGTTAGCTGGGTGCCCGTGGTTGAATTCGGGCTCTTTATCCTGGTATTGCTGGTCAAGCCCAGTGGGCTGCTGGGGGGAAAATCATGAAATCCTGGCGCCAACCGGGTTTTTGGATTCCGGTTCTTATTATTGCGGCGTGGGGGGTCTATATTATTCTTGCCCGCCAGGACAGCGCCCGGGAGCATGCTTTTACCCTGCTGATGTTTGTGGGGTTGGCCTCCAGCCTGAACATCCTGTTAGGATACACCGGTTACGTCAGTTTCGGGCATATCGTCTTTCTGGGTCTGGGAGGCTATACCGGTTTTTATTTCCTGAGTGTGCAAAACCTGCCCTTGCTGATTTCAGCTCTTTTAGGCGGCTTGTTTTCGGCCCTTCTCGCCGGACTTATCGGCCTGGCAGTGTTGCGTCTGCGCGGGGCCTATTTTGCCTTGGCCACCATCGGGGTTAACGAAGCGGCCCGTGCCTTTGTCAGCAATTTCGAACCGTACGGCGGCGCCACGGGCCTGTCGGTTAACTATTCAGTATATCAGGCCTACGGCGGTCCAGGCCCGGCATTGTGGACGACATTTATTTATCTCTGGCTCACCGTCTTGATTACCGTGATTATCAGCTATTTTGTCAAATATTCCCGATTCGGACTCGGACTGCTGGCCATACGGGAAGATGAAGACGCGGCTATGGTCATGGGCGTTAAAGCCCCCCAAGCGAAGACCGCAGCCTATATGTTTTCCGCTTTTTTCCCCGGTGTCATCGGCACCTTGTATTTCTTTAAGAATGGCAATGTTGAGCCGGGAGATGCTTTTCAACTGCACATGTCCATCGAAATGCTGGTCATGGTTATGTTGGGAGGCATGGGCACGGTCCTGGGGCCTATTCTGGGTGCGGTAACATACGAAGGTTTGCGGAGTTATCTCCTGACCAGCCCGATTTTTAAGGACCTGCACCTGGCTGTGGCCGGAGTTTTTCTGCTGTTGATAGTCCTGTTTGTCCCCTCGGGGGCCGTTGGCTGGCTGCGGGAGCGCTTTTTCAAGCTGCGGAAGGTACTGGAATGATACTGGAAGTTCAAGGCGTCAGCAAACGTTTCGGCGGCCTCCAGGCCTTGACTAATGTTGCCTTTGATCTGGCAGAAGGGCATATCCTGGGTCTGATCGGCCCCAACGGCGCCGGGAAAACCACCTTGTTCAATGTCATCAATGGCGTCTATAAACCGGACACCGGGCGTGTCATTTTTCGAGGCGAAGACATAACGGGAAAACCGTCATACGAGGCGGCTCGCCGTGGATTGGCCCGCACCTATCAGGTGGTTCGGCCTCTCCAGGAATTGACTGTCAAGGAAAATGTTATGGTGGGCGCCTGTTATGGCCGGGAGAAACGACATATTGGCCCTGCCGCCGACATTGCCGGGCAGGTACTGGAAACCGTGGGCTTGGGAGAGCGGGCCGACCAGTTGGCCGGCAGCCTCAATGTCGCCCAGAAAAAACGTCTGGAAATGGCTAGAACCCTGGCAGCCAGGCCTTATTTATTGCTGTTGGATGAGGTTCTGGCGGGTTTGAACCCTTCGGAAATCGCGGCGATGATCGAAACAGTGCAATTGATTCGAAATCAGGGAGTTACCATTCTCATGATTGAACACGTCATGCAGGCCCTGATGTCCCTCTCCGATGAAGTTATTGTGCTGGATTACGGGGAGCTGATCGCCACTGGAACTCCGGAGGAAGTGGTAAATAATCCCCAGGTTATTGAGGCCTATCTTGGCGACCCCAAAATAGCCCAACGCCTGCTGTCCCAGGAGTCGTCTGAGCATCCGGAATGAATCGCCGGGGCGAGGGCAACCCCGCCCCGGAAGAATATATCCCTCGGAGTTATCGCATGCCTGTCCTTGAAGTTTCCGATCTTGCCTCCGGTTATGGGGAAGTTCAAATTCTCTGGGGTGTGAATTTGACTCTGGAGCAGGGTAAGCTTACCACTCTGGTCGGCTCCAACGGTGTGGGCAAGACAACATTGCTGCGTACTATCATGGGCTTGCTCCGTCCCGTACAGGGGTCCGTAACTTTTGCCGGCCAAGTCATTACCCGCTTGGCGCCCCATGCCCGGGCTAACCTTGGTCTGGCTCTGGTGCCCGAAGGCAGGCAGCTTTTTACTGATATGACCGTCCACGAAAATTTGGAAATGGGGGCTTTTTCAAAACGGGCGCACGCTAACCTCAAGTACAACCTGGAGAAAGCCTATGAACTTTTTCCCCGCCTGCAGGAGCGTCGTCTCCAAAAGGCCGGGACGTTGAGCGGCGGCGAACAGCAGATGGTGGCCGTGGCCCGTGGCCTCATGGCTGAGCCTGCAATCCTGATTCTGGATGAACTTTCCCTGGGACTTTCCCCCCTGTTGGCTCTCAACCTCTTTGAATCTCTCCTGACCTTAAAAAAAGCCGGTTTGACCATGCTCCTGGTTGAACAAAACGTCCAGATGGCCCTGGCCGTGAGCGATTACGGCTATGTTTTGGCCGAAGGCAAGATCCGGATCCAGGGCGAGGCCCGTTCTCTCCTCCAAAACGAAGAAGTCCAGCGAACCTACCTGGGGATTTAGCCGATGGCCAGGTCTAACGGCGGCCTACCGGGTTTAATTCCACCCCTCCCCGTATAAGACCAAGCCTGCCCAAAAAATGGGATCAGGATGAGTTGAACGGAGATTTAATCTGGCCAGGTGCAGGGCTTCACTTCGGCTTTTGCCTTCCTTGACATATTGGTAAAATTTTATCAGGAACTCCCGGGCCGCTTCCGGCTTTTTATTCCAGAGGTTAAACATAACGCTTCTGGCCCCGGCATACAGGAAGGCCCTGGCCAGATTAATCACACCTTGACCCTCCATTGCCTGGCCCCGGCCGATATGGCCGTAGGTCAGGACAACCATCCGGGCCCCTAAATCCATATCTAATATCTCGCTGAGGGTCAGAAAAAGATCATCCGGGGTGTCGCTTTTTCTTTGTCCCAAAACTATAAAAGGTTCCAGTCGGCCCTGGATCTTATCCGTCAACTCCATATGAGTGGCAAAGTGCAGATAGCGGTAGTCCGGTAAATGTGCCTGTTGCAACTGCATCTTATTAGCCTGCCGGCCCAGAAGCACGTCTGGAGGTTCGGTTGTAACCTCGAAAATCCTGGCAATGTCCCGGACTTCTGTCTCTGATTCAGGCAGCGGGGGATAGAGCAGGCCCTGGTTTGTGGTCCCCCGGCTGACCGGCCCCCGGGATAGATTTGTAGCCAGGGCCACATAACCGGTTGGAGCGGTTGTCTCCGCCGGCTCCGGAGATTTTTTCCCCTGGTTTATTTTTTTAGCCGCTACGGGATTTTCTTCATTTAAACATTCCAGATTTTCCGGTTTTTTCTGCTGGTCATTTCTGCGGTCTTCTTCCTTGACCAAAAACTGCCCATTCCCCAGGGCGAATAAGGGCCGGTGCGTAAGTTTCTCAGCCCGGCCCCGCTGTTGGGCCAGAACGGTAATCGAGGGATAATACCACAGAGCCCGCTGATCCCCTACAAAAACGCTGGTCTCAGGATTGTTGCCGGCGGCCATCACCAGCGCCTCAAAAGGCAGCGCACCTAAGATGCCGTCCGGAACGATAATAATCTGTTCGTCTGGTGATATGGTGGACAGTGGTTTGCTCAGGAGCAGATCAAACAGTTCCTGTCCTTTTGGCACCGAGAATTCACCGGTCCTGCCAGCCATAACAGGATCCATTAATTCTCGGACCCGGGCCTCCAGGGCTTTTCGGCCCAAAGGCAGAGGATACAGATACTGCACACCATCCCGGCGCACCACAAAAATTGCCCCGGCATCTTCACCCAGGGCGTATTCGATGACTACCTCGTTTTCAGTCAAAGGCAAATATTTGATCGGTGCCGGCTGGGGATAATAAAGCGCCGCGTAGAGGGGCTGAGTCTGGCGCAGTTCCTGAACCAGATTTTCATAAGCGGTATTCAGCTTTTTCCGGCTGTTGATAACCTCTTTTAAACCCTCCTGCCCTCCCGCGACAGCTCTATCCCATTGAGCTTCCTGGGCAGAAAGGTGGAACTGCACGGCTTCTTCCTGTTGACGCAGGTCCGGGGAAAGCTCCAGGCGGCGGGAATTTCGCGGGGCCAGGGCCAGCCCTGCCAAAATTTCCCGATCTTTGGTGGCCTCGGCCATGGACAAGGCCGCAGCCTGCGGCGATGGACCTAATTCCTGCAACTCCGGCGGGAGTTTTTCGCCCTTGTGCGCCAATTTGGCCAGCACCTCCGTCAGTTGGCGGTAGGGTCTGAGGTATTCCTCCGTTTGAGAGATATTGAACTGATTATTCAATGATTTTAAAGGTCTTTTTTCACTGCCCTGGACAGCCTGCCACAGAGCCACTGCTGCATCCGGCAGCCTGCCCACCCCGGCCAGGGCCTGGCCTTTCCGGACATTCAGGTTGATTTGGGAGACAGGAGTCGAAGCCAGGGGAGTGGTCATTTCTTCCAAAAGTTGCCAGGCGTCTTCCGGCTGGCCCCGCCTGAGGGCCAAGTCTACGAGAACTTCTTTCGATTTAACCTGCTTAAAATATTGTTCCGCTTTCTCCGGATCATTTTTGCTGAGATAAATGAAGCCCAATTTTGACTAAAACTTTGGAAGTATCGGGATGATCCGCCCCTAAAGTTTTGGCGAAAATTTTTGCCGCCTGGTCGTAAAGAGGCAGGGCTTTAGTCACTATCGCCCATCATATCATACAGGGTTGCCAGCTTTTGTTTACACATGCCGGTTTCCAGGTGGGTGGGGCCTTTCGATTGTTCATAGATCTTTTCCGCCCGCCGGCACAGCGGCAGTGCTTTATCATAAAGACCCATGGCCACATATAAACCGGCCAGATTGTCAAGGGCTCCGGCGGTATCGGGGTTATCCGGCCCCCCGGTTTTCTCCCTGATGGTTAGGGCTTTTTCAAAAAGTGGCTCAGCTTTATCAAAATAGCCCTTGGCCTGAAACAGGGAGGCTAAATTGCCGAGGGTTCTGGCGGTGCCGGCTTGTTCCAGTTCAGGGGCTGTTTCTTTAATTTTTAAAGACCGATTGTATAACTCCAGGGCCTTGTCATACTCGCCCAGACCCTGGTAGGCCAGCGCCAGATTATTCAGACTGACGGCAGTTTCAGGTTTATCGGGACCTGGAGTCTTTTCCCTGATCTTCAATACCCGCTCATAGAGCGGCAGAGATTTTTCATATGCTCCCATGCCGGCATATAACGCGGCCAGACCATTGATGCCGGCGATGGTATCCGGATGTTCTGCTCCCAGGACTTTTTCCCTGATATTCAAGGCCCGGCTGCAAACTGGCAGCGCCTTGTCAAACTCTCCCAGGCTCTGATACACTTGAGCCAATTTGGTCAGGCTGAAGGCGGTGTCGAGATGGTCCGGCCCCAAAATTTTTTCTTTGCCTTTGACCAACCGTTCGTAAAACGGTACCGCTTTGGCCAGTTCCCCGGTGTCGGCATAAAATGTCGCCAGATTTTCGACGGTGGCAATTGTTTCGGGATGGTCCGGCCCCAAGGTTTTTTCCCTGATCTGCAAAGCCCGCTGATATAACTCCAGGGCTTTCCCGGCTGAGCCCATGTCTTTATAAAGAGACCCCAGATTATTGAGGGTCTCGGCAGTGTCGGCATGTTCCGGTCCGGCGGCCTTTTCTTTGATTGCCAGGGCCCGTTCATATAAAGGCAGGGCCTTGTCGTACTCCTTCAGGTGGTAATACAGCACCCCCAGGTTGTTCAGACTCTGAGCAGTGCCTAAGTGCTCCAATCCCAGAATTTTTTGTCTGATCTGCAGGGCTCTTTCAAAAAGCGGTTGAGCTTTGCTGTAAAACCCGAGCTTATCATAGACTATGGCCAGATTATTAAGGCTGGTGGCGGTGTTCGGGTGGAAAGGCCCCAATACTATTTGATTGATCTGTAGGGCTTTTTCATTGAGCGCCAGGGCCTTATCATAGCTTCCCGATGATCCGGTAGAGTTCCGCCAGATTGTTCATAGTCTCTGCAGTCTCGGGATTATTGGTAACTCAAGGTCTTTTCCCTGATTTTCAGAACTCGTTCATAGAGGGGCAGGGCTTTGTCATACTCTCTTTTATCCTTGTAAAGAGTGGCTAAGCTGTTCAGGCTGGCCGCGGTGTCGATATGCTCCGGTCCCAGTTCCCTTTCCCGGGTGCGCCAGGACCTCTCCAGGAGAGGCAGGGCCTTGTCATATTCTGCCCGCTTCAGGTAAAGCACCCCCAAATTATTGAGGCTGGCGGCGGTGGCCGGATTGGTTGGGCCCAGAGCCTTGTAACGGATCTGCAAGGCCCGCTCCAGGAGCGGCAGGGCGTCATTAAGGTTGCCCATTTCCTGATATACTAGCCCCAAGGTGGTAAGGCTGATGGCAATATCCGGATGCTCCGGTCCCAGATCCTTGTAGCGGATCTGCAGAGCCTTCTGAGCCAGCGGCAAAGCTTGTTTGTAATTGCCCGGAGCGAGTCAACTGCTCCACCTTGTCGTTTAAAGCTGAAGCCTCCTTTAGTTCTTCCGGACTTCCCCACCCAGGGACAGATAACCATGCCAAAAGAAAAATTATTAGAATCGGGACCGGTAATTTTTGTCTTTGCACTAAGTGGACCCTGGTTTTCAATTCTTGATTTTATAATTTATTGTCAATCCTATTCTTTCAATGCTACCTGAAGGAAATCATTACCTATTGTATACTATCCTTATGATAAAAATAAACCTACCCAAGTGACTTCTTAGGATAACAGAAATTTAATTCAGTTAATCCAAATTTTTGCCCCTTAGTCCAAAAATTGCTACAATATAACTACATTCGGTATTCTCGGAAAAATATCAATGTCTCCCGAAAATAAATAAATTTTATTAAAGGGTAAAAACTGATGCGTATCCTCGTTGTGGAAGATGAAAAAAAGGTTGCCAATTTTATTAAACAAGGACTGGAAGAGGAAGGTTACGCCGTGGATTGGGCCCCCGATGGCCAGGCAGGATTAGTTCTGGCCCTGGATGGGGTACATGACCTTATTATCCTGGACCTCAATCTTCCCAAAATGGACGGCCTCAAGGTTCTCCAGGAAATTCGGAAAGCCAAAATTAAATCTCCGGTTCTGCTCCTTACCATCCGGGCCATGATTGAGGATAAGGTATTGGGCCTGGATGCCGGCGCCGATGATTATCTGACGAAACCATTTTCTTTCCAGGAACTGCTGGCCAGGATCAGGGCCTTGTTCCGCCGCCGTTCGGAAGCGGAACCGGCCATGCTCCAAGTAGCTGATCTGACTCTTGATCCGTCCCGACGCCTGGTTCGCCGCGGTAACGAAAAGATTGACCTGAGCACCAAAGAATTCGCGCTGCTGGATTATTTCATGAGAAATCCCGGACGGGTGCTGACTCGAACCATGATTGCCGAGCATGTCTGGGATTATGATTTTGATACCGCGACCAATGTCATCGATGTTTATGTAAACTTTTTACGCAAAAAAATTGACGCTGATCGAGCCGTCAAGTTGATCCACACAATCCGCGGGGTCGGTTACGTGATGCAGGAAAATTAAGCATGTCCCGAAGATCCATCGGCGCCCGCCTCACCTTTTGGTATACCGTCATCCTTGGTGTAATTCTGACGCTTGTCGGGATTATGGCTTATGGACTGCTATTTTACAGTTTATCTCAGGATGTGGATGTCGCTTTGCAGGGCGTGGCCCAGGTAATAGTCCATCAGGTCCCCCATGATGGCCGGTCTTCGCAGCCTTCGGAGGTGGATGAGCTTTTCCGGCGTTTTTTCGGCTTTGCTCCTTCAGATCGCTACTATGGCATGCTCAATCCCAATGATCGGCAGCCGGAAGATCATCCTAAAGCGCCTAATCCTTTGCCCATCAGTCCCAAAGCCTTGCAGGCAGCCATGCAGGGTCTCGCCACCTTTGAAACTATCGAGGGACCTGGTCCTTACCCGGTCCGGGTGCTGGTTGTGCCCATCATGGATGGCGGACGGGTGATTAATGTGATGCAAGTGGGCATATCTTTAGAAAATATGAATAAAACGCTCCGTCGGTTTGATTTGACCATGGCCGCAGTCTTTCCTCTGGGAATGCTCCTGGCCGGTGGCGGGGGCTGGCTGTTGGCCCGACGGGCCCTCAGGCCGGTGGACCGCATGACCCAGGCCGTGAACCGCATCAGTAGTGAACATCTTCAGGAAAGGCTTCCGGAGACCGGTACGGGGGATGAATTGGACAGGTTGGCCCAGACCCTGAATGACATGCTCACCCGGCTGGAAAACTCTTTCCGTCAGGTCCGGCAATTCAGTGCCGATGCTTCTCATGAATTGCAGACGCCTCTTACTATTTTGAGAGGCGAAATTGAAGTGGCGCTGCGCTCAGCCCGGAGTCCTGAGGAATACCAGCACGTCCTGCACAGCAGTCTGGAGGAAATTGATCGCATCAGTCGACTGGTGGGAGGTCTGCTCCTCCTGGCCCGGGCGGATGCCGGGGTTCTTCGCCTGGACCTGCAGCCGGTGGACCTGACAGAACTGGTTTTTGAAACCGCCGCTCGGCTGCAAAGGCTGGCCGCAGAGAAATCCATTACCCTGCATTGCGATGTCACCGCGCCCATCTTTATTCCCGCGGATAGGGAGCATCTGCAAAGGGTGCTCCTCAATCTGGTGGATAATGCCATCAAATATACTCAGCCCGGAGGCAGTGTCACCCTCTCCCTGCAGGCTGACGACCAGCAGATCCGAGTCAGCGTCATAGACACCGGTATCGGTCTTGGCGCCGTTGAACAGGAAAAAATTTTTACCCGTTTTTTCCGCTCCGCCGAAGCCAAGTCCCAAGGGGGCGGTGCCGGCCTTGGCCTGTGTATCGCCCAATCCATTGCCGAGGCTCACGGCGGCGCTATCGAAGTAGCCAGCACGCCCGGCCAGGGCAGCACCTTCACGCTGGTCCTGCCCGCTTCTTGCCCGCTGCCCCCCAGGACTCATGAGGAACAACCTGACGCCCCGGGAATCGTCGGCGACCAACCCTCTAATCTCTCAAAATGATTGTCAATCGTTTCTTCCCAGATTAAGACCTTTTAATTCCAGATTAATCTCCGTTTAATATTGCCTGCTTACAAAAGTAATGAATGATATGAACGTTGTCCGGGGCAGCAGGGGCATGATCCTTCGTGCCCTGCCTCAGGCATGACAAAAAATTCAAGAATTACTAGACATGCTTAAAAGCGAAAGGAAAAAATTCATGTTCTCAGGTTTTAAACAGTTTTTGTCCAACAAGCAGGTCAAAATAACAGTTCTTCCCATCATCGCCGCCTGTTGCTTCGGCTTGGGGCTGGCCGTCCCGGCGGGACTGCAATGGCTGAAACCGGCACCGCCCGCTGCGGCTGAGACCTTGGCGGCCCCGACCTCAACCCCTGTGGCCTTGCCGGTAAATTCCTCTACTCCGGATTCGTTCGCCGACATCGCCAAAAAAATGAGCCCCTCAGTGGTCAACATTAAAGTGGTCAAGAAGGTCGAGAAGGTCGGTTTCGGCCAGCCGGATATTCCTGATGGGCCTTTCCAGGATTTTTTGGAAAAATTCTTTCAGGGCAGGCCTCAGAACTCTCCGGCGCCGAGATTGCAAAAAGGCATGGGCTCAGGAGTTATTATCAGCCAGGATGGGTATGTCCTCACCAACAATCATGTCGTGGACGAAGCCAAAGAAGTCATCATTACGCTGGCGGACCGGAAAGAATATAAAGGCCGCATTGTCGGCACCGATCCTCAAACGGATATCGCGGTGGTAAAGATTGACGCCCACGAATCCTTTCCGGCTGCCACTTTGGGAAATTCCGAAAATCTTAAAGTCGGGGACTGGGTTGTGGCCATCGGCAATCCCTTCGGCCTGGACCGCACCGTCACCGCCGGCATCGTCAGTGCCAAAGGACGAGTCATCGGCGCCGGGCCGTATGACAACTTTATCCAGACCGATGCCTCCATCAATCCCGGCAACTCCGGCGGCCCGCTCCTGAATATGCACGGTGAAGTCATCGGCATTAATACTGCCATCGTCGCTCAGGGGCAGGGCATCGGCTTTGCTATTCCGGTGAATACGGTCAAACCCATGATTCCCGAGTTGGAGACCAAGGGCAAAGTGACCCGGGGTTTCCTCGGCGTCACCATCCAGGCTGTGACGCCGGCCCTGGCTAAGTCACTGGGCCTGCCGGACCAGAAAGGCGCCCTGGTGGCCGATGTCAATCCGGATACGCCTGCGGCCAGGGCCGGTATCAAGCGTGGCGATGTCATTGTTGCTTTTGACGGCAAGGATATCCCCGACAGCCAGTTACTGCCGGCGATGGTGGCCGCTACCCCGGTGGATCAGGAAGCTACGGTCACCGTCAAACGCCAGGGTGAGACATTGCAGCTTCCCGTCAAGATTGGGCTTTTGCCCTCTCAAAGGGCTGACCATAGTAATCCTGCCGGTGCCGTGGAGCCGGCCGGGGAAAAATGGGGCCTGCACCTGCGCGACCTCAACCCGCAGATCGCTTCCCAACTCCACCTCGATACGGATCAGGGAGTGGTGGTCGCCGGCGTCAAACCCGGCTCTAAAGCCGATGAGTCAGGCATTCACCAGGGTGATGTGATTCTGGAAGTGAACCGGCAGCCGGTCACCTCAGTAACGGATATGCTGAATAAAATCAATGGCTCCAAGGATAAAGATCAACTACTGCTCCTCGTGCAGCGGCAAAACGGCAAAATCTTCATTCCTCTCTCTGGAAATCTGGGCTAACCTTAAACCTGTCAGCCGGCGTTGCCCCCCCGGCGGCCGGCTGACAGAACTTTAAGGCTGGTAATTTTATCATGCTATGGGGGGAAGACTCTAAAAATTACGGTTTCCCTCCACATTAAAGGCTTTTAATAGGGCATTAATCAATTTTTAATCTTTGCTGATTAATATAAAGACCATCAACGGATTGATGGTATTAAAACAATTAAAAAGAAAACTCTTCATTACTCTCCTTGAAAATATATGTTAATCTCCAACCTGCCGGCGGGCGGCTGCCCCTCCCACCAGACACCCGCCGGCAGAACCCTTCCCTAAACAAATTCTCTCTCACTTTCATGGTCACCTATAATTGAAAAATATTATCAGGATTTCAGGGCCATCTTAATGTAAAGCCCTGGCATTGCCAAAATACTATTTTTCAATCCCGTCCTGTGCAGAAATTTGCCTTTTCCACCTCTGGAGCAGCCAATCGCCGGTTTCCCGGGCATACTCATCTGTCAGGGCATAGTCCCAGCCGTGTTTCCGAAAGATGGCCTGCACCTGCTGCCGGTAGTTCAGGCGGTCCACCATGAGATGGTCGATGTGGGGGGCCACGGCTTCGTAAAGGCGTTCCGGGTGCATCGGCAGCATGGGGGCGACGAAGACCCAGGTGTGGAGACCGGCGGTGTGGAGGTGGGCCAGGGCCTTGAGGCGGGCGGCGATGGGCGGCGCCTGGGGCTCCAGGATGTCCTGACCCGGTCGTCGTCCGTGGGGATAGAAAAACCCACCGAAACCTCCGGCATCTCTTTGAGAATATCCAGGTCCCGGGTAACCAGGGGCGAACGGGTGAGAATATCGGCGCCCCAGCCGTATTCCTGCAGGATTTTCAAACAGCCCCGGGTCAGGCGGTAGCGGGCTTCCACGGGTTGGTAGGGATCGCAGACGCTGGCCAGCAGGGCCCGGCCGGGCTGTTTTTTGCGGCGCAGTTCGGCCTCCAGGATGTCCGGGAGATTGATCTTGACTTCCACGAAACTGCCCCAGGCTGCGGCAGAGTGGTGGCGGCTGTAGCGCCGCATGAAGACGGCGTAGCAATACCGGCAGCCGTGGGCGCAGCCCAGGTAGGGATTGATGACATAATCCACCCCGGTAATCTTGGAGCGGACCAGGGCGGCTTTGACGGTTATTTCAGTGATGTCCATGGGTGCCAGGAAATAACTCAAAATGACTGGCTTAAATTATACTGGAAATTGTTGTAATATTCACCTGGACAGCTGCTCCTCTCCGGATTTCTACGCATTATTCACAAGTCTATAAAATTAAAGATTCCTTCATCTTATCCCCTCGCCCCCTTGGGGGAGAGGGTTAGGGTGAGGGGGTATATTTATCTTGTTAATTCATCATGTTATCTTCAATCCAACCTTGCCTGCCCTATTTTTGGGGAATGATTAAGCCGGTCATGGGGGAAAGAGAAAGTGGATGGCGGTTATTTAAGGGAGCTGTTTACTTACCTTTACCGGTTTCGCCGGCCTTGAGGGGCCGATAATTTTCCGGGATAACGGGAAATCTGTTTACCAAATTCTAAAATATTGACAAGGAACAGAAAATGAGTTAGTTGCTTTAAATTAGGCTAATTCCCCGATAGATTTTCCTGGTATCTGTGTGGGGGGGAAGACAACTGCTCGAGGAGGCTAAAACATGCTTGAGAACACTACTGGGAAATCCTGGCAGACAGCTTTTGTCTCCGGGGTAGTGGCCTGTGTCATCACTGCCGTCATAGTCCTGGGCCAGGCCCTGGCCACGGCCATCGTCTCCATCGTTTCCCTCATCATCACGGTCATTAACGCCCTGTTGAACCTGGAACCGGATAAAGGCGGCGAACCCAGGACCTTCTCATCTTTTCTGAAGAACATGCTCTATGTGGGGCCATTGCTGAAAGGGGCCACCCTGGTGGTCTGGTGCGGGGTCCTGGGACTGGCGGCCTATGGCACGCTGACTCATATTCAGGCCAGCCGTCTCGTCACCATCAAAGGCATGGTGCTCACCGCACAGGGGACCCTGGCCGAAAATGCCAGAGTGACGCTGGTGCTGGAAGCCGGCCGGGAACTCACGGAAATAGCCAAAGACGGCAAATTCAGATTTGAGAAGGTTGATACCAGTCAAGAACCCACGGGCCGGGTTCTCCTCAAGGCCCGCTGGCAGGATACTTCCGGAGAGAGAGCCGTGGACCTCGGCAAAGGCAGGCCCGGAGAAGTGACCGTGACGCTTTCGCCCGGACAACCACCTTTCCGGGAGGTCTATCTTACCCTCAATGAAATGGCCCTGGATCAATTTCTCTGGGAGGGCGAACTGCCCGTAGAATGGGAAAGGAATCTGGCCGGCAAGCCCTACATCATACCCAACAGCCAGTTTAACACCTTGAAATCGTTATTGCAGAAATTTTCGGTGCCCTTTGCCGATAAATTTATTATGGCTGAAAATCAGTCGGGTGAGGCGATCAGTGAGAAGATCACCGCCAGGCGGAAAAATACCTCCTTATTTATCGGGATAGAGGTCCCGTTTTTACACACCGGTCTGGAATCGTTTCAATTCTTTAAGTCGCTGCTGACACCACTGGAGCCATGGAGCATAAGTAATATTACACCGGTTGCCACGCTTGAGAAGGGAACCCGGCAAAGACTCTTCCGGGATCAGAAAATGGACCCGGAGTCGTCATTCTTTTTTAACCTGGAAAAATCCGCCACCCGCGAGGATCTGCAGAAAATTGGCCGGCTGTCCTGGTCCCCGGCAGGAAAAAAAGTGCTGGACTATATGTTGGCTGTCACCGAAAACGGCATGCCGCCATACTTTTGTGAGCTTAACTTATTCAGTTTAACGGAATGTGGTTCAGGCGCAAGTTGGAGCTTACACGTTGCCCCGCCTCAGATGGAACTCAGGGTGGCGGTTATCGAAAATATCTCCTCCAAGCCCATGATGCTCCAAAACTTTCGCGTCAGGGAAAATCTCTCCCAGCCGCTGCGCGGCCGCGCCGCAGACCAGAAGGCCCTGGAAGCCCAGGAGATCCAGAATCGAGACTGGTTCACCCCCAAAATTTTGAAGCCGGGAGAAAAAATTGTAGTGCCCCTGGAGATTTCTTTTTTTCAAAAGGAGGAGGGGGAAGATGAGAAGAAAGGGCGTGAAGAAGCCATGGGTCCTCATATTCCCCGATTGGACAAACTGGAACAGGTGGCCATCCCCTTTCCTGTGGAAAAATGGGGCAAAGTCAAGGATCCCTCCGGCATGGTTTATACGGATATCATTCCCACCGGCAAAGCGGAGTTCCTGCTGGTGCCGGCCCAAACCCTGCGCCACAGTTTGAATCGGCCCCTTCCGCCCCGATCGGAGAGAGAATATATCTACGGACCCTCCACAAAAATCGAGAGCCTGGAGATCGGCGAGGTCACCTATGCCTTCCGGCAATTCGATCCCAAAAACGTTGTCCTGCTTGACAACTATGGCATGGGCAGTTGTCCGTTTGTCTACACCTATGAACCTGAAACCGGGGCCTGGCGGAAAGAAGGCCAGATCTTATATGGCAGGAACAGCAAATCTAAAGAAGGGGCGGCGGAAAGGCTCCTGGCCAAATTTGACGGCCGGGTGCTCCTCAAAGAGGAGGAACCGGAACTATCCTTTATCGATTTTTTGCAGATTAAGATAGTTTCCCCGGAAGGGCGGGAACGGACCTTTTTGCCCAATAACCCCAAGCTCCGGCAGCCGGACGGGGACTACCTCACCCTGCGCCGGGGGGAACAGCTGGAGGTGAGCTTTCAGGGAGCCGCGGCCCAACCGGGGGACACGGTCTATCTGGTGGCCCAGGGGTATTATCTGGTTGAGCGGCAACACTAAAATGCCCCGGAAAACCTCATAACTTTCTAAACGGTCCCTCGCCCTGCCCCCTCCGGAAGCGGGAAAAAATAGCAGGAAGGATTGGGATATTTTTTGCCCGGTGCGGTTAAAACCGGGCATAGGTCAGGCTGTCTTTTTCAAATTCGGTAATGATCTCCTCGGTGAGGGTGGGACGGATTTTAGGGATAATCTCCAGGATGGTGGCGGTGGTGACCCGATAATCCTGCTTGGTCGCCAGTTCCTGTTCAAAGGCGAATTGGGCGATCTGCTGAAAGAGATATTCCATGTCGGCCGGGGTAAAGCGGCTGGTCATTTTGATGACGAGGTTCAGGTCGACTTCCCCGGTGTTCACTTTGGAGAGGTAATACTTCAGGATGGAGGCCCGCTCATCTTCGTTCAAACCGCCCACCGGAATGATGCAGTCAAAGCGCCCGGGACGCAGCAGGGCTTCATCCAACTGGCGGATATAATTGGTGGCGCACACCAGGAGAATATGGTTCTCCTGGCTTTTGAGCAGGGGCACCTGCTTGAGAAATTCGTTGGTGATGGATTTATCCAGCCGGTCGGCTTCGTCCCGGCGGCCGGCGAGTTCTTCGAACTCATCGATAAAAATGACCGCCTCATCCAGGGAGCGCACTTTCTCCATGACGGCCCGCAAATTGGCGCCCATTTTGGCAGTGCCGTCGGCCAGAAGCATGCTGGGGGCGATTTCAATGAACCACCAGGACAGGGCGCCGGCAATGGCCTTGGCAAAGTGCGTTTTGCCGGTGCCCGGCGGGCCGAAAAAAATGATGGCCTTGGGGGGCACCACGCCGTGCTTTTGCGAAAGTTCCCGCTCGGTGAGGGGCAGGATGATCTTGCGCTGGACGATCTGCTTGGGGGGCTGGGAGTCCGAGATGGTGTCCCAGCGATCCCGGCTGATGGACTGGGCCCCCATCTCATCCAGGACATCTTGCTTTTTATAGGCCAGATATTCTTTGTCGGCCTGCTCCATGTTTTCCAAAAAGTCAATACACGCGACTCGCAGACCCACATCGCGGCCGAGTTTTTCCGACATCAGCCATTTATGCTGGACAATGCGGGGCCACAGTTCGGCCGCGGCCTCGGGTTCGAAGTTCGTCCCGCTGATCTCCAATATTTGGGCGGCGCAGGCCTCGGGGGCCAACGCTTCGGTGTAATTTTCCATAGTGTTATTTTCCTTCAAGGATAAAAAGAGGATTTGGCTGTGATTTCGCTTGCAGGATGTATCAAAAATAACTTTAAATATACGACCCAGAATAAAATTTGTCAAGGTGATGCGATCAAGTATTCTTTATAACCCTCCTCCTGGAATGTCGTAATTTTATACAAATAGTAAAACTCATAATCTGTGGCTATTATGAACTAAATGATCATAATGATAAGTCATTAGGAAATGAACACAAGCAAACATGTCAAAATTGACATATATAGGAAATTATTGAAAAAATTGGGTTGACGATGCCCCGATGCTTTTATAGAATAGATATGTGAAAAAATACACGTATACTGGCCGGAAGTCTGATTCGGGCTACCCGAAATGGAGGCAAAGGAGAAGATGAGCAACCCAACATTAACCATAGACGGCAAGGCCGTGGAGTTCCAAACCGGGCAGACCATCCTGGATGTGGCCCGGTCGGCCGGCATTTATACCATCCCCACGCTCTGTTACATGCAGGGGACCCTTCCCACCGGTTCCTGCCGGGTCTGCGTGGTGGAGGTGGAAGGCTGGCGCACGCTGGTCCCGTCCTGTGCCACCGGGGCCACTCCCGGAATGGTGATTCAAACGGAGAGCGCCCGGGTAAATGCCGCCCGAAAAAACATTATCGGACTGCTGCTGGCTTCCGGTAATCACAACTGTCTTATCTGCGAGGCCAACGGCGAGTGCGAGCTCCAGGGTCTGGCCTACCGGTTTCAGGTGGCCACCCCGGCCTACGCCAACCCGCCGGGCACCACATATTATTATGAAGACAACAACAGCATGATCGTGCGGGATTTTTCCAAGTGCGTCATGTGTGGCCGGTGCGTCCGGGCCTGTAACGAACGGCAGGTCAACCTGGCCATCCAGATCGGTTATCGGGGACACCACAACCAGATTGTGACCAAGAGCGATAAGCCTTATATCGATTCGGACTGCGTGTTCTGCGGTTCCTGTGTCCAGGCCTGCCCGGTGGGCGCGCTTCTGGACAAGAACGCCATGGGCAAAGGGCGTCCCTGGGAGCGGCAGGTGGTGCGCACGACCTGTCCATACTGCGGCGTTGGCTGCCAGATCGACCTGCACGTCAAGGGCGGCAAGATCATCAAGGCCATGGGGGCGAAAGCCATACCCAACGAAGGCCGCCTGTGCATCAAGGGCCGGTTTGGCATGGGCTTTATCGACCATCCCGAGCGGCTGAAGACGCCGCTGATCAAAAAGAACGGCCAGCTCCAGGAGGCGACCTGGGCTGAAGCCCTGGATCTGGTGGCCGCCAAGTTAAAAGAGATCAAAGAGAAGCACGGCCCCAAGACCATTGGCGGCTGGTGTTCGGCCCGGATCACCAACGAAGAGAATTACCTGTTCCAAAAATTCATGCGCGCTGCGGTGGGGACTAATAATGTCGACCACTGCGCCCGTCTCTGACACAGCTCCACCGTGGCCGGTCTGGCCGCATCTTTCGGTTCCGGTGCGATGACCAATTCCATCGCCGAACTGGAAGACACCGATTGCACTCTCGTCATTGGTTCCAATACCACTGAAAACCACCCTGTTATCGCAGCCCGGATTAAACGGGCGGCGCGCTATAAAAATAAGACCTTGATCGTCATCGACCCCCGGCGTATTGACCTGGTGAAACACGCCACTCTGTGGCTGCGCCAGAAACCGGGCACCGACATCGCCGTCATTAACGGCATGATGAATGTCATTATTAACGAAAATCTCCTGGCCGCAGACTACGTGGCCGGACGCACCGAAAACTTTGAGGCCATGAAAGCAACGGTGGCCAAATACACCCCGGAATATGTGGAAAAGATCAGCGGGGTGCCGGCGGCTGATTTAATCAAGGCCGCCCGCCTCTATGCCCAGGCCAAGGCTGCCTCCATCGTCTACTGCATGGGCATCACCCAGCACACCGTGGGCACCGACAACGTCAAGACCCTGGCCAACCTGGCCATGCTCACCGGCAATGTTGGCATTCTGGGCGGCGGCGTCAACCCCCTGCGGGGCCAGAACAACGTTCAGGGCGCCTGCGACATGGGCGGCCTGCCCAATGTCTTTTCCGGTTACCAGGCGGTCACTGATGAGGCCAACCGGAAGAAGATGGAAGCAGCCTGGGGGGTCACCGGCTTGCCCGACTATGTGGGCATGACCATGACCGATATGCTGCCGGCCATCCTCAAAGGAGGGATCAAGGCCCTGTATATCCTGGGAGAGAATCCGGTAGTCTCCGACCCGGACCTGAACCACGCCATCAAGGAGATGCAGGCCCTGGACTTCCTGGTGGTCCAGGATATTTTCCTGACCGAAACGGCGCAGTTGGCCGATGTGGTCCTGCCGGCGGTCACCTTTGCGGAAAAGGAAGGCACCTTCAGCAACACCGAGCGGCGGGTGGCCCGGGTGCGCCGGGCGATCCCCCCGTTGGCCGGGACAATGCAGGATTGGCAGATCATCGCCGAAATTTCCAACCGCATGGGGTATCCCATGAAGTATACGAATCCCGAAGAAATTTTCGAGGAAATTCGCAAGGTAACGCCGTCCTACGCCGGCCTCACCTATAAGCGTCTGGACTCCGGCGGTATTCAGTGGCCCTGTCCCACGGAAGACCACCCCGGCACGGTCTTCCTGCACAAAGACAAATTTGCCCGGGGCCTGGGCGCCTTTTTCGCCATTGACCACAAAGATCCGGCGGAGATGCCGGATCCCGAGTATCCGCTCTACCTCACCACCGGCCGGCTGCTGTATCACTACCACACCGGCACCATGAGCCGGAAGGCCAAGGGGTTGGTGGAAAAGGCCCCGGAATGTCAGGTGGAAATCTCTGATCTGGATGCGGCCAACTACGGCATTGCCAACGGCGACCGGATACGGGTCAGGACCAGGCGGGGGGAAATCACCGCCAAGGCCCAGATTTCCCCGAAAGCCGTGCCCGGCACCATCTTTGTGCCGTTCCATTACGCCGAGGCCGCGGCCAACCGCTTAACCATCGCGGCTCTGGACCCGGTGTCCAAGATTCCCGAGTATAAGGTCTGCGCCGTGCAGATCGAGAAAGCTTAAGGAGGGCCTTATCATGTCTGCACATTGCCATGGTCACAGCGTCCCGGCCCCGGAGATCACCCCGGAGCAGTGGAAGACGATAGATAGCATTATCGAATGTTATAAGAATGTTCCCGGCAATCTGATGCCGGTGCTCCAGGCGGTCCAGGAAGCCGTGGGCTGCCTGCCGCCGGCGGTCCAGGACCGCATTGCCGCGGGTCTTAATGTCCCCGGCAGCGACATCTTCGGGGTCATGAGCTTTTATTCCATGTACACCTGGCGGCCCAAGGGCAAGTACGTCATCCGCTTCTGCGAGTCCCCGCCCTGCCATATCCTGGACTCGGACAACCTCCTGGAGTTTACCCGGGCCGAGCTGGGGGTGCCGCTGAACCACACCACCAAAGACGGTCTGTTTACCCTGGAGAAAACCGCCTGCCTGGGGGTCTGCGAAGTGGCCCCGGCCATGCAGATCAACGAGGTGGTGCACGGCAACCTGACCAGGGACAAGATCAAACAGATCCTGGCGGACTACCGGGCCGGAAAGGCCCCGGAGTATAAAAAGCTCCCCTACAGCACCAATGATTTCCGGAGCTATAAACAGAGCCCGGCGGAACTGGTGCTGCTGAGCAACGTCGGGGTCATTAATCCGGAAAAGATTGATGATTACGTGGCCAAAGGCGGCTATACGGCCCTGAAAAAGGTGGTTACGAGTCATGACCCCGGAGCAGGTGGTGGAGGAAGTCAAGGCCTCGGGCATCCGGGGGAGGGGCGGGGCCGGCTTCCCGGCCGGGATGAAGTGGTCCTTTACCCGGCCTCTGGACGTCCCCCAGAAATATATCATCTGCAACCTGGACGAAGGCGAGCCGGGCACCATTAAAGACCGCTACATCGTGGAAGGCGATCCCCAAAAACTATTGGAAGGTATGGCCATTGCCGGGTTTGCGGTGGGGGCCAACAAGGGCTTTATCTACAGCCGGGGTGAATACTATCTCTGTAAACACCGGTTGAACACGGCCATTGAGCAGGCCCGGGCCAAGGGCTATCTGGGCAACAACCTCTTTGGCAGTAATTTTTCCTTTGATATTGAAGTGCGCTCGGGGTTCGGCTGCTATATCTGCGGCGAGGAAACGGCGCTCATCGAGTCCATCGAGGGCAAACGGGGCTACCCCCGCTCCAAACCGCCTTTTCCAGGGGTGGCCGGACTCTGGCACAAACCCACGGTGGTGAACAACGTCGAGACCCTGGCCTCGGTCCCGGCCATCATCACCAAGGGCGGGGCCTGGTACAAGTCTCTGGGCACGGCGGACACCTCCGGCACCAAGATTTACCAGATCATCGGCCACGTCAAGACGCCGCAGATCGTGGAAGTGCCCGTCGGCATCACCCTGCGGGAACTTATCGACACCTATGGCGGCGGCATGAAAAACGGCAAGAAGTTCAAGATGTGCCAGACTGGAGGGGCTTCGGCGGGAATTGTCACGGCCGAGGCCCTGGATGTGCCCATTGACTTCGGCATGGCCAAAGTTGGGGGCGCTTTAGGCTCCGGCACCATGCTGGTGATGGACGAGAGCGTCTGCGCCGTGGACTTCGCCCGCTCCGTGGCCGTCTTCTTCGCGCACGAGTCCTGCGGCCAGTGCACGCCCTGCCGGGAAGGCACGCCGCAATTGTTAAAAACCTTAACCCGGATCTGGGAAGGGAAAGGTCAGCCTGGCGACCTGGAGTTTCTGGAGAGCCTGGGCCAGACCATGGTGGACGCCTCTTTCTGTCCCCTGGGCCAGACTGCGCCATCGCCGTTGTTCAGCCTGCTGAAACACTTCCGGCAGGAGTTCGAGGATCATCTCAATGGGAAATGCACCCATGGGGTATGTAAGGTGTAATAGTTGTCAGAGTAGCGGCAGGTAAAAAAAATAGGGGGGCGCAACGGCCCCCCTTAGTTACTTTAGGATTGAAGCGGTTATCTAAACCTTGCGGACGCTGACAAAATGCTCCTGCAAAGCTAAGGCGCCGCCGGCCTTGTCCCACTTATCCAGGCCTTTGGACATGAAAATGTTGTCGGCCACGCCTTTGCCAAAGGCCCGGCTTTCCACCGGCAGGGTGTGACCGAAGCCGTGCACCATGAAGACCGCCTCGGGATGGATAAATTCCGTGACCATGGCTTTCATTTGGCCTTTGTGACCGTTGCTTCCCACTTCCACCAGATCCCCGTCTTTAATATCCAGTCCGGCTGCCGCTTCCCGATTGATCCACAAAACGTTTTCGGGCATCTGTTCGTGAAGCAGATCGATTGTTGACGGTGTGCCCCTGGGTGTGGACCGGGCAGCGGCCAAAGGTAATGCGGAAGGTCCCGGGTTCCGGCCTCTGGGGCGATTCATAGGGTTTTAAGCATTTCTGCCCGGCGTTTTCCCAGCGTCCGTTGATGATCTCGATCTTGCCGGAGGGTGTGGTAAATTTTAATTCGTTGCGGGGCCGATAATAGGGTTTGTCACAGAGACTGACACTACCCGAAGCCTTGAAATCTTCGATGGTCACTCCGGTTCCCTGCAACTGGTAGTTCCAGATGTCTTCGATGGCTTCAAAGGCCAGGGGGGCGATGCCCAGGCGTTTGGCCAGGCCGCAGAGGATCTCCCAGTCGGCCCGGGTGTCAAAACGGGGCTGCACGGCCCGCTGGCGGACGAAAAAGGACGGTTTGACCCCGTTCTTGGCGGCAATGATGCTCTCCCGTTCCAGGTACGGCGACAGGGGCAGGATGACATCGGCATCCAGGCAGTGTCGGACCAACTGAAGGTCACGGATACCAGAAAGTCCAGGTTTTCAAAGATTTTCTTCTGCCTTTCCGGGTCCGGCATAGCCATCAGGGGGTCGTGGCGATAGGCGATATAGGCCTTGACCGGATATGGGTCCTCGGTGGCAATGGCCTGAAAGGCGAGATGGAGCAGGCCGGGGCCCGGATCCAGGTGGGGGTAGCGCCAGCCCACGCCGTCGGCTCGTTGCTCCTTGGGTTTGGGAACCAGATCCACCAGTTTTTTCAGACCCTTGCGCTCAACATCGCCGGGAGTGTTGGCAATGGGCAGACCGCCCTTGGCACCGATGGCCCCCATCAAGGAGTTGATGATGTAGGCAGTGCGGGACATGTAGAAGGAATCGCGGTAGCGGGCATTCATCCAACCCGGGTGCCAGATGATGGTGGGTTTGGCCTCGGCCAGTTCATGGACGAAGGCCACCAATTCATCGGCGTTGACGCCGGTTTCCTGGGCGGCCCATTGGGGCGTGTAGGGCTGGACAAAGTCACGCAAAGCGTCAAAGTCCTGTAACCAGAGGTCGACAAACTCTGCATCATAGAGTTTATCTTTGATAATTTGATGTATGACAGCCAGGTTGAAGGCGTAATCCGTGCCCGGCCGGATCAGGAAGAACCGGCTGGCATGGGCGGCCGTCTTGGTGGCCCGGATGTCGATGACCGTCAGTTTGCAGCCACTGCTCAGGGCGCTCATCAGGTCATTGCACTCCTTGACATTGATGGCCTCGAACATGTTCCGGGTTTGGAGGATGACGTGCTTGGCGTTCTTGAGATCGTAGCCCACCCCCTTGCGGCCGAAGCCGAAGATGGACATGGCGCCGTGCATGACGTTGCGGGCGCAGGAGGCGTCGTGGTTGCACCAATTGGGCGATCCCAGGCCGCGCATGAAGGCCTGGTGCAGATCCAGGAAAGGCCCGCCCCGGTCCGAAAAGAGAACGGTGCGAGGACCATATTTGACCATGAGTTCTTTTAAGCGGTCGGCGGTATAGTCCAAGGCCTCGTCCCAGCTTACCCTCTTCCATTTACCCTCGCCCCGGGCGCCATCCCGGATCATGGGGTATTGGGGGCGCTCGTCATCTTCGATCAAGGCCAGGCCGGCGCTGCCCCGGGCGCACAGACCACCCTCGATACCGGACCCGCCTTGGATGAATTTGATTCTTCCATCCTGAACTTCCACCTGAATGGGGCAACGCACGGTGCACATGCCACAAACGCTATAAATTTTATCACCTGCCATCCTGCCTCCTCATCAAATCAGTATCCTATCCCGCAGGGTAAGAATCTCTATCATAAAATATATATTTTGACATAAATTATTCATTTGCTAAACATGTTAAAAAAGACATATAATAAAAATGGTCATCGATACTTATAATATACAATAATGTAATATATATATACTATAAATGTAATATAATATTTTACCTGTGAGAATAAAAAACTAAAATATCATGACCTTATCATTTGGCATGAATATAGCATAGCATAAATATCAGATCCATGCAATAAATGGCGGTAAATGGAGGCAGCATGGCAAGTCTAATTATTTCACTGGTGTTAATGGCGTTGAGTGTCGTTGTTTCAGGTCCGGTCTTTGCTGAGGAAATCACCGTTTCCGCAGCCATCAGTCTGAAAAATGCCTTTACGGATATTGGGAAAATCTATGAAAAGAGCCATCCCGACGTCAAAGTCAACTTCAATTTCGGGGCTTCCGGCGATCTGATCAAGCAGATTCTGGGAGGGGCGCCGGTGGCGGTCTTTGCTTCGGCGGCCCCAGAAAGACATGGCTAATTTGGAGCAAGCAGGGTCTGCTGGCCCCCGGCAGCCGCGCGAATCTTGCCGGCAATGGTGTGGTCCTGGTGCCGCCTAAACAGACAACGGTCAAGCTGACCGGTTTTCCGGACCTGGCCAAGCCCGAGGTGCAGAAGATTGCCATCGGCAATCCCAAGACGGTCCCGGCCGGCCGATATGCCATGGAAGTGTTCACCCATCTCAAGCTTGCCGAGGCCGTTAAGGATAAGCTGGTCCTGGCGGAAAATGTGCGCCAGGTGTTGGATTACGTGGCCCGGGGCGAGGTTGAGGCCGGTTTGGTCTATCAAACCGATGCCATGACCAGGCCCCAGGAAGTGCAGGTCGTGGCCGCAGCGCCCGCCGACAGCCATAAGCCGGTGGTCTATCCCCTGGCCTTGATTAAGGGTGCTGCCAACGAAGTCGCCGCCCAGGAGTTTGTCGCCCTGGTCCTGTCACCCCAGGGACAGGCAGTGCTGCAAAAATATGGATTCAAACCGGCCGCCCCGCCCCAGCCGTAAGTCCTGGAATGAAGGTCAGGATATCATCACTTAATTTTTTTACCTGGAAACCGGAAACCACGATTAATGTTGGATAACGCCACACTCTTTTCCCTCAGGCTTTCTCTCCAGGTGGCTGGTCTGGCGACTCTTCTGGTCCTGGTGACCGGCATCGGCCTGGCCTACCTTCTGGCCCGAAAGAAGTTTTGGGGGAAAGAGTTTCTGGATATTCTGTTAACCCTGCCGCTGGTCCTGCCGCCCACAGTCACCGGCTACTACCTGGTGATCTTGTTCGGCCGCAACGGGGTTCTGGGGCGGGTGGTGTATGAGTGGACGGGCTGGACCATCATGTTCACCTGGGAGGCGGCGGTGTTGGCGGCCTATGTGGTGTCCCTGCCCCTGATGATCAAGACGGCCCGGGCGGCGCTGGAGGCGGTGGATCCCAATCTCATCAACGCCTCTTATACCCTGGGGCATTCGGAGTGGCGCACGGTTTTTCGCGGTAATTTTGCCTTTGGCCAAAAAGGGCATCATTGCCGGGACGGTCCTGACCTTTGCCCGGGCTTTGGGGGAGTTTGGGGCGACCTTGATGCTGGCCGGAAATATCCCCGGCAAAACCGACACCATGCCCCTGGCCATTTACACCCTGGCAGGCAGCGGGGAATGGTCCCAGGCCAACTTCATGGTCGTCTTTCTGACCCTGATTTCCGGGCTGTTCCTGTATTTGGCCAATCACTATAGCCGGAGAATGACCTGATGGGACTCTCAGTAGAAGTAGTTAAGCAGGTGAATGGCTTCAAACTGGAGGTCGACTGGCGCTTAGAGAATGAACTGGCCGTCCTGTTCGGATACTCCGGGGCCGGCAAATCCTTGACCCTGCAGCTCATCGCCGGCCTGATGGACCCCGATACCGGGCGGATTACGGCCAACGGCGACGTGTTGTTCGACAGTCAAAAATCTATTAATGTGCCGCCGCAACGCCGGTCCCTGGGGTATGTGTTTCAGGACCTGGCCCTGTTTCCGCATATGACGGTGCGGCAGAACATTGCCTATGGCGGGACGGGTTTGAACCGGGCGGCGCGGCAGGAGAGGGTAGGGGAGATGCTGGAGGTGTTCCATCTGGAGGCCCTGGCGGATAAACCTCCGGCGGAGATTTCCGGGGGGCAGAAGCAGCGGGTGGCTTTGGCCCGGGCCCTGATCCGCCGACCCCGGGCCCTGCTGTTGGATGAGCCGTTTTCCGCCCTGGACAACCCCTTGCGCCGGGAGATGCGGCAGGTTCTCAAACAGATTCACGCCGAATTCACCATCCCGGTGATCCTGGTGACCCATGATCTGCTGGAAGCAACCACCCTGGCCGACACCTTATTTATTTACCACGGCGGCCGGATCGTGCAGAGAGGTACACCCCAAGAGGTTATCAGCCAACCACAGACCCCCGAGGTCGCAGCCTTGGTAGCAGTGCCGGAACCTTCCCTCCCGCATCGACTACTTTTTAGCGAGGGTTCGGTTAGGCATTAACCCGAATGGCCTGGGGTCAGCTGCCAAAGCTGCACTTGGGAAAGGTGCAGGTGGAGCATTCCAGGCAGATGGCGCCATGCCCCATGGCCGCCAGGTCCTGCCGGGTAATAGGTATGCCGGCCAGCAGCCGGGGGAGCAACAGGTCGAAACTGGTATGCTTAAAGTGCAAGGCGCAGGCAGGCACCCCGATTGCCTGGGCGTCACCGATGCGGGCCAACAACGTCATGGCGCCGGGGAGGATTGGCGCCCCATACAATAAGTCTGCCGCCCCGGCGTCAATAAGCCCCTGGCGGGTGACGTCGTCCGGATCCACCGACAGGCCGGCGGTGGTCACCAGCAAATCGATGCCTTTGGCCAGGAGATCTGCAACTCCCCGGCGAATAGCTTCCCGGTCATCGGGAGTGATGATGACATCCAGGACCCGGCTGCCCAACTGCTCCACCTTGGCTTGAATGATGGGGGCAAATCTATCCTGGATCAATCCCCGGAAGACCTCGGTGCCGGTGACCAGGATGCCGATGCTGGCCCGGCGCAGGGGCCGCACCTCAAAAACCGGCCCAGTTTCCAGGGTTGCCAGGGCCCGGTGAAAATCCTGCCTGGGCAGATACAGGGGAATGGCCCGGGTGCCGGCGATGGTTTGTCCCTCCCGGACAACTCGAAATCCCTGGCGACCGGCACACATCACCCCATCCACCAGGTTAAACTGCAGCAAGCGTTCCCGGTCCACCAGCAACAAGCCGTCCCGCTCGGCCCGCAGGTTAATTTTACCCTCCCGGGCCGGGCCGGTAAAACTCACTCCCGGTCCGGACAGGGCCTGGGCAAAGGCCAGAGCAGCTTCATCTTCATGCACCCACTCCCGCCAGATC
>CAWBKT010000008.1:0-105683 GCA_963789385.1 uncultured delta proteobacterium | reverse complement strand
CAGAGTCAGTTGCTAAAGGAGTGATAGATGAGAAACTTGATGATCGTTACTTTTTTGGCCGCATTAGTCCTGATGGCGGCCGCCTGTGGTCCCAGACGCCCGGTGGTTTATCCGGATGAAAAAGTCAAGGAAGTGGGGGAGGAACAAGTGCGCGCCGAGGTGGAGGATTCCTCAGGCAGGCCAAAGAAGCCGGGATAGGAAGGAGTAAAACCGGTGAGGTGGCCAAAACCACGGCCGTCGGGGCGGGAACCGGGGCGGCCATCGGCGCGGCGGTGGCGCTTGGCCCGGCGCGGCCACCGGTGCGGCCCAGGGTGCGGCCGGTGGCGCCGCCGCCGGTCTAATCAGTGGTCTATTGCGTAATCATGATCTTGACCCGGTGCAGAAACAATTTGTGGAGGAATGCCTCCGCCGCAAGGGCTACAACACCATCGGCTGGCGCTGAGGATGGGATACTTATGAGGCGCGATCAGAAATCTTTTTCGGCGGCACCCTTGCCGAGTATCAGAAGTTCGGCAGGAGACCCACAATGTCTGGACCTTGAAATTTGCCCCGCCTGAAGGCAAAACCAGGTTTGATTTTCTTCCGGGGCAGTTCCAGTTGTTAATGTGGCCAACATCATTGCGGAAGATTTTCCAAAATCAGCAAAAGAACTTGCATCGCCAGGGAGTAGGGATGAATCTTGACGACAAAGCCATCCTGGGGATCAAACGGCTTTAAGGCATTGTACAGGGAGTCCTGCAGTGGGAAATCATTTGAAGCATTATATCCGGTAACATAGACATTGTCGTGCTGATCCAGGCCAAGGGCCGTGCCCCGATCCTGATGGTTGCCCCCCAAGGGAAACTTGCCGGTCGTTCCTCGATAAGCACCCACGAGGTCGCCAGCGTCATTGATGTCGTTCAGGGTGGTGCTGATGGCGTCCTTGACTGTGAAGGGCGTGTATGTGCCGTGGGATTCTGCGAACGTATATATAAATCCTTTGGGGTAGATGTCCCCCGAGACAAAATATTCACCTACCACTTGACCCAAATCGTTCATGCCGTAGGACCCGGTCATGCCGGCCCCGGGATAACTGAGGGAAGAAAAATTATATGTTCTCCCCCTAACGTCTTTCGAAAGTTCCAGAACTATAGCAGTATATGAAACTTTTGCCCGAGCCGATCAGACATCTTCTGCTTGAATTTTATCATTGCTAATTTTCTGCGAGATTCGCCAATCAGCATGAACGTTGCCGCTAATTTTTAGGAGAATCTGATAGGTAGATCCTATTGAATTCCGCTTTTTCTTGCTCGTTGAGCGGCAGGTAAAATAATGCCGGCAGCTTATCCAGTTCTGTTAGAAAGGCAAAACCAATGTAATAATTTTCCGGAAGGGATGATGTTTTTTCTACCCATATCACTTTGCCACACAGCCTTATTATATCTTTACTACCCGGAAGGGTGAAAGAGAAATCAAAAAGATCTCCCTCAGCCATACATTGGTTGGTTTCCAGACTGAATCCACTTTTGCTGATATCTCGTAACCTATATTTTTTTCCGGTTAATTGTCCTTTTGGTTCAACCTGCAAGATTACCTTTTCCCGTTCAAATGATCGTTTATCTTTTTGCATCGGATCATCCTTTCCCTTGGTATCTAAATAAAATAGCACATGCCAGTTTTTTTTCGCTTAGATTATTATCGGCATTAACTGGAAAGTCTAAAAAAGATCCTCTTTTATTTTTTTAAATATTCAGCCGATAAAAATATAGAGGTTCAAGTTTAATTGACTAAACTTCAAGCGATATTTTCGCAAGTTAATTAGAAAAAACGCCAGGAGTCAGGTATGAGGGAGCAACGGCGGGCCAGACGTTTTGCCATAACTATAGAAATTCTGGAAATAAACGGCAATCCAGTTCAGGGAGGCAAAATTTTAAATCTCAGCACCAACGGAGCCAGACTTGAATTACCTTTTTCCTTTAGGATCAAGGATCAATTAAAGTTATTAGTTCTCTTGCCGGGTTTTAAAAAGCCGAGCACTTTTATCGGGCAGGTCATATGGAAAAAACCGGCTAACTCGGAAGGACACTATGTTACAGGTTTGCAGTTTTATCAGAACTATTGGGATCTGGATCAATGGCTGCGGCAATTGACTGTTAAAGCGGCCTGAGGGCAAAATAATGAGAACCATGGTACTTTGATTCATTGCCACTGATAATTAGGTTGCGCATATGGTTAGTAATAGGATCTAAACCACCTTACCGACGTGAATCATCCGCTTTGAGAGCTTTAATATTACATCGATTTCTTCTTTAATATTGGCAGTAGCCTTTTTAATCATTTTACCTGGGTTCTTGCTATGTCCAAGAATTATCGTCTAAGTGGTAATAGTGCCAGATATGGTCTGGATATTCTAAAATCCAAATTTATCGGGGTAGTTCAGGTATTTTTAAGGAATGTTCTGCTTTTTGAACTTGATGTTCAAACTTTTTAACGTATCAATCGTTATAAATTTAATTAATTAAGGTAATTATTGATTAATTATTTTAAATGAATATTTATCTTTATTAGAAAAGCATGTTTTTCCTATCAAAGTCAGCTTTATTATTCTTACTTTCCACCCTTAAATTTTCTTAGCTTACTAATTTTCAATAATTGCTCACCTTGGTATATCATTTGCATAATAGTAGAAGTAATTCCTCAGTTCGTGTTTTAAAAAGAGGTTTTATTGATTAACGTCATTATTTCCAAATAATAATTTTAATAAATTTGGGCACATTTTGCGCATTAGCAAAGGGTAGTGAGAGCCATGTTAAAAAACGTTATTGCGGTTTTAGCGCTAAGTCCTATTTGGCAATTGCTAACACTATCCGAAAAGAAGGAAGCGGTGAGATATGTCATCCGCGAAAATCAGCCTAAAATCCGTCGAAGCTACTCATGGCAGTAAAATTTCGTCTCAGGGGGTGGTTATTGGCAAAAAATAATAAAAAAATGATGGCCCTCCTTGCCACATCTTGCCTTTTAAGAGGTAGTCAAACGTGAGACATCTTAAGATCAACTATCGGATCGAGGAATTGTTCTTAACATACTGATTCCTCATGTCTTTCAATGATCAAAGGATGGCGAGGTTATTCAAGAACTTGGCTACAATCCAGAAGTTAAAACAAATCACTTATTAGCCTAAACCATATTATTTGATGCGTCATGATGGTGTGAAATGTTATTCAAGGCAGGCCCCGACCAAATAATTTTCAGTATATTTGTAATTGTATTTGTATTTTTCGCTTATCGAGGCGGTGAGGTGAGATTTTAGAGCACATATTTTTATTAACTCTTAAATTTTTCTCTGACATTTTCATAGGGACTGAACCATGAAATACTTATTAATCCTGATATTTGTTGTTATTATTGTTATAGTCGTAAAATATTATCTGAAGCTACGGGATGATTTCAATCCTCCCGGACCATAATAGTCGCAGGAAACTGACAGACATGAATTAGAATCCACAATTGAAACATCTCCTCGAGCAGAGTTATGGATACCTCTGCTTTTTTGGATTAAAAACTTTGATTTCCTGTTAATAATAATTCAAGAGTAATTGCCACTACAAAAAAAATTCTCAAGATTTTTCATTCGTGGCGGATATGAAAAGAAAATCTTATAGCCGTTGCCAAAAGTTCTGACTTAATTACCCCTCACCCTGACCCTCTCCCCGCAAGCGGGGCGAGGGGAATAAAGGACAAAATTTTTGGCAACCAGTATAAAAAATTTAAAATATTATAAAAAACTCGTAATCTTATTTGATCACAACAGTATGGCGAAGTTCCCGTCCGACCTGTTTTTCAAACGGCCGTTGGTAGTGGAAGACAATGGTGGTGGCGCCGCTTTTCAGGGGCAGAAAGTCGAAGAATTCCTGGCCGCCGGCCCCGGGGCGCGGTTGGGCCGGTTTCTGATACCGGCGGCGCTGCAGTTGCAGGAAATCGCGGTCATACGTCGCGACTTTCCAGCCATAACCGGTGGATGGATTGGAGGGGAGGGTGACGCTGAATTCTTTTAGCAGAGTAACAACCTGGCTGGTGCTGTTTTCCGGGTCCGGTTGGGTTGGCGCCGGAGCCGGGGAAGGCTGCCCCTCTTCAATGAGCTCGCCGTCCAGGAACTTCGACCTGGGCTTGTCGTTCTGGGCCTGGACAATTATCGGCAGAAAGATCAAAACCGATATCACTGACAGGATAAGGCGTTTAATTAGCATAGGTTATCTCCATACGATATTTGGCCGAAACTTTTTTCGATTCTTCCGGTTAATCTTTTGAAGAGCCACAAATATTTAATGAGTTAGTCTTGCCAAAATTTACTGATTCACCCTCATCCTAATCTTTATGGGGAGAAGTAGCCGAAAATATAGTACAAATTTGAATGATAGCTAGCAGAGGTGGCTATGAGTGTAAAGATTATCCGACAGAACGGCGCCATTACTTACAGTCGCAATTATAAGAGAATAAGAATTGAATTTAAAGACGGCACCCATATGAACGGCTTTATTAATATTCATGCTAAATTCAAGGGTAATGAAGAACAGGATGATCTAAATGCCTACATGCCCGTCGAAGATACAAAATATAAATTTGCCCGGACCAGCGATTTTTTGAAAGATTGCCACCCGAACGAAGGCATGATCACAGTCTTTGAGGTTATGTATGGCGGCACTGAAATAAATGCCTGTTTTGTTTTTTTGCACAGTGTGAAATTTATCACCGAGGAAAAGGAAATCAAGGGAGATCAGGAGGAAAAAGCTGAACCTCCAAAAGAGGATCTTCCTGAAAGCAGGTCCGGCTCATTCCTGCGAGACCGGATAAAAAGGCATTAACGCTATTTTATACGTAAAAACACGTATTAATTTTCATTTCGTTATAATTCAGGTTGGTCAACCACCAGTCCCCGGTTTAAGAATACTCTGGTTAGCTCATTTTTCGGCTGTCGTAATACCTGGTTTGTGGGGCCGTATTCCAGCAGGCGGCCTTGAACCAGAAAAAGGACCTGCTGAGAGAGTCTTTCGGCCTGGCCGAGGTCATGTGTCACCAGAATAATGGTTTTTCCCTGCCGCCCGTGAATATCGGCTATTAATCTTTCAAATTCAAGAGTGTTCAATGGGTCGAGATTAGCGGTAGGCTCGTCCAGCAGGAGCACCTCGGGGTTAAAGACCATAATGCGGGCCAAGGCCACCTTTTGGGCTTCGCCGCCGGAAAGTGAGGCCGCGGGGCGCCGGGCCAGAGAGGTCAGGTCGAATCCGGTCAATACCTCATCGATTTTTCGGAGGCGTTCATGTTCTGGAGATCTGACGATACTTGAAGGTAATCCCCAAATTTTCAAAGACCGTACCCTGGAAGAGCAGGGGATTTTGATGCAAAAAACCCAGGCGGCGCCGGAGTTCCAAACACCGGGGCCAGAGAGAGGTCGTGTCCTGGCCCTGGAGGAAAATACGCCCCTGGTCCGGTTTTTCCAGTAATCCCAGGAGCCGCAGCAGGCTGGTTTTGCCGGCGCCGTTGGGGCCGATGATGGCGTGAATAAGGCCGGGAGTAAAGGTATGACCGAACTGGTCCAACACCAGATTTCCCTGGCGCCGATGGCTGACCTGTTCGACGATTAGTGGAGCTAATCCCGGGTTATGTGAACTCACCCTTCACCCTGACCCCTGGGCCTTATGAGAAAGGCAATTATTCCAGGTAAGATTTTAACTATCACCCTATCCCTTGCAGAGAGTAAAAATCAATAATACTTGTTGTTGGCAATGATCAGAGCAGGAAATAACCTCTTGGAAAACCGTAGCTAGATGACAGGAAGAAAAATGAATTCAAGACCATCTAATTTTCATGATCAGTGACAAAATGCATAATACAAAGAACCTGCAGGCATCGATCAGGTGACGCCACGGCCCTGGATCAGGTTAAGCCCCAGGTTTACCAGAAAGGCTATGAAAATAAGTAC
The DNA here is from genome assembly GCA_963789385.1 of uncultured delta proteobacterium. Classification (GTDB taxonomy): domain Bacteria; phylum Desulfobacterota; class Desulfobaccia; order Desulfobaccales; family Desulfobaccaceae; genus Desulfobacca. The sequence goes on along the minus strand of CAWBKT010000008.1, from coordinate 99,724 downwards.
CAGTCCCAGAGCTATGGCCAGGGCAAATTCCCCTTTGGCGGTATCCAGGACGATGGCCGTGGTCATGACCCTGGTATAGCCGGCAATGTTGCCCCCCACCATCATCACCGCGCCCACCTCGGCGCTTACCCGGCCGAACCCCGCAATTACTGCGGCCATGAGACCATAGCGCGCCTCCCGCACTACTGTCCAGGCTATCTGAGGCGGGGTGGCCCCCAGGGCCAGGGCCGTATCCCGCACCAGGGGTTTTACTGACAGCAAAGCACTAACGGTCAGGGCCGCCAGAATGGGAGTAGCCAAAATTGTCTGGGCCACAACCATGGCGGTGGGGGAAAAAAGCAGCCCGAGAAATCCCAGCGGGCCGCTCCGAGAGAGCAGCAGGTAGACCACCAGGCCCACGACGACAGGCGGCAACCCCATGAAAGTATTGAGGATATTGATGAGCAGACGGCGGCCGGGAAAAGAGTGCAAGGCAGTTGCCACCCCAATGGAAATTCCCAGGAGAGAAGCAAGAATAATTGCTGTCCCGGATATCAGCAGAGACCGGCCGATAATGCCATATACTTCGGGATCACCGCTAAAGAGCAGGGACAGGCTTTGTATCAGGCCCTGGAGGATAGTTTCCATTTATACGTAGTAGCGGCCGGCGAATAGTGAATAGCGGTTAAAGAAAATATCGTCGTGCCCAAGTTGGACTTGGGCACGACGGGATATGCCGCCAGGTTTTGGTTTGGCGACCTGTAGCATTTATTTAGCCGTCTGGGCATTGGGCGTAAAAAGTAGATTGCCGTTTTTGTCCTTGAAATCGCCGATGACCTTCTGGCCCGCCGGGGAGATCAGCCAATCGGCAAAGGCAGTGGCTTCCTTGACCTTGACATTGGGGTGTTTAGCCGGGTTGATGACAATGACGCCGTATTGATTAAAGAGCACGGGGTCGCCTTCCACCATGATTTCCAGGGCCAGTTTATCTTTGTCTTTCACCGCCAGCCAGGTGCCCCGGTCGGTAAGGGTGTAAAATTGCTTTTCGCCGGCCATACGCAAAGTATTTTCCATGCCCTGGCCGGCTTCGAGGTAAGCAGGTTTGCCCGCCGGGTCGGCACCGGCTTTTTTCCATAGTTTTTGCTCCATGGAGTGGGTGCCGGATTTATCCCCCCGGGAGACGAAATGGAAGCCGGAGGCAGCCATTTTTTTGAAAGCCTCGGTGGCGTCTTTCATCCCTTTGATTTTAGCCGGGTCGGCAGCGGCGCCGACAAGAATGAAATCGTTGTACATGACCGGCTTGCGGGCCAGCCCGAAGCCTTCGGTCACGAACTGTTCTTCTTTCGCCGGATCGTGGACAAACAGCACATCGGCATCCCCCCGGCGGCCGATTTCCAGGGCCTGGCCGGTGCCTACCGCCACTACGGCCACGTCAATACCGGTGGCTTTTTTGAAGGCAGGCAGCAGGACCTCAAAAAGACCGGAATTTTGCGTGCTGGTAGTGGAGGCGCAGGTGATTTTGTCGGCGGCCCCGGCGGGGACTATCGCCATGGTCACCATTGTCCCGAAAATCCCAAGACTCAATAATAACAAGAAAATTTTCATACATCCTCCTCAGGTCAAGTTTTACTTATAATAAGCACTGACGTCTGAACGCTCAAGCCGGCGGTTAATCATCATACTGTTTGGCGTAGGCCGCATCATTGTAAAGGCCCTCACCGTATTTTTCCTTGCCATAATCCCGAATAAGCTGTTGACCACGGTCAGATTTGACAAAATCGATAAATTTAGCGGCGGTGGCGGCTCCGGGAGTGGCTCCGGCCGGCTGAGCCAGGGCATGATAGGTATTGATCAGCATTTTGTCGCCGCGGAACAGAATCTTGAGGTTGGGGACCGTCTTTTTTTCCGCGGCCCAGGTGCTGCTGTCGGTCATAAAGTAGCCTTGTTCAGTATCGGCCCGTTTCAAGGTGGCGGTCATAAAATCCTTGGTGACGATGTACCAATCGCCGCCCGGGGTAATCCCGGCCTTTTCCCAGACGGACATTTCTTTTTTGTGGGTGCCGGAGTTGTCACCCCGGGAGAAAAACTTAGCCTTGGCCTGAGCAATTCGTGCATACGCATCCACGGCGTTTTTTGCCTGGGAAATTTTCGCCGGGTCCGAGGCCGGACCGACAAGGTAAAACTCATTGGAGCCGATGAGGGTCCGCTGGGTGGCCCAGCCTTCCTGGACCGCCTGCTTTTCCGCCGCCGGGGCGTGCACCATGATCATATCGACTTCTTTATCCTTAAGCATCTTTATTGACTTCCCCGACCCGGCCTTTTTCCAAACCAAAGTTGTATTGGTTTCAGGCGTGAAGGCTGCGGCCAGAGCCTTAAGCAAACCGAGTTCGCCAGGGCTGCCGGTAGCCAGGGAAAACTGCTGGGCCCCCTGCCCATACGATTCACTTTTGTCTGCCTGAGCATAGACTTGGCCGGTAAAGGCTAGAAAAACTATCAGGACTATAGCGGTGGCGATTTTTCCTTTCATTCATTCTCTCCTAAAATTGAGCTTTTCAAAACTGCGGCATGAATTGCCTCAGAGTAATGCTTGGTTATGCTTAATATTATTAATAATTAATAGTTTATTATGCCAACAATGGCATAATTGGTCAAGGGATAAAGTGGAACCGGATTCTCGTTGGCCGTTGAAAAAAATCAGAGATAATTTTTCTATTGCCGATATGGTTAATTCTATGATAAAAATATGTGTTTAAAATTCACACGTTCCGGTGGGCCGGGCTAGTGCTTGCCAGGCAGGTTAATCCGGTGGCAGCCGGGGCGGCGGAAAATAAACTAGCTAAGGAGATATCATGTCTACAGTTACCATGAAGGAACTCTTGGAAGCGGGCGTCCATTTCGGTCATCAGACCCGGCGTTGGAATCCCAAAATGAAACCCTTTATTTTTGGAGCCCGTAACGGCATTTATATTATCGATCTGCAGAAGACCGTGCAGCTTTTCAAGGTCGCCCATGATTTTGTGGTCAACAGAATTGCCGACGGCGGCAAGATGCTGTTTGTCGGGACCAAAAAACAGGCCCAGGATGCCATCCATGAGGAAGCCGAACGCTGCAACATGTTTTTTGTCAACCACCGTTGGTTGGGAGGCATGCTCACCAATTTTCAGACTATAAAAAAGTCCATCGATAAATTGAAAAATTTTGAAAAAATGAAGGAAGACGGCAGTCTGAAACGTTTTCCCAAAAAAGAAATTTTAAATATGGAAAAAAAGGCCGCCAAACTGGAAAAATCATTGGGCGGGATCAAAAATATGAACGGTTTGCCGGACGTAGTCTTTGTTGTTGACCCCCATAAGGAAAATATTGCCGTTCAAGAAGCCCGCAAAATGGATATTCCGGTAGTGGCCATCGTCGACAGCAACTGTGACCCGACGGAAATTGATTACGTTATTCCAGGCAATGATGACGCCATCCGCGCTATCCGCCTCCTCACTTCCCGCATTGCCCAGGCCTGCTCCCAGGGGATCAAGGTGCGGGACGAACGTCTCCAGGCCATGAGTGACAAAGAGCAGGTAGAGGAATTAGACACCGAGGCAGAACACGCCTATGCCGCCGCTACGGCCGAAGATTTAGAATTGCCGGGCGAGATGGCGGCCGAAACAACTGAAGCGGCCGAAGCAGAATTCCCCGAATAATTTACCTGGCGGCGGCACTCCAGATTAAAGTCTTAACAAGGTCAATTGTTAAGTACTTACTGCCTTGATATTTTCTTGCTGCGACCGGAGAGAAAATCGGAGCAAGAATTTAGTCACGTCTAAGGCCTGTCTTCATATTTTTAGAGGATTTTTTCTTCTAGAAAACCGTGGGGCTGGAATAATCATTGGCCAAAATTGCTTTAAGGAGGATTAATTTTGGAAATTACTGCAGAAAAAGTAAAAGAACTACGCGATAAAACCAACGCCGGCATGATGGATTGCAAAAAAGCCCTGAAGGAAACCAACGGCGACCTGGAAAAGGCCGTGGTTTATTTGCGGGAAAAAGGTTTAGCTGTGGCCCGCAAACGGGCGGACCGCGCTGCCAGTGAAGGTGTTATTCATTCGTATATTCATACAGGCGGCAAACTGGGAGTAATGCTCGAGGTGAATTCTGAAACCGATTTTGTGGCCAAGACACCGGAATTTAATGAGTTTGCCAAGAATCTGGCCATGCAGATTGCTGCCGCCAATCCCGTGGCGATCGGCCGTGAAGATCTTGATGCCGAGCTGGTAGAAAAAGAAAAAAGCATTTTAATGGCTCAGGCCAGGGAAACCGGAAAGCCGGAAAACGTTTTGGAAAAAATGGTGGAAGGGCGCCTTAAAAAATTCTTTGCGGAAGTATGTCTTTTGGAACAGGCTTACGTTAAGAACCCGGATCTGACCATTCAGGATTACCTCAATGAAATGAGGGGCAAAACCGGCGAGAATATCATCATCCGTCGTTTTACCCGTTACCAGTTGGGTGCGGCCTAAGGAGGGTCCGGTGCGCTTTGCCGGGCGCCGGCTCAGTCTGGCGGCCTGAGGTGATACAGGCGCGATTTTCGATGAAATAACCTTTGGACAGGATGGTCACGGTGGAATCAGTAAAATTGCCTTACCAGCGCCTCTTGCTGAAACTTAGCGGCGAAGCCATGGCCGGGGAGCAAAAATTCGGACTCTGCCCCAAAACGGTTCGAGCCGTGGCCCGGGAAATCGGCGAAGTCTGGGAATTAAAGGTCCAGGTAGGGGTTGTCATCGGCGGCGGCAACATCTTCCGGGGGGTGGCGGCCAGCGCCCAGGAGATGGACCGGGCGCAAGCCGACTATATGGGCATGCTCGCCACCGTCATCAATTCCCTGGCATTGCAGGATGCCCTGGAAAAAGAAAGAGTCCCGGCCCGGGTGATGTCTGCCATCTCCATGAGGCAGGTGGCCGAACCATATATCCGGCGTCGGGCCATTCGGCACCTGGAGAAGGGCAGGGTCGTCATTTTTGCGGCGGGAACCGGCAATCCGTATTTTACCACCGATACCGCAGCGGCTTTGCGGGCCACGGAAATCGGCGCCCAGGCCTTGTTAAAAGGGACCAAGGTGGACGGCGTTTATAACCAGGATCCCGTCATTTATCCCCAGGCCAAAAAATATGAGCATTTAACTTATATGGAAGTGATCCAACAGGGGCTTAAGGTTATGGATACCACGGCCGTAACCATGGCCCTGGAGCAGAATCTGCCTATTATTGTCTTTAAGCTCCTGGAGCCGGGCAATATGAAAAAATTGGTCCAGGGGCAAAATATCGGCACAGTGGTGGAGGGAGACCCATATGAAGGCTGAAATTATGAAGGAAATGAAGAGAAAGATGGATCGTGCCCTGGAGGTGCTGGGTCAGGATTTTTCCCGGGTGCGCACCGGCCGGGCGTCCGTCGCCCTCCTGGAAGGCATCAAAATTGATGCGTACGGTACTGCCATGCCCATCAGCCAGGTGGCGTCGCTGGCTGCGCCGGAGCCCCGGCTGCTTACTGTGCAGCCCTGGGACACAGGCTTGATGAGTGACCTGGAAAAGGCCATCCTGCGGTCTGACCTCGGGCTGACCCCCAGCAACGACGGCAAAATCATCAGAATTCCCATTCCGCCCCTGACCACCGAACGACGGAAGGAATTGGTGAAATCCATTAAAAAAATGACTGAAGAAAGCAAGGTGGTCCTGCGGAACTTGCGGCGAGATGCCAACGAACAATTGAAGGAACTGAAAAAGGATAAGCAGATTTCCGAGGATGAGGCTTTCAAGGCCCAGGATGAAGTACAAAAAGTAACGGATGACTACATAAAAAAATTAGATGGCCTGGCCGCAGAAAAAGAAAAGGAAATTATGACTTTCTAAGTGGTCAGTGGCCGGTCAACATAGATCAGGACGTCAAAATTAATTTCCCAACTTTGAAAATTGATAATCCGGTATGAGCTCACCGCTTCGGCAGCAGTTGGATAGGTCACGGCTTCCCCGGCATGTGGCTGTTATCATGGACGGCAACGGCCGTTGGGCCCAGCGCCAGGGGTATACCCGCATCCGCGGTCATCAGGAAGGGGCCGTGTCGGTGCGGGAGATAGTTAGAGTCTCCCGTGAATTACACATACCCTATTTGACGCTGTATGCGTTTTCGGAAGAAAATTGGCAGCGCCCGCCGATCGAGGTTCAGGCCTTAATGCAACTGCTGAGCCGTTACCTGAAACAGGAAATTCAGGAAATGCAGGAAAAGCAGATAGCTTTTCAGGCAATCGGGGACCTGTCGAACCTGCCTCGAAAAGTCCAGGACCAGTTGCAGGAGACGGTGAACGCCACGTCCAGGGGCGCGGTCCTGACTCTGACCCTGGCCTTAAGCTATGGTTCCCGCAGTGAAATTGTCCGGGCTGCGAAGCTTTTGGGGGAACAGATTCAAAACGGCAATCTCAAGCCCCAGGACATTAATCATGAAATTTTCTCCCAGCAGCTGTACACCAAAGACATACCTGATCCTGATCTGCTCATCCGGACCAGCGGGGAATACCGGATCAGCAATTTCCTCCTCTGGCAGCTGGCCTACACAGAATTATATTTTACCGAGACTCTTTGGCCGGATTTTCGCAAGGAGCAGTTCCTGGAAGCCCTGCGCAGTTATCAACAGCGGGATCGTCGATTCGGGCTGACCCAGGAGCAGATTGAGACCCGGGCGTAGGGCGGCTTCGGTTAAAGAATTTATCAGGTTGCTATTTTTTCTTATTTCATAAATTTCCTCATCTCTTAACATCTTCAGCAGATTTTCCGCCACCGGCCGGGGCAGGCCCGGCACAGCCAGTAATTCTTCCAGACCGGCCTCTTTCAGGGCCGTTAAATCCTTAAAATGAGTTAAGAGCAGCCGCCGCCGTTTCGGGCCCAGACCGGGAACCTGAAGCAGAATGGATTGGAGGGCCTGCTGTCGGGCTTTTTTGCGGTGATAACTGACGGCAAAACGGTGGGCTTCGTCCCGCAGGCGCATGAGCAGGAGCAGGGCAGGGGACCTGGCCGGGGGGAACAGCGGATTTTTCCGGCCGGGCAGGTAAAGCCGATCTCTGACGGTCTGGCCTCCGGCCAATGTACCGGCTTTGGCCAGTCCGACAACCGGCAGTTTTTCGGTCAGTTCCAGATCTTCCAAGGTCTTGCAGACAACCGCCAGTTGCCCCAGGCCGCCGTCGATGACCAGCAGATCGGGCAGAGAGGCGTCGGCACCGCCAAATTGCCGGCGGATGATTTCAGCCAGCATGGCCGGATCGTTTTGACCATCCACTTCCTTAATCCGGTAGCGGCGATACGATGGCTTGTGCGGCTCACCGTCAACAAAAACCGCCATGGAACCCACGGCCTGATTTCCCTGAAGATTGGAGATGTCCAGGCAGGCCAGGCGCCGGGGAGGGGCGGCCAGTTTCAGGCGCTCCTGGAGTTCCAAGGCCGGGTCAAGCTGAGGGCCTAAGCTGAGCTGCCGCGTCAAAGCCGCCTGGGCATTTTCCTGGGCCAGGGCCAGCAACCGCCGGCGGGCCCCCTGGCGCGGGAACAATACCTGAACCGGGGCCCCCTTTTGCTCGGCCAGCAACTCCACCAGGGCCTCCTGGTCCTCCAGCCGCTGCGGCACCAGGATTTCATCCGGCACAAAACGGTCGGGGCTGTAGTACCTGCTTCAGAAAGGCCTCCAGCAGCTCGGTGTCGCTGTCGTGCCCGTTAGTGAAAAAATACGGCAGGCTGCCGGTCACCCGCCCGCCCCGGACCAGCATGACCACGATCGTGGCGGTGTCGCCCTCCCGGGCCAGCCCCAACGCATCCTGATCCTTGAAATTGGGGGTATGAGTCACCTGTTCGGCCAGGGAGCGGTCCAGCAGGGCCAGCCGGTCACGGAGGTCGGCCGCTTCTTCAAACCGCAGGTCGGCGGAGGCCTGCCGCATCTTCTCGGCCAACTCCCGCCGGAGCTCCTTGCCTTTCCCCTGCAAAAACAACAGGGCTTCCTGGGCTGCCAGGCGATATTCCGCCAATGAGACTTTACCGCAGCAGGGGGCCAGACACTGGCCTAATTGATAATTCAGGCAGGGGCGGGGCCGCCTGGGGACGCCCCGGTCCCGGCAACTCCGCAGGCGGAAGACCCGTTTCATAAACTTGAGCAGTTCCCGCACCGCGGCGCTGGAGGTGTAGGGGCCGAAATAACGGGCGCCGTCCGGGGCAAAGCGCCGCACCAGACCCAGGCGGGGGGCCGGGTCCTTGAGGTCCAGACGGAGACAGAGAAAATTTTTGTCATCCCGCAGGTTGATGTTGAAACGGGGGCGGTGCTCCTTGATCAGGTTGCGCTCCAGGATGAGGGCTTCCCGTTCGGTGGCCGTGACCAGAAAATCCACCTGCCGGAGGCGCTGCACCAGGAGGGCGGTCCTTGGCCCGGCCGGGTCCCGCAGGTAGGATCCTACCCGATTTTTGAGATTCACGGCCTTGCCGACATAAAGCACCTCACCCCGGGAGTCTTTGAAAAGATAGACGCCGGGATTGGTGGGGATGTGCGGCAGGGCCTCGGCCAGGGCCTGGGAATTGGCATGGTGGTTGGATGACATGGTTAATAGTCTAAGGAATGGAATTTTTCTTGTTGTGCCCCTCAGAAATGATAATAATAGTCTAACAAATAATGTTGCGAGAGGAAAGACGGGTGAAACATCACGAACATACTGAGCATAGACCGAAGCGGAAATGGTGGCAGTGGGTGGCCCTGGCCCTCATGCTGCTGGCCATCGGGACGTATGTCCTGACCCTGGATGACTCGGTGGTGCCGGAAACGCCCACTGCGGTGGCGCCGGGCCAGGGGCGGTAAAGAAGGGGGAGGCGATGGTTCTGAAATTTTTGGCGGCGGTGTTTGCGGTCCTGGTGTTGGCCAAGTTGATCATGCTGGTGGTGGCCCGGGACTATTGGCTGGGGCTGGCGGAGAAGATGTTCAGGCCGGGGAACCGGACGGCGGCGATTTACGGCGGCGCGGCGGCGCTGGTGGGTGTGCTGGTGCTGAGTCAGGTAGACATAATCGTGGTGGGGGCGGTGATGCTGTGGACGTCCCTGCTGATGGGGCTGGGGATGGCGCCGTATGGCGAGATGATGCTGAAGTGGAAAGATGAGATTGCCCGGGTCGGGCTGGAAAAGGTCTGGTGGGTGATGGTCATCTGGGCCGGGCTGGCGGTGTGGATGCTGGCGGCGGTGTTTGGGGGGTAGGAAAAGTGAAAATTATAAAAGAAAAGTGGTGTTAGCCGGCAAGGTGGCAAGGATGATTTTGCCGGTTGACATGGCTTTCATGCAGACGTCTATAACTGCATATTCCGGTTGATCTCGCTCTTGATGGCGCGCAGCTTGAGGCGGACATCCTGCAGGAAGCAGCAGAGGGCTGCTATCATGACCACCTTGTTAAATAAGAAACCGGCCTTGATAACCACTTCCAGGGGCAGGCTATAGAATTGCTGGAAAAACAAAGACGTAATCATGATAAAGATACACAACATGCTCAGGGTGGTAAAAGCTATGGCCAGGCGGAGGTATTGGCAGCGGCGGTAGAGCAGCCGGATCAGGTTTTCCAGATAGGCCCGGTTTTCCGGGGTCGCGGTGCGCAGTTGTTTCAGAATCTGGCGGATCTGCTCGGCCGGGCGGGGCAGGGTATTGCCCAACATCATGAGGAAGAAGCCGATGCCGGAAAATAAGATGGCAGGGGTGATGGAACCTTGTAGGAGCAGGGCCAGGGAATCGGTGTTGTTCATAATTAGTCCAGAAAATCGGTGATATAGGGATTGTTGATTTTCTGCTCTGCCAGGGTGGAAGTGGGGGTGTCGCCGTAATCGTGCCCGGGCCAGATAACGGTGTTGTCCGGCAGGGGCAGGATTTTTTCCTGGATGGAGGCCACCAGTTGTTCCAGGGAAGCGCCGGGCAGATCGGTGCGGCCGGCGTTGTCCACGAAAAGGGTGTCGCCGGTGAAGAGGTGCCCCGGGGTGTAAAGGCAGATGGCGCCGGGGCTGTGGCCGGGGGTATGGATAACTTTTAATTCAGTCTGTCCCACGGTAAGATGATCGCCATCCCTGACCTGGAGGTCAATGTGCCGCAGAGGCGGAAAACCTTCGGCCCGGGCGGCTTGCTGCATGGCGGGAGTAGAGAAAAACTGCCAGTCGAGTTCGTGGATTACCGTGGGAGCCCCGGTTTTCTGGGCCCAATAGTCGTTGCCGGCAGTATGATCCGCATGACCATGGGTGTTGACAATCCAGCGGATGGCTAGTTGGTGCCGGGCGATGTGCCGGGCCACCGCTTCGGAAGGGGCGGCGGGATCGATAAGTAGACCTTCACCGGTCGTCGGACAGCCGACGACATAACAAATTACTTCCAAAGGCCCCACTTTAATGGCTTCTATGATAAGGTCCATAAATAAAAACCACTTTCCCGGTTAAATTTGTTCCCAATTTTCAACTTCAGATTAACATAATGATAAACATATTATATAATACATTGCAATTACGGGTTCTTCGATTTCGGCAATATTTCACCCGGAAGGAACAGTAACACAATTTAACCCCATTGATTAATTAGTAAATTAAATTTTTCCACTGGATAACTAGCCTTTCATGATAATAAAGGAATCTTCAGCTTCAACATCCGATTTTAACCGCAACGGCGAATTGCCGACTCCCACCGAAGCCAGAATAATTCCACGATCCGAGCACCCCATATCCAGGGGCAATATTGATGTTGAGGTCCTGAAAGTTCTTTACCGTCTGCATCATAACGGCTATCTGGCATACCTGGTGGGCGGCAGCGTCAGGGACCTCTGGCTGGGAAAAACACCCAAGGATTTTGACATCGCCACGAACGCCCATCCCCAGGAAATCCGCCGCCTCTTTCGCAACAGTCGCGTCATCGGCAGACGGTTTCGGTTAGTGCAAGTGTTTTTTAAAGGCGGGAAAGTGGTGGAAGTTTCCACTTTTCGCAGCCGTTCGGAATTTGAAGGTGAAGGAGATATTCTGGCCCCCAACAATACGTTCGGCACCCCGGCAGAGGACGCTCAGCGCCGGGATCTGACCATTAACGGACTTTTTTACGATATCGGCAGTTTTTCTCTGCTGGATTATGTCGGGGGCATGGAAGACCTGGAACATAAGATAGTTCGTGTTATCGGAATTCCGGAAGTACGTTTCCACCGCGACCCCGTCCGCATGCTCAGAGTTATACGCCATGCCGCCCGTACCGGATTCAATATCGATGCGGCTACCTGGGCGGGCATTCTCTCAAACCGGCACCTGATCAGAATCTGCAATCCGTCCCGGCTCAGGGATGAATTGTTAAAAGACTTTAAAAGCGGCTATTGTGAAAAATTCCTCGGGCTGATGCTGAAAAGCGGTTTATTAACGGCAATATTGCCGCATCTGCAAGATTTCCTGCCGGATGATCTCAAAATTATCGCCATCCACGACCGATTTCAGCCCATCTATAAAACCGTCGATGTCTTAACCCAGTCGGGGCTCACTTTCAGCGAAACGTTTTTTTGGACCGCATTCCTCATCCCTTTTTTGGAGAGTCTCTCCTGGAATCACCTTTTCAGGAAATCAGTCATGAGGCCATAGAACCATATGTCCACCAGAATCTGGAGATATTGGAATTTGCCCGGGGCAAGCGGGAGGATGTGATTTTAATGTGGCTTACCGCCGGCCAATTGCTGCGGCTGCTCAAAGCCGGTCATCGCCTCCCGGCCCGTTTAAAGCGCCGCAGTTGCCTGCCGGAGGCCTGGCTCCTGGCCCAGATCATGGAAGGGGGACCTCCTGAATTGTTTGCTGAAATTGCTGCCAAAGCCAGTATCAACCCCGACCTGCCGGAAAGCCCGCCCAAAAAGAAAAGGCGACGGAGCCGCCATCCCCGCTCCCGGAAGAAAATATTTCCGGTTTAAACACAGCATGTGATGGATGTAAGACCAGGTAATAACGTGATCATACCATGCCCAACGATGTGGAAAATATATTATATAAGATTAAATAAAGTTATAAAGTAAGTTTTATTATTATAATTATAGTCGGTTGGATTTCATTATGGGTGTTATGAGGCGAAAAAATTTTCTTCTGCTTTTTCTGGCATTGATCGTCGGGCTGTTTGTAAAATCGGATTATGCCGGTTGCCGGCCTGCCAGGCTGCAGGTGGTTGCCAGCATTGTGCCCCTGGGCGATTTTTGTCGAGAGGTCGGCGGGGATAAAGTGGAGGTGCAGGTGTTGATTCCACCCGGCGCCAGTCCGCATCTTTTCGAGTTTTCCCCAAGAATGCTGTCAACTTTGACCAAAGCCAGGGTGCTGGTTTTTGTCGGCTCGGGACTGGAGCCCTGGCTGGAAAAATTTCTTAAGGCGCGGCAGGATAAAACGCCGATGGTGGTGGAAGCCAGTCACGGCATTGAGTTAATCACCGAAATTTCCGGCCATGCCGGGGCGGCAGTGCCGTCGGCGCCGCCGCAGGGGAAAGAGGTTGGACATGCACATGAAAGCGGCAATCCCCATATCTGGCTTGACCCGATTCTGGTCCAGGATATCTGCCGCCGCATCGCCGGGGCCTTCATCAGGCTGGATCCTGACAATAAAGCAGTGTATGAACAAAATCTAGAGCGCTATGTCGAAAAACTGGCGCAGCTAAACCAGGAAATTAAAGCCGCCACCGACACGTTCCGAATACGGGAATTTGTCGGCTTCCATCCGTCCTTTACCTACTTTGCCCGCCGCTATAACCTCAAAGAGGTTGGGATTATTGAGGTGGCGCCGGGTCGTGAGCCGACTCCAAGGGCTTTTAAAAATATATTGCAGGCAATTCAGCGCTATGGCATACGGGTGATATTTTCCGAGCCTCAGTTCAGCCCCCGCATTGCCGAGGTTTTGGCCAAAGAGGCGGGGATCAGCGTGCTCCAGTTGGACCCGATCGGCGGGCGCCCTCCCTACAATGATAATTATATCCAAATGATGCAGTATAATCTGGCGATCATGGCAAAAGCCATGCGATGAACTTGAAATAAAAGGTTATGTCAGACATTGCCATTGAAATCAAGGACCTGAACGTCTTTTATAACAGCCGGCCGACCCTGGAAGATATTTCTTTGGAGATTGCCGTCGGCAGTTTTGTGGGGGTCCTGGGTCCGAACGGGGCCGGCAAAAGCACGTTATTGAAAGTCATTTTAGGTTTGATCCGGCCGGACCAAGGCCAGGTTCGGATCTTTGGCCACACGCCGCCGCAACTCCGCCGCCATAAGCACATTATCGGCTATTTGCCCCAGCGCCCGTTAAATAATCCCCACTTTCCCGTCTCCGTCCTGGATGTCGTGCTCATGGGGCGTTATGGTATCGTGGGGCTGGGACGGCGCCCTTCTTCCCGGGATGAGGAAATCGCCCGGCACCATCTCAATCTGGTGGGGATGTCTGACCGCGCCGGCAGCAATATCGGGGAGCTTTCAGGAGGGGAGCAACAGCGGATCTTTATTGCCCGGGCCTTAAGTGTCGAGCCGAAACTGCTGATCCTGGATGAGCCTACCATTTCTCTGGACGCCTGCGGACAGGACGAGTTATACGAATTAATTCACCATCTGCAGGAACAGATGGAGTTGACCGTGGTCATGGTGTCGCATGACATCGGCGCGGTATCCGAACATGTCAAAGATATTGTCTGTTTAAATCGGCGGATTTATGTGCATCAGCCTCCGCCCATCGGCAGGCTGGGGCTGGAAAAGACCTTCGGGTGCAGTGTGGAATACCTTTTTCACGGTGAGATTCCTCACCGGGTAGTCAGGATTCACGATGACTGAGTGGCTAAGTCCGGGGTTTATGCAAAATGCCTTTCTCGGCGGCCTGCTGGTGAGCCTGATCTGCGGGCTCCTCTCGGTGTTTATCGTGCTGCGCCGTATGGCATTTGTGGGAGCGGGAATTTCTCACTCCGCCTTCGGCGGGGTGGCCCTGGGATTTTTGCTGCAGATCGATCCCTTCTGGACCGGCCTGCTTTTTGCCATCCTGGTGGCCTTCCTCATTGAAGGCTTTCAAAGCCGGGGACGTATCGAAGAAGACACCGCCATCGGCATTTTCTTTGCTGCCTCCATGGCCCTCGGCGTCATCTTTCTGCACTTCTCCAAGACCTATAACGCGGATATTTTCGGCATTCTCTTCGGCAATATTCTGGCCATCGGCCCCAACCAACTGCTGCAGGTGGCGGGAGTGGCCGTGGTCGTGCTGATTTTTCTTTTTTCTTTTTACAAGGAACTGGTATTTATCAGTTTTGACGAAGAAATGGCCTGGGTGTGCGGCATACCGGTGAAAATTCTGCGGTATGCATTTTTGGCCGTCCTGGCCCTGGTAATTATTGTGGCCATCTACCTGGTGGGAATTATTCTGGTTTCCGCTCTGCTGGTCATTCCGGCCGCAGTGGCTCGCAACCTGACCAATCACATCCGCACTATGCTCCTGGTCTCCTCGGGCGTGGCGGTCAGTTCAACCCTGGGAGGCCTGGAATTGTCGTATCGTATTGATCTGCCCTCGGGGGCGACCATCGTCATGATCCTGGCGCTGCTCTTTTTTATGGCCACATTATGGGGCAAATGGCGGCGAGCGTAATTAACTTCTTAGAGTGATGGACAAAAAATTAAAGCGCCATCCCGCCTTCCGGGCTCAACTTTGCGAAATAACAAAAACCCCGAAACAGGTGATAAAAATACCGGCCATCCTCAGCCAGGTAACGTTTTCTCCCAATAACCACCAGCCCATGACCGCGGTCAGCACATATCCCAGGCTAATCAGGGGGTAGGCATAGCTTACCTCCGCCTTGGCCAGGACAATGAGCCAGATAAGAAAACCGGTGACATAACAGCCCAGACCCAACAGGATATAAGGACTGAGAAAAGCTTTAACGAAGACGGGCAGCAGGGCATCAAGGGAAATTTTAAAATTGCCTATTTTATTCATGCCGTACTTGAGCAGCAGTTGTCCGATGACATTGAAGACAATGTTGACACTGACCAGGGTTATGACCAGATAACGCATGTATAAAAAACCTCAAGAATTTATTTATCGTTAAAAATTATAACAAGATAATTATGTTTTAAACTCGGGAAGACGCAACTTTATTTTTTAAAAGCAGATCAGGGCGGCCGGCAAGACGGCAGGTCCGCCGGCAGATCGAAAATTAACTAATGGTGGCGACATGACTGCTTACGGTGAACTCCTGCAAAAATTTTCCGATTGTTTCGGCCCTCCGGGCGGTGAAGGGCCGGTGGCGCAACTGCTGGAACAATACCTGCAATTTTTCTGCCAACTCAGACGGGACGGCCTGGGCTCGGTGCTGGCCGAGAAAGCCGGTAACCCCGGGCCCCGGGTCATGCTGGCGGCGCATCTGGATGAGATCGGCTTCATGGTGCAAGGGGTGACCGCCCAGGGATATCTGCGGCTTCAGGCCCTGGGAGGCTGGGAACCTTCCTCACTGCCGGGACAGCGCCTGATCATCCAGACCGGGGGCGGCCTCCGGGAAGGGGTGGTGGCGGCGACGCCGGTGCATTTTAAAAAAGAGAAGAAAAAAGAACTAAAAGTAGAGGATCTGCTGGTGGACATCGGGGCCGCGGATGCGGCTGCGGTTCAGGCCATGGGGGTGGGCCTGGGGGATCTGGCCGTGCCTCGAAGCGGGTTTGCCCGGCTCAACGATACTATTATGGTAAATAAGGCCTGGGACGACCGGGTGGGGGTGGCGGCCATGGTGGCGGTGCTGCAGCGTTTTCAGGACCGGCCGCATCCCAATACCATTATCGGCGCCGGCACGGTCCAGGAAGAAGTGGGGTCCAGGGGCGCGACCACCGCAGTGGAGGCGGCCAAACCTGACATTGCCATTGTTCTGGAAGGCCCGCCGGCCGACGATCTGCCTGGTATAAGCCCGGACCTGCCCCAGGGGGCTTTGGGCAAGGGCGTCCAGATACGTCTCTACGACCCGACCATTATCGTGCCGCAGAAATTCTGGCGCTGGGTGGTGGAACTGGCCGGGCAGCGCCAAATTCCCCATCAGCTCGCGGTGCGGCGCAGCGGCGCCACCGACGCCCGGGCCATTCACGTGGCCCACGGCGGCATCCCCACCATCGTTCTGGGCGTGCCGGTGCGCTACGCCCATTCGGCTGCGGGCCTGATCCACCAGGATGATTTCATCGCCATGGTGGAATTGACTGCGGCCATTGTCGAGGAGTTGGATGAGGCGAGGCTGGCCGCTCTGACGGCTTAACCTAAAAAAAATTATTATTAATTAATGGCACAGGCGTCTTGCCTGAACCCAAAATATTTTTTTGATTTGGTCTTCTAATTGGACATTGCCAGAAGGATCTCTTCCTTACTGTGTCCACCTATGCCTTAATCATAATCTGCCAACGTTTCAAGCCATCTCCAGGTTGGAGCACTGGGCGACGTTTCATTGGCTCCAGGTTGGTACCTGTATGCAGGCTCGGCTAAGCGGAACCTGGAGGCCAGGCTGCGGCGGCATCTGCGGCCGGAGAAACGCCGGCGTTGGCATATTGATTATCTATTGACCGGCGATGCCTGTGAAATCAGAGAAATCTGGGCAGGGGAGCAGGCGGAATGCCGGCTGGCGGCCAGCCTGCTGACTTTGCCTGAAATAACCATACCAAAGCCACGGCTGGGAGCCAGCGATTGCCGCTGCCCGGCCCATTTTTTCGTTACGATGGAGATCTGGCGACACTGCAACAACATCTTCTTTCCCTTGGTTTTTCACTTTATAGCCACTACCAAAAATAAGGTTTGATTTCACCCCTCCCCCTTCCCCTCTGAACACCCTTTCAGAAGAGCGGGGCGATAACTGACAAAAAATTGGTAAAACTGGAAACCGTATTTTCCCTTTGCCTTGACAAACGCAGCAGAAAAGGTTATCTTATTGCAACTGAAAATCAATTGCTAATAGGACAGGGTATGTCTCAAAAGAAAATGAGTGAGTTACGGCCCGGGGAATCGGGCTACGTGGAACGGGTCCAGGGCAGCGGCCCCTTTCGGCAGCGGCTGCTGGAAATGGGGCTGACCCGGGGAGTGCGCGTGGCCATGGAAAAGAACGCGCCTTTGGGGGACCCCACCGAGTATGTCGTGAAAGGCTATCATATAAGTCTCCGGAAAGGAGAGGCCGATTTGATTAGCTTGAGCCTTACCACCGAGGATGTGAAGTAATGCCGAAAACCTTAACCGTGGCCCTGACCGGCAACCCAAATGTGGGCAAGACGGCGTTGTTTAACAACCTCACCGGCGCCAGGCAGCATGTGGCCAACTGGCCGGGCGTCACCGTGGAAAAAAAGAAGGCAAGGCCCGCCTGGACGACTATGATATTAGCGTCATCGATCTGCCGGGAACCTACAGTCTCAGCCCGTATTCTCTGGAAGAAATCATCGCCCGGAATTTTATCGTGGACGAAAAGCCGGACGTGGTCATCAATGTCGTGGATGCCAGCAATCTGGAACGCAATCTCTTTCTCTCGGCCCAGATCATCGATCTGGGGGCCAAGATGGTCTTTGCCCTGAACATGGTGGACACCGCGGCCAGCCGGGGCATTCAGATTGACCAGCAGCGCCTGGCCGAGTTGTGGGGGGTGCCGGTGGTGCCCACCGTGGCCAACCGCAACCAGGGGACCCGGGAATTGTTGGAGGCGGCCATCCGGACCGCCGAGGAACGGGACCCGGTCAGCCGTCATATTCATATTGATTACGGCCACGATGTGGAAGCAGTGCTCAACCGGATTGAACATGTCATGGCTGTAGATCCTGGGTTGGCAGATGGGCACTATCCCCGCTGGCTGGCCACCAAACTTCTGGAAATGGACCCGGACGCCATCGGCCGACTGGAACGGAGCCACCAGAAGGAAGCGGTCATGGCCCAGGTGGAGGAAGGCCGGCGCCAGTTGGAAAAGACCTGGGGGGAAGATGCCGCGGTGCTGGTGGCGGAACGGCGCTACGGTTTTTTGGGCGGCACCGTCCGGGAAGTCCAGAAAGAGGAACTGGCCAAACGCGTCGTCATGTCCGAGCAGGTGGATAAGCTCCTGACCCACCAGCTTTTTGGTTTCCCCGTCTTTCTGTTTTTTATCTGGCTGCTGTTTCAGATGACTTTTACTCTGGGGGAGCTGCCCAAGGACTGGATCCAGGCCGGGGTGGGAGGGTTAAAGCATGCCTTCCAGGTCTGGCTGCCGACCGGGTGGTACCGGGACCTGTTGACCGACGGCATCATCGGCGGTGTGGGCAGCGTCCTGGTCTTCCTGCCGCAGATCATGCTGCTTTTTTTGGGCATTTCTTTTCTGGACGACACCGGCTACATGGCCCGGGTGGCCTTTATCATGGACCGGATTATGCACGCCCTGGGGCTGCACGGCAAATCCTTCATCCCCATGCTTATGGGTTTTGGCTGCAACGTGCCGGCCATTATGGCCACTCGGGGGCTGAGCAGCCAGCGGGACCGTATTCTCACCATGATGCTGATTCCCCTTATGAGCTGCAGCGCCCGACTGCCGGTATATGTGCTCTTTGCCGGGATTTTTTTCCCGAAACGGGCCGGCCAGGTCATCTTCGGCCTCTACCTGTTCGGCATCGTCATGAGTGTGCTGCTGGGCATGGTGTTTAATAAAATGCTGCTTCGGGGCCAGGAAGAGCCTTTTGTCATGGAATTGCCGCCCTACCGCCTGCCGGCCTTGCGGGGGATCGTGGTGCATATGTGGGATAGGGTTACTATTTATCTCAAACGCATGGGCACGGTTATTCTGGCAGCATCCATAGTTATCTGGTTTCTGGGGGCCTACCCCAAAAATCCTGATCTGCCCGGAAAATTTGCCCAGGAAAAGGCCCAATGGGAAGCAAGTTTTGAAGCCCGGGCCGCCGCCATTAAAGATAAATCAGCTACTGATATCCACAAACTCGAGCAGGACAAGGCTGCGGGGCTCACGGAGTTGAGCCGGCGGCAGCAGGCTGAAGAGATGCGTCAGACGTATATCGGGCGCCTGGGAGCGGCGGTAGAGCCGGTGATGCGGCCCCTGGGTTTTGACTGGCGGATGAGCGTCAGCCTGATTACCGGTTTTGTGGCCAAAGAGATCGTGGTCAGCACCCTGGGAGTGCTCTACGAGGCGGGAGAGGGGACCTCCGAGACCCTGCAACAATCCCTGAAGGCCTCAGGCCTGACCGCCGCCGCCGCCCTGGCCTTCATGGTCTTCGTCCTCTTGTATACTCCCTGCCTGGCTACAGTGGTCACCCTGTGGCGGGAAAGCGGCGCCCTCAAGTGGATGCTGTTTTCGGTAAGTTATCAGTTGATCCTGGCCTGGAGCGCCGCCTGGGTGGTGCTGCACATCAGTCGCCTGGCAGGATTGGGGTGATAATTTTATCGTGAAAAAACAGATTTTATCAAGTTGATATCATTGGGGCCATCCCTGGCCCCGCATTTTTAGTTAGCACCTACCGAATTTTCTTCTAATTCCAGGCGAAGCGGCGATTCCGGTTATGGTTCGGTGAGAATCCGCCTCGATCACCATGGAAAGCGCCCCTCCGGTCGCAGCCGTTTTCCCTCCGGAAGTGGTTTGCCTGCCGATGGTGCCGCCGCTGGTTATCCTGCCAGTGTCCGGTAACGAGGTTCATGGTTGTTGGGATGGCCGGAATAGACTTGATTATCATGGCCTTGCTGGTAGATACGCCGGCCGGCGTTATCCTGCATCCGGTCCAACCGTGCCCGTTCCTGGTAATTCAACCTGCCGTCGGACCGCATCCTGGCTTCGGCATCCCGAATCCGTTGCTGTTGGGCTCCCAGTTGTTGGGCTTCCCGGGGAGTAATGGCCCCGGAATGTATGCCATCTCGGATTCGCTGCTCCTGGGCTGCTTCCCGCTGATCAATATTGCCGCCAAAATATTGCGCCTGGACTGGTCCACTCCAGATTGAGACACCGGTTGCAATCAATCCTGCCAAACTGATTACCTGCCATGATTTCATTGTTTCATCCTCCTGCCCTGAAGTTTTGGAACTTGCTATGGTCCTCATCAGAATGCAAGAGACTTGCCAATAATTTATCATGCTGATTTTGCTCTAATTACGAAAAGCTTAAATAAAAAGGCAGAAGATGTGAAAGTGAACATCTGACTCAAGAAGGTATGGTTTTGATAATAAGCTTCAGCAGGAGAGGGAATTTCTTGTCATATTGATAAAAAGATTATCCGAAAAGTGGTGAAACTGGATGATTATGAAAAAATGTCCTCATAGGCGGGCAAACCTCCAAGACCATGGGCTTTTTTGATGGCCCGGTCCACGGCCAGGCGCAGGGCCTCTTCTCCCAGCAGGCCCAGCACGTGCAGGTCGGCGTCCAGTTCCGGCTTGGAGAGAACGAAGACCATATCCCCGTCGAACAGGGTATGGATGGGGGTGATGGACCGGGCCAGGCCGTTGTGTCCCATCTGGGCCACTTTCTGGGCCTGCTCCCGGGTGAGGCGGGCGTTGGTGGCGATGACTCCCAGAGTGGTGTTCGGGTCGGCATAGGGTTGGCGGATAATACCCTGACGGCGGATGTTGGCGGCAGTGTCGGCGAACTATTCGGCTGTCCGGAGCCAGCGCGAGCCCCGGCGATGATTTGGCCGGTGGCATAATCCCGGACATCTCCGAAGGCGTTGACCACTACCAGGGCGCCCACCAGCAGACCGTTCGGGCCGGCCAGGCAGACGCTGCCCAGACCGCCTTTCATGGCCTGGTTTATCCCGAATAATTTACCTACCGAGGCGCCGGTGCCGACGCCAATGCTGCCTTCAACTACCGGTCCCCCGTCGGCCTGAACACAGGCAGCATGACCCATGGCCTTGTCCGGGCGTACCCGGCAGTTTCCCAACGCCAGGTCAAAGATTACGGCGGTGGGCGCCGTGGGGACTTTCGTGATGGAGACATCAAAACCACGACCCTGTTCTTCCAGAAATTCCATGACGCCGCCGCCCGCATCCAGGCCGAAGGCGCTGCCGCCTGATAAGACTACGGCCTGCACTTCGTTGACGATATGATAGCTTAAGAGGGCATCGATCTGACGGGTGCCGGCCGCCGAGCCTCGAATATCAATGCTCCCCAAAGTGCCGGGGGGGCAGAGGATGACGGTGCAGCCGGTAATGTTTTTAAAATCGCTGGCGTGGCCGACCAAAAAGCCGGGAACTTGCGTAAGGCCTCCAGGGATTTCCTGGGACATGGGGATCTCCTCAGACTTCATGTAGTTAGACCGGAAATGTTACGTTAATTGTGTAAGGACGACAGCCCGTGAATTCCCGCGATAAAGCTCGGCGCTCGTGGGCTGTAATTTTTAATTAATGCTCCAGCTCAAATTTTTTATCTTCGATAGTAATGATTTTTGTTTTCAATTCCGCCTCCCTCTCATGGTTAAAACCTCTAAAAAGGGAAAATCCGGCAGGCTGAGTTTGGTGGCGGAGTGTATCGGCAAACTCGCTCCGGGAGAGGCCGGAAAAATCTTTTTGAGCCTCGGCCAACAACCGCATGCTGCTATATCCCTGGGCCGCCAGGTAGGTGGGGCTCTGCTCATATCGCTGCCGATAATCAGCCACAAAGGCTTTGACGGCAGGATCGGTATCCGCGGCAAAGAAACCATCCGGAAAAAGGATGCCCTTCAGGAGATCGGCATATTGCAAGGTGGCCGGCGTCTGCAGAATATTGGTTCCCAAAAGGTGCACATGAGCCAAAGGAGTGGCGGCAATTTCTCTGGCAATGGCAGCCACCATGCCGGCTTCGTCGGGTATAAAAACTGCGTCCAGGGACGGCAGCCCCTCTTGACCGGTATGAGCCTGAATCAGGGTTTGCACCGCCTGGGCCAGATCTTTGCCGCCTTCCGAATAAGAGGCTTGGGCGGCCAATTTAGCCGATTGCCGGCTGATTTCATCATTGAACTGCCGGAACATAGCCTGCCCATATTTTGAATTCGGATAGAGAACGGCATAGCGCTGCCAGCCCATGGTATTGGCGGTATAGTTCAGTAAAGCCTGGAGCATCAGGTGTTGCGTGAGAAAATCCCGGAAGACAAAATTTCTTGCCAGCGTCATATCTTTTTTTTGAGTTAAAGCCAACAGGGGTATTTCCAGGCGCTGGGCGGCATCGGCGGCGGCATCGGCAGTGGCCACCGGAAAAAAACCCATTAAAACTAAGACCTGGGGATTATTGGCCAATTCTTCCACAGCCGCAGCGGTTGACTGGGCGGTAGTGCCGCTGTCCTTGATGATAAAAGCGGTGCCGGATTGTGAGGCGGCCATTTCCAGACCGTTTTTTACCTGGCGGCCAACGTCGGCATTCTCCCCTGATAAAGGAATCAGGCAGCCCACAACCTTTGGAGAGGAGGGGACTTTGGATTTTCCCACACTGGTCATTAATTGTTTGGCCTGGCCGGCTTCCAGACTGTCAGGAAATCTTTGCTGTAACGTGGACAGCCAGTTTGCAGCTTTTTCAGGATGGCCGGCTTGAATTTCCACCTTGGCCAACTGCAGCAGCACTCCCGCGGCAAGGGGGGCGTCACGATACAAATCAGCCAGTTTTTCCAGATCGAAAGGCGTGGCCCGGGTCAGCAAACGGGTTTTAAGATCCTGAAACCATTCTTCTTCACCGTAAGGGAGATCTTTTTCCACCAGAAGCAGACGACTGAAAGCCTGGGGAATGTTCCCGGACTGCAAAGATAATTCGGTTAGCAGGGCGTCGGTCTTGAAACGCAGTTCGCCAGGAAGGCTGGAAGCGCTAAGGTTTTCCAGGATCCGCTCAGCTTCTTGAAAATTACCCAATTTATAATTGGCCTGCCCGGCCCCGTAGCGGGCCTTCAAAGCGACCCCGCTGTCGGTTTTCATGGTCAGCAGACGTTCATAGCGAACCAGGGCCTGATTCCAGTCACCGCGGATGCCATAGAGTTCGGCAGTCCGCAGGAAGGCATACTGCCATTGCTGAGGGGGAGGAGAAGTACGCAAAAATTGGTCATATAGCTGCAGGGCATTTTCATAACGATGGGCACGGTAAAAATTTTCAGCCTCCGAGAGAAGATTGGGGGCAGCCGTTCTCTTTTCCTGGGAGAAGGTATCGGTGGGCAAGAGAGTGTGGCAAACCAGCAGAAACATAACTGACAGGAAAAATAAAGGTAGTAGGTTAAATTTTTTCATAGGATGAAACCATACAGGCTGCCGTCGGCAAATAACCTCCGGCAGCAGCCGAATAATGTTTTTGAATTTTCCATAATATCAGTTTTTTGATCTGGGTTCCACATCATTGTCATCCGCGGCAGCAAGTGCTACCATGCGCACCGCCGCAAAGGATAAAAACGCCAAAGGCGGGATGCCCTGTGCTTCCCGCCTTTGGTAATGTAGAAAAGGGGGAAGTCCGGACTCCCCACCTCTTATTATCCGTTAACTATCATTTTACTTCTTCGAATTCGGCCTCCACGACGTCATCTTCAGGTTTTTTCTGCTGGGCCTGCTGTCCTGCCCCGGCAGCACCCTCGGGACCGGCGCCGCCGGCGGTGTGGGCATAGACGGTTTCAGCCAGTTTGTGGGAAGCCTTCATCAACGCGTCACTGGCCTGTTTAATGGCCTCGGTGTCTTCGCCTTCCATAGCCTTTTTCAGGGCGTCCACGTGCTCGGTGATATTCGCTTTCGTGGCATCGTCTACCTTGTCGCCCAATTCCGAGAGAGTTTTATCGGTCTGGTAGATCAGGGAGTCGGCCTGGTTGCGGGCTTCCACCAACTGCCGCCGTTTTTTATCTTCTTCGGCATGGAGTTCGGCGTCCTTAACCAGATTCCTGATTTCCTCCTCGGTCAGACCGCTGGAGGCCGTGATCTTGATGGACTGCTCTCGCCCGGTGCCCATATCCTTGGCTGAAACATTGACGATACCGTTGGCATCGATATCGAAGGTAACCTCAATCTGGGGAATGCCCCGGGGCGCCGGAGGGATTCCCACCAGTTCAAAACGGCCCAGGGTTTTATTATTGGCCGCCATTTCCCGTTCTCCCTGGAGCACATGAATGCTCACGGCGGGCTGATTATCCGCGGCAGTGGAAAAGATCTGACTGCGCTTGGTAGGGATGGTGGTGTTCTTGTCGATGAGTTTGGTAAAGACGCCGCCTAAGGTTTCGATACCCAGGGACAGAGGGCGTGACATCCAGCAGCAGCACGTCTTTGACTTCGCCTTTGAGCACACCGGCCTGGATGGCCGCCCCAACCGCCACGACTTCGTCCGGATTAACACCCTTATGCGGTTCTTTGCCGAAAATCTCTTTGACTTTTTCCTGAACCTTCGGCATCCGGGTCATACCACCCACCAGGATAACCTCGTCAATGTCCTTGGCTGAAACGTTGGCATCTTTGAGTGCGGTCCGGCAAGGATTTTCTAATTTCTGGATAAGTTCCTCGACCAGAGATTCGAATTTGGCCCGGGTTAATTTGATGAGCAGGTGTTTGGGACCGGAGGCATCGGCGGTAATAAAGGGCAGGTTAACTTCTGTCTCCAGGGAAGTGGATAACTCCATCTTCGCCTTTTCCGCGGCTTCTTTTAACCGTTGCAGGGCCATGCGGTCACTGCGCAGATCGATCCCCTGATCTTTCTTGAATTCGTCGGCCAGAAAGTCGATAAGGCGCTGATCGAAATCATCGCCACCCAGGTGAGTGTCACCGTTGGTGGATTTGACTTCAAAGACGCCTTCGCCGATCTCCAGGATGGAAATGTCGAAAGTTCCGCCACCCAGATCAAAAACGGCAATCTTTTCGTCTTTCTTTTTATCAAGGCCATAGGCCAGAGACGCGGCGGTAGGTTCATTGATAATTCGTTTGACATCCAGGCCGGCGATGCGACCGGCATCCTTGGTAGCCTGGCGTTGGGAGTCATTAAAATAGGCCGGCACGGTGATGACGGCTTCAGTTACCTTTTCACCCAGATATTCTTCGGCTGTCTGCTTCATTTTTACCAGGATCATGGAGGAGATCTCCGCCGGACTGTAGACCTTGCCCCGAATCTCCACATGAGCATCACCATTTTCGGCCTGGACAATTTTATAAGGCAGAATGGCCAGATCTTTTTGAACCACCGGGTCAGAGAATTTGCGCCCGATGAGACGTTTTACCGAAAAAATGGTATTTTCCGGGTTGGTAACAGCTTGACGTTTGGCAATTTGCCCCACCAGGCGTTCACCACTATCTGTAAAGGCCACAACCGATGGTGTAGTGCGGCCACCTTCCACATTGGGGATAACCTTAGGCTCGCCAGCTTCCATAACTGCAACCACTGAGTTGGTGGTGCCTAGATCAATTCCAATAGTTTTTCCCATAAATATATTCCTCCTGACAAATTGTCATTATTATTCTGAGTTTATTTTGATTAATAAATTATGATTTTGAGTTTCGGGCCACAACCACCATTGCAGGCCGCAATAAACGATTTTTCAGAAGATACCCTTTTTGGAGCTCCTGAATGACAGTTTGATCCTCGACCGAATCGTCTTCCTGCTGCATGACGGCATTGTGAAACGCCGGATCAAATTTCTCTTTCAAAGCCTGGATCGGCGTGACGCCGAATTTGGTAATGACCTGGAGAAATCCCTTTAAAACATTTTCAACGCCTTCCAATAAGGCGCTGCCGGATTCCTGTTCCCGGCCATGATTAATTGCCAATTCAAGATTATCTACTACCGGCAACAGATCTTTGATCAGGGATTCATTGGCAAATTCCTTCAGTTCGTGCCGTTCTTTTTCGAGACGCTTCTTAAAATTTTCCACATCGGCAACATGCCGCAGCAGTTGATCATTTTTCTCTTTAAGTTCCTCATTCTCCCGAATTTTTTCCGCTAACTGGCGCAGTAAACTTTCGGGATCGCATTCTTCCATTACCGCCGATTCCATCTCAGGGGTTTCGACGGTCTCGGATTCAGTAGGTTGATTACCTTTCCCGGGGAAAAAACCCATAAAGAAAAAACTCCTTTTCTGACAAGACAGCTTCAGCCTTAAAAGATAGTTTAAATTTTTATAGATTTAAAATAGCAGGCTGACAGCTTAACTTAATTATCTCGGCAAAATTGACCACTTATTTAATATGCCGCTCATTATCTTGGCCGTAAATTGTACTAATGGAATAATCTTAACATAATTCATGCGCATGGGACCGATGATACCAACAGCCCCAACAGGTTCCTGGTCTCGCTGAAAATTTGAAGTCACCAGACTCCATTCCACCCCAGGAAAAGGTGTTTCCGGAGTTATAAAAATTTTCACGCCTGCCGATGCCAGACTTTCGTCCAGCAACTTAATAAGTTGTTGCTTTTCCTCGAAGGCCCGAAAAAGGGCGCGAATTTTTTCCAGATCAGCGAATTCAGGGTAATCTAAAATTTGACTGGCGCCCTCGATATAAAGTTCTTCATCCGTTTCAGCCTGGAGGGCTTTTTGACTCAAAGTCAAGGCCTGGGAAAGCATTCGGTCAAAGAGTACTTTTTCTTGCTCCAGTTGGGCCAAGACGAGCCTGACGGGCCTCTTCCAGACTCAGATTTTTAAGCAGTTCATTTAAATAACGGCTGAATTTATCAAGTTGTTCCTGGCTGAACGGTTCTGCCGTTTTGATAAAACGGTTTTGCACGATGCCGTCTTGGGAGACTAAAACCGTTAAAATCTGATCGCTCCCGGCATTGATAAATTGTATGTGCCTGATGAGAGTGATGGCTGGCCTGGGGGCCCGGACAATTGCCGGATGTCCCGAAACCTTGGATAATACTCTGGAGGCCTGACGGATTAAATCGTGCAGTTCACCCGGCGCTGGGCTAAAGCCGCCTTCAATTTGTCTGCGAGTGCTGGCCTGCAAATTTCGGCTCGCCAGTATATGGTCAACATAATATCTGAATCCCAAAGGAGTCGGGACTCGGCCCGCAGACTGATGAGGTTGATTTAATAACCCTTTCTCCTCGAGATCAAACATTATATTTCGTATGGTTGCGGGACTAAGTGATAATCCTGAGTACCTTGAAACTGTCCGGGAACCTACAGGCTCACCAGAATTAATATATTGTAAGACTATGGTATGAAAGACCTGAGTTTCCCGCTCCCCTAAAATACCGATAGCTTCTTGTCCAATGCCAATTCTCATAATTTAACAGTAAAGTAATTATGGCCTGAAGGCTTGTCAAGCCCGCGAGCGTAGATTGTTAGCAGTAACATGCTGAATTTATTAATACTGCTTTCCCTAAAGATGGTGACAAAAATAACTTTTTCAGAATATGCGATTAATATTAGATACGCAAGTCTCTTTGAGAGAAAATCAGTTTATTTCTTAAGATATGTTGAGACATTAAAAAACTTTGACACGGATATAAGCACATGTTACCTTCAAAATTTATGGCAATGAAGCATTAACCATGCCTAATTTTTTGAAAGATATACTATTCCCCATGACCAAAATCAGTGTTTATGTTGATTCTATGAATATTGTCCGTAATGGCGGGTATGGTATGCGGTATGAAGTTTTACGCCGCTTTGCCACCCGCAACGGTGGCCATATGGTTCGTTTAAATGCGTATGTCGCCCTTGATGAAGAGCGGGCCGGCTCAGATCCGAATTATAATGCGACCTTAAATTTTATTTCCACTTTACGGGACTTAGGTTTCAAGGTAATTGAAAAACCTATTCGCTGGTTCACGGATGAATCGGGCCGCACGTATGGCAAGGCAAATGCCGACATGGATATGGCCCTTGATATTATTTCTCAGTCCGACCGTCTGGATGTTGTCCTGTTGCTGACCGGGGATGGAGATTTTTGTAATGTTGTCACAATGGTGCAAAATAAAGGCTGTCGCGTTGAGTTGGTGGCGTTTGCTAATGTTTCTTCCCGGCTACGGAGAGAGGTTGATCTTTTTGTGTCGGGTTATCTGATTCCAGGACTGCTCCCGACGTCGGGGCCGGTGGTTCCTGCCTGGGGTGAACTCGGCAGCCGGGTCCGTGGTGTCTGCACCAAGTATCTGCACGATAAATCTTTTGGCTTTATGCGTTATATGGGTTCCTTAGGCAAATTATGGATAACTGACACGCGTCAGGAAGATTCTCCTTATAAATCAGTATTTTTTATGGAAAAGGACCTTCCTGCCGGAGTCCATGCGGATGATTTGCCCAGCCGCGAACATATTTTTGAGTTCACTCTGATAGATGAAAAGGGCAAAGGCTTCCAGGCTGCTGATATCAGCCTGGTTTACCAATACCATTCTTAAAACGACTAATTCCGACTAACCTTAGCTTCCGAAAGAGGAGAGATGGATTATGGACCGCACATTGAACGTTATGTTTGTTTCCCCTGAAGCGGTGCCTTTTGCCAAAACAGGCGGTTTGGCTGATGTCGCGGGAGCGCTGCCCATTGCCTTAAGCAAACTGGGGCTGCGCGTCTGCCTGCTGATGCCCCTGTACGGCATGATCAGGCAGAGTAATATCCCATTAACCAGGGTATTTACCGACCTGGAAGTGCAATTTAATTTTAATCCACTGAAATTCGATGTTTACAGCGCTGAAATTGACGGTGTCACCTTTTATTTTGTGGAGCGGGATGAATTTTTTGATCGCCGCCAGTTATACGGCACCCCCAAAGGAGATTATTTCGATAATCTGGAAAGATATGTTTTCCTGGCCAAGACCGTAAAACCGGTTTGTCAGGCCTTGAATCTAAAGCTGGACATTCTTCACTGCCATGATTGGCAATCTGCCCTGGTGCCGGTTTATTTGCAGGAAAAGTGGCATAATGAAGAAGTGTTTACTGAAACTGCGGCGATTTTTACCGTTCATAACCTGGCCTATCAAGGTCTGTTTCCCAAAGAGAAGTATCATCTGCTGGACTTGGACTTCTCACTCTTCAGGATGAATGGCTTGGAATTTTATGACAAGATAAATTTTCTCAAAGGCGGCATCGTCTGGTCCGACGCAGTGACGACGGTCAGTCGGCAATATAGTGAAGAAATTCAAACACCTGAGTTTGGCTGCGGTTTGGAAGGTGTCTTGAGCGACCGGGCCGACATTCTGACCGGCATTGTGAATGGCATCGATTACAACATCTGGGATCCCGCCACCGACAAATTGATTGCCGCGCCATACAGCGCCGCTGATCCGGCCGGGAAAGGAAAAAATAAACAAGCGCTCATGTCCGAGTATAAACTCGATCCCAAGCTTAAAGATGCACCAGTGTTAGGCATGGTTTCTCGTCTGGCCGATCAGAAGGGGTTTGACCTCCTGGCCGCAATCTTGCCGGAATTGATGACGGAAAATCTTACTCTGGTCATCCTTGGCACCGGTGAAGAAAAATACCACAAGCTTTTAAGTGAAGCGGCAGAGAAATATCAAGGGCGATTAGGTGTTAAAATTGCCTTTGACAATAAAATCGCTCACCTCATCGAGGCCGGAGCAGACATGTTCCTCATGCCCTCTTACTATGAACCCTGCGGCCTCAATCAGATCTATTCCTTAAAATACGGTACTATTCCGGTGGTTCGGGCCACCGGTGGTCTGGTGGATACCATTGACGCGGTTGACCCCAAACAAAAAACGGGCACAGGCTTTTTATTTAAGGAATATAGCCCGGCAGCTTTTTTGGCCTGCATTCGCGAGGCCTGCCAGGCTTTCCAGAACAAAACTCTTTGGAAACAAATCATGGTTAATGCTATGAATAAAGATTTTTCCTGGTCAGCTTCGGCCAAGGCCTACGAATCACTCTACCGCCAGACTCTGGCACGGATCATATCTTAAGGGAGACCGGGCATGGCAGAATGTCCCAACCAAGAAAAGAACCTACAACATTGCAACTGCACGTATGAACCTTGCAGCCGTAAGGGTATCTGCTGCGAATGTATATCCTACCATCGCCGGATGCAACAACTCCCGGCCTGCTATTTTCCACCCGAGGTGGAAAAGACCTATGACCGGAGCATTACGAGATTCCTTAAAATTTCTAAATAATTACGATTTAATCAGCACTAATTTTTATTGAAAAAACCGGGAGGCACCTGGAGCAAAACTCCAAGGCCTCCCATTTCTTTTAGCCAACCCAAAGTCTTCTTCTCTTCCCATTAAGCCTTAGTATAGGCCCTCCGACAAAAGTATATACTCCAAAATAATATTAATAGACAAAATTATAAAGAAATTCAACAAGATGTAATTTGGCACAATATTTGGAAAAGATATTTGCAAATATGTCGACTGGGAGAGAAGCTATGCGCAAAAGAAATAAAAAGACGACGATTATTTCAAAAATGGAACTTACCCAATTCACGGAACAGATTCTGGCCGGAATGGGAGAGGAAGGGAAAAAACTGCGCGATCGCTTAATGCATTTCCTGGCGGAGAGGATGATTTCCCCTCACGAGGCGATGCGAAAAACAAACTCCGGATAGATCACAGTTAACGTGCTTTTGCTGTGATAAAGAGATAATTGCTGCCTGTGACTGATGTAGGTTAATCTGAAATGACAACATACCCCCGGTCAGTCTGGCCATACAACCGCTATGATTTAGATTTTTTTTGGGCCGCAACTTCCAATTGGCGGTTATGCTCGCTGGCTTTGTATTTCATCTGGCGTCGGAGCAGTTTTATTTTGACATCCGGAAACTCAACTTCAAGATAACTAAAATTTTGACATGGTTTTAAATCTGGGCATTCGAAGCAATTTTCAATTTTCCGGCTACGGGCGCAGTTACGGATGGGGCAATCGGCTGTGCCGCGGCCTTGTTTGCATCCCGGGCATTCGGTATGAGTTAACAGCCAGTCCAAACCTTTACGGAATTCCGCAAAATTGAAACCTTCTCCCTCGGGGAAGCAATGGGTCCAATAATTAGCCCGGAAACGCTCCATATATTCCTTCATCAAGGCAACTGTTTCCAGGAATTCGAAATCGCCTAAGTGGCATTCGTTGCACAAGCCGCAATAACTTTCTCGCACGAATAATACTCCTTTATCAAGATGAAAACAGGCCTTCAATCTGGGCAGTCAACTCAGATTCCGATAAACGGTTCATGGCGATGGCTCTGGCCGGGCATTGAGCGGCACAGGTGCCGCACCCCCGGCAGATTTCAGGGTGAATGACAGGTTTGCCGTCCGCACCCAGACTTATGGCGCCGACCGGGCAGATTGCCAGACAACTAAGGCAGCGGCGGCAATCGGCCTCATGTAACTGGGCCGTGAAATCACCACTAAAAATTCTTTTTTGATACAAGATCCGGGCGGCTGCGGCTGCGGCAGCCTGGGCCTGGGCAACAGTTTCCGGTAAATTCCGGGGGGAGTGAGCCAGCCCACAGAGAAAAATGCCTTCCGTGGCAGATTCCACCGGCCTGAGTTTTTGATGGGCTTCCAGAAAAAAACCTTCTGGAGAGCGTTGCAGTCCCAAAAGCTGAGATAGTTTTGCATTGCCCGCGTCAGGTTCAATTCCGGCGCTCAAAATTACATAGTCAGCCCCCAGCGGTATCTCTCCGGCCAGGAGTTCATCCCATACGGTTACCTGTAATGGACCCCGACGCGGGGCGGTCAACCGTGGTGGTCGCTCGACGGTGTACGGTAAAAATCTGATACCCGCGGCTTTAGCCTGAAGATAGTAATCCTCTTGAAACCCATAGGATCGGATATCTCTATACAATATTGTGATATCCGTCAGGGGCCACCGATTTTTTAATATTATAGCATTTTTTATGGCTTCCGAACAACATAAACGGCTGCAATAAGGATGCTCCGGTTCTCTGGAACCCACACATTGGATCATGATGATTCTGGATGTCGGTCCCAGAGGCAGGTTTTCGGTTTTGATGCGGTCTTCCAATTCCAACTGGGTAAGAACCCGGTGGTCCTCGCCGTAGAGGTAACGTTGCCTGGGTTTGAATTCCCGGCCGCCGCTCGCCACGATCGTCACACCATGGTGCAGCAGCAGTTGATGGGAACCGGCGGGCGTGCGTTGACGCACGGTAGACTGGAACTGGCCGCAGTGTCCTTCGAAGCGGACCAATTCACTCCGGCTCAAAACGGCAATATTCGGATGACTGAATATCTGCGACATCAAATCATGCAGGAATTCTTGAGGATTTTGGCCTGCCAAAGTAGAGTGTAGATTCCTGGCGACACCGCCTAAAAACTCTTCCCTTTCGATAAGATAGCATTGAAACCCTTGATCGGCCAGACTGAGGGCCGCCGTCATGCCGGCGACCCCGCCGCCCAAAATCAGGGAGCTGGGAAGGATAGAAAAACTCTGAGGTTTGATGGGGGTCAGACGGGCGGCCTGAGCCACGGCCATGGAGATAAGATGTTTAGCTTTTTCCAGGGCGGCTTCTTTGTCACTCTGATGGACCCAGCTGCATTGTTCCCTGATATTGGCCATGATGACATAGCCTGGATTTAAACCAACTGAGCTTGCCACCTCCCGAAAAACCGGTTCATGGGTTCTGGGGGTGCAGGCGGCGACGACCAGGCGGTGCAGATTTTTTGAACGAATAATATCGGCTATTTGCTTGGTGGACTCCAAGGAGCAGGCAAACATTTTTTCTTCGATGTGCACAACGCCGGGAAGCCGGCGCAGCCTCGGGATAATGGTTTCGAGATTAAGCACGCCGGCGATATTGGTGCCGCAATGACAGAGGAAAATACCTATCCGGGGAGACAATTCCGTTTCGGCCGGAGGTTCCGGCAGTGATGCCGGTTCACTGACATTTCTTCGGGTGACGGCCAGAAGTTGGGAAGCGGTGGCGGCCGCGGCACTGGCCAGAGTGACACTCTCGGAAATATCCATCGGCTCCCGGGCCGTGCCGCAGATGAAGATGCCCGGACGGCTGGTTTGGACATGATTTAGAGGCGAAGTGGCCAGGAATAAATGCGAGTTCAGAGATAATCCTGAAGCGGTTGCCAGGGTTGACGCCGGCGGTTTAAGCCCGGTGGCCAGAACGGCCAGATCAAAAATCTCCTCCCGGGGCAGACCCTGGCTATTGGTAAAGCGAATGGCGACATTGCCGTTCGGGTCAGAATGAACAGTTGTGACCCGGGAACGGATGAGGCGGACGCCATGCCTCTGGGCCTGTTCCAGGTATCTTTCAAAATTTTTGCCGGGCGTCCGCAGGTCCATATAAAATATGGTCGTTTCCAGATTGACGTCGCTCAACTCAGTGGCGATGATCGCCTCCTTGAGGCTGGCAGTGCAACAGATGGAAGAACAATACCGGGAGTTCTGACGCGGGTCCCGGGACCCGACGCATTGAATGAAGGCAATGCGAGAGGGGGGTTGGGCGTCGGAGGGGCGGCGAAGTTTTCCTGAAAAGGGTCCGGTGGCGCTCAGGAGACGTTCGAATTCCAGACTGGTGACGACATTCGGAGTCGGAGGGCTGGTAAACTGCGCCAGGGTGGCGGGCTGAGCCCCGACTGCCACGACCACGGCACCGGCCTCAATGATCCATTCCTGCGGTTGCTCCTGAAGATTAACGGCATTGGCCGGACAGATTTTAACGCAGGCTTCGCACTTTTTCCCCTGCAGATAGCGGCAGCTTTCCGGGTGGACATAGGCAGACAACGGTACGGCCTGGGGAAAAGGCAGGTGGATAGCCTTGGTCTGTTTTAAGCCGACGTTGTAAGGGTCCGGAATCTTTACCGGACAGACCCTGGTGCACTCGCCGCAGCCGGTGCACTTTTCAGGTTTAACAAAGCGGGGTGACCGGTTCAGAACCGCCCGGAAATTTCCCGCTTCGCCGTCTAGATGCACCAGACGACAAAAAGTAAGCACCTCGATATTGGGATTGCGGCTGATTTCCAACAGACGGGGGGACAGGATGCACATGGCACAGTCGTTGGTGGGGAAGGTTTTGTCCAACTGGGCCATTAAACCTCCCAGAGAAGGACGCTTCTCTATGAGAGTGACCGGCAGTCCCATGGCGGCCAGGTCCAGGGAAGTTTGAATGCCGGCAATGCCGCCGCCGATTACCAGAACCCGGCGATGTTTGGGGTTAGCGAGGGGATGAATGAAAGTGGCTGACAATAGTAATCACTCTTTTGGCTTTCAGCTTTCAGCTTTCAGCGATCAGCATTCAGCGAAAGAAATTTGGTTGCCGATTTTTCCGGAGATCTCTTCATCAGTCGAAAACGATCAGACCTGCTCGTAGTCAGCTAACTCCTGGACTACATTAAACAGAGTATCAGAGAGGCTGGCGGATGGATCGGATTGTAAAATAATCCGCTTCAGCAACTGCCGGCGGACCTGGAGGAGCAAGAGTTCAGCCTGGCGGCAGCGGTCGGCGAGTTCCTGGCTGATCAGACCGTCACGGACGGCCAGGTGGCGCAGGCCTTGAATGACATCGAGGAACCTGACGTCCTGGGGGCACTGAAAGGAACATTGAGCACAGCCGAGACAATACCAGAGCGACGGGGACGCCAGGAGTTCCTGCCGCATGCCATACATGATTTGTCGCAAAATCCGGCTGGGGCTGAAGTCGGGTTCAATGGCACTGACCGGGCAGGTGGCAGTGCAAACACCGCAGGAAAAGCAGCGCTGCAAGTGTTGGCAGCCTGGTTCCGCGGCCACTTCGTCTTTAAATTGATAATCAAGATCTTGAATGCGGAGTTTTTCCATTATAGGCATTATTCGGCTTTCAGTGGTCAGCGTTTCCCGCCTCTGTCACCCTGAGTGCTGCGCCGGGCCTAAGATTCTTCGATCGCGACGCCCCCTCGGAATGACACATGACGATTTTCTTTGTATCTAGAAGTCCCTTTGTGTTAATGCTCCGTTGATGATTGAGCTAATATAAAGTAATTGCCTTCGTAGGGCAATATTCGGCGCATTTACTGCATTTTTCGGCAGCCTGGAGCAAACGGGTGCAGCGGTCCTGGTGCACTACTACGGCCGCGCCGTTGACGATATGAAAGATAATTGCCTCGTGACCCCGGGGTCCCTGGCCCAGTCGGGCATCGGCGCAATTGCCCAGATGAAACTCACACATAGCGACACAAATGCCGCAGCCGAGGCATTTTTCCGGGTCAATCTGCATGCCCCCCTTTGTCTGGGTCTCAGCCGGGCCCAACAACTCATGCAGGGCTTCGATAAAACCGGCATAATCCGGTTCGTGGAGAACCGGACAATCCTCGGGGGCCAATTCCCGGGTGAGCAGAAAATCGGCAAATTCTCCACACGTAAGCCCACATTGGCGACAGTCGGTATTGGGCAGAAACTCTTGCAGTTCGTCTTTCGTCGGCACTTAGGGCACCCGCTGCCACTGAACGTCCGTTTGGGGCCGGACCAAAAGGTTTTCAGGACGGAAGCTTTGGTAGCGACAGACGGTGGCGACTAGATGATTCGGCGAAGCCTGGGTGAAACGATAATAGCTGTTTTTTGGGACCCGATAGTTCACCACCTCAAAATCCTGGACCACAACTTCACCGCCTTTCAAAAGCAGACGGCACCTCTGGCAGCACTCCTGCCAGGCCCCGCTGCCGGGGAGGTCATAAAAGGCCACGTCGGCCCTGGCCCCCGGTTGCAAATGGCCCTTGTCGCTCAAGCCGAGACATTTGGCCGGCAAGGTGCGGGTGCTTTTAACCCACTCACTGAAGGTATAATAGTCCGGCGGCTTTATCGACCAATCATGAGAATGAGAATCTGGTGCAGCCAACCAGGAAAAGAGCCGCGGATAATCGGACACCCGAGTTTGGGCCGGGTTGGCCGCAGAAAAAGCCAGATTTTCTCTACAGCCGCTCAGGGCCAGGTGGAGGGCCCGGCGCGCCACTTCCGGACCGGGGGTATTGATAAGATCAAAGCGCTGAAACCAACCTAAATCAATCTGCAGCGGCAGGGCAGGCCGACCCGGAGGCAGGGCAGGGGACATCAGGCCCATATCTGCTGACAAACCATTTTCCAGATGCTGCCCGGCTTTATCATATAACTCATCGTCGAGCAAGGCCGGACCTAAAGCCTCAAGATGCAGTCGCGGGTGAACCGGCAGGGCCGCGGTTAATAAGTCCGGGGTGGCCTTGAGAGTTATGCGGTTATCGGAAGACTCCAGCAACCGGCTGAGCAGTTCAATGACGGTCTCGAGCGATCGGGTGCGATGGAAATAGAAATCCTGGCGGTATCTGACATATGGCTCCACCACCCGCAGATTAAGAGCCCGGCAGTGCTCCAGCAGATAGGACCAGGCGGTGCTTATTTCCGAAAAATTAACGGCATCCGGCAGCCAGGTGTCGAAATCCCGGAGATTGAGGGTCAGAGAGGCGGAGGTGTCGAGAATCGGAATGGCAGCCAGTTCCTGGTGCACGTAATTGGCTGTGGCAACAGTCAGAAAGGGCTCATGAATGTGGGTGTAGCCCAAGCGGGCATAGGATTGTGCCAACTCCCGGGGGGAAGCCAGGATCTCCCAGAGGCGCAGGAAATTTTGTCCGTAGCCGGCGACGGAACTGCAAAGATCTATGGCACCGGGCGTCACGGCCAGACCCTTAGCATCAATAACCTGCTCGACGTTATCTAACCGGTCCACCAGTCGGCCATTGGCAATGAAAAGGTCCCGTTCGACACCGTCCCAGCCGCAGCTTGGGTCAAAAACTTTTCCGCCTCGGATGACAATGGATTTCGTCAATGAATCTATTAACCTCTTACTCGGCTGAACCTGGGATCCACCCCTGGTCAAAAGTTGGCGGCCAGATCAAAAAGCACCTGAGAATCAGGCCTCAGGGGCGATGAGATAATTTTCGGCAGATTCAAGGGCAGACCATCCATGCGATACGCAACTTCAGGCGTCTCCAGGCCGGCCAGAGCCACAGGAATGACAACCTCGGCATGGCCGGTGGTCCGATTGGCAAACGGACTTAAAACTATTATCGGGACCCGGCGCCTTTTTAAGTCGTTGATTGCATCTGCTGCAAGAAACCAGAAAAGATCCGCCCCGACGACCACCAGGGCATCCACGGCAGCCAGGTCTACCGGTTCGGCGTGGGGAGTGAAGCCGGGGCCGGCGCTGAAATCCGGCGCCAGGGGCGTGCCTAATTCCCGCAACAGCAGATGGTATAAGCCGGCGGAATTAAAATCCGCACTTAAGGGGAAGAGAACGCACGGCTTCT
Source organism: uncultured delta proteobacterium (assembly GCA_963789385.1). Lineage (GTDB taxonomy): Bacteria > Desulfobacterota > Desulfobaccia > Desulfobaccales > Desulfobaccaceae > Desulfobacca. Next base: position 62,632 of record CAWBKT010000008.1, on the reverse strand, counting down.
GCTGGTTATTCAGCCAGGCCGTCAGCCGGGCCAGGCGGTCCAGTAACTCCTGGGCAGGACCGTAGCTGAGGCCCCGGCCGAAAAAGATGACGCCATAGGTCATATTCCGTAAGAATTCAGCCAAACGACGGACTCCCCGGACTGCCGGGGATTTACCATCGATCAGAGTTTCTAAAAGCCCCTGGAGGAGAGGGAGTTCCTGGCCCGGTTCAATCTCGAGAAACAACTGCACCAGGGCGGCCAGCTCAGTCCGATGGATATCCACCGCCCCAAGGCGCCGTTCCTCAATGCCGCGTTCGGTAAATTTGCCCCGGGCGAAAACTGAATAGCGCACCACGTGCCGGGGGCAGGAGTGCAGAGGGTTAGCCCCCCAGAACAAGACCGTGTCGGCTTCATCCCGGATAATTTCCAAAGGCGCCCAATACAGCCCATGTTTGATTAAACTCTGATAATACGGGGCCTTAAAAGCCAGATCGGCAGGTTCCAGACGGGCCTTGGCGCGGCGCGCCAGGTTCAGGGCCGCTTCCTGGGCCCAGGAACCGGAATTGGTCAAGCCATAAATGACCGGCCGCCGGGCTTTGGCAAGAATTTCGGCGGCCCGGGCGACGGCGGCTTCATACGTAACCGTCTCCCAGAGCCCCCGGTTTTTGATTTGAGGCTCAGAAAGACGCCGCCGCTCTTTTTTAGGGTGGAATCTTTTGTGGGAAAACAATTTCCCGGCGCCCCAGAGACAGATATTGGCGGCCTGGTATATTTGATTATCTATAACGGTGACATCAATATCATCGCAGAGGCAGGCGCAACCGGGGCAGATGGCGGATTCGATTCTGGTTTCCAAAAGATTCCTTAAGAGCGGTCAGCTATCGGTAAAAGATCATTATTAAGAAGCAGTATTATAATAACCGGTATCTGTTATTATATATATACTATTTTAACATTCGGGAGCTTAAACAATCAAATATAAAGCAGGTTTTGAGCAAGAGGCCAGCCACCGAAATCGCCTTCTGCCTCCGGCCGCGAAAAATATATTTGTCTGGCACCAGGGGGCTTTGGGCGATGTTCTGTTGGCCGGGCCGGCTTTGCAGGCCGTGGCGGCGCAGTATCCGGAGGCCAACCTGACTCTGGTGGGAGGTACGGAACAGCTAAACCTGTTGACGGACACTCTGCCGGTGGCGGCGGTCTGGAGCGGGCACCAGGGCAGATGGCTGGAGCTTTTCCAGGAAAGTGGGGAAATTAGCAGCAGGCTCAGGGAGTTGTTATCCCAATTCGAGCTGGCGCTGGTATTGACGCCGATTGCGAAGCCGGAGTTTCTGCAACGCCTGAAGCAGGCCGGCATTCCTCAGGTGGTCTGGCTGCCCAGTTTCCCGGTGCAGGAGAGGATACCGGTCAGGAAACTCCACGCCGGGATATTAGAGGCTGCCGGTCTGAAGAACCCTTTAAGGCCATTCCGGCTGTGTCTCCCTGAATCAGAACGCCGGCCGGTCCAGTCCCGGCGGGACGATCAGGGCCGGGGAGAATATCGGGTGGCTCTGGCTCCGGGAAGCGGCCACCCCAGGAAAAATTGGCCCTTGGAGAATTACCTCGAGCTGGCCCGTCGCCTGGAAGAGTGCTACGGCGCCCGGACCTGGTGGGTGCTGGGCCCGGCGGAGTCAGGCTGGCAGCGGGAATTGCCGGATAAAATTCCTCAGTCCCGCCTGTTGCGGAATCTGCCCCTGAGGCAACTGGCGGCTGTTCTCAGAGAATTTCACGTATATGTGGGCAATGACAGCGGCGTCACGCACCTGGCAGCAGCCCTGGGGGGACCGGCCGTGACGGCAATCTTTGGACCATCCGACCCGGTTATCTGGGCGCCCCAGGGGGAGCGGACCATCCTCGTCACGCCGGAAAAGCCTTGCGCGCCCTGCACCCGGGGCGGGAGATTACCTGTAATGATCCTGTCTGCCTGACAAACCTGACACCGGAAAAAGTCCTGGTGGCGATCAGGCGGGTTTGTGCCAAAGACTGATAATCCTCTCAGGTAATGTCACAGGCCAGATGAATAACGACCTTAGGAAAGTCAATTTTCACGATTGACTGATGATTTTTTGCATATCATTATTCTCAGGATAATTTCATTCAATGGGCTATCAGGTTCCAAAGCATTTGGAGCATTTATTGACTAAAGGCATCTAAAGGCTGACTAATCATTAAAAATAGTAATTTTATCTATATTAATTTCTTTAAAATAATATAAAATGTAAATTCAGGTAAAATAAACAGGAGAAAACGGCTTAATCTCCTTAAGCTTGAGACCGTTGCTTAATCAGCTGACGTTTGTCGCAGAGTTCATGATTTTTCGGTGAGTTGAAACTGCGTTGAGCAAATAAAAACAACAAAAAGGAGAGTGAGTTATGAAATTTTTTCTAAGGGTGTTGTTAGTCGTTGCTTTGGCAGTCTCAGGTCTTTCTTCACCAGGTCTCGCTGCCCCGATAACCTATAACGCTCATTTAGATGGCTCGAGCTGAAGCCTTTCCCAATGCTTCTCTCCGCAACGGGTTTTATCACCGCCATCCTTGACACTACGCTCCACACCTTACAGGTCAATGTAACCTTCAGCGGCTTGGAAGGAGGACCTGTGACAGCGGCGCATATTCATGCCGCTACTCGCTTGCCGTTTACCGGTATGCCGCAATCGCTATAACATTTATCAGGCTTTCCTGCAGCGACCAGTGGAACTTACGACGTAATCCTTTTGACCTGAGTCTCCCTGCGACATGGAGTCCAGGCTTCCTGACTAACGCCGGTGGCGGGACTGCGGCAGGCGCGGAAGCAGCCCTGGCCGCGGCCCTGGCGTCTGGAAGAGCTTATGCGAATATTCATAACCATTGGGTATCCTGCCGGGGAGATTCGCGGCTTTTTAGTAGCGCCCCGACCTGCCTCACTGCTTCTCTTCGGCACCGGCTGGCAGGCCTGGCAGGAATTCGAGTTAGAAAGAATAAACAGTAATTAAGTAACCGGCACAACGGCCGTGAATAATTCGAATATCTATTTCAGTTGGCGGCGGTCCAGGATAATGCGAATAATGCCGCCAATGACCACCCCTACGGCTAGTAAACCGATTAACCCATAGATGGGGCTCCGGAAGTAGTAACCCGCGCCTAGACCGATAACGGCGAGAAAGCCGAAAAACCACAACAGTCGTTTCTGCAAGACTTTTAACTGAGTTTTGGGTTGGACCATGTTATAGCTCCTCTAAGCCGGCACAGGCGGGGGCGCCTGTGCTCCATTCCTAAGTTCTGAGTTTTGAGTAAAAATTTAAGTATAGTAATTCTCGATGATAATTTCCATAAAACTAAGATAATGTCTACCTTTTTAAGGAAGCCCAGCGATTTCAGAACGTCAATTTTGAGCAGCAGTTCGAATTATGTCGAAATTAGCTGGATGGGTAAAAAGTTTTTATTCATTGACCGCCGGTTGAGTATCAATTTTTTTAATTTTTGTTCATCAAGGCAAGATTTTTGTATCACAAAAAACCAAGCTATTTTAATAAAATATGAATTTTCGATAAAATGTACAGGCAAATTAGTTCAAAAATTTATACCGGACGAAACAGGCCTTAGAATAGCGATGCAATAAAAGCATGTATTTTCAGACAGTTAAAAGTATTTTTGTTGGCTTCTTTTTCTGGCATGTAATATGCATAATAAATAGTTAAATTAGAAAAATTCTCCTTTCTCCCCTTTATAGGCCGGGCTACCCCCTCCCGGCCTTATATATTTCTCCTCCCTGCTTTTTAAGCTCGAAATTCCCTTAAAGCTTATACCCCCTCCAAGCTGCAAAAGCGGCGCTTGTGGTGCAATATCCGACGCCAGGCCGATTGCAAATGGGGCACCAGGTCTTCTCTGGCAGTAAGGGCCGTCAGGGTATTTTTGATATTGTCAAAATGCTCGCAGACCAACAGGACGTCATGGCCGGCGGCCACCGCCAATTGGGCCGCTTCGGCCACCGACCACTGTTTAATGATCGCTCCCATTTCCAGGTCATCGGTAAAAGTCAACCCTTTAAATCCCAATTGATTTCTCAGAATTGTGGTTGTGGCCATCCGGGACAGGGAAGCGGGGAGGGCATCCCATTCCGGAACCAGGACATGGGCGCACATCACTCCCGGTATGCCGGCGGCAACGGCACGGCGAAAAGGCAACAGATCTATCTCTCTTTGCTCAGGCCCGGGCACGGCGCTTGGCAGATCCAGGTGGGAATCCAGGTCGGTGGCCCCCAGGCCCGGAAAATGTTTAGCCACCGGCAGAACCCCGCCTTCCTGGTAGCCCTGCACTGCGGCCAGGGCGAAGCGGGCTACTACTTCCGGCTCTGTGCCGTAACAGCGTTCCCAGAGGGGGCAAGCGGGATTACGGGGCACATCCAGAACCGGGGCCAGATTAATGTTGACCCCAAGCGAGCGCAACTCCTGAGCCACTTGACGAGCCCCGGCGGTTACGGCTGACGGGTCGCCCGCCAGTCCGAACTGGCGAGCCGAGGGCATTTCGGGAAAAGGTTGACGAAACCGCTGCACCGGTCCGCCTTCCTGATCGACGGCGATAAAAAGCGGATAGCCGCCGGTGTCCAGGGCCATCTTTTGGCACTCCCGGATTAAGGCCGCCACCTGTTGAGGATGAGCAATGTTGCGTTTAAAAAGGATAATGCCGCCCACCTGGAGATCTCGAATCAGGCAGCGGGTGATCTCATCCGGTTCCTGGCCGGGGATGCCGACCATTAATAACTGTCCCCAAAGTGTCTTCATGCCTTAAGTCCATTGAGTTTCAAGAGGGTATTCTCTAGAAGGCTTTCAGCTAGCAGCAGTCAGCCTTCAAAAAAGGAAGCATCCAGCTGGTATGAAAATAATATTAAATCAACTAGGTGAAAGACTCAGGAAAAATTCTAAAATTAGTCCTTAAGCTGACAGCTGACCGCTTTCATAACAGCTTTTGTTTGTGCAAATATTCCATGGCCCTTTGGGCGTAGGTGGTCATGATCGTGATCATCCAGGTGAAGTGGGACTGGACTTCATCCAACTGCCCTTCGGCGACCAGACCCCGCAGTCCGGTGAATACGGTTTTCAAGCGGGTCATTTCAGAGTCGCTGATGACGGACTGACAGAGGGTAATCTCCTGATCCAGGGATTTGAGGAAATCCATGAACAGTTGACGAGCCCCCAGAGCCTCGGCCCCGGTCATTTGTTTAACACTTTGCAGGAGATTGGAGGCGACCTGTAATTCAGCCTTCATGCGATCCGTGACGTGGAAACCCAGAATTGCTTCCCTGGTGCCGGCGGGAAAAATTTTTTCCATGAAATCCTCCTTGGATTTGTTGCTATCAGCTAACAGCAGTCAGCCAGCAACTGAAATTTTGCAGTTAACAAGATGTTCGGCAGATCTCAGGTTTGAAAATTAGTTAGAGATAAGAGCTGAAGCTGCCTGTGAGAAATTTTTATCATATTATCGGCCGGGGAACAATTCGATGATCAAGGAAAATAGTTGAACTAAGCCCTTGTTTCAGCAATACATGATGAAAATATTAAGAATTGCCTTCAGGACTTCGGGAAGCGGTTCTTGAGCCCTTTTGAGAGGAAAAAGCCAAAGACTATGAGTTATCATGCCGTTATCTTTGATTTGGACGGGACGCTGCTGGACACCCTGCAGGATCTGGCCGGGGCCATGAATCAGGTGTTGCAGCGTCTGGGTTTTCCGGAACATCCGGCGGCAGCCTATAAATATTTTGTGGGAGACGGCATGGTTAACCTGGCCCGCCGGGCCTTGCCGGCGGCAGAGCGCCGGGAGGAGGTTATTGTCCGGGCGGCCGAGGCCCTGCGGGCAGAATACGGCCGTCGCTGGCAAAAGCTGACTCATCCTTACCCGGGCATTCCGAAGCTATTGCAGACGCTGAACCGGTTGGGGCTTAAACTTGGGGTGTTGACCAATAAACCTGATAATTTTGCCAAGGAAATGGTGCAGACCTATTTTTCGGAGATTACCTTTGCAGTGGTGGCCGGGGCCATGCCCTCGCTGCCATTAAAACCTGACCCGGCCGGAGCCCTGGCCCTGGCGCAAAAGTTTATGGTGCCGCCCGAGGACATACTATTTGTAGGTGATTCCGGCACTGATATGCAGACTGCGAAGGCTGCCGGGATGCACGGCGCCGGCGCTCTGTGGGGCTTTCGGACGGCTGAGGAACTGCGGGACGCCGGGGCCGAGGTTTTGCTCGAGAAGCCTGCCGATCTTTTGACTCTTGCATTGAAAAGTGACAAGTGGAAAGTGAAAAAATGAAAAGGGTAACATCTATTTACACTGTTCACTTTTCACTTTAGGCCGGCAGTTTGGCCACAATGCCCTGCAGCAGTCGGGACAGAGGTGCTTCGGCCTGCTGGACCACCTGGAGGATGGACTCAATGGCTATGGGAGCCATGGCATCGGGCAGATTGACATTGCTGATCACTGACAGGCCCAGCAGACGCAGGCCGGCGTGAACTCCGGCAATGGCTTCCGCCACCGTGGACATGCCCACGGCATCGGCGCCTAACATTCGCAGCATTCTGGTTTCAGCCGGGGTTTCCAGACTGGGACCCTTAACCGCGACATAAACTCCTTCCCGCAGCCGGATGCCGTTTTTCAGAGCCGTGTCCAGCGCCAGCGAGCCCAACTCCGGGTCGTAAACCTGACACATATCGGGAAAACGAGGCCCCCAGATTTCCAAATTCTCTCCCACCAGGGGATTGTCCCCCAGTAGATTAATATGATCACGAATGAGCATGAGATCGCCGGATTGAAAAAAAGGCTGCAAACCTCCGGCGGCGTTGGTGAGAATGAGAATATTCACTCCCAGGGCAGACAACAGGCGGACCGGAAAGGTCACCTGCATCAAGGAATACCCTTCATAGGCGTGGAACCTGCCCTGAAAAATCAGCACCGGGCGGCCCGCCAGAGAGCCGTACTTCAATTGCCCGGCATGACCGGGTGCTGAAGACCGGGGAAAATTGGGGATGGCGCCATAGGGAATGGTCAGGGCATCATCCAGATAATTTCCCAAACCTCCGGCACCGGTTCCTAAAATAATCCCGCACACCGGCCTGGGGCCCAGCGCCTGCCGGAGAAAGGCTGCTGCTTCTTCAATCTGCTGCTGAAATTTGCTTATGTCCATTAAATCCCTCTAGAAAATATAAGGATACCGATTACCTGATTCACGCCGGCACGATGAGCTTCCCGCCTCAAGAGGGGAGGGAAAAGTAAAGGCGTAAATAACATTAGATATTTATCAAATATTATGTTAAATGAAAAAGATATAAAAATAAAAAATAGAGGGCGAGAAAACATTAATGGCACGTCCACGGAAATGCCGCTGGGTTGAATTTGAACCGGGTATAACGTTCTTTAAGCCCCAAGGAATTCCCATGCGGGGCCTGGAACAGGTCGTCATCAGTGTGGACGAACTGGAGGCCCTGCGACTTTCAGATTTTCTTGGACTTAATCAGGAAGATGTGGCTCTGGAAATGAATGTGTCTAGACCAACGGTCACGCGCATGTTGGCCCGGGCTCATAAAGCTGTTGCTGAAGCACTGGTATATGGCAAAGCCATAAAAATCGCCGGGGGGGATTACCAGTTGACGCAGCGCCGCTTTATCTGCAAGGATTGCGAATATGCCTGGGAAGATGAGTTGGCCGCTCCGAATTTTCCGCAAGCCTGCCCGAAATGCCAAGGGTCATCCATTCAGAGGCTTTTTCGATAACACGCCTGATTTCCTGATTTTCATAACTTAATGATAGAGATAGCGAGTTTTGAGCCAAGCGCAGGTGGGGGAGAACAGCATGGCGGTGACATATCGCGAGGCGGGGGTTGATATAGCCAAGGCCGACAGATTTGTAAAAAATATCCGGTCTTTGGTAAAATCGACCTATCGCAGTGGAGTTTTGGGGGATATAGGCGGCTTTGGCGCATTTTTTCATCTAAATACCCATAAATTTTTAGATCCGGTTCTCGTTTCGTCCACCGATGGGGTGGGCACAAAATTAAAGATCGCCATAGCCATGGATAAACACGATACTATCGGCATCGATCTGGTGGCCATGTGCGCCAACGATATTATTGTGCACGGTGCCACGCCGCTGTTTTTTCTGGACTATCTGGCCATGGGGCGACTGCGGCAGGAAACTGCAACTGAGATTATCAAAGGCATAACCGAGGGTTGCCTCCAGGCCCGCTGCTCCCTCATTGGGGGCGAAACCGCGGAAATGCCCGGAGTATATCAACACGATGATTATGATCTGGCGGGTTTTGTAGTTGGCGTGGTTGAGCGCAACCGGATTATTGACGGTTCTGAAATTGCAGTGGGTGACCGTATTATCGGCATCGCCGCCAGCGGCATCCATGCCAACGGGTTTTCGCTGGTCAGGAAAGTCCTGCTCGACCAACATCATTATAATCTGACGGATACCATACCGGCACTAGGACGGACTCTGGGCGAAGAGCTCCTGCAGCCGACAAAAATTTATGTGGATACAATCCTCAATCTGGTGCGGGATTTCCCGCTGGCGGGTATTGCGCACATTACCGGCGGCGGCTTAACTGACAACATTCCACGCATTCTGCCTCAATCCTGCCAGGCGGTTATTCACCGCCAGCAATGGGCCAGGCCGCCTATCTTCACGCTCCTGCAGGAAGAAGGTGACATACCGGAAAACGAAATGTGGCAAGTGTTCAATAACGGCATCGGTCTGGTGGTGGTCGTCGGTGAAGAATACGTCGGCGAGATCCTGCAGCGGTTATCGGCCCTGGGGGAAACTGCTTACGCTCTTGGCGAGATTGTCCACCGTAAAAATAATGACGCGCCGGTAATCTACCTTTAGGCAACTAACGGCTGCCAGAGGAGCTTAAAATCATTCCTGGGGCAGCCGCAGACAAACCTTGAGGTTGATCTGACGCAGACCTAAGACAGCACCTCTAGTATAAATGGATAAAACAGGAAGGAATACTATTTCTTATCTTGCGAAAAATAACCCTTGCCGATAGTAAATATTTTTTAACAAAAATGTAAAAAGTTGCTCACTAAATGGCGAGCTTTTTTTCCTCAGCAGGTTTTTCCGCCTCTGCCTGTTCAAAATAAGGCCGGAACACATCTTCATCCAGACGCAACATCAAACTGCCGCAATCCGACGCATAATGCCGTATTGTCATCCAGGCCGGCGATGCGTTCCTCCTCGGCCCCGCAATCAATACATTTATATTCATAAGCTGGCATCACTACCCCCCCCTTGTATTTTCTGTTACAATCTAAACCATAATAATGCAAATTATGTACCAAGAAATACCATAAAAAAATTCTATTCCTAAAGTTAGCTTTTAATTGTTAAAAAAATAATAAAATATCGTACAATTTTTGAGAAAAATTGGAAAATGCCTGAAAATTAATTAGGTTAACAAAAAATTGACCTTTCAGAATATTATTGATCTGATTATCTTTTAAGATTTCTTACTTCTATGATTATATATGTCGATATAATTATAACTAACATATATTATTATATAATATCATTTATAATAAACATACTTGTTAAATAATCAAGTGGTCCCACTTTTTTTCCAAAGCAGGTATGGATCTGTATTGAAAAATTTATTTCACATGGCCTTTCGTTAGATTCGGGTAATTTTTCCCCCAAGAAGGCGAATATTGCACCAGAATGGATATTCTCAAAGTATGTTTTATTTTGTCCAGCCAATCCAGTCCGGGTTCCGGATCGCAAATTGATTGCTCTTTGGGGTAAAAAGTCTTAAATTAATTGAATGAAAGATGATTTTCAACTGGTCTCACCTTTCAAACCTGAAGGTGATCAACCCGAGGCAATTAAAAAACTGGTTTCCGGAATACACGCCGGCGCGGCCCATCAGGTTCTCCTGGGGGTCACCGGGTCAGGGAAAACCTTCACAATTGCCAATGTTATTGCACAGGTAACGTTGCCGACTCTGGTCCTGGCGCCTAACAAAACTTTGGCCGCGCAATTATATGGTGAGTTTAAAGAATTTTTTCCTCAGAACGCGGTGGAGTTTTTTGTCAGTTATTACGATTATTATCAACCTGAGGCCTATATTCCCCAGGCCGATCTATATATTGAAAAAGATTCTTCCATCAACGAAGCCATTGACCGGATGCGCCATTCGGCCACCCGATCGCTCCTGGACCGAAACGATGTCATCATCGTGGCCAGCGTCTCGTGCATTTATGGTCTAGGGTCACCGGAGGCCTATCAGGGTATGTTGTTGTACCTTGAAACCGGTATGACTAAGAGCCGGGAGGAAGTATTAGCAAAGCTGGTAGAAATTTTATATGAACGGAATGACATCGATTTTCATCGGGGAACGTTTCGAGTCCGAGGTGACCGGGTGGAAATTTTTCCGGCCTATGAGGAGGATCGGGCTCTAGCCATTGATTTTTGGGGCGATGTCATTGAATCCATCCAAGAGATTGATCCTTTGCGGCGCCAGACTCGTCACAAACTGGAAAAAATTACCATTTATCCCGCCAGCCACTATGTTACACCTGATTCCCAGCGGCAAAAGGCCTTGCTGGCTATTGAGGCGGAATTAAAAGAGCGGGTGGCCTGGTTCGAATCCCAGGGCAAGCTGTTGGAAGCCCAACGAATTTGGGAGAGGACCCGATTCGATCTGGAAATGCTCCGAGAAGTTGGCTTCTGTCACGGTATAGAAAATTATTCCCGTCATCTCACCGGCAGGCAGGCCGGAGAACCGCCTCCAACTCTGCTGGACTATCTACCCCGCAAATCTCTGGTAGTCATTGACGAAAGTCATATTTCCGTGCCGCAATTGCGCGGGATGTATAATGGGGACCGGTCCCGGAAAAAGACCCTGACCGAGTACGGCTTCCGTCTGCCTTCCGCTCTGGACAATCGGCCGTTAAATTTTCAGGAATTTGAAGCCCGGGTCCGTCAGTTGATCTATGTCTCGGCGACCCCCGGGCCGTACGAACTTGAAAAGGCCGGCCGGCGGGTAATAGAGCAGATTGTCCGGCCAACGGGGCTTATGGACCCGGCAATTACCGTAAAACCGGCCTCGAACCAGGTGGATGATCTCCTGGGAGAAATCCGAACCCGGGTTGACCGGCAGGAACGGGTACTGGTAACGACTCTGACGAAGCGGATGGCCGAAGATTTGACCGAATATTATAAAAATTTAGGGCTTAAAGTGCGCTATCTGCATTCCGATATCACGACCCTGGAAAGAATGGAGATCCTTCGGGACCTGCGGTTGGGGGTATTCGAGGTTTTGATTGGCATTAATCTGCTCCGGGAAGGGCTGGACCTGCCGGAAGTGTCTCTGGTGGCGATACTGGACGCGGACAAGGAGGGTTTTTTGCGTTCCGAGCGGTCCCTGATCCAAACCTGCGGCCGGGCGGCCCGCAATGTACACGGAAAGGTCATTCTCTACGCCGATAATAACACCCCTTCCATGCTGACGGCAATCAATGAAACCAATCGCCGCCGACAACTGCAAGAGGCCTATAACACCCGGCATGGCATCACTCCCGTATCCATTCAAAAAGGCATCCAGGATATTTTGGCCTCAGTGTACGAAAAGGATTATGTTACCGTGCCTCTGGCGGCAGAGGAGTCGACACCGTATCTCCTGCCCCAGGATATACCCCGTCATCTAGCACGGCTAAGAAAAGAGATGCAGGCAGCCGCCAAGAAACTGGAGTTCGAGCGGGCCGCAGAACTTCGGGATCAGATAAAAAATTTAGAAACTGCCGGGTTACGGCAATAGGAAGGTATGTTCCCGGGATTAAAGAGGGGGCCAAAGCCCGCCTGGTGTGTTCTCTGGTAATTTAATCTGCAATGTCACAGGCAACTCCTGGCCGCCGGTTTAGGCTGCGGTTTTAGCCGCTGCTGCCTTAGATCGTTGCGACTTCCCTTTGGTAGAAGTTTTTTTTCGATTTCCGGCCAGGAACTTCCGCAGCAGATCCTCCTGCTTGGGAGTAAGGTTAGTCGGTGTTTGTAAATCCAGTTCGACGATAAGGTTGCCTCTGCCGTTACCCCTCAGGACGGGGACGCCCTCACCGTAAATCGTAAATTTCGATCCTGTTTGGGTGCCGGCTGGAATTGTGAGGGTGGCAGAACCGGTCAAAGTCGGAATATCAACTTCAGTTCCCAGGGCCGCCTCAACAAAAGATAACCTGGCCTGATGAATCAGGTTGTTACCCTCTCTTTTAAAGAGAGGATGTGAGTTGATTCTCAAGTCAATGTAAAGATCGCCGGGGGGACCGCCAAACTGCCCGATATCTCCTTCACCACGCAGACGCAGCCGGGTGCCTTCATCGACACCGGCGGGAATTTTTAAATGCACCTTTTTTAATTGTTCTTCGGTACCGCGACCTTGACAATCAGGACAAGGATCACCCAATTTACTGCCGGACCCTAAGCAGTGAGGGCAGGTGGTGTTAATCCGAAAAAATCCCTCCATGCGGCTGATGGTTCCGTAGCCCTGACAGAAAGAGCAGACTTGATTCATTTTTGCTTCTGCTAATCTGCCGCTGCCTTGACAGCGTCGGCACGGGACGGATTGGGTTACCTCGACACTGGTTTCAATGCCGAAAATTGCATCGACAAAATCTATTTCTAACTGATAATGTAAATCTTTGGCTGATTTTTTGCGAGTCTGAGACTGAGGACGGGAAAAACCGAAAAAATCGTTAAAAATATCACCAAAACTGGAAAAAATATTTTCATAATTATTAAAGTTGCCAAACTGTATGCCATCCAAACCGGCATGACCGAATTGATCATATAAACTTCTTTTTTGCGAATCTCTCAGAACTTCATAGGCTTCGGCTGCCTGACGAAATTTTTCCTCGGCTTTTTTGTCACCTGGGTTTCGGTCCGGGTGATATCTTAAAGCTAAACGACGATAAGCCTTTTTTATTTCTTCCGAATCGGCGTTTCTGTTGATGCCCAGAACCTGATAATATTCAATTCTATCCCCCATGCCAAGTTAATCCCCCCACCATTGCCAAAATATACAAAAACCCAGGAGTTTCTATCATTCACTATAATTATAAAATATTTATCCCATTAAGGCGAAAGTCAAGACCGCTAAGGCTGGATGTCTGGACTAGCCGATAAAATTATGACATGCATGACCTTGGCTTGAAGAAGTTCTCTGGCGGGTTTAACACTGGGGCCACAGCGACTGAAGCCTTTCCCGGGTATGAGGCTCCAGACTGACAATTTCCACAACCTTAGACCGATTCCGGGAACCACTTTTCAGCAGAACTTGATTTTTGGATAACTCAAGGCGATGTGCTAAATAATCCACAAGAGCTTTATTGGCCCCTCCTTTTTCGGGAATCGCAGTGATTCTAATTTTCAAACGATCACCATAGGGGCCCATAATTTGATTTTCAGCCGCACCCGGCACCACCTGAATTTTGAGGAGATACCCGGTGCTGGTTGGTTGCAGCCATTGCATTGAATAAAAAACCCTTTTTATCGTTTGGCGTCCTGGTTAGTCGGCAGCTTCACTTTCCGTGAGAAGACGCTGATGGCTGTCCAATATGCCTCGCATCTGGGCGGCAAATGTTGCCCTCAGTTTCTTCAATTCGTCAATGTCGCTACGTATCTTTCCCTGGCGGACAAAGGCCTCCTGAAGAATTTTTTCTGCCTTGATCTCGGCTTCATGGATCAGTATTTCAGCTTCCTTTTGGGCATTAACCTTCATTGCCTCGATTACCTGTTGAGCATTAATAAGCGTGTCCTTGAGAAGTTGTTCACGATGTTTGAATTCTGTCAAATCGTTTTCCTGACGCGCCAGATCATTCCGTAAGGACTGGTTCTCCTGCATTAAGGAGGCAAAGGCTTCTGCCAGGTCATCCAGAAAAGCCCTGACTTCCACGGCAGCAAAACCTCGCCAGCCTTTCGAGAAGTCCTGTTGGCGAATACTTGCCGGGGAAATTTTTTCGCTTGGAGTCATATCGTCTCTCATGAACCCATGCCGACCCTAATGGCCAGTTCGAAAAGAGTTGTTACCACGAATCGCTGCAAGAAAACTATGATCAACAATATTACCAGTGGGGCTAGATCCAGTCCACCATATACCAAAGGGAACCGGCGCCTGAAAAATCCCAGCACCGGTTCGGTAACATTATATAAAAAGCGGACAATTGGATTATAAGGATCAGGGTTGACCCAGGACAGGATAGCCCGGCCGATGATCAGCCACATATAAATGCTTAAGACGATATCTATGACCTGAGCCAGGGCTTTGATAAGATTTGCTAGAGCAAACATTGTGACCTCTTTAATAAAAATTTTTTCGAGTCTTCGGTTGAGGAGGGCATATATTTAATTATAAACCGGATTTCTGCAAAAGCTCTCGGGCTGCTGTTTTATCTGCCTCCAGTCCCCGAGATCCTTCGGTATTTTGAGACGCCTGCATCACTTGCTCGAGTTCCTTCCTGGCCTGATCCTGCCGGCCTAATTTTAGCAGCGTCTCGGCCAGGTATAAATGGTTGGTGGAATTATTGGAGGCCAGGTTAGTTGCTTTTTGTAATAAATCAAGAGATTTATTCATGTCACCGATGGAAAGGGGACGGCCCGGAGCTGAATAATAAATGCGGCCCAGAACGCGATAAGCGCCTCCCTGGTCGTAACCGGGATTTATGGCTGCCGCCTGCTCTAATTCCTTAAGAATTTGCGGCAATAATCGCCTGCCCTGCAGTCGATTGACATCTGCCAGACCACCGAGATTGAGGCCGAGCCAGTAATGGCCGGCGACGTTTTGAGGATCTTCCTGGAGGATTTTCTCGGCATACCCTCGCCCCTGCTCATAATACCGACTCCTTTGCCCTCCTTCGGTAATATCTCCCAAGATGAACCCGGTTCTGGCCAGGCGCTCCAGGACCGGCAGCCGCTGGGCCCCAGTCGGCGGCAGCAGACTTTCGTATGTGGCAAAGGCTTTCAGGGCTTTCTCTTTATCCAGGTCCGGGGCCAGCAGCAGGCGGTCGGCGTCGTCGATAGTTGCCGCCCCGGCTGCTGAGGATAAAAGGGCGGCCCACATGATCAAGCCGATAAGGCAGGTCAAATACTTTATAGATCTTTTCAACTTAGGCTCCACCAATATGCATCTCCTCTAATCGTATTCCCGCCGGGCCCACATAGGTCTCCCGCTGTTCCGTTTCCCGGGAGAGGGTCAGGTAACGGAAGGCGTCGTCCAAATTGCCACTTACGGAGCCGCCTTTGATGGGGACGGCATTGCCGTTTTCCAAGAGATAGCCGGTACGAATTTCGCCGGAGATGGCGCCGGTTACCGGGTTTGGTTCCAGTGTCGAAAATCGCAGGAGATGAAGAACTTTGCCGGAATACAGCATTTCTGCCAGCGTCGCCCGCCCCGGGGCTACCCGAAGATTTGTCAGTCCGCCGGTGGCCGGTATGTTGAGATAATCGGCATAACGCTGGTCGGCTAAAGATTTTTGAAAAAGATTATCTTTTATAAAAGTCACCGGCTGCAGGGCCAGTCCCCGACTGTCAAAAGGACGGGAATTGAGACCGCCGGGCAGCCAGGGATCGCTGCTCAAGGTAAGAAAATCGCGACGGGGGTTATTGATTACCGGTTCACCCACTTTAAAACGGGACCAGCCTTGAAAAGCCGCCTGCCCCCCGGACTGGGCGCATAAATGGTCAAAAATTGTATCCAGGGCCTCTTCTCCGAAGACCACGGGGTACTGGCCGCTGCGCGGCATCTCCGCCTGAGCGTTTTCCAGGGCATAACGGCCATAACGCCCGATCATGTCGCCAACCTGCAGATCCCGGTAAAATCCGGCTCGGCGCCAACCCAGACTTTCGGCCTCCTGCCCCGCTGCCATTGCCAGCAGCGCAAACTCCGTCTGCAGTTCCGTCTCTTCATAGAACCCGCTCAAACCGGTATGATTTCGAAATTCGATTTCCCGATAATTTACATAAACTTCGGCGGCTGCCAATTGAATATTAGCAATTCCTGCTACCGCTTGGTTAAGGTCGTGCCGCACATGCCAGAGGGTTTGGCGAGGCTGTTCCTTCAAGACGGGGTCAGCCAGAAGCAGCGGTTGATACTGTTGGCCGGGGCCGGGCAGATGAAATACCGGATTCAACGCCAGAGGAGCCCGTTCCCTGGCTTCGGCCAGATCGGCGGCAAAATCTTGGCCTGGATTGGCAGTCCAACCAGATTCCCCGAGCCAGGTTGTGCCATCCTTGTCCACCAGAAGGTAAATCTTCACAGCATACGTTTCTGATTCCACCCGGCGCAGGGACTCCATCTGATCGAAAACCAGATAGAGCTGGTCGCTTGTCTCCCGCATCCGGCGCACTTCCCAGGCATATAAATCTGCTGACTGGAGGAGTCCCAGCAACTCTGCCATGCCGTTTGTCTTCCGGCCGGATTCACCCATATCTCTATCTCCCGCTGCCGATACCCGTATCCAGGTGTTACAATTTTAGGAGGTTAAATATTCTTCAACTTCCCGGCTGATGTCAAATCCCCCTGGAACCAGGCGACCTGCGGCGCGTACTCCTGCAAACGTCAAAGTCAACCGTCCGGAGGCCAAATTTTTCAAAGTCAAAAGAATAAGCGGAAATTCCCGGCGCAATTCTTCGCCGCGTAAATGCGAAAACAGCGGTTCTTGCTCACCTTCCCTGGCCCTGATGTCCTCCAAAGAAAAGATACGCCTTTTTTCCCGGAAAGATTGCCAGAGTGGATCGAACCTCGAGCCCTGCAAGGGAAAATGGAAATAGGTTACGGGCGGTCCTTTATCCAGCACAGGAGTGACCAGATGCATCATCGCACCCGCTTCCCGGGCCTCGTCTGCCATTAACTGCCACATCACCTGGCGCCAGGTGCCCTGAGGACCACCGGGGACC
Organism: uncultured delta proteobacterium; assembly: GCA_963789385.1. GTDB lineage: Bacteria > Desulfobacterota > Desulfobaccia > Desulfobaccales > Desulfobaccaceae > Desulfobacca. The sequence continues at coordinate 45,707 of CAWBKT010000008.1, read as the reverse complement.
GCTGGGTGCAGATTCAGGCACAACAGTTGTTCACAAAGGCGAGGACCTAACACCAGCATATAGCCGGCCAAGACGACGACGCTGACATCGTAGCCGGCCAGAAGTTCCAAAACCCGGCTGTCAAACTCCTGGCGCGCCGACTCGACGTCATCTGATTTTTGGCGGATTTTCTGGCGCAGGTGCAAAGAAGAAAGAGTAATCAGGGGCAGGCCCAGTGATTTAACCACCACCTGAAAACGGTCTGTGGCTGGAGTTTCCCCCGGACCCCGATCAGAAAAAACATAGGCGATCCGACCGGGAATGAATCCCTCCACCATCTTATGGTGGGCCGTCGTCAACAGGTCTATGGATCCCTGCCCCCGACCGCTGGAAAACCAGCCGAATGAAAACATCCCCTCTTCCCCCAGCCTTCCAAAATCACCTTAAAAATGACTTGATTTTGACATATCTTATCAAGACTAACAAGAATCGCCGCCGGGGTCAATGCCTTTTTAAAAAGGAATATTTCGAAAAAGTAAAAGGGCGGGGAGGTCCCCGCCCGTGTTGGCGCAATTTTATTGAACCAGGCCGTTTACCTGGTCAGCCAATGTTTATTGCGAACCGTCAGGAAAGCGTAAGGATAAATCCATTGCAGCAGGAAGAAGGCATAATAGCTGTAAATTACCCCGTAAATAAAGTCTAAATCCCTCTCCAGCACCACATAATAGATCATGTAGATTGCGGAAATGACGCCCAGGGCCGCTAAAAACTTCACCATTAGCAAGGGGTAGACCAGGATGGAGCCTAACAGCAGTCCCAGGAAGAGATAGGTTAAGGGGAACTCGATCTGAGTCATGAAAAAATCCACAATGGGCAGGAGCCGATGTTTTTCCCGATACCTGGTGAACAGATAACCCAGTTGCACAAAAGATTCCCGGACGTTGCCCCGTTCCCAGCGCAGATACATTTTGCACAGGCCTTTGTAAGTTTCCGGCACGAGCGTGTGCACAATGGCGCTGCGTTGATAAACGCTGTAATAACCGCTGCGCAGAACGAAGTTGGTCAAGGCCCGGTCTTCGGAATGATGGCAGGGAGAGCCGAGAAAGGTTTGATTCAGCCAGGCATCGGCGTGGGGCAGGACAGCTTCCCGACGATAAGCAGACAGGGCGCCCGGAGTGCAGGTGACGGCGCCGTACCATGATTGGGAAGCCCTCAGGAAATCAAAGGAGAGCACAAAACGCACGGCCAGCATTTTCCCCAAGAGGCTCTGATGCCGGTTGTAAACTTTAACGTTCCCGGCCACGGCCCCGATTTTAGGGTCTTGCAACATGGGAGCCACCGCCTGGAGCAGCGTATCTTTTTCGATAACGCTGTCAGAATCTATGGTAATGAAGATATCACCGCTGCCCCGGGTAAAACCGGTATACAGTCCGGCTTTTTTACCGCGGTTTTCCGGGAATTGGATCGCATTGACAAGATCAGGGTAACGACGCTGAGCCCGACTGATATAAGTCCAGGTGTCATCCTTGGAGCCGTCGTCAATGCAGATTATTTCAAGTTTGTCGTTGGGATAATTTGAACCGGTCACCGCATAAATGGCTTTTTCCACCATGGCCCCTTCATTGTAAGCTGGGATTATGACGGTAATTTTGGGCAGTTCTCCCGGCGGCAAAGCATAGGGTTTATAAAGGGCCCATAAAACTGTGCGAACTATTTGAAATAACAACAGCAACAAGGTGTAACCCGCACCCAGGGCCGGAATAAAAGCCACATAACTCTGACGGCTCAACAACTGCAGATAACCGTCCAGGGAGCCGTACCTGATGGAGACCATAAAAAATACCAGCAACATTGCCGGCACCAGGATTTTTAGAATTAAATCTACCAACTGCATTTTTTTCAGAATTACGCCCTTTCTTCCGGACCGGGCGGTCTCTGGACGCAGCAGCATATTAAAAGCAGCAGTTCGCATGGCAGGTATAGAACCTCTCATCTAAGACATTTTTATAAATTCCCCAACAACCGAAACGTTGCTGGTTTGTTCCTCAATAATGCAAGACTCTTGCCAAGTTGTCAGAGACATTTACCTCATGTAACTACATGATTTTTCTGCTACCCCTTTTTTCTGTGGGTAATTTCGATCAAGAATAATTCTCAAAATGATAAAACTGGTTTTAAGCTTATTCAACCTATATCAATTTGAGAAACTCTCTCCCCCCTTATTTGCAAAAAATTAAAAAAATGCTTGATAAATAAGTCTTTCTTTGATATAAATCGTGATCGAATTAACCTAGAAAAAGGAGAGTTCTCATGGGGCTGGTAATGGTTTGCCCGCAATGCCAGGCGAAGGTCCTGTTGCACTGCCAAAGTTGTCCTTATTGTCAATCTGATCTCCGTGACGTGCCTCAGGATCAACGCCGTTATGCGCTAGGACAACCAGGCCCGTCTACTCCTCCGTCCGCACCGGAGCCGGTCAGCGAGGCAATTCCTGTTTTGGAATCTGCCAGTGTTCCGGAAATTTCGCCTCAGCCAGTTCCATCTCCTGAATTTAAAGTCCGGCGACCACACGTCAGGCGATATGCAGCTCCGCCTGTGGCCGCATCGCATCCGGTTACCGCCCAATCCGGCAAAGGAGCCGAATCTAAGCCCGAGGCCAAAAAGTCCAAAAAGCCTCGTGCCGCGGCGAGTAAAAAGAAGAAGTAATCTGTTTCCGGTCCGATTCTAAAAAATTTTCCTATCCTTTAATATTTAAAATAAGGGGCGGCTGATCCGCCTCTTTTTTTTCACCAAAAGGAGTTGGCCTCTTTGCTGGTTTATAATACCTTATCCAAAAAAAAAGAAGAGTTCACCCCCCTGACCCCAGGTGCCGTGAAAATGTACGCCTGCGGCGTTACCGTTTATGATGACTGCCACATCGGTCACGCCCGCTCTGCCGTGGTCTTCGACGTTATCGTGCGCTACCTGCGTTTTCAGGGTTTTAAGGTAACCTGGGTCCGAAACTTCACTGACATCGATGATAAAATCATCAGAAGGGCCCAACAGGAGGATCTTGCCTGGAAAACCATTGCCGAAACCTATATTGATTCCTTTGAGCGTGATATGACCGCCCTGGGAATCTCCCCGGCAGATATCGAACCTCGGGCAACTGAGCATATCGACGATATTATAAAATTGATCGGCAAACTCGAGGCCAAAGGTTTCGCGTATGCCCGGGAAGGTGACGTTTACTTCCCGGTGGGAAAATTCGCTGATTACGGCAAGCTCTCCGGACGCAGCCTGGAGGACATGCTGGCCGGCGCCCGCATCGACATCAATGTTCAAAAAGATAATCCCTTTGATTTTGCCCTCTGGAAGGCCAGCAAACCCGGAGAGCCCGCCTGGGACAGCCCGTGGGGGCCCGGCCGCCCCGGCTGGCACATCGAATGCTCGGCCATGAGCCAATATTATCTTGGTGATACCTTTGACATTCACGGGGGCGGGGCTGATCTCATTTTCCCTCATCATGAAAATGAGCTGGCCCAGTCCGAGGCCGCCAATGACCAGCCCCTGGCCCGTTACTGGGTTCATAACGGCATGATCACTATAAACCAGGAAAAAATGTCAAAATCCCTGGGAAATTTCTTCACCATCAAGGATGTGCTGGCAAAATTCCATCCCGAGGTCGTCCGTCTTTTCCTGATCCAGAATCATTATCGCAGTCCCCTGGATTTCTCCGATCAGGCACTGGTCGAAGCAGAAAGCGCTCTCGTCCGCCTTTACAGCACCTTAAACAAATTAGACCAGATTGCGGCTCATGTGGCGCCGCCTGACCAGGTCCCGAAGCAGGCCCGGTTGCCGGGTCTGAATGCCGAGGAATGTTCCCGTCTGGTGAATATCAGGGAACGATTTGTCGAAGCCATGGATGACGATTTCAACACGGCCCAGGCTCTGGGGCATCTCTTCGACATTATCAGACTGCTCAACCGGTTTTTGGAACACAATCCTGCCGCTCAGGACCTTGCAGTGCTGGCGTGGGTCCGGCGGGAGTTGTCTATTCTGGGCGGCGTTTTAAATCTGCTTCAGGCCGAGCCGCTCGACATGCTGCAAACTCTCCGCCAAAAGACCGAGTCATTGAGCCTTGACCCGGACGACATCCAACAACTCATCGAAGACCGACGCCAGGCCCGCCAAAGCAAGGATTTTGCCAGAGCCGACGCCATCCGCCAACAACTTGCCGATGCCGGCATAGTTTTAGAGGACTCCCCGGAGGGCACCACCTGGCGAGTAAAAAATTGACTCAAACCGGCAAAGGGGTAAATTTCCCTTCTTCTTTGCCGTGGTGAGACGTCTGGAGTCAAATCGCTGGCAACGAAAAATCTCAGCAATAAAGTGACATTTTCAGACAGCCGTTGCATAATTAAAAAAATCCGTCGCCATAATTCTCTCTTTATGTTCGGATCAAAAAGCAGGGGTTTCCAGAGCAGGTGTGCAGCCCAAAGTCATCATGTTTATAAATCACAACGAAGCGTGAAAACCAAATAGGGCATCTTGATCAATCCAGTCTTTTCGGCTTACTGCTCACTGCTCACGGTTTTTATATAAGCTAGACACGTTTCCCGACAATGACATTAGCGCCCAGCCGGAGTGGAACTATGCCTCCAAGAAATGTTATGACGTTGCAATCGCTGTGGGGTATATTGCGTGAGACCTTTGCGGAATGGAGCAAAGACAATGCCATGGTCCTGGGAGCCGCCCTGGCGTTCTACACCATGTTCTCCCTGGCCCCGCTCCTGATCATCATTACCGTGGTGGTCGGCTATTTTCTGGGGCAGGCGGCGGTCCAGGCCGACCTTCTGGCCCGTCTGAGTGAATATGTCGGCCGGGAAAATGCCTACAATCTTATGAACATCATCCAAAACAGCTACCAACCCGGGTCCGGCCTCTTCGCCACGGTCATAGCCCTTTTCCTGATGCTTTTCGGCGCCTCCACCGTATTTTTGATGCTGAAAAATGCCCTGAATAATATGTGGGGTGTGACCAACCCGGCAACCGGTTTTTTCTATCTGGTTTTGGATCGACTAAAAACCTTTGTGGTGGTAATGATTGTTGGTTTTCTGCTGTTCGTTTCCATGCTGCTCAAATCACTGCTGGCCTACTTTTTCCAAACCGTCAGCCGGTTTTTAGTGGTGCCGGAAATTGTTTTGCAAATCAGCGATCATGTCTTTTCTCTTCTGTTCATCACCGTCCTCTTCGCCATCCTCTACAAGGTGCTCCCTGATGCCAAAGTATCCTGGCGCTATGCCTCCCGGGGGGCCTTCGTCACCGCGCTGTTGTTCAGCATCGGGAATGTCTTTGTCGGCCTCTACCTGACCCGCCAGAGCATCGGCTCGGCCTACGGCGCCGCCGGTTCTCTGGTGGTCATCCTCATGTGGGTCTACTATTGTGCCCTGATCATCTTTCTGGGCGCCGAATTTACCCAGGTCTATGCCCGCCGCCATGGGCAGGAAATGGAACAGAAAGAATCCTTATCTGTCAGCGCCAAGAAACTATTCAATAAAAATTAACCCCGAAATCCGTCCTGATTGTTCCAATCTACTCTTGCTTGCAAGTCGCTTATGGTTTAGAGTTATTAAGCGCGAGGACCTATGAGAGATCGACTCCGGAAGCTTAGGCAGCTATTTAATCATGACAATCACCTGCTCATCCTGATCGATGCCGACCCCGATTCCATTGCCAGCGCCCTGGCCTTAAAAAGAATCCTGTGGCGGCGCATTACTTCCTGCATCATTTCTCCCATCCGGCCCATTACCCGGCCCCAGAATCAAACCATGGTCAGACTGCTGGAAATACCCCTTACCCCTTTTGAACAGATCGACCCTGCCAAATTCAACCGTTTTGCCCTGGTGGACTCCCAGCCCAGCCATAACCAACGTTTCGCTGACTTCAAATACGATGTCATCATCGATCATCATCCCCTATGCTCTCAAACCCAGGCCCGGTTTGTGGATATCAGACCCGAATACGGCTCCAACTCTACAATTCTGACGGAATACCTGCGGCTGGCCAAAATCACCCCCTCCCTGAAATTGGCTACGGCATTATTTTACGCCATCAAAACCGACACCCACAACTTCGAGCGCCCCTCCACCGAAGCCGATATCCGCGCCTTTCACTATCTCTTCCGCTTTACCCGGCATGCCCTGGTGCGCAGCATAGAAGTAGCCGAACTCACCCTGGAGATGATGGGATATTTTCAGCATGGTCTCAATAGCTGGCAACGGCGTCAGGAGCGTATCTATTGTTTTGTCGGCAGGGTGCCAAACCCTGATATTCTGGTGATCCTGGCTGAATTTTTCCTGCGGGTTATTGAAATTACCTGGAGTATTGTGGGGGGTGTTTTTGAGAATCGTCTGATTGTGATTTTTCGCAATGACGGGATTCGGAAAAATGCCGGCAATCTTGCGGCCCGGGCCTTCGGCAAACTGGGCACTGCCGGCGGCCACGTTTCCAGCGCCCGGGCGGAAATTCCCCTGGACCACCTGCCCGACCTGCCGGACCCGGAACAGAGCACCGCCTGGGAGAACTTCCTCATCACCCAGATCGAGGGGCGGCGGAAATAGGAAAAAACTCTGGCCTGCCTTTGCTTTTGAGCCCCGCTTACAGAGAAGCTGTTTTAATTCCTATCTGTTTAAGAGAAATAATCAAGGCCTTATCGAAAGTTGCCACCTCAGCTTCCTTGTGCGTCTGGGCCGCCGCCGCCACCAAGGCATCGCCGAAATCCGCGACCAAATCCGGCCATAACTTAAACACCGAGGGGAAATTAATTTTTTGAATAACCTCCAACCCAGGCAGAGCAAGTAGATCAACCATTAGTTGGCGGATATTTTTTTGGGGTTGCCGGTAGATTTTTTCCAAGACATAAATAAATTCTATAATTACCGATTGAGGGCACAGAAGCCGGGTTTTAAGGCGTGCGGCCCCCAGAAAAATTTCAGAGGCTTTTTCCTGCTGGGCCGGATTGCGATCCGTCACAAAAGAAATGAGAAAATTAGTGTCAATAATCAGTTCTGTCATCGATACTTTTCTGCCAGTTCAACTCTGGCCGCTTGGATATCGTCCCTGATTTCTCCCGCCCCTACTTGTACTGAATTTTTATATTGTAAAAACCTTTGCTGCACCGGATAAACTACTACTTTGTCATCTTCTATTTTCCATTCGATCGCATCATGCACCGACAGTTTTAGTTTTTCCCTTACCGATTTGGGAATAGTGATCTGATATTTTGAGGTAATTAATGACTGCATCTCCGTATCCTTCTAAAATATATTCCTTACAATTATATTATATTGTAAGGAATATATTTCTGTCAATGATTCAGTCCAGTTTCCCCCGAGCTGCTTTTCTCCAACCGCCTCGCCAGCACCACCCGCCCGATTCGCTGGTAATCCGGAATAATCTCCGGGGGCGTGAATGCACCTGACTGCTCAAGAAGTTGTTGTACCGCCGTGGCTTGACCCTGGCCCACTTCCAAAGCCAGCAACCCATCCGGCTTCAGCAACGGCGGCACGGCGCGGATCAGGGAACGTATCACCTCCAGGCCGTCGGGCCCGCCGTCCAGGGCCAGCCGAGGCTCATACTCCTTTATTTCCGGCGGCAACTGCTCCCAGTCGGCTGTGGGCACGTACGGTGGATTGGCGACAATAACTTCAAAAAGTGCTTTTGGCGCCAGGGCTGTCACCAGATCAGCCAATACCCAGTTAATCTTCTCCTCCACCTTATGCCGTCGGGCATTTTCCCGGGCCACCTTGAGAGCCTCCCAGGAGCGATCCACGGCCACAAACTGGGCCTCAGGCAATTCGGTGGCCAGGGTCACCGCCAGAATGCCGCTGCCGGTACCGATATCAAGAAGCCGGGGCTTTACTCCTCCTGATTCCGACCTGGCAAAATGCTTTAATACGGCCTCGACCAGCAACTCGGTCTCAGGGCGAGGGATGAGCACGGCCGGGCCGACCGCGAAGTTCAGAGACCAAAACTCCTGCTGACCGGTAATATACTGGGTGGGTTCCTGGGCGAGACGTCGCTTGAGCCCTTGTTTATAGCAGCTCAGTTCATCATCGGCTAAAGGTTGGTCGTGTCTGAGGTACAGATCCAGACGGGAGCAGTGCAGGCAGTGAGCCAGCAAAACTTCCGCCCCGGCCCGGGGTTCGCTGACCCCTTTGGTTTGTAGATACTGTTGGGCCCATTGCAGAACAGTCAGGATGGTCCAGGTGTTGGCGCCGCCTGAGCTCATGCCGCCTGAATTTTCAGGGCTTCGGTTCGGTGGTAGGACACCAGCGCGTCCAGCATTTCATCCAAATCCCCGTCGAGAAAGGCTTCCAGACGGTAAATGGTCAGTCCCAGCCGGTGATCGGTGATCCGGCCCTGGGGAAAGTTATAGGTGCGAATCCGCTCACTGCGGTCGCCGCTGCCCACCTGGCTTTTACGGTCCTGGGCCATTTTCTGGCGCTGTTCCTGCTCCTTCATGTCAAAAAGCCTGGCTTGCAGAACTTTCATGGCCTTGGCCTTATTCTTATGCTGGGATTTTTCATCCTGGCAGATGACCACCAGACCCGTCGGCAGGTGGGTTATCCGGACCGCCGAATCTGTAGTATTGACACTCTGGCCGCCGGGACCGGACGAACGAAAAACATCCACCCGCAGCTCCTCCGGGCTTATCTGCACGTCCACATCTTCGGCCTCGGGTAGAATTGCCACCGTCACGGCTGAGGTATGGATCCGACCCTGGGATTCCGTCGTCGGTACCCGTTGCACCCGGTGTGTGCCGCTCTCATATTTCAAACGGCTGTAAACTTTTTCCCCGGCAATAAGGGCAATAACTTCCTTCAAGCCGCCGATGCCGGTGGGATTGTGACTGAGAATTTCCATTTTCAGCTTATGACGTTCGGCATACCGGCTGTACATCCGGAAAAGATCGGCAGCAAATAAGGCAGCTTCCTCCCCGCCGGTGCCCGCTCGAATCTCCAGGAGAATATTCTTGTCATCCTTGGGATCCTTGGGCAGCAGCAGTAAGCGCAGCTCTTCTTCCAGATTGGCAAGTTTTTCCTTCAATAGCTGAATTTCTTCCCGGGCCAGTTCCTTGATCTCTTCGTCGGTTTCATTCTTGAGCAGGGTCTGATTATTTTCCAGTTCCTTTTCGATCTGTTGATAATTGCGGAAGGTTTTTATCAGGGGGTTTAAATCCGCATGCTCTTTGGCCAGGAGCTGATACTGCTCCTGATGTTTGATGATTTCCGGGTCGCTGAGTCCGGACTCCAGTTCCAGGAATTTATGTTCAATACTTTGCAATCGTTCAATAAGCATAGTCGGTAATTTTGAGGGTAAATTTTTTTTAAGTGGTTATTTCCGCTCGCTGGTTAGCGAAGTGGGTCAAGGTGAGGAGCGTGAGATGTCTGGCGTCGCTAAGGCACGGGCTGGGAAATTGTTTCTTCCTGGCTTACCACGGACCGCAGGGCCTCCAGAGCCACTTCCAACTGTTCGTCCGAAGGCTCTCGGGCCGTGAGTCTCTGGGTCATCAGTCCCGGCCAGAGAACCAGTTTGCAGACCGGATTGTCCGCATAGCGGCCGCCTAACCTGATAATTTCATAGGAAATGGCTGCAATGGGAAACATCAGGAGAATTTTGATGCCAACCTGCAATAAATTTGTCGTGAACCGCCCGGCCAGTTTCAATCCGGGCATGAGGGGAAAAAGAATGGTGAATACCAAAATGCTGGTCAAGAGAACTACTAAAATAAAAGAAGTCCCGCAACGGGGATGCCAGATCTGGTGTTTCCGGGCATTTTCCACTGTCAGTTCTTCCCCGGCCTCGAAGGTGAAAATGGATTTATGTTCCGCCCCGTGATATTCGAAAACCCGGCGGATATCATCCATAAAAGAAATGAACCAGACGTAGAGCAGGAAAAATACAATCTTCAGAATTCCGTCTACGACATGAAAACTAAAATTGTTTACCGTTAACTGGGCCCCCCACAACCATCCCACCCAACCGCTGAGATAATGGGGCAGCAGACCGAAGAACAGAATGGCAATACCGAAAGCGAACGCCATGGTTAAAAACAAGGACCAGGACGACAATTGTTCCTCTTCCTCATCCAGAGACGCCTGGGCCGAAAACGTCAAGGCCTTAATGCCGTAGATAAGTGCTTCCAACAACACTACCGGTCCCCGTACAAAGGGCCAGCGCAGGAAAGGAAACCGCTCGGCCAGGGTGTGCAGTCGGTCTTCTTTAATCGTAATGGAGCCGTCCGGGCGTTTTACCGCAATGGCCAGGGTATGTTTGGCCCGCATCATAACGCCCTCTATGACCGCTTGACCCCCCACTGGAAACCGGGGCTCGGTACCTGCCATATATTACTGCTCCGTGTTTTTTGCCGCTTCCGTTTTCTTGTTGAAACCAGCATATCTCTTGACGAACCGTTCAACCTGCCCCGCCGAGTCAATTAATTTTTGTTTGCCGGTAAAAAAAGGATGGCATTTGGAGCAGATTTCCACCCGAATGTTTTCCTGGGTTGAACCGGTGGGAAATTCGAAGCCGCACGCACAGCGTACTGTGGTTTGATGATATTTGGGATGAATATCTTTTTTCATTCTTACTCGTCTCCTGATTATTAAATACAACTTAACCTAATAAATATAAGCTTCTTTAGAGGAAAAAACAAGATATTAATCAGGTTTTTCTTTTTCTTGATCTAGACCTTGCCGCCCCATAACGGTAAGCCTTGGGGAGTCGTAACTTCAAGCTCTGCCCACTTTTTTTATTTTTTTTTGCCTTGACCCGGGGCATTTTCTTGGCCCCCGGCCGTATTGCCGACCCAGGCCTGGCAAAATGCTAACATCATACAAAGCTTGGGCAATTTTCTCAGGGTTTCCTCTGCCTTGCAGAGTTCAAGAACGTACCGCGTTTGAGCGGTTTCTTTTTTAGTAATCAAATTGTATAATTCTTTTAAGAAAAAACAAGGGCTGGACTGTCGGAAATTAAAATCAAACCATGGATCACGCTTTAGAACAATTCCTGCAATATGTCGTGGTGGAACGCGGCCTGGCAAACCTGACCGTGGAGGCCTATGCCCATGATCTGACAGGGCTGGCCACGTTTTTAAAGCGGACCGGTAAAGAATCCTGGCATACCACTACCTTGGCGGACCTGCAGCATTACCTGGCGGATTTGGAGCAGCAAGGCGTCGGGCCCCGCAGTCGGGCCCGAAAGCTCAGCGCGGTCCGCCAATTTTTCCGGTTTCTGCTCCGGGAAAACCTCACCGCGCATAATCCCCTGGAGTGGCTCGATTCACCTAAACTCCCCAAAGGGCTGCCCAAGGTTCTGGGTCTGGAGGAAGTTGACCGGCTGCTGGCGGCGCCCGATCCCACCACGCCCCTGGGTCAACGTGATGATGCCATGCTGGAATTGCTGTATGCCACCGGTCTGCGGGTCTCCGAACTGGTGGGTCTGACCCTGCCTCAGCTTGATCTCAGGCGCGGGGTGGTCCGGGTCCAGGGCAAAGGCTCCAAAGAACGGCTGGTACCCATGGTATTTCGGGCCGTGGAGAAATTGCAGCTTTATCTGCAGCACATCCGCCCGGTATTACTCAAGGGCCAAAAGAACCAGCGACTTTTTCTCAACCGCGCCGGCAAGGGTTTAAGCCGCCAGGGTTTCTGGAAAATTCTCAAGGGTTATGCCCGGCAGGCAGATCTTCCCCCGCATCTCAGCCCGCATACCCTCAGACATTCCTTTGCCACCCATCTGCTCTGGCAAGGGGCCGATCTGCGGGCTTTGCAGCTTATGTTAGGACATGCGGATATCTCCACCACCCAGATTTACACGCATCTCCACACGGCCCGACTTCAGGAAATTCATCAGCAGGCTCATCCGCGTGGCTGAGGCTGGCTTTATAAAATGATTTGCCGGGCGGGAGAAATGAAACGCCTCCCGCCTCTAAAATCAAAACTCGAATTTTGGAACTCGAAACGATACCTATGCCTAAACGTAATTTAGAAATCATCACCACCCACATGAATGCCGATTTCGACGGTCTGGCTTCCATGGTGGCGGCCAAAAAGCTCTATCCTGACGCCATTCTGGTTTTCCCCGGTTCTCAGGAACGTAATCTCCGGGATTTTTTCGTCCGGTCAAGTTTATATTTTCTCAATTTTGCCAAGATCAAAGATATAAACCTGGAAGACGTCAAACGACTTATCCTGGTGGATACCCGGCAGGCCGGCCGGATCGGCAAATTCGGTGAGTTATTTCCCGATGGCGACATCGATGTGCATGTCTATGACCACCACCCCGATTCCCCTGACGACGTCACCGGCTCCGTGGAAATTGTCAGGCCGGTGGGCGCTACGGTTAGTATTTTAACCCAACTGATCAAAGAGCGGGGCATTTCTTTGACGCCAGATGAGGCCACTATCCTGGCCCTGGGAATTTATGAGGATACCGGCTCCTTTACTTTTTCCTCCACTACTCCGGCAGAGTTCGAAGCTGCCAAATATCTGCTGGAACAGGGCGCCAATCTCAATACCGTGGCCGAGATGCTGACCCGGGAGCTCACTGCGGAACAGGTGGCCCTTTTAAATGATTTAATCCGTAACGCTACCACCATTAACCTCAGCGGCATTGAAATCGTCATAGCCCGTGCCTCTTCCTCGCAATATGTCGGCGATTTTGCCGTCCTGGCCCATAAATTTATGGATATGGAAAATATCCAGGTGTTATTTGCTCTGGCCCAAATGGAGGAGCGGGTTTTCATCGTCGGTCGCAGCCGTTTGGGAGAGGTTAATGTAGGAGAAATTTTGGCCGAACTCGGCGGCGGGGGGCATGCCTACGCCGCCTCGGCCACCGTTAAGGCCACTCCTCTAACCCAGGTAGAGGAGAAACTGGTCAAAATTCTCACCAATAGTGTCCGTCCTCGGCGCACTGCCCGTGATATCATGTCATATCCGGTAATGTTCGTCGAGCCGGGCACCTCTCTTACCGAAGCCCATCGTTTCCTCACCTTGCACAACATCAATGCCTTGCCGGTCATGGCCGAAGGAGATCTGAAAGGGCTGATCAACCGTCAGATTGTTGAAAAGGCTATCTTTCATGGACTTGAAGAGCTGCCGGTCAAGGAATATATGACCACGGAAGTCGCCAACGTGGGGCCCGAGGCCACCCTTTCGGAAATCCAGGAACGTTTGGTGATAAATAAGCAGCGACTCCTGCCGGTTGTTGAGGGCGGCCGGGTTCTGGGGGTCATCAGCCGCACTGATCTCCTCAATCTCCTTATGCTTCCCGACAACGGCGTCGACGATAACACTGAAAAAGAGCCCGGACCCATGATCCGTAAAAAAAATGTTGCCGGGTTGATGCGGGAACGGCTGCCCGATCCCATAATCGACATCCTGAAGCAGGTCGGGCTGGTTGCTGATGAGTTCGGATATAATGCCTACGTCGTCGGCGGTTTTGTCCGGGACATGTTTCTCCGGCATGATAACCTTGATATCGATATCGTCATCGAAGGCGATGCCGTCACTTTTGCCCGGGGCTATGTGAAACGGACGCCAAATTCCAGGGTGCGGGTCTTCCAGAAATTCAAAACCGCCGTCATTATTTTCCCCGACGGCTTCAAAGTCGATGTGGCTACCGCCCGCACTGAATACTATGAAACTCCCGGGGCGTTACCCATCGTGGAACGCAGCTCTTTAAAAATGGACCTCTACCGCCGGGATTTTTCCATCAACACCCTGGCTGTAAAACTTAATGAACGGCATTTCGGCATTCTCATCGACTACTTCGGTTCTCAGCGGGATATCAAAGACGGCCGTATCTCCGTGCTCCACAATCTCAGTTTCGTGGAAGACCCCACCCGGGTCTTTCGGGCCATCCGGTTTGAGCAGCGCTTCGGGTTTAAGATTACCAAGCTCACTGCCAGCCTCATTGAAAATGCGGTTCGGATCAATTTCTTCGACCGTCTCTCAGGTACACGGCTGTTCAGCGAATTGAAGCTGATTCTCATGGAGGAAAATCCCATCCCGGCCGTTTCCCGGCTGGCCGAATTTGACCTTTTGAAGTTTATCCACCCCAAGTTGCGCTATGATTTTAACACTCGTTGGCTTCTTGATCAGATTCGGGGGGTCCTGGCCTGGCATGACCTGTTGTTTTTGGAAGATCCTTATGACCGCTGGTATGTCTACTTCCTTGGTCTCATTGAACCTTTAAGAGAAGAGCAACTGCTGGAGCTTGTCCGGCGGATCAACATGCCTGCCAAATTCTCCGAAACGCTGCTGTGGGCCAAAGGGGCCGCTGACCACACCCTGTTTCGCCTTTACCGCCAGGCAAACGCCTCCCCCAAAGAGATCTATTATCTTCTTAATGAACTCTCCACTGAATTTCTCCTCTATATGATGGCCAAAACTCGCCAGGAGACTACCAAACGAGCCATCTCCCTCTATTTTACCCACTTAAAAAACACCCGGCCCCTGCTGGCCGGCAAAGATCTGCTGGAATTGGGCTACGAGCCCGGGCCCCGCTATAAATTTATGCTGAAAAACCTGCTGGACGCTCATTTGGATGGCCTGGTGAAAACCAAAGAAGATGAAATTGCCTATCTTCGCCAACACTTCGGCGACCGGACGGCAACTGCCGCAGCAGTAACTGCCCGAACCATCGTTTAATTGCTCGAGAATCCGGCTCCCTGGCAAGCCCGTAATCCGGTGGTTAACATAAAAAATTAATAGGAGGGGCCAATGAATCTGCCAAAACGTCTCTTAGGTAACACCGGGGAAGAAGTGACGGCCCTGGGGTTGGGGGGCGAGGGAATTTTGCGCACCTTTGGTCGGGAAGCGGAAGCACATCGGGTGATAGGGGCGGCCTTAGACGCCGGCCTCCGGTATTTCGAGTCGGCCCGGGCCTATTCCGGGAGCGAGGCGTATCTGGGGCGTGGGTTGCAAGGGTTTCGGGACCGGATTTTTCTGACCAGCAAATCCCACGGCCGCACTCTAGCCGAAGCCGAGGAGCACTTGCATACGACGCTGAATAATTTGCAGACGGACCACCTGGATCTGTGGCAGGTGCATGACGTCCGCAGCCAGGAGGACCTGAAAGTTATTTTCGGACCCGGTGGGGCTTTGGAGGCCTTCATCCGGGCCAAGGAGCAGGGTAAGACCAGGTTTATCGGCGTCACCGGCCATCATGATCCGAAGATACTGCGGCAGGCCCTGGACTTGTATAATTTTGACACAGTGCTGCTGCCCATCAACCCGGCAGAGCCGCATCACGCCAGTTTCTTACCCCTGGCCCGGCAGGCGATGGCAAAAGGGCTGGGGGTCATCGGCATGAAGGTGCTCGGCCGCGGGGTCCTGCCCCAATTATTTGAGGGCAGCCTGCCGCTGTTTGTCCACTATGCCTTGAGTCAGTCGGTTAATGTCATTGTCATCGGCGCCGATACGGTGGCGCAGGTCCGAGAATTGGCCCAGGCCGCCGCCGACTTCGAACCGCAGCCCCGAGAACTGCAACAGCGGCTGGAGGAAGCCCTGCACCCATACGCCCGGCAGGTGATGTATTATAAACCGTAAGGTGCTGCCGGTATCAGGGGAGTGACTGAAGGGGCAATGGCACGTTAAACTGCCGGGGCACAAGCGGGCTTTTTTTAAAAACGGTAGAAAAAATCCAGCCGTTTTTAATAGTGGGGGTATCAGACAGGCGGAACATTCCTGGTTAATCGGCAGATCAATTTAAATAAGAAAAGCCAATAATTTATAAAAATATGATAAATAATTCAGCTTCGTTAAATATTTATGCTTGCATAAAATATTTTATGTGATAATGTATATATCCTAAAGTGCAATGGTACTGGCTAAACGGAATGTCAGGTTTGCAGGTTTCAGGTTTTCTATCTCAACCTCCAACCCGGGACGAAGAAATCTTTACGAAGCGAAAGGGCAACGTCTCCCACAACTGTCTCAAAAAACGAGCAGTTGCGGAAATTTCTTATATATAAAAGCGTTAGTCATTGCAGAGAGCTTCCTCTGTCTGTTTTAGAGGAGAAAAGATGATGAAGCGACAGCATGCTTCCCAACACCCAACTCTCCTTGAAATTGCCAATGCCTTGGGGATTACACCTGACACCGTACTTGAGTGGATAATTGAAGGTAGAGTCACGGTTGCCCTGCAAGGGGCGCAGGTCATTTTGATGGTGGATAAAAACCAGTCTCTTAAAAATTGCCATTCCAGTAACGTCCTGATCTTGACAAAAAACCTCTCAAACCAGAAATGGCAGAAATTTTCCTGCTAATAATTATTCCATCTGAAAAAAAATTAATATTAAACCAGCCTTACAGTTAATCTCCGCTAATGATCAAGCCGTAACATATCCCCCAGATTTAACAGCTTGATCCTGGGTCGATGTTTGTCGTTTGAAAGCGGCGACGGACATACCAGTCAATCTGGCGGCAGATGCCCCGGATGACCTGTACTTCAGCCGCTCGGAGGCCATGGCGGGAGAAAAACCGGCGGATTCGCATCATCCACAACTCCGGGTTTTGGTGGCCGATATAATTTATCTGCATCAGGGTATCCTGAAGTTCGGCATACATGTTTTCCAATTCAAAGGAATTGGCTAATCTGGGGACAAACCGGTCTGGCAGGTCCCGGCGGGCCAGAAAAATTTCATACGTCACAATTAATACGGCCTGGGCCAGATTAAGAGAGCGAAAGTCGGAAGTTGGGATGGTAACCAGGGCATGGCAGAAGGCCAGCTCTTCATTCGTCAGCCCCCAGTTTTCCGGACCGAACAATAAGGCGACCTGGTTGTGCCGGGAGATGGGGATAAGCTGCCGGGCGAGTTCCCTGGGAGCCACCGGACTCTGACGATAGCTGCCGCCTAAGCGGGCGGTGGTGCCGACAATATACTGAAAAGAACCCAACGCCCCGGCCAGATTGGCTTCAATGGACAGGTCATGGATCAGTTGAGCCGAACTGCCGGTGGCCATTTTTAGCATGCGTTCCTGATCGAGATCTTCAGGCTCTACCACCATCAGGCGGTTAACTCCCATGTTGCGGGCGGCCCGGGCGGTGGCGCCGATATTTTCGGCTAAGCGCGGCTTGTGCAGAACGATAGTGACATTATCCAGGTTCACCTGATTGTCAAACGCAGATTCCTTGGGATCGGTTGCCGACATTTTTTAAAAAATCCAATCTTCCTGAAGTTTTTCTTACCTTCTTGCCTTACCAGACGTATATTTAAAACAATAAAGAGTGAGGAGGGGCCCCCCATGCATATCGACTCCTATGAATTCGGCCGGATTGTCGTGGATGGTCGAGCCTACAGTCAAGATCTTATCCTGTTGCCGGATAAGATTCAAGATTCCTGGTGGCGTCAGGAGAGGCATTTGCTGCAGATTGCCGATGTTGCGGCAGTTTTAGCGGCTAAACCCGAAGTTCTGATTGTCGGCCAGGGCCAACCGGGTAGAATGCAGGTGGATGCAGCCTTGGCCGATTATTTGAAAGAAAATCGGATTGAATTGCTGGCAATGCCAACAGCCCAGGCCTGTACGATGTTCAATGCCTTGGCAGCCAAAAGGAGAGTCGTCGCGGCCTTGCATTTGACGTGTTAGCCAAGGGCCTTGATCGCCATGATGATCTTCTTTTTTGTCCTCGTCATCGTTTCCGGCGTGACCATGGCTTGGTTGCGCATAAACAAAATAAATGGGGCCTATTTTAAGGCGCACCCGATTAAGCCGTAATCCGGTCTGCCTGTCTCCTCTCACCACGGCAGCCCTTTCCCCGAAGTGCGGTTGTAATTCTATCTGTAGGGAATGAAGTATTCTGTATATTGAATTTTTAGTAATTTCTTGACATTATAATGTAAATATGTACTGATCTAAAGTGAAATATGACCAGTCCTTAACTTAGGGGGTTTGAAATGGCTAGTAAACGTGTTTTTATAGCATTCGCCGTTTGAGTTTGTTGATATGTCTGTTAAGGAACCATGGGACACGCAATGGAAGACAAAATGTCGCGCACGGGTTAAAGGCTGCGACGGTGTCGTGGCGCTAATCTCAAAAAATACGCCCAAGGCTGACGGCGAACTTTGGGAGATACAGTGCGCCTACGATGAAAACATTCCTGTTATGCTAATGTGGATTGATGACAATCGCCCATCGCTTCCAATTTTGTTGAAGGATAGGCGTGTAAACATTTGGAACTGGGATAACATCAAGACTTTCATCGTAACCCTCTAATTTGTTTACTGTATAATCCACAAAGGTAGGACAAAAAAATGAGAAAAGCCCTTATAGTCGGTATAGATAATTACCCCACCTCTCCATTAAATGGATGTGTGAACGATGCAATTGCTGTTGCGACCATATTGGAGAGGAATGGCGATGGGTCACCGAATTTTGAGGCCCGCACAATAACAAGCAATAATACTAATGTTTCAAGTGCGCTGTTGCATGCTGCAATAGAAGAATTATTTAAGGGCGATGCCGATACCGCGCTCTTCTTCTTTGCTGGTCATGGAATCATAAACTCCGCTACAAACGCTGGCTATATAGTGAGTCAGGACGGTAAAAAAGGTGCTTGGGGAGTCGCGATTCCTGAAATATTACATTTAGCCAATAAGGCATACCCACACATTAAATCGACGGTTATTATATTTGATTGTTGTCATTCTGGCTATGCTGGGGAGGTTCCAGCATTAGGCGATGAAGGCCAAATATCTGTTATTGGGAACGGCGTGACTATCCTAACAGCTTGTCATCGTGAAGAGGGAGCAGCCGAGGTTAATAATCGTGGGCTATTTACAGGGATTCTGTTAGATGGTTTGGCTGGTGGTTCGGCTGATATTTGTGGCAGAATCACTCCAGCATCTGTTTATTCTCATATCGACCAAACACTAGGAAATTGGGAACAGAGGCCAATCTATAAAGCCAACGTGCATACCTTTGTGACTCTTCGGCAAGTCAATCCTAAAATTCCGTTAGAAGTATTGCGTCGATTGCCGGATTATTTTCCCGATGCCTCTGATATATTTGCTTTAGACCCTTCATATGAACCAGACAGGGAAAACATACCAGAAGAGTTGCGTCATATCCCGGTTAATGAAGATCATGCACGCATATTCAAAGAACTACAGATGTGTAATAGACATGGTTTGGTGACACCAATTGATGCCGAGCATATGTATAATGCAGCAATTAAATCAACAGGCTGCAAACTTACTGCGCTTGGCGCACATTACCGGAAGCTTGCCGAGAAAAATCGAATATAAATAAGTTCATTGTGCCGCTCTCAGTCTTTCGGCAAAGTGGAAAAACTCGCCGATGTTTTCCTTCCTTTTGGAAGAAAATAGACAGAATGTAACGTGAGGTGCTCACGCAGCCACCTCAGCCTCATCCAAATTTCTTGATCCACAGGCATTCTCCAGATTTAAAATCTTTACCACCTGATTGAAAGGATGTCTATGAATCACAAAGCATACCTCCAGCAAAGGAGGTGGTTAGTCCAGCTTTAAAACTAAGCTGCTCCCCGGGTTGTCAGGATAGGCTGTATCGTAGTCCTGGAACTGACCTCGCACCACATCTTTTTTCTGATCCCGCCATATGCCGGTCGTGGCTTTGTCGTAGTTGAACCGCAGGTGCGGCCGACTTTTATTGAACTTGAGGATGCGCAGCAGGGCTTGCTGGTCCGGGTGCAAAAATCTCGAGCCGTCAGTAGAGATCAGAAAGTGCTCGCAATCCACCCCTTCGATGAGAGCCTGGGAGAGGTTATTAGCGCTGCCATGGTGTGGGAGTTTAAAGGCAGCCAGCGGCAACCTGGATTCTTGCCGCTGCTCCCGGAGCTGCTGTAAGGAAGCTTCCAGGTCGTCAGCGCGCGCATCTCCGGTCAGCAAAACCGCCTTCCCCTGATATTCCAACAGAAGTGCGATGCTGGAGCCGTTTGGCACGGAAGAGTCTTTAGGTTCCTTTTCACCCTCGATTAAAACCGGCGGCCAGTTATCATGACCGCCCAGCATATCCGCTGGAGTCGCCGCGGGCAGGATTATTTTGGCGGGGTCAAAGGTGTCGACCAGTTTTTGCCATTCCTTTGAAAGCCGGTGCAACCGCTTGACCGTCGGCCCCAGGAGCGTCAGCTTGAGCCCCTCAGGCATGCCCTGCCATTTCGGTTCCGGCAGCCTCCCATCCTGAGCGATCATTGCCGCGCTGCCGTTAAAGGCCTGGTTCCACGGCAAACCTCGCTTCCTCAGAAGCTCTGACAACCGGTCGGCCTCGGCAGCCCCGAGCAGATCGACCGGAGACCAGCCGATGTCCCCGGAGCCCAGCATGTCAGGCGGCAGCTCGGAACTCTCGGCGAGATCATTATCGGACAGGACCCCACCCAAACCGTCCGGCGCCGGCAGCTTGGCCAGCTGTTGATCGCCATTGAACCAGATGTCGCCAAAACTGACTAGGTGCTGATATTTTTCCAACAGTTCGAGGACCCCTTCGATGTGGTCGTTGTCATAATGGGTAATAATCAGTAAGTCGATTGTCAATTTGGATGCCCGGCGGTCTGACAGCGCGGCCTGAATACGGGCAACCAGGGGGGCAGCCGTAGCCTTGACACCGCCATCAATAAGCACAATCCGGGTATTCCCCGGTTCGCCGACCTCCAGCCACAGACAATCACCGCAGCCCGCAGGGAGCATTTCCACTGTAAGCATGTCACCCTCCAAAGACCCAATCGGCGTCGCCGAAGCCCAGCAGTCCGAGAACTCCCGGGTGGCCCTCGGCCAACAATTTCTGCCGCAATTCCCGCAGTAATTCCCCGAAGGCCACTTCACGGCTGTCGGCCAGGCGGTCGCTCAATAACCTGGCAATCAGCTTGGCAATCGACAGGGCGTCGTCGCCCCGGATGGAAGCCAGCGGCGCCAGGATAACATCCGCCCCGGCCTTCTGAAACACTTCCGAGTAGGGGGCGAAATCCTCGGTTACCCCAGCCGTGGAGCAACCCAACAGGAGGAGTAATTGCTTTTCCTCCTTCTTACCGACGAGAATCTCCTTATTCCCGATAATTTCATGTTTGCCCAGCAACTTGTCCTCACCAATCTCCAGCACATCCCTAATCTTCAAGCCCAAGCGGTCAGTCTTTTTGAAAGTATGCACGATGAGCACCAACAGGTTAGGGCTGTCTTGTTTTACGGATTGTTTCCAATCATCCCAAGTATCTGCCTTGGTCAGACTGCCCAGGTAGCCCAGAGACTCTTCCAGTAACTGGCGCTCCGTTGCCCGTTCCTGAGGGGTGTCGCGAAAAAGGAACGCCCTGCTGGCTGCGGCATAGAGGACGGACTTTATCGGCCCGAAACGGTCCCGGCTGGGGACGGGAAACTTTCTCTGTTCCTCGATTTTTTCTTCTCCGCGGGGCTCACTTGGCGACGGCGAGCCATGCCGTTCGATAATTCTGGTGAAACCCCAGAAGTGCATGGGGCAGAGGTAGTCCTCCGATTTGGCAAAATTACAAGCGCAGGCTGGCTGCTGGGATACAGGTTTCCAAGTAAAGGTGTCCATCTCCTGACATTTGCCATCAAGGAAGTTGGGACAAACTTCGGCCTCCGGTTGAGTCTTCGGCGGCGGCCCCTGATAGAGGTATTCCAGCGGGAAAAAAGCGTTCCCACAGCATAGCAATTGGATTCGTTCGGCCTCGGCAATATCCTGACCCAGATTGAGAATATCAAAGAGGGCCCGACCGCTGCTGGCAAGTTCAAAGAGGATCGGCTGTAAGGCGGGCTGCTTCTTGAGAGGCTCATTGTAATTCCAACTTGCTGCTCCGGCGTGGAGGATCTTGCGAATATTATCGACCTCACTATTGAGCTTTCCCAAGGGAATGCAATGGTCCCTGCCGTCGCAACTGATGATCAAACCGCCCAGGGGGTTGCTGAAAAGCAGCGCTGCATCAAATTTTCTTCTCTCCGCCAGATCATCGAGGCGGGGATGGACGATGGCCTCAGGCTCCACCTTAATTCCCGGACCTTCAGACGCCGCCTCCCTCACCCCTGCGGTCAGGCGGGCGGTCTGGACGATGCGGTTCCGGTGGATAATGGCGATTCGGCCTTTGACCTCGCTGACCCCGGCTTGGGGCCGCACGGCGAAAAACGCCGGGGAGCTGTCCCCGGCCACGGGTAGGAGAATGGCGGCGCTAGCCACGCCCATTTGCGTCCTGCCGGCAACTTCCGGCTCCTTAGGGGCATGGGCTAGCCGATGTTCAGCCAGCTCAAAGAGGGAATAAGGGGCTTCGTTACCTCGGATTCTCTAACCATCTTCTTTCAAAAGGATCGGGTCCCAACCCCCACCGGAGTTCTTCCGGTTCGATGGCAGCAACTGACGCCCCGGATAGCGCCACCTGCACATACAGGTCCACCGGCCCCCCGGAGAAATCGAACTGGTAATCGGGGAAGGGCGCCCCCAGGGATTCTGCGGCGGGGCCGATGTGGACCGCGAGTACGCTGGGGCCCTGGGGCGCCAGGGCTCGAGCCGGTTTGGACCTGGCGTCCCCCCGCCAGGTTTGGCCCTGGATCCAGCGCAGACGTCGCTTGCCCTCGAGTTCCACAGACTCTTTTGCAAACTCATCGGCGGCGGGGATGCCATCACCAACTTCAGATTGGAAATCTCCCTCGCGCACCCGCTTACTAAGACGCTCAGGTGGGTGTGTGGGCGGCCATGAAAAGCTATCCCCAAGATCGCGCATGCGCACCTCCGGCTGCCCCCATAGTTCGTGCTTGCGGTCAATGCGCTCAGCCACAGCCAAAATGCGGAGCCTGTCCAGTGGCTTCCGGCGCTCCCAGGATGTTCGGAGCAGGTTCCTCTGGGAAAAGGACAGGCCCTCCATACCGCCGCATGCACCGGTAGATCGTGGGAGAGTTCTCGGATTAAACCCTTATACCAGCCAGCCAAGTCAGGGCCCTTCAACTGGCCAACCAGGGCTATGCCGGAGGCTTCCAGCTTCTTGCGGAGCCCGGCCCAGGGGGAATCACCGGCCAGACTCCACGGGATCGGCGGGTCAAGGCAGATAGCAAAACTGGCCCGCAATCGCAACCGCGGCTGTTCCATCAGGCGCGCCGCCATTCCCGAGGGTATAATCAGTAGATCACAGGAGTCCCGGGCCTCACCGACCGTCTGTAAAAGACTCAGGTGCTCAATCCAGCTGGAGCGGACTTCCCGGAAGGTTGCAAGCAATTCCTCGCCTTCGACTCCCCCCGGTACGCCGACATGCAGGGGCCAGTGCCACAGGGTCTGGCATGCCTTGGCCTGGACGTCATCCAGCGCCAGCACCAGAGCCTCGCAGTCGACATCGGGGCTGCCGAGCCAACTCAGAAGCCCATCGAAATCGAACAGGTCGGGGCGACTTCGCCAGGTGGCCCTGACCGCCAGCCGCGGGCGTAACCGAGGGTGGTACGCCTCTTTCAAATAGTCTCCCCAACCTTCTGCCAGGACCTGGGCGTTCTCATGGATCGTTTCCCGCCAACTCTTCGGGGTCGTAATTCCCTGGACATTTTGGGCATCCCGCCAGATTACCGTGCGGTCGCCGTCTTTAAATTCCTCTTGTAGTGCGGCCAGGATTTTTTGGCTGTCGGAACCGACCCGATGCTGCTTTGTCCCCCTCGACTCGAGGCAGCCCAGGGCGGCCAGGGCCCGGGCGTAATCAGGGTCGCTCAGTTCGGTGCCCCAGTCGCCAATGATGTTTTTTCTCATCTCTTTTCCCCTCCTGCTGCCTCCCGTCTTCCCGAGCCCAGGGCATACTCTGGGCAGGGCCATGTCGGCGCCGGGAGTACTGCTGGGAGCAGCGCCGGGCAATAGCGGCGTATTGCTGCGTCGGTTAGAGCATAGCCCCAGTTGATAAGGAAACCTTGCTCTTCAGCAGAAAACTTATTAAGCCGGGTACGAATCTTTTGCAGTTGCCGTGTTCGTTTATTATCCTGCGTGAGGGTGTTATCCAAGCCGTAGTTTTTGATCTTGGTAGTGATCCCCCAGTAAGTGCCTTGGCGGATACCGTTCTGGAAATCTTCCATTAATTTTCTCTTGCGCAGTGCCCGGGTCTGGGCGATGAAAAGGTTGCGAATACGCCCCAGTTGTCCCAATGGATTAATAAAAGGCCGTTCCTGGATATCCATAGGCGAGCCGGCATCGCTTACGAGCACGATTCGGCAGCGATCCCAGATCGCCTCCAGCCCCATGTTGTCGTATACCCCGCCGTCGGCCAGAACAAGGCGGTTCTTGAGAGAAATACGATTATGGAGGTAGGTTCCCTTCATGGGTTGCCAGATTGAGACATCTTCAAACGTGAAAATTATTGGGGAAATTATCGGCGGAAAAGCACTAGAAGCTGCTACCACCTTGGAGAGCCGGAAGTCGGGATGATCGATGCGGCCCACCTTGTAGTCCGCCAGATACTTGCGGCTGATGCGGACGCCGGAGCCGGTCTGCAAGCTGGTGGCGTAGAAGATGAAGCGGGGCGTTTTGCCGGGTTCCTCCTCGGGTAGCTCCTGCAAAGTGCGTCCGTGAAACAAATGCTCATCGTAGGCAAGGGCAATTTCGCCTGCCACGGACCTGAAAGGTGAGAAGAGGCCGAGCAATACGGCCTTGATATCGATCGTGCGGGAGCAGAGAGCACGCAGGGGCGCTTCGATTTTTAGACGAAAATTTGTGGCAAGATCGCCCTGGGGCATCTGCTTCCAGCTGAGTTCTTTCCAATTATGAGCCAATACTCCGGCGATTATGGAACCCCCGGAGACGCTGGTGATGACATCGAGCTTCCGTAAACACCCGAGCTCATTTAGTCGCCACAGGCTCCCTAGATGGAAGAGGCTGGCCCGGAAACCGCCTCCCGACAGTGCGAGGCCTAAATTGAGGTCCTGCGAGTCAGGCATAAATCCCTCCGTTGACGCTGGGGCAAACAAGAAAAATCCATAAACCTATCACCTGGCAGTGGCTGCCAAACGATTGACTTTGACTTTGATCCTTCTGGCTTTTTTCACCTGGCTTCCACATCCCCCAGGTTACTCCGGCGATTTCTTCCAGCTTGTCTAAAAACTTGTTCACGCTGTACCCATTAATAAAGGCGACGGCGAGGAAACCAAGATTGCTCGAATCAGTATTTTCCCCGGCTTCCAAAATTATTAATCCTGCCTTAAGAAACAAATAACTTATCCCACCGGAAATCAAACTGACAAACGGTCTTATAAAATACCATGGATACCAACCTTCTTCCCAACTCTTTTTGACACACGCATTTACGTAAACAGCTCTGAGACAATACATAATACCACCTATCCCGCCAATCATAATGCAGTTAACTAATAATTCAATATTGTTAAGCCATATTGGGACTGCTTTTAAGTAAAGAATCCAACCTATTGAGATAGCTGCAAGAAACGCCAAGAGATAGACAATAATCAGCCTCATAATGATTCTCCTCAGATATTTCCGTAAGCCCAATTTCCGTTTTTGCCGTTTTCTTAACTATTTTTAGTCGACTACTGCGCCGTCATGGAATGATCCACTGGATTGAGGTGGATCAGCCGGCCCCCCCGCTGCAGAGCATATGACGACAATGTCGGCTGTACCTCCCTTCCCTTTAGCGGGCTTGCCATCCCAGACTGCGATGATTACATCGGCCATCTCAACCATTCGCTTCCCTGCTGCCAGATATTTATCCTCGTCCGTCCCCTCGGTCTTGAGGTACTCCACTAAACGTGCTTTGGTCAAAATCCGCTGGTAGGCCTTCACATCTTCAGGACCAAAGGTCTTTTCATATCCCTGGAATG
Organism: uncultured delta proteobacterium; assembly: GCA_963789385.1. Classification (GTDB taxonomy): domain Bacteria; phylum Desulfobacterota; class Desulfobaccia; order Desulfobaccales; family Desulfobaccaceae; genus Desulfobacca. Next base: position 19,912 of record CAWBKT010000008.1, on the reverse strand, counting down.
GAATTACGGCATGGAGCTCTCCGCCACGGCTGAGCACAAGAGAAGCAAAGAGCTGATCAGCCCCAATGGCCAGGGAACTTATAGCAACCAGGGGAGGAGTCAGGGCGTCTAAGGCCCTACCCATGGCAAACTCGACCCAGGTCCAGGTGCTCTGATTATCCAGGCGCTGATGTCCGGTGACCCCAACCTTTATGGTCATATCTTCCCATCGTTAGCCAGGTTCCAATAATGGATTCCTAATGGAGTTAACCGGCATGATTTGGAATTTATCCCGGCAAAAAACATATGTTTTTCTCCCACCGGCTCCACCAGCCTGGACGCCCGCATTTCCTGCAGGTGGCCGAAGATTTTGACGTGTTCCGGGTCAGGTGACGGCGAGCACGGATCGTAGGAGGGGTCCAGAGGTAACTCCTGAGCCGGGGAGGCGAAGTATTGGGGCAGGCACCTCAGAATTTCTAGAACTGACCCAGGGCGAACAGTTGCGTAGCGGCATTAACTTGGATACGTGGATTTTGTAAAGGGGACGTTGCTCAAAGCCGCCCAGGGCTTCATCCACATAGGCATAGACCCCGGCCGTGGTAACTTTGCCACAGACATCGGCAGCGCCGCCTTTCAGGGCATCAGAGACCAGAGAGGTAAACAGCCCACCACCGCCTCGTTCCGCCGCCCCCTCGGATTCCCGGCTGGCGCTGAGGATGGTAACGCCCTCCGTGATCATGGCCGCGGCATTGTTGATCACCGGCACTTGTCCCAAGGCGCCGCTGTGGCAACAGTCCAGAATAATTATCCGCTCAAGCGCCGGGGAAGTATTTGCCATGGTAAGGACATTGGTCATACTCAGCCCCTGGTTATATTGGTTCGCATCTTGTGTGACTAGAAAACCTCCCAGGTTGTTCACGGTTCCGTGGCCGGCGAAATAGAATAGCGCCACCTCTGCCTGTCGGGTGAACAAATTCTGGACGGTCTGAGTCAGTGAAGGCAGGGTCACCTGATTATTGGGCGCCACCAGCTTCCGGCACTCAAAATTGGGAGACCCGTCGGCATGGCGGCATAAAAGCTCCTCCATGCGGGTTGCATCGTTCACGCAACCGGCTAGGGGTGACGTGGGGTAAGCGTCAATTCCCACCAAAAGGGCTAACTTTGCCATGTCAACCTCCATTCTCCATTAGGGATAGTTCAATGTCCCCGTCAAACTTTTCGTGAAATCTACCGGAATTCCTGGGGCAGAATCCCTCTATCCACCAGCCAGTCCTGCAGAATCCTGATAAATCCTTGCTTCTTCGGTTTTTCCCAATCATCTATCTGGGACCGAGTGGATTCCTTTCCGAGGTATCTATCCAACTCATCCGGTGTCAGAGGACGGTTGGCTATCGCCCGGGCCCGCCTGCTCCAGGACTTGACGTCCACGTCCCATAACATAATCTTGCCGTCTGAGCTTCCCGAGGCCAAAAGTTCGCCACTGGGGCTGAAGGCTATACTATCCACCCCTCTCTTATCCGCAGCTTCCGGCACTGATGATGCCAGGAGCTGGCCCAGTTGATGGTGTCCCGTCACATCCCATAATCTGACCGTGTTATTATCGCGATATCCCGAGGCCAGGATTTCGCCATTCGGGCTGAAGGCCACACTATGTACAGGTGATCGCTTTTGTATTGTCCCCTCCACATATCGAACTTCCAGTGGTGGGGGCAGGGGGTTGCCCTTGGCCACATCCCATAAAATAATCTTGTTATACTCGTCTCCCGAAGCCAGGAGCTGGCTGTTAGGGCTGAAAGCCAGACACTCCACCCCCCTTTGCGGGAGTTGGTTTGGCAGGGGGCGGCGCTTTCCGACATCCCATAAAATAATTTTGTTTTCATTATCTGCTCCGGCCAGGATGTCACCCTTGGGACTAAAGGCTGCGCATTTTATACCAACTTGGTTTCCTTCCGGTGGCTGGTCCGGCAGGGGTCTACGCGATGCCACATCCCAGAAAAGAGGCTTGTCATGGTTTCCTGTGGCCATACTTTTTGCGAACAGGATTTTGCCGTTAGGGCTTAAGGCCCCGAATCTTATCGCATCCTTATCCTCCCCCAGGGGCAGGGAACGGCGGGCCGTTAGGTCCCAGATGAGAATATTGCCCATTTCTGCCGAAATTAGGAACTTGTCGTCGAAGCCAAAAGCCACGTTATATACCCAATCTCGGTGAATGTTAGGGAGTTGGTCTGGCATTGGGCACCGTTTTGTTACGTCCCATAACATAATCTTGCCACCCTTGCCTCCCGTAGCGAGGATGTTGCCATCATGGCTGAAGGCCACAGTGACCACACCGAATTCCTGACCATTCAGTTGCTGGCCCAAGGCACTGCGCGGCATCAATTCCCATAAAATAATCTTGCCATCTTCACTTCCAGAGGCCAGAATCTGGCCGTCTGGATTGAAGGCCAGGCTAAACACTCGCCCTCGGTGTCCTTCTAAAGGCCGGCCCAGGGGTTGCCCCGATACCGCATCCCATAAGACAATCTTGCCATCCTCGCCTCCCGAAGCCAGAATGTTTTTCTTTTTGCTAAATGCCACACTTAGCACACCACTTTTTTGTTCAAAAGACTGGTGTTGGGGGGGGGACTTGGTCAAGTCCCAGAAGATAATCTTTCTATCCCCTCCTCCCGCTGCCAGGAATCGGCCATCAGAGCTAAGGTCCATGCTGGAAGTATCAAGTTCATTTCTGGCGCCAGTGTATAATTTATGTTTGAAAGCCCCACTTACGAAATCCCATACAAGGATCTCATCATGCAAACTTCTTGAGGCCAGGGTTTTCCCCATAGAATCGAAAGCGAGTTTTATCAAGAATTTTTTCTGACCCTCCTTTAGTCTATTCGGTAATGGTTGGCGTTTTTTGGAGTCCCATAAAATAATTTTACCGTCCTCTCCCCCTGAGGCCATGATGTTGCCATCCCGATGGAAGGCCAGTATCACCCAACCTTCGTGACCTTCATGTGGCGAGGGTTGTTCATGGGGCGGGCGTGCCGTCAAGTCATAGAAACAAATCTTGCCGTCCTTTCCACCCGAGGCCAATATATTACCATCAGGGGTGAAGGCCACACTAGTCACCCATCCTTTGTGAATTTGGGGAAGTTGGTCTGGTAGTTGGCACAGTTTACTCACGTCCCACAAAATAATCTTGCCATCTTTGCCTCCAGAGGCCATGATGTTGCCTTTTGGGCTGAAGGCCAGGCTCATGATGCATTGTTCATGACCGTGGAGGAAGGCTTTTAGTTGGGGGCTTTTTTGCAGGGCCGCTAACAAAGAATCTCTGGCCTCCACGGTTTCATGCGCTCCCACCGCTTTCGCTCCTAGCAATAGGGCCAGATCAATCTGAGAATCTAAAAAACCCTTGCTTTGTGCCGACAGTTGCCGGGAGAGGGCGATTCTACCTCGGGTCTCTGCCACGATCTTTTGCATCCAGGCATAGACGGCGACCCCCGCAAAAATGAGCATGAGGTTTAGGGTGATAGTGGTAGCGATATTCCGCCGACGCAGTTTTCTTTTGAGATCCCGCTGCTCGATTTCACCCCGGCTGAGGTTAAAAAGTTCGGCCAGCAATTTGTACCAGGAATTGCTGAAGTTCCCTTTGTTTATTTTGTCCTTGCGGGGATCGAAGCCACGGTAATCCGCCGATAGTGTCTTCTTCAACGTGCAAAGCGCCTCTGGAAAAGCCATCTCGGCGGCCTGCTCCGGCTCGGCTTCTTCGTTGGGAATTCCGGCGACTATCAGGGGTATGATGTTCTCGGCGCCTTTCGCCTGAGCAAACCTTTGGATTTCATCATCAACATACTTGCGTGGGCTTTGACGGGCTGCGGGAGAGCAAATAACAATGAGTTTGGCCGATTTTTGAATTTTATCCTGGATGGATTCATCGTAATCGGCCCCCGTCATATCACTTACGTCTCGAAAGATGCGAAGATAGTGGGGGGGGAGGGCGAGACTCGAAGGAGGTTTAAAGTTCTCCAGAGCCTTTTCTAGCCTACTGGCGAACTCGATATCTTTCCGGCTGTAGGAAATAAAAGCTTCGTACTGCTCACCATCCGTTTGATCCATCGGCCTCATCTTCGGCCTCCACTGCGATTTTCCTAAACAAAAAACCGGGTATCCCTTCCCAGAATGACCCGGCATATATGTCGCATTATGGCACCCTCTCTACGAGTTGGTGAGCGTCAAAATTTTTATTATTATATTATTCTAATATCTTCTATTTTGTCAATTAAAGATAGATCTATGACCGACAGATTTTTTACTGAGAGTTTTTTACATAGATTAAAATATTGCAAATCGATGGTTTCAAAATCAGCACCTATTGATGCGCACCTAAAAATTGTCTTAAAGGGTTGCAGCATGAGGATCATATCTTCAACAATATGATATTTTAGAGAAATTGCAATCTTGGCAAGTGATTATGAATTCTAGTAGTATTATGCGTTAATTATTCTTCTCGGAGATGTTAATTATATTATGGAAGAATTTTTTTACCCACCCAAAAATAAAAGACCCACATTAATAGGTATTGTTCTTATATTGACCGTAGTTATCTTGTGGATATTAATGTGGTTTACTGGATTTATGTTTATGACGTATATTAGGTATGGATATATCCCAAATGAACCAGATACTATCGACGTTTTATTATTTTTTTTATTGTTTTTTCTTGTTAGTTTATTGTGCTATATGACTATCATTTACATTGTGAAGACATATTTCAGAGATTTGAGTAACACTGAAGCTGTTAAACTAGCTGTTAAACTAGATGAGGAGGCTAGGAAACCGACTACTTTATTTAATTTTCATAAGAATATTTTCTATGGCAAGTGTTTTATATGGCTGGGTGTAATATCTGTTATAGCTGCATATGGCTTCTACTTAGCTGTATGGATATTTCATTCTGGATTATGCATAATTTTCACGGGGATCTGTTTAGTTTCCTCCATTCCTCTGTTTTCATATGGTGAGAGAATTTTACGTCCTGATGTCAAATTCTTGCTTCAAAAAGATTCTCGCCCACCTGTTTTGCTTCTACGGCCTTTTAGCTTAGATCACACAGCGTCAAGGTTGTTAGCTAATAGTTCCTTTAACTCCGAAGATATGTTAGTGCCTGTTTTGGAGCAAGTCGGGCCGGTAATTGCCACGGGCCGCCCTGGAGAAACCCTTCCACCATCAGGTGCACCCAGGCTGTATATGCCTCATGAAGATTGGCAGGAAACTGTGAGCCATTTGATGTCTTCTTCCCGAGTAGTCGTGTTGTTCCTTTTTTCGAATATTCTTCCAGGAAAAACTAGTCATACAGGGTTTATTTGGGAGATAGACCAGGCCTTCAAGCTACAGCCCCATCAGTTACTCTTGATGCTTCAACCCATTCCATGTCCTCATTCAAAAACAGTCGCAGAAGAAAATGAGGCTCATTTTGATTTTTTACAAGGATATCTCGAGAGATTTAACCGAAAACTCCCACTGCCCTTATCCCCGGAAGCACGCAAGGCAGGTTTTATCTACTTCGCTCCTGATTGGAGCCCCCATTTCTTGGGAGTCTGCCGTTGGAGTAATCCATTTAGCGTTGCTTCTACCATGAGACCGTTTTTCCAGGCCTTGGGTCTACCTCCCCCCAAAAAATTTTTACCCATCGTTAAGCACCATTTCATTTGGGTAATATTCTTTACTTCTTTATTCATAATGGGCTTGGTTTCGAATATTTTTAATTTTTATCTGTATTATAAATAGGACAAGATTAGTCGGCAGCAATACATTGGCAAATTTCCTAAAAAATAGTCAACAGGTTATTTGCTTAAATCTCTTATATCATGAATGACTAAAATAGGTTAAAATAGATCTATACTACTTGCTATCTTGCCTTTTATTTTAGCCAACGAACTTATTGATTTTTTGAAGTTTACTGAATTGTGGTAATTGAAATTGAGAACAAGCATCATTTTTATCATGGGGCTCAATTATGCTATTTAAGCATGACAATTTGTGCGGCTTCGATCAATGCTATATACAGTTCCTAATGGAGCTTAGGAACCAGTTTTCGGGACAGAACTGGGAACGAGATTGAAGGGAAAAACTCCCTTACTTAAAGGGTAGCCAGCATGGCTTTGTGTTTATCCAGCAGAGGTTCAAACTGTTGATTTAATTGAGCTTCAAAAGTTCGCCATTGTTCCTGGAATTGGGGGGTATTCTCCACGTCAACATTAAGAGGGCGTTGCATCTTGGCCTCCATGGATTTTCGGACGTTTTCCAATTGGGCGTTGAACTGGGCCTTAAACTGTTGTAGAGCATTCTGCCGGACCTGTTCATAACCGATGAATATCTGATTAATTTCCTGGAGGAGGCGCTGAGCTGCTTTTTTATCACGGCTCACCTGTAAGATGCCGTTCTGGGCTCGCTTATTGGCGGTGTCGGCGACACCTTCCCGGGGAAGGTTGATATTGCGCAACAGGATTTCTTTCACATATTTGCCTAAAGCGGTCTGGGCTTCGGCGGGAAACTTTTTTAATTCCGGTTCCAGATCGATTTTTTCCCGAAAAAATTCTGCGGCCAGATGGCGTGCCTGTTCCTGCCACTTGACCTCCTGCATTTCCTGGGGAGTAGCCTTGCCGTAGCGTTCGGCTTTCTCCAGGGCCAGTTCCAGAGCGCTTTTGATTTCAGCCATGACGGCATCCTTTCATGGAGGTGTACCAGAAAAAAAAGAGCAAGGCATTGAATCCTTGCTCAATAAATCTTTTCAGCTATAAATGGTTAATCATCTGACTTTGCGGCTGCGGCAGCCGGGGCCGGCGTGTCTGGTTTTTTTTCGGTTGCCGCCGTCTCGGTAGCGGCCGTAGCGCTGTTGGGTTTTTTGCTGCCATATTCGCTGACATACCAGCCACCGCCTTTCAGGTGAAAGGCACTATGGGAGATGAGTTTGCTAAGGTTACCTTGACAGTGTTGGCAAGTAGTCAGGGGTGCATCGGAAAATTTCTGTATTTCTTCGGAAATCTGGCCACAGGCATCACACTGATACTCATAAATTGGCATGATCAACAAACCTCCTTACTTGAAAAGCTCTTTTCTTAAATGTATTAATTGCTGATGATTTAATTGTGATGATCTTGATAATATAAAGAAATTTCTTCTAAGTCCGGGCACTTAAACGGTTTCAAGATTTCCCGGGTCAGAGAATGAACCCTTTTTTCTTCCTGTTCTTTTTCTTCAGTCGTAGCCTCAAAAAGGTGGTGAAACTGGCTGAAACGGACAATATGGACCAGCTCATGCGTGATGACGTAAATTAACAGGGGCAGCAGCGCCAGTTTTGTCTGTTTATCCAAGGTATTCAGGATATTGTGATCCTGGAGGCAGATACGATACAAATCATACTGGGCGGATTTAAGTTCCCGGCCAGGCAGATAGCAGGTATATTTGGCCACCTGTGCCAGGGCGTGGGTCGAAATTTCTTCCTGCCGGAGTTCTTCCAGGGTTAAAATATCATACCGGCTGCGCCGCCATTGACTGTTCGACAACTTAAAATAATCAGTGGCCGAATTCTCGGCGATCAGAACCGCCTCTTGAATGATGGGTTTTTCAGAACCTTTAAATCGCCGAAGCTTCATAAGCAATCACCATTCTTCTTCAAAAATTAATATTATCACCTGAACTTGCTTTGTCAACGCCTTTTTGGTAAGAATTCATTAAAAGATCAATATGATAAGGAAAATATTATGCGTCAGCGGCAGCAGCGCCAGGAATCACTGGCCAGGCTCCTCAGCTATATACTATGTCGAAGACCGGATGAATTCGGCCTGGTGCTGGATGAAACCGGAAGACTGCCGGTAAAAGAATTGCTCCGGGCCCTGGGCCAGGAAGAGGGCTGGGGATATGTGCGCCGTTCGCATCTGGAAGAGGTAGTTAATCTTACAATGCCCGGGGCTTTTGAATTAGACACAAATTATATTCGTGCTCTCCAACCCGGTCCCGCCAATCTCCGCTCCCAGGAATCGGTCTGGCCGCCGCCGCTGCTCTACCGGACGATCACGGCCAAATCTCACCCGGTGGTGGCGGAGCGCGGTCTGGTGCCGCCGACGGCAGGTGAACTGGTATTGGCCGCTGATCCGGAAATGGCCAGGCGCCTGGGGCGCCGCCGGGACCAGGCGGTGCTGGTAACCATTCAGGCCCAAAACGCGGCTAAAAGGGGAGTTGAGTTTTTTTCCTACGGCGAGGGCTTATATCTGAGCGGTGAGATCGGCCCGGCTTATTTACAATTACCGGCGGCGCCGAAAAAACCGGAAGCCAAACCAGCCGCGGTGGAAAAACCCGCTCCAGTGCCGCCAACCCCCGGTTCGGTGTGGCTGGACATCCAGGGCCAGCCGACTAAACCCTGGAAAGAAAAGGGCCGGAAAAAAGGTCCGGCCTGGAAAGAAGGGGCTCAAGAGCAGCGGCGGCGGAAGAAGGGGAATAAAGGGGAATAGATGAGGGAAAGGGGAAGAAGAGAGGAATTAATAATGGCTCAACGAGCAATGTTTGACGGAGAAATGCTGCAAATGGCAGAGCAATGGATGTCATAATTATTTTAGGGGCGGTGATTGGCAAGGATGGGCATCCCGGGCGAGTGGGGCGGTTTCGACTGCAGCATGCCCTGCCGCTGGTGATCGAGACCTACCCTGATAGCTGGGTAATGATTACTGGTGGCGTGCCTCGGGGGCGGCCGGTCTCCGAAGCCAAAGCCATGGGAGACTGGGCCCTCAGACAGGCGCATCGGCAGTGGGGTGAGGCCGTGAGCCGGGAACTGGAACAAAGACTGCTGCCGGAGGAACTAAGCCTGAATACGGCAGATTCGGCTCATTATACCGCGCTGCTGATGCAGGCCCGAGGTCTGAAAACCGCGGGCGTGATCACCGATACCCTGCACATGCCCCGGGTTAAATATCTCTTTAAGCAGACCTATGAACCGCAGCAGTTGGAATTTTTCCCGCTGCCGGCTCCGGGGCTCCTCCAGGATTACTGGCAGCGCCGCCGATTTCTGCGATTGAGCAAGTTTCTGCTGCGGGAGGCCGGGGCCTGGGTGAAGGTGTGGGGGAGAAAGGTTGCGGGGAGAGGGCCAGGGTGAGGGGTGCAAGAATCATAACTTTTGGCGACGAATATCGCCCCCTCAACTTTTCTGGCATCGCCGGCAAAAAAACGTGCTGCGTCCGGCCATCACCAGGCGTTCAATCGCTGCCCTGCACACCGGGCAAGGCTCACCTGTCCGGCCGTAGACTTTTAATTGGATGGCAAACAGGCCCGACTGCCCTTCGCAATCGGCAAAGTTGGCGATGGTGGTGCCCCCGGCCCGAATGGCCCGGCGCAGGATGCGGCGGATGGCTTTAAGGAGTGCCGCCCACATCTCCGGAGGTATTTCTCCCACCGGCGTTTGCGGGTGAATCCCGGCTTCGAATAAAGCCTCCGAAGCGTAAATGTTGCCGACGCCGGCGATAATGCGCCCGTCCAGCAGAAAATTCTTGACCGGCCTTTTTAGCCTTGCCGTTTTCTCATGCAGCCAGTCCGGTGTCAGCCGTCGGGACCAGGGTTCCAGGCCCACCTGCTCCAAGGCCGCGGGTTTGACTCCGGCGGGATAATAGAGAACCTGGCCGAAGCGGCGCACGTCCTGGTACACCAGCTTGTTGCCGGTATGCAGATGAAAGACCAGGTGGACGTGGGGCAGGGAAGGGCAGGAATCGGTTTGAAAGAATAACCTCCCGGTCATGCCCAGGTGGACCAGCAGGGTCTGCCCCTGGTCCAGGTGCACCAGGAGGTATTTCCCCCGGCGGGTCAGGCTGGTGACTTTCCGGCCGACCAGGCCGGCCATCTCCGAGGCTTCGGCCTGCCGCCGCAAACGTTTGTCGCCCGTGCTGATCCCCGCAATGGTTTCGCCCACCAGCTTCCTGGCCAGCCCCCGGCGTATGACCTCCACCTCTGGTAACTCAGGCACTGCTACTTTACCTCTAATCGTATCTACTGACCACTAACCCCTGGTCACTGATCTGCCACTCCCTCGGCGGCGCCCCCTTCAGGCCTCCAGCCAATCCTGGATCCGGGGCATCTCTTCCTGATCCCAGGCCGGGGACAACCGCAGCTGCAGGAATTCCCGGAACAGGCCGTCAATGATCTCGGAAACCGCTTCCACCTGGTACATCTGGTCGAAGAAAAAAGCCTCCTGATCCTCGTCGTCTTCCTTCGCGCCCGCAGCGCTCTTGCTCTTCAAGCCTTTGATCTCCAGGGTCGCAGCTTTAAGATTAAGCTGCCATTCGTCCTGTCCCCGCATCAATTTCAGGTGCATTTCCTCCGGCAGTTTCCCCTGCAGCAGGCCTAACCTGGCCTCCTGGTGTTCCGAATGGCTGCCCTGCAGCACCAGGGTTTCCCGGTATTCCCCGTCGCCGGTCTCGAGAAGCATCTTATCGCCTACAGCGATCACGACCGGATCCTGATCTTTAATCTTGATCAGGCCGTCTAATTCGACTTCGCTTTTGAACCACAGCCAGGCCAGAAATTCCCGCCCCAAAAATCTATAGGCATAAAGCAGTTCTACTAAATCACGCATGAATTAAATTCCTTTTTCTTTTACTGACCCCTGAACCCTATGAAAAACCGCCGGTTCCACCATTTCCAGACGGTCCTGGGCCGCCGGGTCCAGGACGTCCTGCGCCAGAGTGTAGGGAAACAACAGGAAGATATCCATTTCAAAAGTCTCCCGAAACAGGGTTTCAAAGGTCTCCCTGACCTTGGGGCTGGTCGCAAAAAGCCACAGGCGCTGCTGGCTCGGGTGCCAGACAATGTCGAACAGAGCCGGTTGGGGCATCTGCCGCCGGAGCAGGTCTGTCATGACGGTTTTTTTCAGCTCCAGCTTCTGATGGCGGCTAAGCCGCCGGAATTTCTGTTGTTGCCGGACAGTCTGTTCAGCCAGCAGGAAGTGCTTCCGAAAAACCGCCGCCGGTACCTTCCTGGTGTCCATGCGCAACGAAAAGGCCAGGTACTCCCCTTTATGAGCCGGGCCTCCTTCAAAGGACGTCTGCAGCAGGTTGTCCAACTCCACCCAACCCACGGCCTTTTCGTCGTTGGTGTCGTCAATTTCACGAAACAGGTTGAACTGCAGCCGCTCGTCCACCCAGGTGAGAAAATCCGGCGGCATCTCCCCCCTGACAAAATAGCGGGTGCAACTTAAAGTCTTGGCATAGATCCCCATATACATGCTCCTCAGATTAGCTGGTAATTTCTAACCAATAACCCGGCCAAGCGCAAGCCTTTTTAAAGTGGTCGGTGGTCAGTGGTCAGTTTTTACAAGGATATCCAAAATGGTGGCACAGGCTTCCAGCCTGTGTAATAATAGATGTGCTTGAGGTAAAATGTAGGGCGGGCACCGCCCGCCATAATTTCTCTTTGAGCTGACCGCTGCAAGCCTTTTTTACAATCTAAAAGGCAAAATCCCCGCCAACGTTATCCGCGGCGGCTCGATCTCAGCCGTCAACACCACAATCTTGACCCCGGCGTCTGCCGCCTGCGCCAATTCACCGGCATAGGCCGGGTCCACCTGCGCCGCCGGAGACATAACCGTCGCATCCTGCCGCTGCACCACAAAAATATTCCAGGCTGCATGGCCCTGTTTGACCAGGGAGGTTAATTCCTGCAAATGTCGCCGCCCCCGGCTGGTGACCCCGTCCGGAAACAAGGCCACGCCGTCTTCCACCCAGGTGACGCTTTTGACTTCGATAAAGTGGAGCTGTCCAGCCTGTTCCACCACGAAATCCAGACGCCCGCCGTGCGGCAGACAGACTTCCGGCCGAAAACGGTAAGGCGGCGTCAGTCCTGGCAATACCTGGTCCTGCAAAGCTTTCCCGATCAACCGGTTCGGGGCCAGGGTGTCCACGGAAACCCAGACGCCCTCCACCCGGCAGAACCGCCAGGTATATCGCGTTTTGCGGCCCGGCCGGCCATCGTCGGTCAGCACCACTTCCATGCCCGGAAACAGGCATCCCGTCAGCGCCCCGGAGTTGGGCACGTGCACCCAGGTGCGGCTGCCGTCCGGCAGGTCCACCTCGGCCAGGAAGCGCTTCTCCCGGCGGCGGAAGCGGGCGGTAATCAGAGGGGAGTCAAAATAAATGGAGGGGAACAATTCTTTAGAAGATAAAATGAAAAACCAACATTCGGTGTGCGTTGGTTAGCAACGACGTCAAGCCATCGCCTCTTTGATATAGTGGTCCCGCCAGGGGGCGATGTCCAGATAACGATGCGCCGTCGTCTCCATATAATCGGTCAGCAGTTCATCCTCCCTGGAAAACAGGAGTTTGCCTCTAATTACCTGGAAGGCGAAAGCCAGCGGTGCGGCATTGATGATCTTCACCTCCAGCGGGTAAGCGAAATTGAGCTCTTTTTCCAGTCGGCAAGCCAGATCGATTTCAGTGGCTAAATATTCCGCCGGGCTGAGCTGCTCTATGAAGATGCCGACATCAATATCCCGAAAGACGTTGTCGGTTAAAAATGAGCCGAAAAGAAAGGCAAAGACGATTTGAGATTGCCGGCTGAGGAAACTGGCAATTTTGCCAATAACTTCTTCTTGTTTCCGTTTGCTCAGGTGGAAGTAGTCCATGTCAGACATTCCCGGCAAATATGTAACGTAATTTATAGCCATAATACGTCAGCAAGTGTCTTCTATGTCCAGCAGTAATCAAAGTGCGAAAAATTCCTGATTTTGATCGAACCTGAAAAAATATAATGTCATTTATTACAAAACACCACCGGTGGCACAGGCATCTTGCCTGTGCATTAATGCAGACTGGATTAGCTGCGCAATAGTTTTCTTTTTTTAACTCGAAACTCGGAACCCGAAACTCAAAACTGCACCAGCCGATACACCTCCAGCAGCGGCAGCTTGTGCTTCAACGCCAAAGCCCGGCAGGCCTCGTATTCCGGCAGCACCCGGCGCCGGCCGCCGATCTCGGCCACCTTGACCTGCAGCGGGCCGTACGGGGTCTCGATGGTTTCCAGCCACCGGTTCACCGCCACCCGCTCCATCTCCAGCAGCCTCACCCCCAGCGTCGTGGACTCGGTAAACAAGACCTCCAGCATCGCCTCCCGGTATTCCAGGGGAGCAACCACCGTCAGCCCGATGCCCGGTCGATTTTTTTTCATCTGCAAGGGGTAGTAAGCCACATCCAGGGCCCCGGCCTGAAACAGGGCCTGCATCAGGTGTTCATACCATTCCGGGATCATGTCGTCCAGATTGGTTTCCAGGACTAAAACCCGCTCGCGGCGGCCCACCGGCAAGCTGGACCGGCCCAGCACCAGCCGGAGCAGATTGGGCCGGCCGGGCAGATCCCGGCTCCCGGCGCCATACCCGACTTTTTCCGGGGTGAAAGTGGGCAACAGGTCGAAACGGGCCGACAGGCCTTTGAGAATAGCCGCGCCGGTGGGCGTCACCAACTCCGCCCGGATATCAGTGCCGTATACCGGCACATCTTGGAGCAGCAGGGCCGTGGCGGGAGCCGGGTTGGGCAGCAATCCGTGGGCGCAGGCGATCAGCCCCTGCCCCACGGGTAGAGACGAGGCATAAACCTTGGCGATGTCCAGTCTGTGGCAGCAGTATGCCGCTCCCACAATATCCAGAATGGAGTCCACCGCCCCAACTTCGTGAAAATGCACCAGCTCCAGAGGTTGCTGATGCACCAGAGACTCTGCCTCGGCCAGGCGGCGGAAGATCCCGCCGCTAAGTTCTTTAACCGTATCGGGCAGGTTGGCGCCTTCGATCAGCGTCACAATATCAAGATACGTGCGGTGCGGTTGTGGGACTGAAACCTGAAAATCGACTTTAGTGCCGGCCAGATGGTTTTTTATAACTTTTTGACAATGGCAGGTATAACCTTCCAACCCCAACTGCAGCAGGGCTTCCCACAAGTCTTCCGGCTCCAATCCCAGATCCAGAAAGGCCCCCAGCACCATATCGCCGCTGAGGCCCGAAAAGCAGTCAAAATATAAAATCCGCTCAACTGCCGGGGATTGGTTCGACATGCACCTCAACCTCTTTGATAGTCCTTAAATCTCCATTGCGAACTGTAAATAAAAGATTGCGATAATGGATCTGTTCCCCGACCCGAGGGATATCACCCGCCTGTTTAATAAGAAAGCCGCCGAGGGTATGATAATTTCCCAGGGGCAGGTTGAGTTTCAGACTTTCGTTCAAGGCTTCGATTTCCATCCGGGCGTTTATCAAATAGTCGCCTTGCGGCAATTCTTTGATTCCCAGGGTGTCACGATCAAATTCATCGGCAATTTCGCCGACAACTTCTTCTAAAAGGTCTTCCAGAGTGACAATGCCCACAGCCCCGCCGTATTCATCCACGGCCACCACTAAATGAATCCCCAATTGCTGCATCTCCAGCAAAAGTTGATCGGCGCGTTTGCTTTCCGGGGCGAACCGGACCGGGCGGATAAATTTTTTTATGCTTTGGGAAGTGTCCTTCTCGCCAAGCAGCTCCATGCTGTGCAGGTAACCGATAATGTTGTCTATGCGTCGACGATAGACCGGTAATCTGGAATAGGGGCCCCGGCGGAATTCCTCCAGGGCCTGGGAGACGAGGTAGGTTTCCGGAATGGCCACCACTTCAATCAGGGGAATCATGGCCTCCCTGACCATTGTCTGGCTAAAGTGCAGGATCCGTTGAATAATCGTTCTTTCCATCGTCTCCAGATCAACTTCGTCTGCTCCGGCTTTTACCACCATCTGGAGTTCTTCCCGGGTAATGAAGGGCACCTCCCCGGCGCCCCGGGACCCGGTCAACCACAACACCAGACGGCCGAGAAAGGCGAAAATCCAGGTAACGGGAAGTAATATCCAGGAGGTCAGCCAGATAAAGAAACCAACTCTCTGAGCCATCAGAGTAGGGTTCATGCGGCCGATGGATTTTGGCAGGATCTCGGCGAAAATGAGGATAAGGGGCGGGAGGGTCAGCACTGCTGCCAACTCGCCGGATGGTCCGTACACATTGATCAACAGCGCCGATACCAGCACGGTGTTAACCGTTTGCGCCAGGTTGGCGCCCAGCAAAGTGGTGGCAAATAATTTTTCCGGAAAGCGCAACATCTTTTGCGCCATCCTGGCCCCCCTGTGCCCCATTTCTGCCAGGTTCTCCAATTGCCGATGATTGGCTGAAACCAGGGCAATTTCCGAGCAGGTAAAGAATCCCTCCAGAAGTAAAAAAAGGATAAATACCCCGATATATAAAAAAATCATTTCGACTTCTCCAGAGAGAGGAGCAGTTGCAAAATCCGGGTTCCCTTCATGTGGACGATGTCGAATTTTATATTGTCATAATTGATGCTGTCGCCTTCGTGGGGCAGTTCACCGAAAAGGTTAAACACAAAGCCGCCCAGGGTGTCAAATTCCTCCACGGGGAGGGACAAACCCAGGGTTTTATTGAGTTCGTCTAATGGAATCCAGCTCTTGACCAGATAAACTCCCGGAGCCAACTGTTCCATAAGTCGGTCGGGCTCCTCGAATTCTTCTTCAAATTCTCCGAAAAGCTCCACGAGAATGTCTTCCAGAGACACCAGACCGGTCAGGCTGCCGTATTCGTCTACTACCAGCGCCAATCTTATTTTACGAGCCTGCAATTCCTCCAACAGTTCAAAAGCCCTTTTGTTCTCCGGCACGTAATAAGGCTGCCGCAGGAGTTTTTCCAGAGAGGCTGGTTCGTTGGGCTCATCGGGTGAAAAGGTTAACAGATCCTTGGCATGCAGGATGCCGGCGATTTCTTCCGGATCGGCGCCATAGATCGGCACCCGGGAAAAGTTACCTTTTTTTAAGGCCTTTATTAAATCTTCAAAACTCATGTCGATGGGCAGCATAAAAATGTCGGCCCTGGGAACCATGATCTGCGCCACCGTCGTTTCGCCCAGGTTCATCAAGTTGACGATGAGCTCCTTTTCTATGGGGGCGATTAGACCTCCTTTATGGCTGTCTTCCACCATGCGGATGAAATCGTCTTCTCGAACCAGGTGTGTTCTGGGTTTGGCTTCGACACCCAGAAACGTCATAATAGCGCGGCTGACGCTGAGCAGGACGATGCGGAACGGCGTCAGCAGCGGCATTATCATTGAAAGCGGTGCGGCGATTAAACAAGCCCACCATTCCGGTTTACGCAAGGCCAGGGATTTGGGAATAATTTCTCCGAACAGGAGGAGGGCGGGGGCCATAACCCCCATGGCCATCCATTTGCCGCGATCCCCCCAAAGGCTCAAGGAGATGGATGTGGCCAGAATGGTGGAAATGATCACGGCCCCTTCGTTGCCGATGATGATTGAGGTCAATAATCGCTGGGGACGGGCTAGAAGTTTATCGATGCTGTTGCCGGCCTGAGGGTGCTTGTTTTTGAGTTTAAGACGCGCCAGGGGGCTCAAGGAAAATAGTGAGGTTTCCGCCGAAGCAAAAAAACCGTAGCAACATAACAGCAAAAATAACGCTGCCCACTTCCACCAGATATCGTTATCGAATAGTGCAGTCAGAAAGTAATAAATATTTCCTTTTAGGCTAATATACCAACAGTTTACTTTGACCTCGACGGATAATCCGCAACCTTCATCCGGGAGCGAAGGATGCCCGGGTCGGCTTGGTCCGCGACCGGGGTGGAGATTTTTTAGTCTCTTCCAAAGCCGGGGGGTGAACCAGGGCCACCTGCAGGACCTCGTCCATACTCTGCACCGGAATAAATTTCAAACGCCGTTTAATATGTTTTGGAATTTCAATCAGATCTTTTTTATTAGCCTCGGGAATAATTACTTTCTTCATGCGGGCCCTCAGGGCCGCCAACGCTTTTTCTTTCAGACCGCCGATGGGTAAGACTTTGCCCCTTAAGGTGATTTCCCCGGTCATGGCCACATCTTTACGCACCGGAATTTGCGTCAAAGCCGAGATCAGGGCCGTGGCCATGGTAACCCCGGCTGAAGGGCCGTCCTTGGGGATGGCGCCGGCCGGCACATGCAGATGGATATCCAGCTTTTCATAAAAATCTTCCGGAAGATTAAAAATATGTGATCTGGCGCGGCTATAGCTCAAAGCCGCCTGGGCCGATTCTTTCATCACCTCTCCCAGATGGCCGGTAAGAGTAAGATGGCCTTTCCCTTTCATCAAACTGGCTTCCACATACAGCAGTTCACCGCCGAATTCCGTCCAGGCTAAACCGGTGGCCACCCCGGTCTCATCTGTTTCCTGTTCGGCTTCGGGAAGATAACGCGGCGGTCCCAAATAGCGGTGTAAATTAGCCCGAGTAATACTGAATGGCCCTTTCTCCTCTTCGGCGATGCGGCGAGCCACTTTGCGGCACAGACTGCCGATTTCCCGCTCCAGATTCCGCAATCCCGCCTCCTGGGTGTAATGACTTATGAGTTCCCGGAGGGTATTAGGGGCAATGGTCAAATCCGTCAACTTAAGGCCATTTTCCTGGAACTGCCGGGGAAGCAGATACTTCTGGGCAATTTCCAGCTTTTCCTCTTCGGTGTATCCTGCCAGTCTGATGATCTCCATGCGGTCAAGCAGAGCCGAGGGGATGGGATCCACCAGATTGGCTGTGAGAATAAACATGACCTTGGAGAGGTCAAACGGAACATTCAAGTAGTGATCGCTGAAGGCGGAATTCTGCTCCGGATCCAAAACTTCAAGTAAGGCTGCCGACGGGTCGCCTCGAAAATCCTGGCCGATTTTATCAATTTCATCCATCATAAAAACCGGATTATTAACCCCGGCATTTTTTAGCCCTTGAATGATGCGGCCCGGCAGCGCCCCGATATACGTCCGCCGATGCCCTCGAATTTCGGCTTCATCACGAATGCCGCCCAAAGAAATGCGCGTAAATTTTCTGCCCATGGCCCGGGCAATGGATTTGCCCAATGAAGTTTTGCCGACGCCCGGCGGGCCCACAAAACAAAGAATGGGGCCCTTCATTTTTTTGTTAAGCTTCCGGACACTGAGATATTCCAGAATCCGGTCTTTGACTTTTTCCAGGTCGTAGTGGTCGGCGTCTAAGACGGCTTTTGCCTCTTTTAGTTCCAGCTTATCCCTGGTGTTCCTGGACCAGGGAACTTCTACGAGCCAATCCAGATACGTTCGCACCATGGTAGCTTCGGCTGCGTCGGGGTGCATCTGCTCCAGGCGCGTAAGCTGCATAACCGCTTCTTCTTCCACCGCTTTCGGCATGCGGGCCTTGGAAATTTTCTGCTGATATTCTTCTATCTCATCCGGGCGCTCGTCAAAATCGCCAAGTTCCTTTTTTATGGCCCGCAACTGTTCTCTCAAAAAATATTCCCGCTGGCTGCGATCAATCTCCTCCTTGGCTTCGGATTGAATCTTGGCCTGCATCGTGGAAACTTCCAGTTCCCGGCGGAGATAATCATTGATGCGGATCAGGCGGTGGATCGGTTCCTGCTGTTCCAGGATCTCCTGAGCCTCTTCGATCTTGAGATGCAGGTTTGACGCAATGAGGTTGGCCAACCGTCCCGGCTCCTCAATGGATTCCAGGATGGAACTCATTTCTGGGGAGAGGATGCCTTTTAAGGAAAGGATTTTTTCAGTCATTTCCCGGGCATTGCGCATTAAAGCTTCCGCCTCGATGGATAATTCCTCCGCCGGTGTTTCTGCTATTATTTCATGAACGACCTTCAGGAAAGGTTTTTCTTGCTGGAAACTGATGATCTTAGTCTTGGACAGGCCTTGCACCAGAATCTTTAAACGTCCGTCCGGGAGCTTGAGCATTCGCATGATCAAACAGACCGTACCGATATCATAGATGTCCGTCGGTTGCGGATCGTCGATTTCCGGATCACGTTGCGTCACTAAAAATATTAATCTGTCCTGGGCCAGGGCGGCCTCTATAGCTAAAATAGAAGATTCCCGACCTACAAACAGAGGGAGAATCATGTTGGGAAATATTACAATATCACGGACTGCCAGAAGCGGTAATTCTCCAGGAATATCTATTTCCGGAGTTTCAACGTCTTCCGTGTCCGATAAGTTCCGCTTATAGTTTTCGGGCATTGTTGCTCCTTAAGTTGCAATTTCTTCGGTTGGCGGGTTTAAAAAAATGAAATTTTGCAAAAAAACTAACCATCAAAGACTCAAAAAACCTGCCAAGAAGGCCAAATCGGTCCTCTCATCAACGTTAAACTAAATATAATAATATTATTCTGTGGATGCAACCGCGATCCTACCTCTTAAATTGAAAAAAACTTTGAAAAACGGCAGAATATTGCTATATTCTTTAGTGTTATGGATTTAATTGCGGCAATGCTGAATCCTGAAATTTATCAGGATGCCACCGAAAAGGTAGAATTTATTCAAACCCATATATCTTATATTTTCTTGACTAAAAATCATGCGTATAAAATTAAGAAACCGGTAAATTTCGGGTTTTTGGATTTTTCCACCTTGAGGAAAAGACACTATTTTCTGGAACAGGAGCTGGTTCTCAACCGGCGCCTGGCCCCGGAAATATACCTTGCCGTTCTGCCCCTGGTGGCCCGGGATGGGGAATTGCGACTGGGTGGCGAAGGCAAGGCCATCGAATACGCCCTCCAGATGGTCCGCATGCCCCAGCATCTGATGATGGATGAAATTGCCCAAAGGCGGGAGTTATCCAAGACTATGATAGATGCCATAGTGGCTCGTTTGGTGCCATTTTATCAACAAGCAGCTACCGGCAGCCGCGTAAACAAATTTGGCGACTTGTCGGTTATCCGTTATAATCATGAAGAGAATTTCTCACAAATCCGGCCTTTCGTCGGCACCGCCTTGTCAGCGGCCGCATTTCACGATATGGTTAGGTATGCCGATAGCTTTATGCAGCGGCAGGAAGATCTATTTTTTCAGCGTCTTAAAGCCGGCAAGATAAGA